>NZ_MLFN01000010.1 GCF_002095315.1 Pantoea conspicua
GCCCCGCGCAGGGTGTGCTGTTTTTAGTCGATACCTGGGGAGGCAGTCCCTTTAATGCGGCCAGCCGCATCGTAGTGGATAAGCCCGATTATGATGTGGTTGCTGGCGTCAATATCCCGATGCTGGTCGAAACCCTGATGGCACGCGATGACAACCCTGCTTTTGACGAACTGATTGCCGTGGCGGTCGAAACCGGCCGTGAAGGCGTGAAAGCGCTGAAAGCCAAAGAAGCGGCCCCTGCTCCGGCAGCAGCAAAACCGGCGGCAGCACCCGCACAACCGGCGAAACCGATGGCGCCGGGCGACCACATGAAAATCGGGCTGGCACGTATTGATGACCGCCTGATCCATGGTCAGGTTGCGACACGCTGGACCAAAGAGACCAACGTTCAGCGCATTATCGTGGTCAGCGATGAGGTAGCTAACGATCATGTACGTAAAACCCTACTGACGCAGGTTGCGCCGCCGGGTGTCACTGCACACGTGGTGGATGTCGATAAAATGGTGCGGGTGTGGAATAACCCGAAATATGGTCAGGATCGGGTGATGCTGCTGTTTACTAACCTACCGATGTGCTGCGGGTAGTAGAACAGGGTGTTGATATTAAAACCGTCAATATTGGCGGCATGGCATTCCGTCAGGGCAAAACCCAGGTGAACAATGCCGTCTCGGTCGATGAAAAGGACATTGCCGCGTTTCGCAAACTGAATGAGCGCAATATTGAACTGGAAGTCCGTAAAGTTTCCAGCGACCAGAAACTGAAAATGATGGATCTGATTGCGAAGGTTAATTCGTAACGGAGTGCCGTCTGCGCCTGCTTCGCCAGGCTCATTTTCGTTATCCTGCTGAGGACAAGAAGTATGATGGAAATAACCTCGCTACAAATCATTTTGATTTTTATTGTCGCCTGTATTGCCGGTATGGGATCGATTCTGGATGAGTTCCAGTTTCACCGCCCGCTGGTCGCCTGTACGCTGATTGGTGCCGTATTAGGTGATATGAAAACCGGGATTATCATCGGCGGTACGCTGGAGATGATCGCGCTGGGCTGGATGAACATCGGTGCCGCTGTCGCGCCAGATGCCGCGCTCGCCTCCATCATCTCGACCATTCTGGTCATCGCTGGCGGCCAAAGCGTCGGTGCCGGTATTGCGCTGGCGATTCCGCTGGCGGCAGCCGGACAGGTGCTGACGATTATCGTGCGTACCATCACCGTGGCATTCCAGCACGCTGCCGATAAGGCGGCCGAGAAAGGGAATCTGACCGCTATCTCCTGGATCCATGTCTCTGCCCTGCTGCTGCAGGCGATGCGTATCGCTATTCCGGCACTGATTGTGGCGATTTCCGTCGGTACCAGTGCGGTTCACGCCTTACTCAGCTCGATTCCTGACGTAGTGACCAATGGCCTGAACATCGCCGGCGGGATGATCGTGGTCGTAGGTTACGCGATGGTCATCAATATGATGCGCGCAGGCTACCTGATGCCGTTCTTCTATCTGGGCTTCGTGACCGCAGCCTTTACCGACTTCAACCTGGTGGCACTGGGCGTGATCGGTGTGGTGATGGCGGTACTCTACATCCAGCTCAGCCCGAAATACAACCGTGTCGCTGGCGCGCCTGCAGGCCCAGCCAGTGCTAACGATCTCGATAACGAACTCGATTAAGGAACAGGTGAGAACATGGTTGATATTACCAAAGTCGAAAAGAAACTCACGCCGGGTGACGTCCGTGCTGTCTTTATGCGCTCCAACCTGTTTCAGGGATCGTGGAACTTTGAACGTATGCAGGCGCTCGGTTTCTGCTTCTCGATGGTGCCGGTGATCCGCCGTCTCTATCCTGAAAATAATGACGAACGCAAACAGGCGATCAAGCGCCACCTCGAATTCTTTAATACTCACCCTTACGTGGCAGCGCCGGTCCTGGGCGTGACCATGGCGATGGAAGAGCAGCGTGCCAATGGTGCCGCGATTGATGATGGTGCCATTAACGGTATCAAAGTCGGTCTGATGGGGCCGCTGGCCGGGGTTGGCGATCCGATCTTCTGGGGAACGGTACGCCCGGTGTTTGCAGCTCTGGGTGCAGGCATTGCGATGAGCGGTAGCCTGCTCGGCCCGCTGCTGTTCTTTGTGCTGTTTAACCTGGCGCGTCTGCTGACCCGCTATTACGGCGTGGCCTACGGTTACCGCAAAGGGATCGATATCGTCAGTGATATGGGCGGCGGCTTCCTGCAAAAACTGACGGAGGGCGCCTCAATACTGGGCCTGTTTGTCATGGGCGCGCTGGTGAACAAGTGGACGCACGTTAATATTCCGCTGGTCGTCTCGCGTATCACCGATTCAACCGGCAAAACCACTGTCACTACGGTCCAGTCGATTCTCGATCAGTTGATGCCGGGCGTCGTGCCGCTGCTGCTGACCTTCGCCTGTATGTGGCTGCTGCGCCGTAAGGTCAATGCGCTGTGGATTATCGTCGGCTTCTTCGCCATCGGTATCTTCGGTTACTGGATCGGGCTGCTCGGCCTGTAATGCCAGCCGGTCGGAGCCCAGGCTCCCGACTTTTTGAGCATGGTGAGCTGAGCCCTGGTGGGCTGATCTCACCCTGTTTGAGGAGGTTCCATGTCATTGACCGACATGTTGATTGCAGGCTGTATTGCCGCCCTGCTGCTTTTCGCGATTTATGACGAGGCGATTCTGCCGCGTCGTCACGGACCCACCCGTCTGCGGGTAGCGCTGCAGCGGCGACATAAAATCGACAGTCTGATTTTCATTGGACTGCTGCTGATTCTATTGTGGAATAACGTCAGCCATCACGGCCCGCAACTCACCACTTCGCTACTGATGGTGCTGAGCTTTCTGGCGTTCTGGCTGTTCTGGTTACGCCGGCCAAAACTGCTGATGAAAAACGGCGGCTTGTTTTATGCCGGCGTCTGGATCGACTACCGACGGATTCAGGGGATGAATCTCTCTGAAGATGGCATTCTGGTGATCCAGCTCGAACAGCGTCGGCTGCTGGTTGCAGTACAGCAACTTGACGATCTGGAGCGCATCTATAACACCCTGGTCGAGGCGCGTTAGTCGCGCTGCCACAGCGTCAGGGTAAAATCCGCGTCGCAGTTGAACTGTTCGCTCTGCTGCAACGTTTGCCAGACCTCATCACGTGCCCGCCAGGCGAAAGGCGTCATCTGTAATAGCGTGGTGGCCGCTGCGCCGGTCAGCGCCATCGGGTAACGCAGCGAATGCTGCCCCAGCAGGTGAAAATCGGGATAGCTTTTTTGTTCCGCCGCGTGCAACTGCACCTCACGATAGATCAGCGCCTTAAACTGCTGCAGATGGTGCGGGCCTGGAGTAACGGTGAGCACGATGCCGCCGGGCTTCAGCACCCGCGCCAGCTCCGCTTCATTACAGGGTGCGTAAATCCGCACTATCGCATCCAGCGACTGGCTGGCAAAGGGTAAACGCTGGCTCGAGGCGACGCAGAACATCACCTCAGCGTAGCGCTTTGCCGCCAGCCGGATCGCCATTCTGGCGACGTCCAGCCCATAAACCTGTCCCGTCTCGCTGTTGGCTGCCGCCAGCGCCGCGGTGTAATAGCCTTCGCCACAACCAATATCAAGTATCTGGCTGCCCGGTTGGGAGAGCGTCGGGGCCAGCAGGCTGACCACCTGGTCGCGTAGCGGCTGATAATAGCCCGCCTCCAGAAATTCGCGCCGTGCCTGCATCATTTCCGCACTGTCACCCGGCTCACGTGAACGTTTATGCTGAACGGGCAGCAAATTGACGTAGCCCTCTTTCGCCTGATCAAACTGATGACGGTTTTCACAGCGCCAGCTACGCTCAGTCAGGATAAGAGGGGAATAGCAAAGGGGGCAGATCAACGACATGAGGTACTCCGGCAGCAGATAACGCGCCGCAGTGTACCCTTTACGTTTGCGCTTCGGAAGCATAAAGAAAGCCCCGGCTAATTCGCCAGGGCTTTAAGATTCCGTGTCGAGGTGCAGTTGCACCGAGTCGGAGTCGAATCAGATAGCAGTAACGTTTACTGCTGCCGGGCCTTTCTGGCCGTCCTGAATTTCGAACTCAACGCTTTGGCCTTCGGCCAGGGTTTTGAAACCATTGCCCTGGATAGCGGAGAAGTGTACAAACACATCTTTGCTACCGTCAGCAGGCGTAATGAAACCAAAACCTTTAGACTCGTTGAACCACTTAACCTGACCTTTAATCTTTGCCATTTTGCAAATTCCTTTGAATGTTTATTTAGCCCGAAGGCTGACTTACAGAGAAACCAGAGACGTTACTGAATGAGGCACTAATTAAGGTTCGGCAAGGAAGCGGTATTCAACGTCAACGTCTTTACTCGTAACTTCTTTACTGAAGATGCCATGCATAAACAGAACTGTACCTCGTTTAACCCACGAATTGTTATCACATATCCTCAAAATAATGGCAAGCCATTTTTAAACGAGGTGAGAAGCTTTGCGCACAATTGCCAGAGTGCTCACAATGAATGTTCCGTCTGGTTCAGAAGACGCGATTTTCGGCCCAATGAAATAAAGGCTTTCGCTATTCCGTCATATGCGTTAGCGGTCGCAGCAGCCTGCGTCTCTGCGCCCGGCTTCAGCTAAACTGATGGATACCATAAGAAATTATTATTTCACAAATATGGCAAACGCTAAAATAATAAGCGAAGCGGAAGACCAAGAAAGTGATTAACGCAGCGCCAATCCTGTACAGCGCACTTTATTAAGTACAAATATAAAAAGCACGATGCACCAAAAACAGGAAACATCATTTTTTGCTGCGCCAAATAAAAGCAGGAGTTCAGATTTTACTTATTAAAAATTCTGCTTTTGATCTGAAAAATTGCTGTCAGTTAAAACTGAGTCTGATTAAAATCATTTCCTCTGCTTTAAGATTATTCCTGGTTAGTATTATCCAGTGTTCGGCTTTCCCCTATTCGCCAGGCAGTAAAACGGGTCTCCTTCTCCCCTGCCCGCTGCAGCGCACGCTTCAGTTCGGCCGGAGGTACGTCTAAGGACTCATCAGCCAACTCAAAGACGCCCCAGTGGATCGGAACCGTCAGCGGCCTGCCAGCCGCTCGCCAAAGTGCAACAGCCTGATCCGGGTCCATATGCTGGCTCGCCATGAACCATTTTGGTGCCCAGGCCCCGATGGGTAAAGCCGCGAAGTTGAACGGCCCGAGACGAGTCGCAATCTCCAGTAAAGTGTCACTGTAGCCGCTATCGCCCGAAAACCAGAAACGCAGCCCGGCCGAGCGAATGACCCAGCCGCACCACAGTGATCGATTGCGATCGCGCGGCGTTCGCATACTCCAGTGCCGCGCCGGTACCGCATCAATGCAGAGATCGTCAATCTGCAGCGACTGCCACCAGTCCAGTTGCTCCACCTTTCTGGCACCCTGACGGCTAAACCAGGCGGCCAGACCGAGCGGAACCACAAACCTGACCTGCGGAAACCGCCGGATAATCTGCTTAATCGTCGGTGTGTCGAGATGATCGTAATGATTATGAGAGACCAGCACCAGATCGAGCCGCGGTAAATCGCGGATGTTCAAAGGTGCAGGCGTCCGGCGCAGTGGTCCGGCAAAGCGCAGCGGTGAAGCTCGCGGCGATAATGCGGGATCGATCAGGATATAGCGCTGCCGAATCCGAAGTAACAGCGCAGCATGTCCCAGCCACCAGATGCGGTCATCGCGGCCGCTCAGATCGGCAGGTTGCCACCACTGTGCGGTAAAGCCCGCATAACCCTGCTGCGGCGGCGGTGGCAATCCCTGCGCTTTACGCTCACGACGCCAGCGTTGCAGATCGCCTGGCTGACGCTCGTCGGGCTCCGGGTTGCGAAAGCCCTCAGGCGTGTGATGCGCTTTGCTGCGGTCATACCACCGATTTTTCCAGGCCATCCAGCCTCCCTGCGGGAATTAACGTTCCGGAATCAGGCGGATGAAATCGCGTTTATCCTGATCTTCGTCGCCTTTTTTGGTCTCTGCACCCGGCTGCGCCTCAATCAGACGCCGTAACAGAAGGTTCTGCTTCTTCTGCTCTTCCAGCAGTGATTCCAGTAAATGAATCTGCTCACCGGCACGAACGCTGGCCCGGTTGACAAAGAACCAGACGATAAAGGCCACAATCAAAATTATCACCAGCAGACCATAACTGACCAGTGGTCCCGAATTTGCGGCTAACTCATTCATAACTGCCTCATACACCTTTGTGGAAAATCTGAAAACACGGCAACCGCCCATTCTACCCTCAGGCTGGTAAAAGATAATGGGTTTGCGAGAATACAGAATTTACCGTTTCAGTTATCTCTGATCGATCCGGCCAGAAAAGGGAGGCATGCTGGTACAATCACGACCAGCAGCAATACGTGGATCGCTGCGTTATCTGTCACAAGGAGACAAAATGAAACTGTTGATTCGGGCAATGGGTTTACTGGCGGTGATCTGGCTGGCGATGCTTTTTACCGGCTACGGCGTATTGACCGGCAGCACCAAAAACGCGGCAGGTCTGGGATTGCAGTGCAGTTATCTTACTGCTCGCGGCCTTATCAGCGCGCAGTATCTGCATACTGACAGTGGCGTGATCGGCGTGACCGATTGTCCGTTACTGAAGAAGAGCGGAGAAGTGATTGATAATTGATTTTAAAACGGCGGGCACAATGGCCCGCTGTTGTCAGAATTCGTAGTGATGAAATCCCATTTCTGCTGACAGGGTGCGTGCTGCGCGGTGCAGCATGGCCACATAATCCTGTCTGGCGTCTTCCGAAAAACGGATGGTCGGGAAGGAAATACTCAGACCGGCGATCACTACGCCGAAGCGATCAAATACCGGTACCGCAATGCAGCGTAACCCCTCTTCCTGCTCTTCATTATCTTCGCCGTAACCCTGGGCTTTAACCTGATCCAGCGTCTCAATCAGTGCCTCTGCGCTTAACAGCGTATTGGCAGTGCTGCGTTTAAACTCAACGTCGCGCAGGATCTCTCTCACTTCCTGACGATCGCGCCAGGCGAGCAGCACTTTACCAATGGCGGTGGTATGTAGCGGATTACGTCGGCCGATGCGTGAATACATGCGCAGGTTGTAGAGCGAATCAATTTTATGGATGTAGACAATGCTGTCCTCTTCCAGCGCACCGAGATGAATCGTCTCTTTGGTCAGGCGCGACAGTTCCCGCATCTGCACATCGGCGCTACGAATCAGATCGACGTTCTGCAACGCCTTTGCGCCCAGTTCAAACAGCTTCAGGGTCAGCGAATATTTTTCACTTTCCCCTTCCTGCGTAACGTAACCCAGCGACTTCATGGTTTGCAGAAAACGGTAAACGGTACTTTTGGACATCATCACGCGCTGCGCGAGTTCAGTAATACCGTGATCGCGCTCTTCACCCAGTGCCTGCAAAATACCGAACACTTTGAGAACCGAGGAGACTGAATCGGGCTGTTTGTCATTTTCAGCAGAGGACATCGCGCACCTTGTTAAACCTGTTTCAAAAAAAATGGAACGGACTGTCAGTATAGAGCGAGGCCGGCAACGGCGGCAATGATTTCGCGTGTCAGACCGCCTTTATCCATCAGAATCGTGACCGGTAAGACGCTGGAAATGCCATGTCGTACGCTACGTTTCTGGCACAGGCACAGGGGCTGATAGCCGGGCATTCCGTCCGTCAGGGTGAACAGCAGCAAGGAGCAGCAGATGAAGCATCGGCGGCGCAGAGGTCGCTGCCCGCGCTAAGACATATTTTCAGACAACTTTTTGTCGCGCTGCGCGCTGCTTTTTCATGACAGTTTCATTAGCATGATGATATTCACCCTCTTTAGTAACTACTTTATGCCGACCTCTATTCCGCAAGACGGACTCCCTGTCGCCCAGCGCTACTGGGCGATTCTGACCATTGCACTGGGCATCACCATGGCCGTGCTGGATGGTGCGATTGCCAACGTGGCGTTACCGACCATTTCCCGTGAACTGAATGCCAGCCCGGCGGAATCGGTGTGGATCGTCAATGCCTACCAGATTGCGATTATCGTCTCGCTGTTATCGCTGTCGTTCCTGGGCGATATGCTGGGCTACCGCCGTGTCTATCAGGCCGGGCTGGCGCTGTTTATCGCAACCTCGCTCTTCTGCGCCCTCTCTACCTCGCTGAATATGCTAACCTTTGCCCGTGTGCTGCAGGGTTTTGGCGGTGCGGCCCTGATGAGCGTGAATACTGCGCTGATACGCATTATTTATCCGCAGCGCTACCTTGGCCGCGGAATGGCAATCAATTCGCTGATTGTAGCGGTATCGACCGCAGCCGGCCCTACGGTCGCCGCAGCGATCCTGTCCTTTGCCAGCTGGAAATGGCTGTTTCTGATTAACGTGCCGCTGGGCATTATTGCGCTGTGGCTGGCACTGCGTACCTTGCCGGATAACCCGCAGAAAGCCACCTCACAAAAGTTCGATATACCCAGCGCCATCATGAATGCCCTGTTTTTCGGCCTGCTGATATCAGCCTTAAGCGGATTTGCTCAGGGCCAGAATGGCTGGCTGGTGCTGGCGGAATTAGTGGCGTTGTTGCTGGTGGGCCTGGTCTTTATTCGACGTCAGCTGAACATGGCGGTCCCGCTGCTGCCGGTGGATCTGCTGCGTATCCCCATTTTCAGTCTGTCGATGGGCACCTCGGTCTGTTCATTCTGCGCGCAGATGCTCGCTATGGTGTCGCTGCCGTTCTTCCTGCAGAACGTGCTGGGCCGCGATGAGGTGACAACCGGTTTGCTGCTGACACCCTGGCCGCTGGCAACCATGGTTTTCGCCCCGATTGCCGGACGGCTGATTGAGCGCGTCCACGCCGGCCTGCTTGGCGGCATCGGTCTGGCGATGTTTGCAGCCGGGCTGTTTCTGCTGGCGATGCTGCCGGTCCAGCCCACCGACGGGGATATTATCTGGCGGATGATGCTCTGCGGCGCGGGATTTGGACTGTTTCAGTCGCCCAATAATCACACCATTATCACCTCTGCACCGCGTCACCGCAGCGGTGGCGCCAGCGGAATGCTCGGCACCGCCCGCCTGCTGGGTCAGAGCGTCGGTGCGGCACTGGTGGCGCTGATGTTCAACCTTTTCGACCAGAGCGGCACTCATGCTTCGCTGCTACTTGCGGGTGGCTTTTCAACGGTGGCGGCGATTGTCAGCCTGTCTCGTATGACCCAGACCCGCGCCGCGGCATAAAAAAAGGCGACCCGAAGGTCGCCTTTTCCTTGTTATCACGTTTACTTCAGATACTGACCGCTGCGCAGTGCTTCAATACGCTTATCTAACGGTGGATGCGACATAAACAGCTCACTGAACGATTTGCCTTTACCGTTGATACAGAACGCCATCATGCTGCTGGGCTCCTGCGGTTCGTAGCTGGTTTTCAGACGCTGTAACGCTGCAATCATCTTCTCACGACCCACCAGCTTCGCCGAACCCGCGTCGGCATGAAATTCACGGTGACGTGAGAACCACATGGTGATGATGCTGGCGAGAATACCAAACACCAGTTCCAGCACCATTGATAACGCAAAATAGACCAGCGGATTACCGTTGCTGCTCTCTTCGCCATCACGGTTGCCGGACATAAAGCCCGCCGCGATCTGCGCCAGAATACGTGAAACAAAGATCACAAAGGTGTTCACGATACCCTGAATCAGCGTCATGGTGATCATGTCGCCGTTGGCAATGTGTGAGATTTCGTGTGCCAGTACCGCTTCCGCTTCGTCACGGCTCATGTTTTGCAGTAAGCCGGTTGAAACCGCCACCAGTGACGCATCACGGCGCGCGCCGGTTGCAAAAGCATTAATGTCCGGCGCGTGATAGATCGCAACCTGAGGCATCGCAATACCGGCCTGCTGCGCCTGACGTCCAATAGTCGTTACCAGCCAGCGCTCCGTTTCGTTACGTGGCTGTTCAATCACTTCACCGCCAACCGAACGCAGTGCCATCCACTTCGACATCAGCAGTGAAACAAACGCACCGCCGAAGCCAAACAGACCCGCCATGATCATCAGGCCCTGAACACTGCTTGACTGGATCCCTGTCAGGCTGAGAATCAGCCCGAATACCAACATCACAGCCAGGTTGGTCATCAGGAAAAGAGCAATACGCATCATATTTGTTAATCTTCCTCAGTGGTTCACGCGCATGTGCGCGGATACATATCCTATGTCCATTGTGCGGCTTTTCAAGCGACCTTAACGTTTAAGTGTCTAAAAAGACATAACTTTACATTTTGTTATCTTCACCGGTCTGCGCCGCGCCTGCATCGGTTACCGCCGCTTATCAAAGATGACCGGCAAGCGATTTTTGCCAATAAAAAAGCACCGCTGAACGGTGCTTTTTTCATCCCGACGGCGACTTATTTAGCGGCAGGCGCGTCTGGCTGAGATTTATCGAGCTGCGCCAGATCGTTGGCAATCTTCACCGTCTCATCAAGATACGGATCCGGCTCTTTATAATCCTTTGGCAGTTCATCAAGATTTTTCAGCGGTTTTTTGCCTTCGGCCTGATAACGGGCATTGATCCGCTCCAGTCGTGACGCATCATCTTCGTGATTCTCTTTCTCTCGCTGGGCGAGGTTGAGCGACACAATGTTGCGTTTATCTTTCAGGGCATTGTAACGGGCAATGTCCTTCATGATGTACTGGAACTCACGATCCTGGGCGATGCGATCGGCATGCTGACGGGTCAGCTGCGGTACCAGCGGTTTAACATCGCCGGTTTTGACGTAGGTCGCCGCATTGATGCTGTCCCACGGCAGCGCATTGTCCTCGAACTTCTCACCGGTTTCAGCCGCTTCTACGCCGGTTGGCATCAGCAGGTCGGGCGTCACGCCTTTACGCTGAGTACTGCCACCGTTGATGCGATAGAACTTCTGAATAGTGTAAGAGACCGAGCCCAGCGCCGGCCATTCCGGGCGTAGCATCTGATCGTAGATCCGGTTCAGCGAGCGATACTGCTGAACGGTGCCTTTACCAAAGGTCGGCTCACCGACAATCACCGCGCGGCCATAATCCTGCATTGCCGCCGCGAAAATTTCCGAGGCTGAAGCACTGAAGCGATCGACCAGTACCACCAGCGGGCCTTTGTAGTAGACCACGCCATCGTTGTCGCTGTCTTCGCGCACCCGACCGTTGTTATCTCGCACCTGCACTACCGGGCCGCTCGGAATAAACAGGCCGGAGAGCGAAACGGCTTCGGTTAGCGCACCGCCACCGTTGGTACGCAGATCGATCACCACGCTATCCACGTTCTGCTTTTGCAGTTTCTGCAGCTGCACTTTGACATCATCAGTCAGGCCGACATAGAAGCCGGGAATATCAAGTACGCCGACTTTTTCCTTACCGACATTCCGCACGCTCATTTTCACTGCCCGATCTTCAAGACGGATCTTCTCACGCGTCAGCGTTACGGTGCGGGTTTTGGTGCCTTTGCCAGCAGGCAGCACTTCCAGGCGGACTTTGCTGCCTTTCGGGCCTTTAATTTTTGCTACCACATCATCCAGACGCCAGCCAATCACATCTTCGATGGGGCTGCCGGGCTGGCCTACGCCGACGATGCGGTCGCCAACGGTAATGGCTTTACTTTTCGCAGCCGGACCGCCCGCCACCATAGAATTGATCACGGTGTAGTCGTCATCCATCTGCAGCACCGCGCCGATCCCTTCCAGCGACAGGCTCATTTCGGTGTTGAACTGTTCGGTGTTGCGCGGTGACAGGTAACTGGTGTGAGGATCGATTTCGTGGGCGAAGGCATTCATCGCCAGCTGGAACACATCTTCACTGTTGCTCTGTGCCAGACGACGGATAGCGAAGTTATAGCGCTTGGTCAGCACTTCGCGAATCTCTTTCTCGTCTTTACCGGCCAGCTTCAGGCTCAGCTGGTCATATTTGACCTTGGCATCCCACAGCGCGTTCAGCTCGGACTGATCTTTCGGCCAGGGCGCTTTCGCGCGGTCAATGTCGATGGTGTCGTTGCCGCTAAAGTTCATCGGGCGAGCCAGAACCGTCAGCGCATATTGATAGCGCTCAAAGCGGCGCTTCTGGGCCAGATTGTAGAGATCGTAAAACAGGTCCAGCTTACCGCTGCGCAGCTCATCGCCGACGGTGGTTTTTCTGCTGGCAAACTGGGCCACATCCGAGGCCAGCAGCACATTATGGCTGTAATCGAGCATGTTCAGGTAGCGATCAAAAATTTTCGCTGAAAAGTCCTGATTCAGATCGAACTGGCGGTAGTGGGAACGGGTAAAGCGTGACGTGACGCGCTCACTGACCGTCGGATCCTGCGCATCCTCATGTAACTGGGGAATCTGATCGGCGCGCGTAATATTCTCCGCGCCAAAGGAAGGGCCTGACAACAGCAGGCCCGCAATAAGTCCAATTTTAAAAAGGGTGTTCATGCCGGGGTCAGCCTCCGTTTCAGAACTGCAAGTGTTCTGCGCGCACAATCATTGCCATGCCGGAAGCGAGCTGGACCCGAACGCCGTCTTTCGATACTTCAAGAACGGTCGCGTCCATCGCACTTTTGCCTGCTTTAACTTTAATACTCTGGCCGGGCTGCAAAGTTGAGGTATCAGTGATGGGTCGGGCTTGCTGCTCCGGGCGTGGGGCCGGTTTGCGGTGCTGTGAGGCGGTCGGGCGTTCTGCTGCAGTCTGCGGACGCGGTTTACGCGCGGCGTCGCCTTCGGCAGGTTTACGCGCAGCCGGCTTGCGTGGACGACGCGGTGCCGCGCCCTCTTCGCTTTCGCCTGCTTCACGACGTGCGGCACGCTGCTGATCACGCTGCGCCTGAACACGCGCTTTGGCGTCTTCCAGTTGCTTACGTGCGTGCTCTACGTGTTGCTCATCCAGCACGCCACAGGCGTTACCGTCGAGATCGACACGGGTCGCACCGGCTTTGATGCCGTACAGATAGCGCCAGCTGGAGGTATAAAGGCGTAAGGCAGAACGCAACTGCGTTTTGCTCAGATTCATTTCGCCCTGAACACGCTCGACCAGATCCTGAAAGATACCGATCTTGAGCGGACGCGCTTCACCTTCAGCGCTAAAGCAGTGCGGAAAGCGCTCCGCCAGAAAGCTGATGACTTCTTTACTGCTATTCAACTTAGGTTGATTTTCCATGAAATTTCCTGATTACAACGGGTTTGCCGACCAGCGCAGGCATGAACAGGCGACATTATAATGACAACATCGCTAAATGCCATGTGATCCAGTCGATTAGCTGCGCTTCAGCTGCAGATATTTTTCTAAGTCGCTGTTCGCAAGCACTTCACAAAGCCCATCAGTAAGTGTGACCAGCCCCGATTCGTCGTCGCTGTCAAAGCGATTGTATTCCACGCTGTCGATGTCCAGCACCCCAACCACAGTGCCATTCACTTTCAGAGGAATCACAATCTCAGCATTACTGGCTGCGTCGCAGGCGATGTGTCCCGGAAAGGCATGCACATCATCCACGCGTTGCACTTTCTCTTCAGCCAGCGCGGTACCGCATACCCCTTTACCGACCGGAATGCGCACACAGGCAATTTTGCCCTGGAACGGGCCCAGTACCAGCGTATCCGCTTCCGTCAGCAGGTAGAAACCTGCCCAGTTCACGCCTTCGAGACGTTCATACAACAGCGCGCTAAAGTTACCCATTGCGGCGAGGAACGCCGTTTCTCCCGCCAGCAAGGCGCGCATATCGCGATTCAAATCGGCGTAAAAGGCAGTTTTGTTCATTATTTGACCGTTACCAATGACATCTGAGCGGAGTGATTTCACCGCTCGTTAAAAATAAGCACTAAATATCCAGAGCCACAAGGTGAATCATAGCGTTAGTTACTATACCCTTAGCATTCTGTGGATCGAAGCGTGATGCCCGAGACAGGCACACAGGCGCTGTCTTAACGACCGATATGTGTTACTTACGATGAGCGAAGATTGCATCACCCTATGAAAATTCACGCTATCAGCCAGACATTGCCTCACGCACGTTATCAGCGTTGCCCGCAATGCGATACCCTTTTTTCCTTACCGGATGTGAAATCGCATCAGTCGGCGCATTGCCCACGCTGCAACGCACAAATTCTCAGCGGCCGCGACTGGCCAATGGCCCGATTAATGGCGATGGCCGCTACCATGATAGTGTTGATGCCGTTTGCTTTTTCTCTGCCACTGGTGGATATCCGGCTACTTGGTATGCGAATCAACGCCAGCGTGCTGGAAGGTGTGATCCAGATGACCCAGCAAGGCGATGTACTGACCGCCTCAATGGTGGCATTTTGCACCATTGGCGCGCCGGTCACGCTGGTCGCGGGCATCTGTTATCTCGGCATCGGTCATCGGCTGGGGATGAACTTACGCCCGGTGCTGTTGATGCTGGAGAAGCTCAAAGAGTGGGTGATGCTGGATATCTACCTGATCGGTATCGCTGTCGCCTCGATTAAAGTGCAGGATTACGCTTCGCTGGAACTCGGCTACGGCCTCGCCGCCTATATCGCCCTGACGGTGCTCAGTGTGCTGACGCTAATCCATCTCAATATTGAGCAACTGTGGGATCATTTCTATCCGCAAAGCCCCGACAATGTTGCCCGGGATGACCTGCAGGTCTGCCTTAACTGCCACCATACTGGCATACCGGATGCGCGCGGTCGCTGTCCACGCTGCCACACTCCGCTCGATTTCCGCCGCCGTCACAGCCTGCAAAAATCCTGGGCGGCGCTGATTGCCTCTATCGTGCTGCTGATCCCGGCCAACCTGATGCCGATTTCGGTGGTTTACCTCAACGGATCACGACGCGAAGACACCATTTTCTCCGGTATCGTTTCGCTGGGCTCCGGCAATATTCCCATCGCGGCGATCGTCTTTATCGCCAGTATTCTGGTGCCGTTCACCAAAGTGCTGGTGATGCTGACGCTGCTGTTAAGTATCCACTTCCGCTGCGAACAGGGGATGAAGACCCGTATCCGGTTACTGCGATTCGTTACCTGGGTTGGCCGCTGGTCAATGCTCGATCTGTTCGTGATTTCGTTAACCATGTCGCTGGTCAACCGTGACCAGCTGCTGGCTTTTACCATGGGACCGGCAGCGCTGTTTTTTGGCGCCGCCGTGATCCTGACCATTATGTCTGTTGAGTGGCTGGACAGCCGCCTGCTCTGGGATGCACATGCAACAGGAAACGCCGACTACACCGACTAACGCCACGCTGCGCAACAAGCGTAAAATTTCGCCCTTCTGGCTGCTGCCGATCATTGCGATGCTGATCGCCTGCTGGCTGCTGTGGACCAATTATCAGGAGCGCGGCACCACCATCACCATCAATTTCCAGACGGCGGATGGTATCGTCCCGGGCCGCACACCGATTCGCTATCAGGGTGTGGAAGTGGGCACTGTGCAAGGCATTAATCTGAGCGATGACTATCGCAGCATTCAGATCAAAGCCAGCATCAAGAGCGACATGCGTGATGCGCTGCGTGAAGATACCCAGTTCTGGCTGGTTACGCCGAAGGCTTCTCTGGCGGGCGTATCGGGGCTGGATGCGCTGGTCGGAGGTAACTATATCGGCATGATGCCGGGCAAAGGTAAGCCGAGCGAAGCCTTTACCGCCCTGGATACGCAACCCAAATATCGGGTAAATACCGGCGAACTGTTGATTCACCTGCATGCGCCCGATTTAGGCTCGCTGAGCACCGGCTCGCTGGTCTACTACCGGAAAATCCCGGTGGGTCGGGTCTATGACTACAGCATTAACAACAAAACCGATGGCGTGGCGATTGATGTGTTGATCGATCGTCGCTTTACCAATCTGGTGAAAACGACCAGCCGCTTCTGGAACGTGTCAGGCGTTAATGCTGATGTCAGCCTGAGCGGCGCCAAAGTGCAGCTGGAGAGTCTGGCGGCGCTGGTTAACGGTGCGGTAGCCTTTGACTCACCTGACGATGCGCAACCGGCTAAAGCGGATCAGAATTACCAGCTCTATCCCGATCTGGCTCACAGCCAGCGCGGCGTCCTGATCACCCTCGATCTGCCTGACGGAAAAAATCTCAAAGCGGGCAGTACGCCGCTGATGTATCAGGGCCTGGAAGTGGGCACCCTGACCAAACTCAATTTGCAGGACGGCGGTAAGGTTACCGGCGAGCTGACCATCGATCCTTCCGTGGTTGGCCTGATGCGCAGCGGAACCCGCATTGAGATGCGCAGCCCGAAAATCAGCCTGACCGATACCAGTCTCAGTGCGCTGCTGACCGGCAACACCTTTGAACTGGTGCCGGGCGAAGGTCCGCCGCAGCAGCACTATACCGTGCTGGCCTCCAATGAGACGCTGCTGCAGAAACCCGACGTGCTGACGGTAAAACTCAACGCACCTGAAAGTTATGGCATCGATCAGGGCCAGCCGCTGATGCTGCACGGGATGCAGATTGGTCAGGTGATGTCGCGCTCGCTGGATGAAAATGGCGTCAATTTCGTGGTTGCGGTCAACCCGGAGCATCGCGAACTGGTGCATGGCGACAGCAAATTTATCGTTAACAGCCGGCTGGATGTGAAATTCGGACTGGATGGTATGCAGGTGCTGGGTGCCAGCGCCCGCGAGTGGGTCGACGGCGGTATTCGTCTTGATCCCGGCCAGAAAGGCCAGCCAAAAACCCGCTATCCACTGTTTGCCGACGCGGAAAAAGCCAAAGAAGGGATTATCGGCGACGCGCCTTCAACCACCCTCACCCTGACTGCCACCAGCCTGCCCGATGTGCAGGCCGGTTCCATCGTGCTCTACCGTAAGTTTCAGGTCGGCGAGATTGTGAAAGTGACGCCACGCGCCGATGCGTTTGATATTGCCGTTCATATTCAGCCGGAGTATCGCAAGCTGCTGACCAGCGAAAGCGTGTTCTGGGCAGAAGGTGGTGCACGGGTTCAGCTGAACGGCAGCGGCCTGACGGTACAGGCATCGCCGCTTAACCGCGCGCTAAGAGGCGCCATCAGCTTCGATAATATGAGCGGTGCGCTGTCAGCCAAAGGCGCCAAACGCATCCTCTATCCGTCGGAGACCGCGGCGCGCGCAGTGGGTAGCCAGATCACGCTGCATACCTACGATGCCAGCAAACTGTCGGCCGGTATGCCCATCCGCTATCTCGGCATTAATGTCGGCCAGGTGGAGTCGCTGTCGTTGAGCAGCGATAAAAATCAGGTGGTGGCGAAAGCGGTGCTCTACCCGGAGTATGTGGACGATTTCGCCCGCCTCGGCAGTCGTTTCTCGGTGGTGTCACCGGAGATCTCCGCGACCGGCGTGAATCATCTGGAAACCCTGCTGCAGCCTTACGTCAACGTCGATCCGGGCAAGGGACGCACGGCGCGCACCTTTGAACTGCAGGAGAGCACCATTACCGATTCGCGCTACCTGAATGGCCTGAACATCTACGTTGATGCCGCCGAAGCCGGTTCGCTGTCGCTGGGAACGCCGGTGCTGTTCCGTGGGGTGGAGGTGGGTACCGTGACCGGCACCTCGCTGGGCAACATGGCTGACCGGGTGCAGATTGCACTGCGCATCAGTAAGAAATATCAGCATCTGGTGCGTAACAACTCGGTCTTCTGGCTGGCGTCAGGCTATAACCTCGATTTTGGTCTGATTGGCGGCGTGGTGAAAACCGGCACCTTCCAGCAGTTTATTCAGGGCGGCATCCAGTTTGCCACGCCGCCAACCGTACCACTGGCACCGCAGGCGAATCCGGATAAGCACTTCCTGCTGCAGGACGAAGCGCCGAAAGAGTGGCGTAACTGGGGAACGGCGATCCCGTCTCCACATTAAGCTAGTCTGAAACAGGCAGCCTGCTGGCTGCCCGTTTCCTTTCTCCATGCTACACTGCCGCCTTTGCCTTAACTGGAATGTGCCCGTGTCAGACTCCTCTTCGCTCTTCCCCGCTGATTTTCTTAATTTAATGCGCCAGAACCTGCCCGATGATGCCAGCTTCGAACAATTTATCGCCATCAGTCAGCAACCGCTGCGCCGCAGCCTGCGCGTCAACACCCTGAAAATCAGCGTGGCCGATTTCCTTGCTCAGACCGCGCCGTATGGCTGGCAACTGACGCCCGTGCCGTGGTGCAGCGAAGGATTCTGGATCAGCCGGGAAGATGAGAGCCTGCCGCTGGGTAGCGTGGCTGAGCATCTCAGCGGCCTGTTCTACATTCAGGAGGCCAGCTCGATGCTGCCGGTCACCGCACTGTTTGATGCACAGCCTGAGGTCACGGCAGTGATGGACATGGCGGCCGCGCCCGGTTCTAAAACCACCCAGATTACCGCGCGGATGAATAATCAGGGGCTCATCCTGGCGAATGAGTTTTCCGCCAGTCGGGTTAAGGTGCTGCATGCCAATATCAGCCGCTGCGGCGTCAGCAACAGTGCTTTAACGCACTTTGACGCGCGGGTCTTCGGGCCAGCCCTGCCGGAACAGTTTGACGCCATCCTGCTCGACGCACCCTGCTCCGGCGAAGGCGTGATGCGAAAGGATGCTGATGCGCTGAAAAACTGGTCGCTGGCGAGCACGGAAGAGATCGCGGCTACCCAGCGCGATCTGCTCGACAGTGCCTTTCACGCGCTGAAGCCCGGCGGGACCCTGGTCTATTCGACCTGTACGCTCAATCAGATCGAGAATCAGCAGGTCATCGCCTGGCTGTTACAGCGCTATCCTGACGCCGTCGAAGTGATGCCGCTCGATCAGCTGTTTGAGGGTGCCGCGCAGGCTGCGACGCCAGAGGGCTATCTGCATGTCTTCCCGCAACTGTTCGACAGCGAAGGCTTTTTTGTTGCCCGTCTGCGTAAAACCGCATCGGTCGAGCCATTACCGCTGCGACTTACAAAGTCGGCAAGCTGCCATTCTCCCACCTCAGCCGCAAGCTGGAGGGCGAAATCCGGCAGGCAGCGGCCGCTGTCTCTATCAAATGGGATGACTCGCTGGAGCTGTGGCAGCGCGATAAAGAGATCTGGCTGTTCCCCGCCGCCGTCACACCGCTGCTGGGTAAAGTACGCTTCTCACGGATTGGCCTGAAACTGGCTGAAACCTTTGCTAAAGGCTATCGCTGGCAACATGAAGCGGTAATCGCGCTGGCCCAACCCGCGCCGGAACAAACGTTTGAACTCAGCGCCGCGGAGGCAGAGGAGTGGTATCGCGGCCGGGATATCTATCCTGAATCGGCGATAACGCGTGATGAGATGATCGTCACCTGGCAGCGACAACCGCTGGGGCTGGCAAAAAAAGTCGGAAGCCGGATTAAAAACAGTTATCCACGCGAACTGGTGCGTGACGGGCGTCTGTTCCGCTGAGTCACTGCAGCTGCATCAGCGTCAGGTGATTGCCAAACACCGCGCCGGTATCGATGTAATGCAAATTATCCACCTCCAGCGGCTGCTGGAGGGGGGTGTGACCAAAGTAAAAAGCGTCGGCGCCTTCAATAGCGCCCCGCTGGCCCGACGCTATCGCCTGCAGCCGGCGGCGACTCCACACAACGTCCTGCCAGTTAAGCGCTTTTTCCCAGCCATAGCGGGCTGAAGGATAATCGGCATGTGCCACCACGATAATGCGCTGCTCAAGCTGCAGATGCAGAATCAGTGGCAGTTCACGACAGCGCTGCAGAGCGTGACGGGCATTGATCAACGCCGCACCGCGCAGTTGCCAGAACCAGTCACCACCGTTCATCTGCCAGAGTGCCACTTCGTGACCCTGTAACGCCGACAGTGCCATCTCCTCATGGTTACCGCGCACACAGCGAAACCAGGGTTCGTCAAGCAGTGCCAGGCAACCTTCACTCTCTTCACCCCGATCGATTAAATCGCCGGTACACAGCAGTAAATCCTGTTGCGGATTGAACTGGTGGCGTAATAACAGCGCATCGAGTTCACGACGACAGCCGTGCAGGTCCCCGACAATCCAGATCCTGTCCCAGTTTTCACCGTTGAGATAGTGATAGTGCATAGCGTGACCTTCAGCGGAGGGGTTAACGACGATAGGTGAAGTATAGATCGGGGAGATTTACCACGCGTAAACCGAGAGCCTGGACGACGCAAGAAAGGGATTGTCCCGTCCGGCGCTGATCTCCGACACTGAGTAAAGCGGCTAGCGCTGTCAGCGACGACGTGCAACTTAGTGATATCGCCGCGTTAAGATTTTTCCAAACAGATAACCACCCGTGCCATTGGGGCCGGAAACGACTCAGGTGCGGGTTTTAGCCGGAAATTTTGCCAGCTTTTCAGCCGGACGAATCGGCCGCCGCACCAGTTCACCACCACAGTTGGGGCAAAGATGGTTCAGTGATTGTTCGGCGCAATCCGCGCAAAAGGTGCATTCAAAGGAGCAGATGCGTGCTGCGGTCGAGGCTGGGGGTAAATCGGTGTCACAGCGTTCACAGTTGGGGCGAAGTTCCAGCATGGCGTTTATCCAGACGATGAAAAGTTCTCCAGCTTCGCCTGGCGAGGCCCGATTGTCGAGCCTCTAATCAGTACAATCACCTGAGGCTAAGGTGTGACCACGCTGGCGGCGACCGGTGCCGCCACGCCCTGGCTGTGATTATTTTAGCGGCTCATATTCACGTTGATCTTCCTGCTCTTCGTCCGGCTCAGGCTCGCTGTTGCCCATAGACGCCTGAATCACCTCCTCTTCCAGCGTGGGTATCAACGCCGCACCCAGCGGTGAGGTGGCGAGGCTATCCGGCATCACCACATGCGGCAATGGCACTTCAGTAGTGGGCAGCGGTCCTGGGGCTTTGACATAACTCAGTCCGGCAATCACCAGCGCGCACAGGCTAAAGAACAGGTAGAGCATATTGCTGCCAAATGGCTGTATCAGCGCCCCGATCACCAGCGGGCCGATGCTGGCACCAATGCCAAAAGCCATCAGCAGACAGGCGGTTAACGAGACCCGCCGCTCAGCGGCCACCTGATCGTTTGCCAGTGCCACCTGCAACGGATAGAGCGAAAACTGCATCATACTGGCGGCAAAGGCAATACCGATCATCCAGTTAAAGGTCAGATGCGGCAGCAATACCAGCGGCACGCAGGCGGCAGCAAACAGCAACGACATGATGAACAGCAGTCGCTGGCGGTCGTAGCGGTCCGACAGCCAGCTGAGCGGAAACTGCGACACCAGCCCGGCAAAGATGGTCATGCTCATAAAGTAGCCGGTCTGGCTGGTGGTAAAGCCTTTACTGCTGCCATAAACCGGCGCCAGACCATAAAAAGCACCAATCACCATGCCGGTCACCAGCGTGGTACCGAGCAGTTTAGGAATGGTGCGAATGAAGTAACCGAGCTCCATCGGGGCGGGCGACATCGGCTGGACATGCGTACGGGTGGTAAGTGCAATCGGCACCAGGCAGAGAGCAAAGCAGAGCGCCACAATCAGCAGCGTGCTGACGTCAAAGCCGCTCTGCAGGCTCAGGATCACCTGTCCGCCGCTGAGACCAAGATAGGTGGCGACCATGTAAAAACCAAAAATCACCCCGCGCTGTGACGATTCCGCCTGATCGTTGAGCCAGCTTTCCAGCACCATGTACTGACACATCATGCACAGCCCGATAATCAGGCGCAGGAAGACCCACAGCGGAATAAAATCGGTCAGCCCATGACCAATCACCGAGGCGGTAATGATCCCGGCACAGGCAACGTAAGCGCGAATATGGCCGACACGGGCGATCAGGTTGTGCCCGACTTTGCCACCAATCACCAGCCCGATGTAGTTAGCGGCAATAATCGCCCCAATCAGTGCGCCATTGACCTGCTCGCTGGCAAGACGTAACGAAACATAGGTCGTTAACAGGCCCGAGCCCAATAGCATCAGCAGCGTGGTGGTGTACAACGGCAGAAACGTACTGAATATTTTACGCATACGACTCCCTGTCTACAGCTGGCAGGCATCTGACCAGTAAGCCCTGAATATAGCCGATCAAATCCCGATAGGGCATCGGGATTAAAAAAAGCCCGTAAACAACGGTATGTTTACGGGCTGCCTGTTACACGCTCGGGAAGGAGATATTACTGCCCGGCGCCTCACGGTTGAGATGGATAAAGTTCAGGTGTCGCTCATACTGATCGAGTATGTCGATAATCACCTGCTCTTTGCTGTAGTCCATCAAATCGTTACCCTGGCTGCCCTCCAGCAGGAAGGTTTCCAGTCGGTAGTAGGTCGATTTACCGCTGCGTGCGCGATAGGTAAAGCCCGGAACAGAGTATTGCTGCGGCCAGACCTGATAGACAAAATCCTGCTCTTCGCCAAGATGGACGCGCAGGTCCAGATAGCCAATCGGATTGTCATTATCCGGTGCCACCTTTTCCAGTGTGACCCCGCCACCGCGTAGCTCCAGCTCTTTTGCCACTTCCTGCATCGCCGGATAGATAGTGTTTTCCATCATCTGCTGGGTATAACGCGAGCCAGGATAGTTCATCAGCCGCGACAGACGCTTTTTCCAGGTCAGACGATCGGTGGCATGCGCCAGATAAGGTGCAGTATCACGCGTGGCGCTGGCGCGACGGTGGTCCTCCACTTTCAGCGATTTATAGAGTCCCGCCATAACAAAGAAGATCACAAAGCTGAACGGCAGACCCATGATTACCGTAGTGTTCTGCAATGCAGAAATTCCGTTGGTCATCAGCATACTCAGGGTCAGGACCCCAATCGCGATCGACCAGAAAATACGTAGCCAGTTAGGTGCATCGCTGTTGATATCTTTCAGCTTAGAGGTGAAGTTACCCAGCACCAGCGAACCGGAGTCAGCCGAGGTGACGTAAAACAGCATCCCGGTAATGGTGGCGACCGATGCGCTGAGTTTAAACGCCGGGTATTGCGCCAGCAGGCTATAGAACCCGCGTTCGGCATGGGCCATCACTTCCTGAGCAAAACCGGCATTGCCGTGAATGATCTGGTAGAGCGCGGCATTGCCAAACACCGACAGCCACAGCAGCGTAAAGGTAAACGGAATGATCAGGGTGCCGAGCACAAACTCGCGGATAGTACGACCACGAGAAATACGCGCCAGGAACAGCCCGACAAATGGTGACCAGGCAACCCACCATGCCCAGAAGAACAGCGTCCAGCTATTCATCCATTGCGTCGGCCGGTCAAAGGCAAAGGTATTCAGCGTCATGCCCATGAAGCGGTTGATGTAATCGCCGACGTTCAGCACCAGCGCATTCAGCAGGAATTCGGTATTACCGAAGAACAGCACAAACAGGATCAGTCCCAGCGCCAGCACTACATTCAGCTCTGACAGGATGCGGATCCCTTTGTCGACGCCGGAGGTCACCGAAATCGTGGCGATTACTACCGACAGCACAATCAGCGCGGTCTGCGCGGTCAGCCCTTCCGGAATATCAAACAGCACCTTCAGACCGTAATTCAGCTGTACCACCCCAATGCCGAGCGTGGTGGCGATACCAAAAATGGTGCCGACCACCGCAGCGATATCAACGGTATGCCCAATCGGACCGTAGATTCGTTTGCCAAATATCGGGTAGAGCGCCGAACGAATGGTCAGCGGCAGGTTATAGCGATAGCTGAAGTAGCCAAGCGCAATGCCCATCAGTGCATACATCGACCAGCCGGTCAGACCGTAGTGGAACAGCGTCCAGACCATCGACTGGCGAGCGGCTTCCAGCGTCTGCCCTGCCCCTTCCGGCGGCTGCATGTACTGGGTCACCGGTTCGGCGACCGAGAAGAACATCAGGTCGATACCGATACCGGCGGCAAACAACATCGCCGACCAGCTCAGCACGCTGAATTCGGGTTTGGATTGCTCAGGTCCCAGCTTGATCGAGCCAAACCGTGAGCAGGCCATGTAGAGCACAAACACGATGTAGAGCGTAGCAGCCAGCATGTAGTACCAGCCGAAGGTCGCGGAGACCCAGTTCACCGCCGAGAGGATCCAGCCGCCGGCCAGATCGCTGTAGAGAATCGTCACAAGTGAAAACGTCAGAATCAATCCGGCAGAGGTGTAAAACACAACGGGATTGAGTCTGTCTTTTTCACCGGCAGGTGGATTATTCATCGATTACCTCTGGTTAGTTTTCCTGAAAATACGCAATGGATAAATGTCGCCGTCTGCGGCTGACGCGCCGTGCGGCCTGTTGTTGTACTGTCTCTTCCTGATTCGTCGCTTCGGCAATCGGGTCAGTCTTCGCACTCAATGCCGTTTCGCTTTCGCTACATTTAAAGAACAGCATCCTAACAACTTTTCTTTTTATATTGAACGTGCAATCAAAAAAAGTTTTAATAGGTACTCGATTTGAGGGTGGAGCTGGAGCTATGCCAAAGGTGGGGATGCAGCCGATACGACGTCGGCAATTGATTGATGCGACCCTGAGCACGATTAACGAAGTGGGGATTAATGATGCCACCATCGCCCAGATTGCCCGCCGGGCGGGTGTGTCAACCGGCATCATTAGTCATTACTTTAAAGACAAAAACGGCCTGCTGGAAGCGACGATGCGTGATGTGACGCGCCAGTTGCGCGATGCGGTCTCAAGCCGGCTGCAGCCGCTGGCTGATGCCCCGGCAGAGCAGCGTCTGCGGGCCATCGTCGATGGCAATTTCGATGAAACCCAGGTTCACAGCGCCGCAATGAAAGCCTGGCTCGATTTCTGGGCAAGCAGTATGCATCAGCCCCAGTTGAATCGGCTTGAGCGGGTCAGCAGTCGACGACTTTACTCGACGCTGGTCGCCGAATTTCGCCGCGAGCTGCCGCTGGAACAGGCTCGCCTTGCTGCCCACGGGTTAGCCGCCCTGATCGACGGCTTATGGTTACGCGCCGCGCTGAGCGGTAAGCCGTTTAAGCCGGTGGTGGCCCGCGCACTGACTACCCAATTCATCCGTCAGCAACTGGCTGGCGAGCACGAATAACGGAAGGAGATAACATGTCCCGATTCACCGAGCAGAAACTCTACATCGCTGGCGCTTACGTTGCCGCGACGTCTGGCGAAACGTTCCAGACCATCAACCCGGCTAACGGCGACGTGCTGGCCGAAGTCCACGCTGCCGGTCAGCAGGATGTCGATCGCGCCGTTGCCGCCGCCAGAAAAGGCCAGAAAGTCTGGGCCGCGATGACCGCAATGGAGCGTTCACGCATTCTGCGCCGCGCAGTCGATATCTTGCGTGAACGGAACGATGAACTGGCAGAGCTTGAGATGCTCGATACCGGTAAACCACTGAGCGAAACCGCCAGCGTCGACATCGTTACCGGTGCAGACGTGCTGGAATACTACGCCGGTCTGGTGCCGGCACTGGAAGGCCAGCAGATCCCACTGCGAGACACTTCTTTCGTCTATACCCGCCGCGAACCGCTGGGCGTGGTCGCCGGTATCGGCGCCTGGAACTACCCGATTCAGATCGCACTGTGGAAATCCGCCCCGGCACTGGCGGCCGGCAACGCGATGATTTTCAAACCCAGCGAAGTCACGCCGCTGACCGCGCTGAAACTGGCGGAAATTTACACCGAAGCGGGCTTGCCGGACGGCGTATTCAACGTGTTGCCTGGCATCGGCTCGGTCACCGGCCAGTTGCTGACCGAACATCCGGGTATCGATAAAGTGTCGTTTACCGGTGGCGTGGTCAGCGGCAAAAAAGTGATGGCCAACGCTGCAGGTTCAACGCTGAAAGAGGTCACGATGGAGCTGGGCGGTAAATCTCCGTTGATCATCTTCGACGACGCGGACCTCGATCTGGCGGCTGACATCGCCATGATGGCGAACTTCTACAGTTCCGGCCAGGTCTGCACCAACGGTACCCGGGTGTTTATTCCGACAAAACTGCAGGCAGCTTTTGAAGCCAAAATCAGCGAGCGCGTCGCCCGCATCCGGGCTGGCGATCTGCGCCAGCCGGAGACCAACTTTGGTCCGATGGTCAGCTTCAGCCATCGCGACAACGTGATGCGCTACATCGAATCCGGCATTGCCGAAGGCGCGCGCCTGCTGTGCGGCGGCAAGCGTCTGACCGGGGGCGAGTTCGATCAGGGTGCCTGGGTGGCACCCACGGTATTCACCGACTGCCGCGATGAGATGAAAATCGTCCGTGAAGAGATCTTCGGACCGGTGATGTCGATTCTGAGCTACGACAGCGAAGAAGAAGTGATCCGCCGCGCCAACGACACCGACTTTGGCCTGGCGGCCGGTCTGGTGACCCAGGATCTCAACCGGGCGCACCGCGTGATTCACCAGATCGAAGCCGGCATCTGCTGGATCAACACCTGGGGTGAATCGGCGGCGGAAATGCCGGTCGGCGGCTACAAGCACTCCGGAATCGGACGCGAAAATGGCCTGATGACGCTGCAAAGCTATACCCAGGTGAAGTCAGTGCAGGTTGAGCTGTCGCGCTTTCAGTCTGTATTTTAATCATTAAAACCTGAGGAACGATGAATGGAATTTGATTACATCATTATTGGAGCCGGATCCGCAGGGAACGTTTTGGCCACCCGTCTGACCGAGGACAGCAGCGTAAATGTGCTGTTGCTGGAAGCGGGCGGCCCGGATTATCGATTTGATTTCAGGACCCAGATGCCCGCGGCGCTGGCCTATCCCTTGCAGGGAAAACGTTATAACTGGGCGTACGAAACCGAGCCAGAGCCTTACATGAACAATCGCCGCATGGAGTGTGGTCGCGGCAAAGGTCTGGGTGGTTCGTCGCTGATTAACGGTATGTGTTACATCCGCGGTAACGCGATGGATCTGGATAACTGGGCCACCGCACCGGGTCTGGAGCACTGGAGCTATCCCGACTGCCTGCCCTACTACCGTAAAGCGGAAACCCGCGATATCGGCCCGAATGACTTCCACGGCGGTGACGGCCCGGTCTGCGTGGCGACGCCAAAAGCGGGCAATAACGTGCTGTTTGAAGCGATGATCGAAGCCGGCGTGCAGGCGGGTTATCCGCGCACCGACGACCTCAACGGTTTTCAGCAGGAAGGTTTTGGTCCGATGGATCGCACCGTGACACCGCAGGGACGCCGTTCCAGCACTGCGCGCGGCTACCTTGATCAGGCAAAAGGCCGGCCAAACCTGAAAATTATTACCCATGCCACTACTGATCGGATTGTGTTCGACGGCAAACAAGCAGTCGGCGTGGAGTACCTGCAGGGTGACAGCAACAGCATCCTCAAGGTGACCGCGCGTCGCGAAGTGCTGTTGTGCGCCGGTGCCATCGCTTCGCCGCAAATCCTGCAGCGTTCCGGCGTCGGTTCGCCCGACCTGCTGAAGCAGTTCGATATCCCGCTGGTACAGGATCTGCCAGGCGTGGGTGAAAACCTGCAGGACCATCTGGAAATGTATCTGCAATATGAATGCAAAGAGCCGGTATCACTCTATCCGGCGCTGAAATGGTGGAACCAGCCGAAAATCGGTGCCGAGTGGATGTTCAATGGCAGCGGAACTGGCGCCAGCAACCAGTTTGAAGCGGGCGGTTTTATCCGCAGCCGTGAAGAGTTCAGCTGGCCGAATATTCAGTACCACTTCCTGCCGGTGGCGATTAACTACAACGGTTCGAATGCGGTTGATGCACACGGTTTCCAGTGTCACGTCGGCTCAATGCGTTCACCGAGCCGTGGACACGTCCGCCTGAAGTCACGCGATCCGCGCCGTCATCCGGCTATTCTGTTCAACTACATGTCGCATGAGCAGGACTGGCACGAGTTCCGTGACGCGATTCGTATTACCCGTGAGATCATTAACCAGCCTGCGCTGGATAAATACCGCGGACGTGAAATCAGTCCCGGGCTGGAGTGCCAGACTGATGAGCAGCTGGATGAGTTTGTGCGTAACCATGGTGAAACCGCTTATCACCCGTGCGGCACCTGTAAAATGGGTCACGACGAAATGTCCGTGGTGGATGGTGAAGGCAAAGTGCATGGTCTGAAAGGTTTACGCGTGGTCGATGCGTCCATCATGCCATTGATCATCACCGGAAATCTCAACGCCACCACTATCATGATTGGTGAGAAGATTGCCGATATTATCCGTGGTCGCGAGCCCCTGCCACGCAGCACCGCCCGCTATTATGTGGCAGGTGATGCGCCGGTGCGTACGGTACCACAACGCGCAAAGTAATCAGTGACGTTGTCACGTAAATACAGCCGGGCACTGGGTTGCCCGGCTGTTTTATATTCTCCCCTGACCAATACAACCCTCCTTATTACTCTTACTTTCCAATGTGTCAGACCTGAACGAATCCAAAACGAAGCATATTCTGCTGTTGATTACCTGTTGAGCAAAATGCTATAAATCTGGCGTGTTTAATACCGGAGGCATATTTCGTCCACTGATGAGAAGCAACAATGTGGATGCGTCGTTAATATTATGAGCAGAATGTTCATTTCAATCCCTGTCAAAATCACCGCTTTCCTCTCTGGCTGGAACGCCGCCGATCAGCACTGGCGCAGCGCCCTGTAGTCCCCTTTCCACTTCGACTGAATTCTGAGTCTGCTGACACCTCGTGTGATAGCAGGAATGGCTATCGTTGCTGGAGAAGCCCATGCGTGCATGGATCTTATTATCACTCGCTATTGTTACTGAAATTATCGGCACCCTGTTTATGAAATGGTCCAGCCTGAGCGGCAGCCAGTCGGGCTACCTGATGCTGCTGGGCATGATTGCCTGTTCCTATATTTTGCTGAGCTTTGCCATCAAACGCATCGCGTTGGGGGTGGCTTACGCGCTGTGGGAAGGGATTGGCATTATGCTGATTACTTTGTTCAGCGTGCAGCTGTTTGGCGAAACCCTGACCCTGCTGAAACTCTGTGGCCTGGTGACGCTGATAGCGGGCATTGTGCTGATCAAAACCGGCACCCTGACCACGCCGGAGGTGAGTCATGGTTATCGCTGATCTGATTCATCCCGCCTGGCTCGCGCTGGCGGTCGTGCTGGAAATTGCCGCTAACATCTTCCTTAAATACTCCAATGGTTTTAAGAAACCTCTGATTGGTGCGCTTTCACTGGCGTCGGTATTGCTGGCCTTTAGTGCGCTGGCACAAGCGGTGAAAGGCATCGAATTATCGGTGGCCTATGCGGTCTGGGGTGGTTTTGGGATTATTGCCACTGTCGCGGCCGGCTGGGTGTTATTTGGCCAGCGTCTCAACAGGAAAGGCTGGGCCGGATTAACCCTGCTACTGGCCGGTATGATCCTGTTAAAGCTGGCCTGATGGACTCCGACAGATGATTTGCGCGGGTTGACGGCAGGCTGTTAACCCGCAGCATTTTCTTGCCTGTTCCTCCTGATTTTTACTGCTGAAACGTGCTCAGAATGTTCCCACTTTGTTGCCGCCCCGTTTACTTAAGCGCAACCATAAGGCTAAGTGAGCGCCCAAAGATGGGTAAAACGGAAAACGAGGAAGTTTCATGTCTGCAACAAGAGGATGGTCAACGGAACTGGAGGGGTTGCGCGGTATTGCCTCTCTGTGGGTGCTGGTCGGCCATATCAGTCTGCTGGTACATTGCCATATCACGCTGATTTCATCTCCCGGCATCGGGGTCGATCTGTTTATTCTGCTCTCCGGTTATCTGATGGCGAAAAACTACGTTGAGCGCCAGCAAAAAGAGCCGTGGCAGCGCGCTGAAACCATTAAAAAATTCTGGATTCGTCGTTTTTTCCGTATCGCCCCGCTCTATTACCTGTTGTTAATCATCGCCCTGATTTACGGCCCCTGGTTCGGTGAGATGCGCGACACCATTGCCCATTTCTACTCAGGGACCGCGACCGAATCATCCCGATACACCGATCAGTCACTGACCAATATTCTCACCCACTTCAGCTTTCTGTTTGGCCTGTTGCCTGAATATGGCTTCAATACTGTGCTGCCGGACTGGAGCATTGGTCTGGAGATGCAGTTCTATCTGCTGTTCCCGTTCATCATGCTGGTGACGCTGCGTTTTGGCTATGCGGCTTCACTGATTGGCATTATGGCGCTGTGTTGCGCCGGACGTTATCTGCTGGCGGATTACTACGAAGCCTTTGAGATGCCGTCGATGATCCTGATTAAGCTCAACATGTTCCTGTCGGGAATGCTGCTGGCCGAAGCGATTCGCCGTAAATCCCTGCTTTACGTCGCCTATGCGCTGCTGGGCCCGGTCGCCAGCGTGGCGATTGGCCTGGAGGCAATTAAGCTGCAGGTAATTATGGAAGCGCTGATGATTATCGGGATGACCGCTATTTTGTGGCAGTATCAGGAGAACAGCATGATGGCACGACTGATTATGCTGCCGCGTAAATTGCTGAATAACCGCCTGAGCACCTGGCTGGGCGACGTATCGTTTTCGGTTTACCTGCTGCATCTGCTGATTGTGATCCCGCTGATCGCCCTGCTGCTTAACCATACCGACATCGAATTCAAAAGCGACCTGGTGCGCTTCCTGATCGTCTGCGTTACCGCTATTCCGGTCACCTATGCGCTGGCGTCGCTGCTGTATAAATATGTCGAGAAACCAGGTATCCAGATCGGCAAACGGGTACTAAAACCAAAACTGGCCAGTCAGGCTGGCTGATCTCAGCGCTGTGTCTTGCTCTGCATCAGGCCCCGCCAGCGGGGCTTTTTTTATCGGTCAGCAAAAGCCTCTGCCGCATCCACTGCGCCCTGACAGCCTTGCGCTACACTTTTCCGGTACCCCATGAGATCAACAGAGGAGAGACAATGAGCGTTCAGCATCTGCTACTTTCCAGCGACGGTGGTCATCTGATCATCGAAGCTGATGAACTCGAAAAGGAGCTGGTGATCCCGCCGCATCTGCGAACGGTTACCGGCGGTGAGGCTAATGGTGATACCGGTCATCGGGTTGCCGTGACGCGGCACTACTGTAAAGGCCGCTATTATGCCGTCGCGCTTGATCGCCACGCAGCCAGCAATGAGATAGATGATGTGATTGACCTGCTCCATCCCGCCCCGATTGACGAGCCAGCATCGTGAGTCGCGTTGAAAATGATTTAATACAGAGAAGGAAGGTGATTATGCAGAATAAGAAGTGGTTCGTTTCTTATGTGATAAAGCCGAAAGGCGAAGATCATGTTACCGCCCATGCTTTCATTGAAGGCCAGGATGTCGAAGAGGCGCTGGAAGCCTATATGTTTGAGATTAAGAAAAACATGTCGCTGCAAACCGCAGAGATTACTCTGCTCTCGGTCAGCCTGGTGTAAGTCAGCCTGACGCATTAACCTCGCTACGGCGGGGTTTTACTCTTATCGTTCAGCAGATGCCCCGACCTGCACTTCTGTTTTAGTGGCAGAATCAGCCCGCAGTTGACGCCTTCCTGATACTTTCTTCCTTTGCTGGCATCCACTTATGGCGGTCCTGAGGCGTAAAAAAGCCCGCATGGCGCGGGCTACAGATTCGGGCGTTCAGCTGTCAGGCAGACTGGCCGGTAAAATCGATCACCATCCTGCCGCGGATGGTTCCCTGAATCATCTCATCGAAGATGGTATTAATTTCACCGATCTTCCGTTTGGTGACTTTAGGCACCACCTTTCCTTCTGCAGCAAACTGGGAAGCCTCAGCCAGATCGTTACGGGTTCCGACCAGCGAGCCGACTACCTGAATACCGTCCAGCACCAGTCGCGGAATATTCAGGCTCATCTCTTCAGGCGGCAGCCCGACAGCGACAACCCGGCCACCAGCCCGGACCGCGTCAACAGCTGAGTTAAACGCCGCTTTAGCGACAGCGGTAACGACCGCCGCGTGCGCGCCACCGGTTTTTTCCTGAATAACCGCAGCCGCATCCTGAGTGGCAGAGTTGACCACCAGATCGGCCCCCATCTGTTTCGCCAGTTCAAGCTGACCCTCGCTGATATCCACGGCGATAACTTTGGCGTTGAAGACATTCTTCGCGTATTGCAGTGCGAGATTGCCCAGTCCGCCGAGTCCGTAAATAGCAATCCATTGACCGGGTTTTACTTCTGACACCTTCACCGCTTTATAGGTGGTGACGCCAGCGCAGGTCACGCTGCTGGCCGCATAGGGGTCGAGCCCTTCCGGTACTTTGACCGAATAATCCGCCACCACGATACACTCTTCAGCCATGCCACCGTCAACGGTATAACCGGCATTCACCACATCGCGACAGAGTGTTTCGTTACCCGCGTTACAGTATTCGCAGTGGCCGCATCCCTTGAAGAACCACGCCACGCTGGCGCGATCGCCAGGCTTGAGCGAGGTGACATCAGGTGCCACTTCCTCCACGATGCCGATACCTTCATGTCCGAGGGTCACGCCTGTTTTATCGCCAAAGTCACCGTTCTTCACATGCAGATCGGTATGGCAAACTCCGCAGCACTCCATCCGCAGCCGTGCCTCACCGTTCTTCAGCGGGCGCAGAGTTTTCTCTACAACATCAACCTGGTGCTCACTGTTAGCAATTGCAGCTTTCATAAACATACCTCCCTTTGATTGAGCTGTAAGGATAAGCCAGACGCGAGCGATAACAAGTTTACTGGCGGAATGAGCGTGGTGGCAGGTGAATTTTCTCTGGATTAAGGCGGTACAGGCTCCAGCAGAGTGGAAAAAAGGGCGATGGAGTGGGGATCAACTTATTGATTTAATTGACATTGAGAAAGGTCAGGTACTAAACAAAAAAAGACCGAATACGATTCCTATATTCGGTCCAGGGAAATGGCTCTCAGGGAGCCGTGCGCTAAAAGTTGGCATTCTTGCAGGCGGTGTCGCCTTGCAATTTAAGATTAGATCAGCGTGCAGGATTTGCCAGCCAGCACGAGGCTGGAGGCCGGAATCTGGAACAGTTTGTGATCGCAACGGCAGAAAACAGTAGAATTGGGGTACAGCGTGGCGCTGTACCCGGCGGGTTTATTTACCGCACAGCGCCTGGGTGCGCTCAACAATCGGCTGCAGGCTCATCATATGGCCCGGATTGGCTTTGTCTTCGCTCTGAATCACACTGATCGGCTGCGCTTTCACCTGTTTATTTTTAAACAGCTGCTCAGCCTTGTCATTCAGCGGATACTGCATCAGGGTGCTGGGGTTAATGGCAAATAGCGAACCGTCTTTTTCGCAGGTCAGCATCACCTCTTCACGGTTGAACGGCCATTTGTCTTTACCGATTTCAAAGCGGCTGACGGTAATGATCTGCGCCGCCAGCGCCTGGCCGCATACGGATAACAACAGGACTGCGGGAATCACTTTCTTCAGCAACATAACTTACCTTTACACATTTCTTAAATAATATTCAGGCCGGCGACAGCGTGGCAAAAACGCTGACCAGCCCAACCACGCCACACGCCAGCAACAGTTCCAGCTGGGTCATGCGGATAAATTTTTGCTGCGTCCTACTGCCCGCCAGACGAAAGCGTGGCACCAGCCAGTAACGATTGATCAGCGCTACCAGCACCATTAACGCCACCAGCAACACCTTCCACAGCAGTAATGTCACATAAGGTGAATCAGGCCATGTCGGCGGCCAGCCGAGGATCATCAGACTGTTACTCACGCCAGTCAGCAGCGTTAACGCGACGGCCAGATGACCATAACGGGAAAAACGCATCATGGTATGGATAGCATCAGTACGGCACTCGATCTGGCGCGCCTCGCGCATCAACAGCAGCAACGGTAACAAACCACCGGCCCAGAACGCTGCAGCAATCAGATGCAACGCCTGATTGATCTGATGTAGCAGGCCCGACCAGCCCTCCCGCATCGCCGCGTGTCCGGTTAAGGCCAGAGCGACCAGTTGTAACACGCCCGCCAGCAGCAGTGTCTGCGCCTGCAGCCGTCCCTTCAGCCATAGCCCTGCAACGGCCAGGACGCTGAACAGTATCTCCCACTGCCATACGGCGCCAAAGCGGGTACCCAGCACCGCCAGCCAGATGGCACCCTCGGCCAGGTTGGCGCTGTCGCCGCTCATTAATACGTTCTGGCAGGCCAGCATTGTCAGTGCGCTCAGCAGCGCCAGCCACGTGCTCCACTGCAATAAGGGATTTAAGCCCATCGCCAGCCGTGGACGGTAGCGTGCCGGTGCCAGTAGCGCACAGTAACCTGCGCTCGCGGTCAGCAGCATCAGGGCGGCAAAATGCAGCCAGCGCAGACTCACCCAGAGGGTTTCCACCACGTTTATTTCACGCTGAAGTGGTAGCTTCCTGAGGTTTTGTGCCCGTCAACCGACAGCACATGCCAGTTAACCTGATAGTCGCCAGCTTTAAGCGGCTGGTTCAGATCAACAATCAGATGACTGGCCTGTTTCGCCCCGACACGCACTTTGCCGGTCGCCACCGGCTGTTGTGCCGCATCCAGTAAGGTCACACCGCTGAATGCCGCCTCAATATCTTCGCTAAAATCAAGCGTCAGCGCATCCGCTGAAGAGGACACCTGCGCGTTGGCCGCCGGGTCTGATGACTGAAGATGAGCATGGGCCAGCGCAAACTGACTGAAACTCAGGCCAGCGACAACCGCCAGCGCAGTGATCATGCGGGAAACCACTTTTTTCTGCATAAGATCATCCTTTTAACAACCGTTGAAGCGACAAACGTGGCGAAAGGATACGCTGCTCTATTTATGGTGTCGAGGCCAGCGATGCGATCCTTAACCCTTGATTCAGACCGGGGAAAACATTACTTTTGCCCCACATCATCAGGAGAACACTATGAGTCATAACCTTGCCCGGCTGTCCCGGGAAGAGAAAGACAAAATCAATGTCGATTTGGCCGCAGCGGGCGTGGCGTTCAAAGAGCGCTATAACATGCCGGTGGTGGCAGAGATGGTCGCTCAGGAACAGCCCGAGGCGCTACGCGACTGGTTTCGTCAGCGTCTGATGCACTACCGTCAGGCGTCACTCAGCCTGTCGCGCCTGCCTTATGAACCGAAGATGAAATAATGATGTTACGCGTAATTGATACCGAAACCTGCGGCCTGCAGGGCGGCGTGGTGGAAGTGGCCTCGGTGGATGTGATCAATGGCCAGATTGTTAACCCGATGAGCGATCTGATCCTGCCTGACCGCCCTATCAGTCGGCAGGCGATGGCGGTGCATCGCATTACCGAAGCGATGGTGGCCGACAAGCCGACCATTGAACAGGCGATTTCCCGCTACCACGGCAGCGCCTTCTACGTGGCGCATAACGCCAGCTTCGATCGTCGCATGCTGCCAGAGATGTACGGTGAGTGGATCTGTACCATGCAGCTGGCGCGTCAGCTGTGGCCGGGAATCAAATATGGCAATCAGGCACTACGGCATTCGCTGAAGCTGGACGTCACGCCGCCCGCCGATCTGCATGCGCACCGCGCGCTCTATGACTGTTATGTCACCGCCGCGCTGTTAATACGCATCATGGAGACTTCAGGCTGGGGCGCATCCGAGATGATTGTGCGCTCGCAACCGGCGGCCCAGCGCGACGATGTTCTGCCGTTCGGCAAGTATCGTGGCCAGGCGATTGCGGTGATCGCCCGCAAAGATCCGGGCTACCTGAAATGGATGCTGGATAACGTGGCCGATCTGCGCCCGCCATTACGGCAGGCGCTACGGAAATACCTCAGCGAGGCTCAGTAATCTCCGGCCGGGGGTAGCGTCCCCTGCGCCAGCCCGAGGATAAAGGTGTACTCCATCGCCACCCCTTCGTAGGCTTTATAGCGACCGGACTTGCCGCCGTGGCCGGCATCCATGTCGGTACAGAGCAGCAACAGGTTAGTATCGGTTTTCATTGATCTTAGCTTCGCCACCCATTTTGCCGGCTCCCAGTACTGCACCTGCGAATCATGCAGGCCGGTGGTCACCAGCAAATGGGGATAGGCTTTAGCTTCGATGTTGTCGTAAGGGCTGTACTGGCGGATGTAGTGATAGAACTCCGCCTGACTGGGGTTGCCCCACTCGTCATATTCGCCGGTGGTCAGTGGGATCGACTCATCGAGCATGGTGGTCACCACATCCACAAACGGCACCTGCGCCACCACGCCGTGGAAACGCTGTGGTACCATATTGATTACCGCGCCCATCAGCAGCCCGCCGGCGCTGCCACCCATCGCGTAGAGCCGTTCAGGATGCCCGATGCCACGCGCTACCAACGCATTGGTCACGTCGATAAAATCGGTAAAGCTATTCATTTTATTCAGCAGGCGGCCCGCATCGTACCATTGCTGGCCTAACTCACCGCCGCCGCGAACCTGAACCAGCGCGTACACAAAGCCGCGGTCCAGCAGACTCAGACGGCTGACGCTGAAATCGGCATCCATACTGCTGCCATAAGCGCCGTAGCCGTAGACCAGCATCGGATTCTGCCCCGGTTGATAATACTTACGGTTATAGACCAGCGAAACCGGCACTTCGGTGCCATCGCTGACTTTGATCCAGTGATGCTCGCTTTTGTAGTCGTCCGCGTTAAAGCCTTTTACCGCCGTCTGCTTCAGGATGCGACGTTCACCGGTATCCATATCCAGCTCAAACAGCGTGGTCGGGGTGGTCAATGATGAGTAGCCGTATCGCAGTTTACTGGTGCGTGGCGTCGGGTTGTAGGCCAGCCAGGTAACATAAGTCGGATCGTCAAACGCGATGCCACTGTTTTCGCCGCTGGCCCAGTTAATCTGCCGCAGGCTGGTCAGCCCGCGCTGGCGCTCCTCCACCACCAGCCAGTCACGGAACAGCTGGAAATCTTCCATCACCACGTGATCCCGCGCCGGGATCAGCGTCTCCCAGCGGGATTCAGGCAGATAACGGGTGCGATAAAGCCCGAAGTTTTTGCCGTCACGGTTCGAGCGGATAAAGAACTGATGATCGTAATGGTCAATGCTGTACTCATGATCGCGGCGGCGCGGCAGGAATACATGCGGTAGCGCATCCGGAAAGTTAGCGTCGATCAGCTGAATTTCACTGGTGGTGGTGCTGAACAGCGCGATCAGGATGAACTGTTTTGACGTGGTTTTATGCACGCTGAGGTGAAACGTATCATCCTTCTCCTCATACACCAGCTGGTCGTCGCGCTGCGGCGTTCCCAGTTCATGCCGCCAGACCTGATAAGAAAGCAGCGTCTGCGGATGCTTCTGCACATAGTAAACGGTGCGGGAATCGTTGCCCCAGGCAAAGCTGGAAGAGGCATTGCTTAGCACTTCAGGGTACCAACTGCCGCTCTGCAGATTGCGGAAGCGGATACCATATTGCCGCCGTGACAGAAAATCCTCGGCCAGCGCCATCACCTGGTTATCCGGGCTGATGTGCAGCGCGCCCATGGTGTAGAACTCACTGTGCGAGGCACGCTGATTGGCATCAAGCAGCAGGGTCCAATCATCTGATTTCACGCTGTCGGCGGGTTGTCGATAATAAGCCGGATATTCATTGCCGCTCTGATAGCGACTCTGATAACGATACCCGTTCTTCACATAGGGCACCGAATGGTCTTCCGGCGGCAGACGATCGATGATCTCTTTGAGTACCCGCTCCTGTAGCGGTTGCTGAGAGGCCATGATTTTGCGGCCATAATTATTTTCAGCCCGCAGGTAATCAAGGACCTCGTTATCTTCACGTTTGTCGTCGCGTAGCCAGTAGTAATTATCGACGCGCGTTTCACCATGCAGCGTCATCTCATGCGGTATTTTCTTTGCGATGGGTGCTTTCATGACATCCGTCTCCGTGAAAGTAATGATTTGTAAGCGTGGCACCAAAGGCGCAGGAAGCCAAGCATCAACGGGTACGGAAACAGCAAGCTGGCCACCGGAGGTGGCCAGTCAGGATTAACTGGCGGGTAAACGGGCCTTCTCAGCCACGATATCCTGCTGAATACCGTCGCGGACATCCTGCGGAATTTTAAGCGCATCGCCCAGCGCCGACAGATAACTGCGTTCCATAAAATGATCGACGTCGATCGCGGCGCAGCTCAGGAAGTAAAGCTCCAGCGCCTCCTCTTCATTCTTCACGTCGGCGGCCAGCCACTGCGGATCGAGTGGGCGGTTCATCGCTTTCTGAATCAGCTGTTCCGCCTCCTGACCGTAACCGGACTGATGAATATTCTGCTCAATTGCTGCCCGTTCCTGATCGTCGATGTGACCATCACTTTTGGCGGCAAAGACCAGCGCCGTGACCAGACGTTCGGCGCGCAGGTCAATGGGCGTCTGTGCTGCGCCAAAGTCAGGTTCATTCTGGTGCGCTTCGCTGACCCGCTGCTTATATTTGTTCCACAGCACCGCGCCAGCGGCAGCACCACCGCCAATGATCAGCGCTTTACCGCCATATTTGGTTAACAGTTTGCGCGACGATTTACTGGAAATCAGCATACCCGCCAGGCCGCCCAACGCGCCCGGTGCCAGCATATCGCTTAAACCACCGCCAGACTTGCTGTCACCGCCCTTCTTTGCCAGTACCGACTGAATTTGTTGTAACCAGTTATTCATCATCCACTCCTGTTTAAGATGGTAGTCCGTCATCCTGACGAAAAAGATGTCAGGAAACGTCAGAGCGGGAAAAGTAAGGCAAACAGCTGTTCGTTCGGTAAGAAAGATGAGTGCGCAATCGTTTTCGTTTATACTGCGCGCGCATTTTGTGACTGCTTAGGTGAATTTATGACGACTCTCGGAACCGCGCTGCGCCCTTCGGCCACGCGCGTGATGCTATTGGGTTCAGGTGAACTGGGTAAAGAGGTGGCGCTGGAGTGTCAGCGTCTGGGTGTGGAAGTGATTGCCGTCGATCGCTACGCGGATGCCCCGGCAATGCAGGTGGCACATCGCAGTCATGTAATTAACATGCTGGATGGTGTGGCGCTGGCCGCGCTGATCGCGCAGGAAAAACCTGACTTCGTGGTGCCGGAAATCGAAGCCATCGCCACCGACACACTGGTTGCGCTGGAGCAGCAGGGACAGCGCGTGGTGCCGACCGCCCGTGCAGCACAACTGACCATGAATCGCGAAGGCATTCGCCGTCTGGCTGCCGAAGCGCTGTCGCTGCCGACCTCCCGTTACTGCTTCGCCGACAGCAAAGCGCGTTTCGATCAGGCCGCTGCAGAGATCGGCTTTCCCTGCATCGTGAAACCGGTGATGAGCTCTTCCGGCAAGGGCCAGAGCTTTATCCGTGATGCCAGCCAGCTGGACAGCGCATGGGAATATGCACAGCAAGGCGGTCGCGCCGGTGCCGGTCGGGTGATCGTTGAAGGTGTCGTCACGTTTGATTTTGAAATTACCCTGCTGACCATCAGTGCGGTAGACGGTATTCATTTCTGCGCACCGATTGGCCATCGTCAGGAAGATGGCGATTACCGTGAATCCTGGCAACCCCAGCAGATGAGCGATCTGGCGCTGCAGCGGGCGCAGGCGATTGCGGCTCAGGTGGTTGAGGCGCTGGGCGGATACGGTCTGTTTGGCGTTGAGCTGTTTGTCTGCGGTGATGAGGTGATCTTCAGCGAAGTGTCGCCACGTCCACATGACACCGGCATGGTGACGCTGATTTCACAGGATCTGTCGGAGTTTGCGCTGCACGTCCGTGCTTTCCTCGGTCTGCCGATTGGCGGCATCCGCCAGTACGGCCCTGCTGCCTCGGCGGTGATCCTGCCGCAGCTGACCAGCCAGAATGTGCAGTTCGTGAATGTCGAGGCGGCGTTGGGTGCCGGTCTGCAACTCCGTCTGTTCGGCAAGCCAGAGATCAGCGGTCAGCGCCGACTGGGCGTGGCGCTGGCCAGCGGTGACACCACCACTCAGGCGATTGCACGTGCGGTTGCCAGCGCGGCAGCGGTGACGGTCGAGGGATAAGATACAGGCGGTGAGCCTGTGCTCACCGCCTGAACTTACTTCGCCCCTTCTACCGCTTCACGCGCCAGTCGGGTAATCCGATCCCAGTCGCCCGCTTCCAGCGCATCGTTAGGCACCAGCCACGAACCGCCAATGCACAGCACGCTTTTCAGCGCCAGATAATCACGGTAGTTGGCCGGAGAGATACCGCCGGTCGGGCAGAAACGCACCTGTGGGAAAGGCCCGCCAATCGCCTGCAGCGCTTTCACGCCGCCGTTGGCTTCCGCTGGAAAGAATTTAAATTCACGCAGGCCGTAGTCCATGCCGGTCATCAGTTCTGAAACGGTGCTGATGCCAGGAATCAACGGAACCGGGCCTTCAACAGCGGCTTTCAGTAACGACTCAGTGACGCCAGGGCTGATGATGAACTGCGCGCCAGCCTCGGTCACTTCCTGCAGTTGCTGAGGATTAATCACCGTACCCGCGCCAACAATCGCTTCCGGCACTTCTTTAATCATCGCACGCAGCGCATCCATTGCCACCGGCGTACGCAGCGTGACTTCCAGCACACGGACACCACCCGCGACCAGCGCTTTCGCCATCGGGACCGCATGTTCCAGCTTGTTCACCACGATCACCGGCACGACCGGTCCGGTGGTCAGAATCTGTTCAGCACTTGTTTTCCAGTTCTTCATCACTTCCCCTTGCTTGATAACACCGGGATTAGCGGCCCGGTCATGGAGCCTCGGCTCCTGCCCTGTTAATTGCGCCACTACCATACATGATTCAGTTCCTGAGCGTCCATCGCCCGACGCGTTTTTTGAAACGCCAGTTCACTTTTCTTCGATCGCACCGGGCAAAAAAAAGGCCCGCACGGTGCGGGCCTCAGAGCATCAGTTATTCAAATTCGTTCCACGAACGACCATCGCGGGTGATCATCGCTACCGAGGCAACCGGGCCCCAGGTGCCAGCCTGATACGGCTTGGAGGAGTCGCCATCTGCCGCCCAGGCTTCAATGATGGAATCGACATAGGTCCAGGCCGCTTCCACTTCGTCACGACGGACAAACAGCGCCTGAATGCCGCGCATACTTTCCAGCAGCAGACGCTCATAAGCATCCGCCAGATGCGACTGGTTGAAGGTTTCGGAGTAGCTCAGATCCAGCTTGGTGGTCTGCAGCTTATGCTTGTGGTCGAGGCCTGGCACTTTGTTCAGGATCTCGATATCCACCCCTTCATCCGGTTGCAGACGAATGGTCAGCTTGTTCTGCGGCAGTTCTGAGTAAGAATCTTTAAACAGGTTCATCTCAGGGTTTTTGAAGTAAACCACCACTTCGGAACATTTGGTCGGTAACCGTTTACCGGTGCGCAAATAGAATGGCACGCCCGCCCAGCGCCAGTTATCGATATCCACCCGGATGGCGACGAAGGTTTCAGTGGCGCTGGATTTGTTAGCGCCCTCTTCTTCGAGGTAGCCCGGCACTTTTTTACCCTGCACAAAGCCGGCGGTGTACTGACCGCGTACGGTTTTCTCACGCACGTTGGTCTGATCGATGCGGCGCAGCGAACGCAGAACCTTCACTTTTTCATCACGGATGCTGTCAGCGCTGAGATCGGAAGGCGGCGACATGGCGATCATGGTCAGAATCTGCAACAGGTGGTTCTGGATCATGTCACGCATCTGGCCAGCTTTGTCAAAATATCCCCAGCGGCCCTCAATCCCGACCTCTTCCGCCACGGTGATCTGCACGTGGTCGATGGTGCGGTTATCCCAGTTATTCACGAAAATCGAGTTAGCAAAGCGCAGCGCCAGCAGATTCAGCACCGTCTCTTTACCCAGATAGTGGTCAATACGGAACACCTGGCTCTCATCGAAGTATTCACCGACGCTGTCGTTAATTTCCTGCGAGGTTTCCAGTGAGGTACCGAGTGGCTTTTCCATCACCACGCGCGCCGGTTTGTCATTCAGCTTCGCGGTGCCAAGACCCTGACAGATAGCACCAAAGGTGCTCGGTGGCATGGCGAAATAGTTGATGGTGGTGCGTTTCTTCTGATCCAGCATCTTGCCCAGTTTCGGGAAGTGCGTGGTGTCATTGACATCGAGGTTGCAGAAGTCGAGACGACCGCTGAGCTTATCCCACAGCGCTTCGTCAATTTTCTCCTTCATGAAGGTTTCCAGCGCTTCACGTACCACTTTGGTGTATTCCGCTTTGTCCCACTCGGCGCGGCCTACGCCAATGATGCGGGTCTCTTCGTGAATCTGACCCGCTTTTTCTAACTGATACAATGAAGGCAACAGTTTACGGCGTGCAAGATCGCCTTTGGCACCGAAAATCACCAGATCGCATGCCTGGGCTGTTTGTGTAACCGCCATTTTCCTCTCCTCGTTGCAGGATAATCCGATGGTGATGCATCCTCTGCCACCGGGTCCAGGTTGTTATTCTCTTTCAGCACAATGTACTTTTTTCCCCGCGCCAGGTAAACCGACTCGCCGGGTCAACCGCATTCACTCTGTACCGGATAGTGTCAGCGCGCGTGATGACACGTGCGCATTTCTGCTTTTTTCTGTGTCTGATGTTGTCAGACAAAATCTGGCACCGCTCAAAGTATGCCAAAAAAAAGCGCGTCCGGCTTATCCGCCCTTGCGCCCGACCCGCGCTAACGCGATATAGTCTCTGTTATCGGGTGCCGGCGACAGCAATAATTGAAATCGATAAAAGTGATAATGGTCATCCACTTATGAATATGCTGGAAAAGATTGAGGCGCAGCAGGCTGCGTTAAGTAAAGCGGAACAGAAAGTGGCCGGACAGATTCTGGCAGCGCCGCAGGCTGCAATGCATTCCAGCATTGCCACGCTGGCGCGCGCGGCGGGCGTCAGCGAACCCACGGTTAACCGTTTCTGCCATCGGTTAGGTGCGCGCGGTTTTCCGGACTTCAAACTGCAACTGGCGCAAAGCCTGGTAAAAGGCAGCAGCTGGGTCAGCCGTGGCGTTGAACAGCACGACGATGTGGAAAACTACAGCCATAAGATTTTTGATTCGGCGCTGGCTGGTCTGCAACAGGTCCGCAACCGGCTGGACGCCGCGCGTCTGCAGCAGGCGGTCACACTGCTGACCGGGGCAGATAAACTCGCCTTTTTTGGCCTGGGCGCTTCCGCGGTAGTGGCGCATGACGCCTTCACAAAATTTCTGCGCTTTGATTTGCCGGTCTTCTGGTCGGACGATATTGTGATCCAGCGCATGAGTTGTATAAATAGTCGAGCCGGTGACGTTTTTGTTCTCATTTCACATACTGGCCGCACAAAAAATATGGTAGAACTGGCTCGCCTGGCCCGTGTAAACGGTTCCACCGTTATTGCCATCACCTCTGCCGACTCGCCCCTTGCCGACGAAGCCGCGCTGGCTTTAGTGCTTGATGTACCGGAAGATACTGATGTCTATCTACCGATGGTGTCGCGCCTGGCGCAGTTGACCGTGATCGATGTGTTGGCGACCGGTTTTACCCTGGAACGCGGAACGCCCTTCCGGGAAAACCTCAAGCGCGTTAAACAGGCGCTGAAAGCGTCGCGTTACGAAAAGCACGCCATTCGGGAAAAAGATACACAACAAAATAATTAACATCACATTTACAATGTGAGTCGTATCACAACCCATCGATCATATAGAATAGCTAACCATGCCGCGTCCGGAGATCAGGACCGGCTTATTTGTTAACGGAGTCCTTCATGTCAAGACGTCTCAGAAGAACCAAGATCGTAACAACCCTCGGCCCGGCTACCGATCGTGATAATAACCTCGAAAAAATCATCGCGGCTGGCGCTAACGTTGTACGACTCAACTTCTCCCACGGCACGCCAGAAGATCACCAGATACGTGCAGATAAAGTGCGCGAGATTGCAGCAAAACTGGGTCGCCATGTTGCGATCCTCGGTGACCTGCAGGGTCCAAAAATTCGCGTTTCTACCTTCAAAGAAGGCAAAGTTTTCCTCAACATCGGCGATCGTTTCCTGCTGGATGCCAGCCTGGGTAAAGGCGAAGGCGACAAAGAGCGCGTCGGTATCGACTATAAAGGCCTGCCGGCCGACGTGGTGCCTGGCGACATCCTGCTGCTGGATGATGGTCGCGTGCAGCTCAAGGTGCTGGAAGTACAGGAGATGAAAGTGTTCACCGAAGTCACCGTCGGTGGCCCGCTGTCGAACAATAAAGGGATTAACAAGCTGGGCGGCGGCCTGTCGGCTGAAGCGCTGACTGAAAAAGACAAAGCGGACATCATCACCGCCGCGAAAATTAAGGTCGACTATCTGGCGGTCTCCTTCCCGCGCTGTGGCGAAGACATGAACTATGCGCGTCGTCTGGCCCGTGAAGCGGGTTGCGATGCCAAACTGGTGGCGAAAGTAGAACGTGCCGAAGCGGTGGCCAGTCAGGAAGCGATGGATGACATTATTCTCGCCTCTGATGTGGTGATGGTCGCGCGTGGCGATCTCGGCGTGGAAATTGGCGATCCGGAACTGGTCGGGATTCAGAAGGCGTTAATTCGTCGCGCCCGCCAGCTCAACCGCACCATCATCACCGCCACCCAGATGATGGAATCGATGATCACCAACCCGATGCCGACCCGTGCAGAAGTCATGGACGTGGCAAACGCCGTGCTCGACGGAACCGATGCCGTGATGCTGTCGGCTGAAACCGCCGCCGGTCAGTATCCGGCAGAAACCGTCTCGGCAATGGCTAAGGTCTGCCTTGGCGCAGAGAAGATCCCCAGCGTTAACGTCTCTAAACACCGTCTGGATGTGCAGTTCGACAACGTAGAAGAAGCCATTGCGATGTCGTCGATGTATGCCGCTAACCACCTGCAGGGTGTAACCGCCATCATCACCATGACCGAATCGGGCCGTACGCCGCTGATGACGTCCCGTATCACCTCGGGCCTGCCGATTTTCGCCATGTCGCGTCATGAGCGCACCCTGAATCTGACCGCGCTCTATCGCGGTGTGACGCCGGTGTTCTTTGACAGTAACAATGACGGCGTGGCAGCGGCACACGATGCCGTTAATCTGCTGCGTGATAAAGGCTTCCTGGTTTCAGGCGACCTGGTGATTGTCACTCAGGGCGACGTCATGGGCGCCACCGGCACCACTAATACCACTCGCGTACTGCGCGTGGATTAATTAACACCGGGTTGAGATTGCCAGTGTAGAATAAAAGACGCGACTGCCTGCCAGTCGCGTTTTCTTTTCTGACAAGGAGGCCAGATGGCCCGTTTTCACCCCATCAGCCAGCTGACCGGCCGGGTACTGTTATTTCCTCTGGCGTTAGTGTTATTCGAATTTGCCACCTACATTGCTCATGACATGATCCAGCCGGGTATGCTGATCGTCACGGCAGAATTTAACGTCGGCCCGGAATGGGTCTCCACCTCGCTGACCGCCTACCTGATTGGCGGCGTGGTGCTGCAATGGCTGCTGGGCCCGCTTTCCGATAAGTTTGGCCGCCGTCCGGTCATGCTGTTCGGTATCCTGTTTTTTGCTGCCGCCTGTCTGCTGACTAACTGGGTCAGCTCTATCGAAGAGTTTGTCAGCCTGCGCTTTGTGCAGGGGATCAGCCTGTGCTTTATCGGTGCGGTCGGCTATGCCGCGATTCAGGAGGCGTTTGATGAAGCGCTGGCGGTGCGGATGATGGCGCTGATGGCGAATGTCGCACTGCTGGCCCCACTGGCCGGTCCGCTGGCGGGTGCCGCCTGGCTCACCGTGGGCAGCTGGCGCAGCATGTTCTGGCTGTTCGCTGCCTGTAGCCTGCTGGCCTTTGTGGTGCTGTGGCGGGTGATGCCGGAAACCGCTGGCGATCGCAGCCATTCGATAGCGCTGCCGAATCTGGCGCGCAACTACGGTCGCCTGATAAAAGATCGGCTGGTGATGACGGGTTCGTTCGCTATCGGCCTGGTGTTTATCCCGATTCTGACCTGGGTGGCGCTGTCGCCGGTGATCCTGATGCATGACGAAGGGCTGTCGCGTATGCAGTATGCGTTGCTGCAGCTGCCGGTGTTCCTGGCGATGATCGCCGGTAATCTGACGCTGAGTAAGCTGGCAGGACGGGTGCCGATTGAGCAGCCGGTGAAGTTAGCCGCCTGGCCTATCCTTATCGGGCTGAGCCTGGCCCTGGTGGCGAGCCTGCTGAACAGTCACGGCTATCTGCTGATTACCGCCGGTCTCAGCCTGTACGCTTTTGGCGCGGGCATGGTCAATGCCGGGCTCTACCGCCTGACGCTTTACGCCAGTGACGAAGGCAAGGGCAGCGTGGCGGCGATGCTGGGAATGATCAGCATTCTGACGCTGGCTATCGGCATTGAACTGGCGAAAAGTGGCTACTTCAGTGGCGGCACGCTGTGGTTCTGTCTGATTAACTTTATCAGCGGGGTGTTGTGGTTTGGTCTGGTGATTGTGTTTATGCGGGAACGCAAACGTCGCAGTAAGCTGGAAGCACTCTGAGAAAAAGGCCGCATCAGCGGCCTTTTTGCTATTTGCGCGGGTAGAGTTCTTTGCGCGAATAGGGCTCGATATCGTCGTCTTTGCGCGTTTTCAGCAGTTTCAGGATCCAGGTGTACTGTTCCGGATGCGGGCGCACGAAAATTTCGACTTCTTCATTCATCCGGCGCGCCAGTTGATGGTCATCCGCTTCCAGCAGATCGTCCATCGGTGGCCGCACATAGATTTCCAGCTTATGCGTGTCGCTGTTATAGACCGGAAACAACGGGACAACGCGGGCGCGGCACAGCTTCATCAAACGGCCCAGTGCCGGCAGCGTCGCTTTATAAGTGGCGAAAAAGTCCACGAACTCGCTGTGCTCCGGGCCATGATCCTGATCGGGCAGATAGTAGCCCCAGTAGCCCTGGCGGATCGAACTGATAAAGGGTTTGATACCGTCATTGCGGGCATGTAACCGGCCGCCATAACGGCGACGCGCGGTATTCCAGGCATAGTCCATCAGCGGATCGCTCTGGTTATGGAACATCGCCGCCATTTTCTGCCCTTCCGATGCCAGCAGCATCGCGGGAATATCCACCGCCCAGCCGTGTGGTACCAGAAAAATGACGTTCTGTTGTTCAGCCTGCATCTGATCGATAATCTCGCGGCCATGCCACTCTACGCGCTCACGGATGCGTGCCGGATCGCGCAGCACTAACTCGGTCATCATTGCCATTGCCTGCGGTGCCGTGGCGAACATCTCGTCAACCAGCGTGGCACGCTGGGTCTCGCTCAGTTCCGGCAGGCAATAGTAGAGATTAATCAGGGCGCGGCGACGCGCGCCTTTCGCCAGCTTGCCGGCAAAGCGGCCTAAACGACCCAGCAACGGATCGCGCACTTTGGGCGGTAACATCGCCATACCAGCCAGTCCACCAATCGCCAGCCAGCTTCCCCAGTATTCAGGTTTGAGAAATGAACGTTCAAAAACGGGAATAAATTCAGCGTTATTTTTTTTTCGGGTTTCCATGCACTCGCCTCAAGCAATGACCGGCTTATGATAGTGACGACGGGCAAATTTGCAATCATCGTGCGCCAGATAGAAAAAACCGACGGGATTGCCGTCGGTTTCTGTGCGATTTGGCGAAATTCGCTTATTTCAGACCCAGCTGCGGCAGCCAGGATTTCACCTGCGCCATGTACTGGCTGCGATCTTTGCCGGTCAGACCTTCCATCCGCGGCAGCTTCGCCGTTAACGGGTTGACCGCCTGATTATTGATCCAGATTTCAAAGTGCAGATGTGGTCCGGTTGAGCGACCGGTGTTACCTGACAGCCCGATGCGATCGCCGCGCTTCACTTTTTGTCCCGGCTTCACCAGCACTTTCTTCATGTGCATGTAGCGCGTCATGTACTGACGACCGTGACGGATCGCCACGTAGTTACCGGCCGCCCCGCCATTCTTCGCCACCACAATCTCCCCGTCGCCCACTGCCAGCACTGGCGTGCCGATCGGCAGCGCAAAGTCGACGCCTTTATGCGGCGCGATGCGTCCGGTCACCGGGTTGAGACGGCGCGGGTTGAAGTTAGATGAGACGCGATACTGCTTCACCGTCGGGAAGCGCATGAAGCCGCGCGCCAGGCCGGAACCGTTGCGATCGTAGAATTTGCCATCTTCGGCACGAAAGGCGTAATAGTCTTTGCCGCCGCTTCGCAGGCGTACCCCGAGCAGCTGACTTTGGGCACTTTTGCCGTCGAGCATTTCACGTGACATTAAGACACTGAACTGATCGCCGGCCCGCAGCTTACGGAAATCCATCTGCCACTGCAGCGCCTTAATGACAGCACTGGCTTCGGCACTGCTTAACCCGGCACGCTGGGCACTGGCGGCAAAACTGCCGCGCACTTCGCCCTGCAGCACGCTGTTGCGCCACTCCCCCTTCTGCATCTCCGCGTCCATTTTAAAGCCACCTTTGTCGGTGCGCTCATAGGTACGGGTTTCGCGACGGGAGATCTCCCAGCTCAGGGTTTTCAGGCTGCCGTCATCGGCCAGGGTCCAGCTCAGCTGCTGCCCGACCTGCAGATTGCGTAAATCACGGTCACTGACCACCAGCGAATTGATGTCGCCAATGTCGATGCCATACTGATTCAGTGCACTGCTCAGCGTATCGCCGGAGGAGACGGTGTATTCATGAACGCCTGGTGTTTCAGGTACGCCGGTATCGACATCGTCCGCAGGCAGCTCTTCATCCGGTTCCGGTGTGCTTTGATCAATCGGCTCACTGGCTTCCGGCAGCAGCGTGCGGAGTTCATTTTTATCCAGCTCGATGGTTTTGACGATAGGCGTCACATCATCGGTGGGGTGATAAACGTAAGGCCGCCAGACGGCGACGGCCAGTGTCACAACAGTTAAAGAACCCAGCATAACGCGGTGGGGGCGCGGCAAATTATTAAATGCGAGGGCGACAGAGCGGGCTATCTGCTGCACTTTTACCTATTCCTCATGCTCCATTCAGGCAGCTTGCATACTGGCTCGACAGCTGTGAGAGGAATTTCACATAGCTATCTTTAGCTAAGCTGATGTCTGTTCCCAGCGGATCGAGCGTACCTTTACGCACCTGCGTTCCGCGGGCGACAGCATCGATGACTGCTGGCCTGAATTGTGGCTCAGCAAAGACGCAGACCGCCTTTTGCTCAACCAACTGTGTTCGTATTTGGTGTAAACGCTGAGCGCCCGGTTGAATCTCAGGATTGACGGTAAAATGCCCGGCGGGCGAGAGACCGTAGTGTTTTTCAAAGTACGTGTAAGCGTCGTGAAAAACGAAATATCCTTTATTTCTGACCGGCGCGAGTTGTGCGCTAACGCGTTTGTCCGTATCCGCCAAAGCTACCTCAAACTGCTGGAGGTTGGCGTCAAGTTTGGCTTTATCTTGCGGCATAAGTTCCAATAATTTTTCATGGATTGCAACCGCGGTTTTCCGTGCTATCTCCGGCGACAACCACAGGTGCATATTAAACTCGCCGTGATGATGATGATGGGCCTCGGCGTCTGCGGCTTCGGATTTTTCTGCTTCGTGTTCATCTTCATCTTCCCCACCGCTAATCAATAGCGGTTTAACCCCATTAATATCGGCCATCGACAGATTTTTTTTAGCCGGTAGTTCAGCCACAGATTTCGCCATAAAGGCTTCCATTTCAGGCCCGACCCATACGACTAAGTCCGCGTTTTTTATACGTTTTGCATCAGAAGGACGCAGTGCGTAATCGTGCTCTGAGGCCCCGTCCGGCAGCAGAACCTCGACCGGAGTCACGCCATCGGCAATCGCCGCCGCGATAAAACCGACCGGTTTAAGTGAAGCAACCACATTGGCGTGTGCTGCAAAGGTAAATGAAGCTGTAGCGGATAAAGCAGTTAAGGCGAAAAGTGCGCCTTTTTTAATATGTAACATTATGCGTCATTCCATCGTGACCAGAAGGTGGAATGTGATATTATAACATTCGAAATTCTGTGCAACCTGTAAATACTATGAACTCACTTGTTACACTCGAAAACATTTCGATTAAATTTGACCAGCGCGCTGTGTTATCTGGCGTAAGCCTTGCGCTGCAGCCGGGCCGCATTCTGACGTTGCTGGGACCTAACGGTGCGGGAAAGTCGACACTGGTGCGAGTGGTGCTGGGGCTGTTAGCCCCGACCAGCGGCACGCTCAAACGTAGCCCTGGCTTGCGCATCGGCTATGTGCCACAAAAACTGCACATCGATCCGACGCTGCCGGTCACGGTAGAACGCTTTATGCGTTTATCGCGCGGCAGTAAAAGCGCTGAGATTCTGCCCGCACTTAAACGCGTTCAGGCAGGTCACCTGCTCAATGCGCCCTTGCAAAAACTCTCCGGCGGTGAAACCCAGCGGGTACTGCTGGCGCGCGCCCTGCTCAACCAGCCGCAGCTACTGGTACTGGACGAGCCGACCCAGGGCGTAGACGTTAATGGTCAGGTGGCGCTGTACGATCTGATCGATCAGCTGCGTCATGAACTGAACTGTGGCGTGCTGATGGTTTCCCACGATCTGCATCTGGTGATGGCCAAAACCGATGAGGTACTGTGTCTAAATCACCACATCTGCTGTTCCGGTACGCCGGAAGCGGTGTCGCAACATCCCGAATTTATCGCCATGTTCGGTCCTCGCGGCGCGCAGCAGCTGGCCATTTATCGCCACCACCATAATCACCGTCACGACCTTCAGGGACGAATTGTTTTACGCAAAGGACAGGGTTCATCATGATTGAGTTGTTATTACCGGGCTGGATAGGCGGCGTGATGTTAGCGCTGGCTGCAGGCCCGCTGGGGTCGTTTGTGGTCTGGCGCAAAATGTCCTACTTCGGCGATACGCTGGCCCATGCTTCACTGCTCGGCGTCGCTTTTGGTCTGTTGTTTAACGTCAACCCCTACTACGCCGTGATCCTGGTGACGGTCTGTCTGGCGCTCGGACTGGTGTGGCTGGAGCGGCGTCCGCATCTGGCAATCGATACCCTGCTCGGTATCATGGCGCACAGTGCGCTATCGCTGGGTCTGGTGGTGGTCAGCCTGATGAAGAACGTGCGGGTCGATCTGATGGCCTATCTGTTTGGCGATTTGCTGGCGGTCACGCCGGACGATCTCTGGATGATGGGTAGCGGCGTAGTGGTGGTGTTACTGGTGATGGCGTGGCAGTGGCGTTCGCTGCTGTCGATGACCATCAGCCCGGAACTGGCACAGGTGGATGGCGTCAATATTCAGCGTACCCGGTTGATTCTGATGCTGGTCACCGCGCTGACGATTGGGGTGGCGATGAAGTTTGTCGGCGCGCTGATCATTACGTCCCTGCTGATCATCCCGGCTGCCACCGCACGTCGTTTTGTCCGTTCCCCCGAAGGGATGGCTGGCGTGGCGGTGATTATTGGCGTACTCGCCGTCACCGGCGGTCTGACCTTCTCGGCCTTTTATGACACGCCCGCCGGTCCGTCGGTGGTGCTGTGCGCGGCCATCCTGTTTATCTTCAGCATGGTGCGTAAGCCGGCGGTCTGATCAGACCTCGCGGGTGATACCAAAATGACGATACGCATGCTGCGTGGCCATTCGGCCGCGCGGTGTGCGCTGAATAAACCCCTGCTGGATCAAAAAGGGCTCGATCACATCTTCAATGGTTTCACGCTCTTCGCCAATGGCAGCCGCCAGGTTATCCAGCCCGACCGGTCCGCCCATGAACTTATCAATAATCGCCAGCAACAGCTTGCGGTCCATGTAATCGAACCCTTCACTGTCGACGTTCAGCATATCGAGTGCGCTGGAGGAGACCTCACCGCTCAGCTCACCATTAGCGCGCACTTCGGCGAAGTCACGTACCCGGCGCAGCAGACGGTTGGCGATACGCGGCGTTCCACGGGCGCGACGGGCGATCTCCAGCGCGCCTTCGTCGCTCAGCGCCAGGCCCAGACAGGCGGCACTGCGGCCCACGATGTGCTGCAGATCTTTCACCTGATAGAACTCCAGCCGCTGCACAATGCCAAAGCGATCGCGTAACGGTGAGGTGAGTGAACCGGCGCGGGTGGTGGCACCAATCAGGGTAAACGGCGGCAGATCGAGCTTAATCGACCGGGCAGCCGGGCCTTCACCAATCATGATGTCCAGCTGATAATCCTCCATCGCCGGATAGAGCACTTCCTCCACCACCGGTGACAGACGATGGATTTCATCGATAAACAGGACGTCGTGCGGTTCAAGGTTGGTCAGCATCGCCGCCAGGTCACCCGCTTTCTCCAGCACCGGGCCGGATGTGGTGCGCAGGTTAACCCCCATCTCATTAGCGACGATGTTCGCCAGGGTGGTTTTCCCGAGTCCCGGCGGGCCAAAGATCAGCAGATGATCCAGCGCATCGCCGCGCAGCTGCGCTGCCTTGATGAAAATCTCCATCTGCTCACGCACCTGCGGCTGACCAACATATTCGGTCAGCATTTTCGGGCGAATGGCGCGATCGAGACTCTCTTCTTCGTTAACGCTTACAGCAGAGACCAGGCGGTCGGCTTCTATCATGACTTACCTCAAATGGCGGCGCGTAGCGCTTCGCGGATCAGGGTTTCGCAATCCGCATCCGGTCGACCGACTTTACTGATCATACGACTGGCTTCCTGCGGTTTATAACCCAGCGACACCAGCGCTGCAACCGCTTCGGCTTCCGCATCATTGGTTTCCGGTTCCGCGTTCGGGGTGGTGAGCGTGAAGGCGGAATCACCGCCAAACAGATCGCCATGCATTCCTTTAAAGCGGTCCTTCATCTCAACCACCAGACGCTCAGCGGTCTTCTTGCCCACACCCGGCAGTTTCACCAGCGAGGCGATCTCCTCTTTCTCGACCGCGGTGACAAACTGCTGTGCCGACATGCCTGAGAGGATGGCTAACGCCAGTTTCGGGCCGACGCCATTCACCTTAATTAATTCACGAAACAGCGCTCGCTCCTGTTTGCTGTTGAAGCCGAACAGCAGCTGCGCATCTTCGCGAACCACGAAGTGGGTAAAAATCACCGCTTCGTGATTCAGTTCAGGTAACTCATAGAAACAGGTCATGGGCATATGGACTTCATAGCCTACGCCGTGCGCCTCAAGCAGCACCAGCGGCGGCTGCTTCTCCAGAATATTGCCCCGTAAACGACCTATCACCTGAATACTTCCTTAACTAACGAATGTGGCGGATTTTATAACATAAAAAAGGCTGGATGAATATCCAGCCTGCGGGGGTTCACTGCGTCAGTGCGCTTAACCCGACCGTAAACGCCCGCGGGTCAGCACCAGCTTGCTGTCGCTCATCCGCGCGGCATTCTGCGACACGTGGCAATGGGTAATCGCGATGGCCAGCGCATCGGCGGCATCCGCCTGCGGGTTGGCTGGCAGTTTCAGCAGGGTTCGCACCATGTGCTGTACCTGGCTTTTCTCGGCGCTGCCGATGCCGACCACCGTCTGTTTCACCTGACGCGCGGCGTACTCGAATACCGGCAGATCGTGGTTGACCGCCGCGACAATCGCCGCGCCACGCGCCTGGCCCAGTTTCAGTGCGGAATCCGCATTCTTCGCCATGAACACCTGTTCGATGGCAAAATAATCGGGCGAAAACTGGGTGATGATCTCACAGACGCCCGCATAAATAAGCTTCAGGCGGGCGGGCAGCTCAGTGGTGTTAGTGCGGATACAGCCGCTGCCCAGATAGGTGAGCTGGCGGCCGGTCTGACGAATGACACCATAACCGGTGATGCGCGAACCGGGATCGATACCCAGAATAATCGACATTAAGCCTCTCCGGTTAAGGGGGTGCGGATCAGCGCCATTACAGCGTTTCCGCCACCTCGTCGGAGATCTCACCGTTGTGATAAACCTCCTGCACATCGTCGCAATCTTCCAGCATGTCGATCAGACGCAGCAGTTTCGGGGCCGTTTCCGCATCCATTTCCGCTTTGGTGGTCGGGATCATCGCCACTTCTGCGGTATCCGCTTTCAGGCCGAGTGCTTCCAGTGCATCACGCACCGTGCCCATCTCTTCCCAGGCGGTGAAGACATCAATCGCGCCGTCGTCGTAGCTGACCACGTCTTCTGCACCGGCTTCCAGTGCCGCTTCCATTACCGCATCTTCATCCTGACCTGGCGCATAGGAGATCACGCCTTTCTTGTTGAACAGGTAAGCCACAGAGCCGTCGGTGCCGAGATTACCGCCGGTTTTGGTGAAGGCATGACGCACTTCGCCGACGGTACGGTTACGGTTGTCGCTCAGGCATTCGATCATGATAGCGGAGCCGCCTGGACCGTAACCTTCATAAATGATGGTTTCCATGTTGGCATTGTCATCGCCGCCCACACCGCGCGCGATGGCGCGATCCATGGTGTCACGCGTCATGTTGTTCGCCAGCGCTTTATCCATTGCTGCACGCAGACGCGGGTTTGAACCCGGATCGCCGCCGCCCAGCTTGGCCGCTGTCACCAGTTCACGAATGATTTTGGTGAAGATTTTGCCGCGCTTAGCATCCTGCGCCGCCTTACGGTGTTTAGTGTTTGCCCACTTACTGTGTCCTGCCATTTTACGTTTTCTCCGAACTTAGCATGGTGCAGGCTATCCTGCTGGCGAACTTGTCCCCTGCCGTTCTCGCAACGCCCGTACCCCGGTACGCGGGTCAGGGCGCGCTGGCGGTGAACAACCTCGCGGCGCTGATTACGCCTGACTGTTCAATAGGTTGGTGTAGTCCTGTTAAAACTCACCAGATTCATCAAATTTAATCGATCCGTCGCCGGAAAAATGCGCGGCGGCAGCGATTCAGGTAAATTCTTCAATCGCCTGGCGATTACTCCAGGACTTGGTGAGTGCCGCAGCCTCCGCCGGTCGCAGCCAGCGAAACGCCAGATGCTCGGTCAGCGCGATATCACGCTCTGCTGGCAACCGCAGCCGGAACCAGTGCTCGTGATTATGGGTGACACCGGGTGCATAACGATGGCGATAGTGCGGAAAGATTTCAAAGACGATCTGACGCTGACAATCTTCCATCTCCAGCCGCTCGGCCAGCACGTCGATACCCAACTCTTCGCCCACTTCACGCACGGCGGCAGTCAGCGGCGACTCCCCTGCTTCAAGGCTGCCTGTGACCGACTGCCAGAAGGCCGGATCGTCCTGCCGCTGCAGCATTAACACCCGGCCTGTGTCGCGCGCCATAATGACTACCAGCACCGAAACCGGGTGTTTATAGCCCATTATTTATTCTCAGGCTTTTCTTTTTTTACCACCTGAATGCCCAGCTCCAGCAGCGAGGCGGGATTCGCTTCGCTTGGGGCTTCGGTCATCAGGCAGGCCGCGGCGGTGGTTTTCGGGAACGCAATCACGTCACGAATGTTATCGGTACCGGTCAGCAGCATAGTCAGGCGATCCAGACCAAACGCCAGGCCAGCGTGTGGCGGCGTACCGAACTTCAGTGCATCCAGCAGGAAGCCAAACTTCTCGCGCTGCTCATGCTCTTCAATACCCAGAATGCTGAACACCGTCTGCTGCATTTTGCCGTTGTGGATACGCACGGAACCGCCACCCACTTCGTAACCGTTAATCACCATGTCGTAGGCATTCGCCACAGCACGGGTTGGATCAACAGCCAGTTCCTCTGCGCTCATCTCTTTCGGCGCGGTGAACGGATGGTGCATCGCCGCCAGGCCGCCCTCTTCGTCCTCTTCGAACATCGGGAAGTCGATGACCCACAGCGGCGCCCAGGCTTTCTCATCGGTGATGCTGAGATCGCGGCCCACTTTCAGACGCAGCGCGCCCAGCGCGTCAGCGACCACTTTGGCGCGATCGGCACCAAAGAAAATGATGTCGCTATCCTGTGCGCCGGTGCGGCTCAGAATGCCTTCCACAATTTCCGCATTCAGGAATTTCGCCACCGGACTCTGCACACCTTCCAGACCATCGGCGCGCACGTTAACTTTCATCCACGCCAGGCCTTTGGCACCGTAAATCTCAACGAACTTGCCGTATTCATCAATCTGCTTACGGCTCAGCTGCGCACCGGCTGGCACGCGCAATGCCGCCACACGACCTTTTGCATCGTTCGCCGGGCCAGAGAAGACCTGGAATTCGACATTTTTCAGCAGATCGCCGACGTCCACCAGCTCCATCGGGTTGCGCAGGTCTGGCTTATCGGAACCGTAGCGGTGCATCGCTTCGGCGAAGGTCATCTGCGGGAACTCACCGAGATCCACACCCTGCACGTCCTGCCACAGATTGCGGATTAAACGCTCCATCACTTCACGCACCTGTGGCGCGGTCATGAAGGAGGTTTCGACGTCGATCTGGGTAAATTCTGGCTGACGGTCGGCACGCAGATCTTCATCACGGAAGCATTTAACGATCTGATAGTAGCGATCGAAGCCCGACATCATCAGCAGCTGTTTGAACAGCTGTGGCGACTGCGGCAGCGCATAGAACTTGCCTTTATGCACCCGGCTCGGCACCAGATAGTCGCGCGCGCCTTCCGGCGTGGCTTTGGTCAGCATTGGGGTTTCGATATCGAGGAAACCCTCATCATCCATAAAACGGCGCACGAAGCTGGTGATTTTCGCGCGGGTTTTCAGACGGGTCACCATCTCCGGGCGACGCAGGTCCAGATAGCGGTACTTCAGGCGCGCTTCTTCGCTGTTGTTCTGGTTAGCATCCAGCGGCAGCGGCTCAGAGCGGTTGATGATGTTCAGCGCATGGGCAAACACTTCGACTTCCCCGGTCGCCATTTCGCTGTTTTTATTCTTATCGTCACGGGCACGCACGGTACCGGTGATCTGGATACAGAATTCGTTACGCAGTTCAGAAGCCAGCTTAAACGCGTCCTGACGATCGGGATCAAAGAACACCTGCACGATGCCTTCACGGTCGCGCATATCGATAAAAATCAGGCTTCCCAGATCGCGACGGCGGTTTACCCAGCCGCAAAGAGTGACTTGCTGACCCACATGAGACAGATTGAGCTGTCCGCAATATTCTGTACGCATAACGCTATCCTTTTAACTTCGCCGCTGCAGCTGACAGCATCCGGCCGCGTAACCTGATGCGATGCTGTCGCAAAAATGGCGGTCATTATAATGGAAAAAGGCAAACAGGATAAGTAGAGCCGCGCCAAAGCGGCGATTTCATCGGCAGTTGACCTGTTTGCACCGGGGCATGACCTTAGAGGATAATCGTAAATCTTCATTCTGAGCCAGGAGAGAGGGCGTGACGCTTCGTATTGGCCTGCCACAGTGGCAGCACTCACACTGGAAACGCTGGGGTATTGAGAATCTGGCTGACTATGCCCGCTATTTTCACTGTGTTGAAGGCAACACCACGCTATATGCGCTGCCCGCGCCCGACACCGTATTGCGCTGGCGTGATATGACGCATGATGCCTTTCGCTTCTGCTTTAAGTTCCCCAATACCATCAGCCATCAGGCGGCGCTGCAGCACAGCGATGACCTGCTGACCGACTTTCTGCGGCTGATGGAACCGCTGGCCGATCGCATTGGTCAATACTGGCTGCAGCTGCCTGCCACGTTTTCCCCGGCGCAGCTTAACGATCTCTGGCGCTTTCTGGACAGCCTGCCCGCGCGTTTTGAATACGGTGTCGAAGTGCGCCATGCGGCGTTTTTTGCCAAAGGTGAAGCCGAGCGAGCGCTGAATCGGGGCTTGCTGGCACGCAGCGTTAACCGGGTGATGCTGATGTAACCTGCCTTATGATACACTCTGGATCAGCAGACTATTCAGGGTTTCCCCATGCCAAAAGCCATCAGTTACATACGCTTTTCAACAAAATCACAGGTTCAGGGTGACAGTACCAAACGCCAGAGCAGACTCATAAACACATGGCTTGAACATAATCCCGGTTATGTTCTGGATGAACACATGCGTTTTCAGGACTTAGGAATCAGTGGTTACTCTGGCGCTAATGCTAAATCTGGGGCGTTTGGTGAGTTTCTGGCTGCTGTTGAGTCTGGTTTCATCGAACCGGGATCAGTGCTGCTGGTGGAGAGTCTGGACAGGGTTTCAAGGCAGGACATAGATAAGGCTGGCGAACAACTCAGGAAGATACTCAGAGCAGGTGTTGAAGTAGTCACGCTGGTGGATGGTAGCTGGTACAAGGAAGAGTCGCTGAGAGACAGCCTGTCAATGATCAAGGCAATGCTGGTGATGGAAAGAGCGCACGAAGAGTCACTGACCAAGTCGAAGAGGCTTCAATCAGCGTGGGCTAATAAACGTAGAGAAGCAGAATCAACGGGCAAGATAATGTCTCGTCGCTGTGTAGCATGGCTCAGGGTTTCTGAAGATGGTACAGAGTTCGAGCAGATACCCGAAAATGTAAAAGCTGTTCAGCGTGTCTTCCAGCTTCGTCTTGATGGTCTGTCCCATATGAAGATAGCCAAACAGATGAATGAGGAAGGGTTTGTCACACTCAATCAGTTCAGATCAAAGGCTGGTGTGTGGTCGCAATCATCTGTAACCGAACTTCTGAGCAATCGTGCGGTGATTGGCTATAAAGTTCCTTCTAAGTCGATGGTTGTCAAAAGTGTTCAGGAGATCCCCGACTACTACCCCGCTGTTATCACACAAGAGCAATTCTTCGCTGTACAGCAACTTAAAGAAGGTTCAGGACGCAGACCATCATCTGATAAGCCATTGCTAACGAATCTGTTTAAGGGCGTTATGCGCTGCGCTAAATGTGGGTTCGTGATGATCGTGAGCGGTGTAACTGATAAACGTTCAGGCAACTACAGGTGTTCAATGAAGTATGAAGGTCGATGCGATGCAAAGGGGATATCCCGGTTACAGACTGATAAAGCACTGGTTCAGGGGCTGCTGTATAACGCGCACAGGCTCAATCTGAGCAGCGATAACGGGAAGGTAATAGGTAGCCTTCAGTCTTCATTAGAAACGCTACAGAAGCAGCGGGAGAGGCTTGTTAAGCTGGCTATGCTGACAGATGACACTGAGTCTATTGCTGGTGAATTACGAGGTTTGAACAAACAGATTAAGGAAGCTGAAAAGGCTGTTGCAGAAGCCCATCAGCGTGACCAATCAAGCAAGCTGGATACGATTAACCATCTGGATCTGACTGTTAAAAAGGACAGGATAGAGGCTCAAATCATCATCAAGCGCATGATCCGTTGTATCACAGTGGATACAGCCAGAAAGGTTTGCAGGATTGATTTTCATAACGGGCTTGTGTTCCACGATTACCCACTGGACAGGGTTATTGATGGAGCCAGGGATCTGGAACTGTTGCCTGTAATGGGTTACTCAGAAGTGCGGTTTACCAATGGAAAAGGTCACACACCGAATCACATGTTGATGGCTGACGCGCCTGATTGGGTGAACGAGTCTGAATAATATAACAGGACTCTGTATTTCCATTGAAGCAGAGTCCACTCAATTAAACATTTTTTCTTGATTGTGGCGTAAATCATTAGTTTAATTTTCAAATATATCACGTTAATACTCTCGGATAGCTTGAAATCGTAATGATTATTACTGTACTCATTGAAATTTTTAACATACATGCGCAACAGTGGATCATATCTATCGTTTGATATTGATGTTAAAACTTTTGATATGTCATACTGCAAATGGTTTTTCGGTAAGGAACCTGGCAAAAGATAATCGTATTCTAAATCAACCATGTTCATTGACTGTATGTTTTTTCTTATCTCATTCACCAACTGCAAAAGTTCGTCTTTGTACTCCTGCTCTTCTGACTTAAGATGTGGCTCAGACAACTCAGCACTGAATAATATATCCAACTCCCACAAAATACCGTGATAATAGTCACTACCTAACCTTTCTTCATTCTCTTCACTCAGAAGTCTAATTTCATCAAGTGTGTTATGCGTCTGAGGTATAACTTTAGTTTCCAATTCTAAGCAGTATTTTTGAAACAATAAAGAAAGTAATCTCTCAAGTTCAAAAAGATACTCATAGCGCTCTTTTGCATATTCCAACAACTCCTTGATATAAATACCAAAATGAATATCTTTTTTATCTGGGATGTTGCTGTACAAGTTTACGGTAAAATCCTCACCTTGGAACGAATGGTCATGAGGCCAACTTGCAAACATTCTCTCGCCTTGCTCACCTTTTAAAGCAGTTGGATGCGCTCCAAATATAGCTCTTATTTCTCTAAAGTAGTCATCATCATCACAATGTGAGAGGTGTTTAACTTTGTTGTTAAAGATCTGAGACCGCCCCTTAAAGGGCCAGCTTTTCATATTCCCGTCAACTATAACACGATGTAATTGAGTGAGTGATTCATGTATTATATCAATGGATGAAATGAGCGAGTATATTTGCATCGCTTTAACATCCATATCTTTTGAGATCTCTGGATAGTTGTTAATATATCTGACTGTTACACTAATCCAATCCATGCAACTACAAATAGCATTCCAGTGATTTTTACCATTTCGGTTTTTAAAGTAATTACATACAAAAGAGTCATTACTATTAACTGCATCACGAAATTCGCTTATAACTTCAGGGTCTAATTCAACTTGATAGTCTTGAAGAAGCGTAGACATTTTACATCCTTGTGGCTGTTTATCTAATAAACCCATAATGAGCCTTGAGGATTATCATTTCAAGTGAAAAATGCTGGTGGGTTATTGGATAAAGACCTTTAAAGACAATCAATTACCCTTAATCAGATAAACGAAAACCCTGAACAGCTTTCACTGAACAGGGTTAGGTTTATTTCATCAGTGAAGATGGTGTGAATCCAGCATTGTTCCCTGCACCCTGCCAGCCACCTTGAAGTCCCTGAGCAGACATCATCTGTAGCTCATGCTGTGACTGGATAGCGTCGAGTGCAACTCTCTGGACAGAGCCATCAGGCATAGTCACGTTCAGGCTGCCTGTGTTGCTGATCTCTACCTTCAGAGGTGCAAAGGTGATTGGCTGCGGGGCTGGTGGAAGGTATGAGACAATCGACGGGGCGAGAGATGGATAACCAGTTCCCGGTAGTGGTGCCTTTTTGAGAGTATCAACCGCGTTGTCTAACCAGTTAAGCCCTGTATCGACCCAGCTACCTTCAACAACGTTTCCACCGCGATTAGTTTTAGTGTCATCCCAGCCCATAGCCTTGTGGAATGCAGGTATCCATTGGTCAAATACAAGATCGCCAAGTTCCTTACCCAGCACAACAGCAGCCGCTACACCGAAAGTGCGACCTGCTGCTCCCATCATGCCCCCGATTCCACCGTAGCCTGCCAACTGACCAACTTTTGAGATTCCAGCTAATGCAAGCTTACCAGCGATAATCACAATGAGAGCATCAAACCATTCATTGAAAACACCCGACAGTTTGCTTAGGTTCTGTTGAGTGGATTTGTCCAGATCAGAATAAAACATGTCAAAGCGCTCTGACGCGAGTCCTGCATATCCAGAGATATTCATTGCTGCATTGTTTGAACCAGATGCAAGGTCGCTGATACGATCAGCAAGGAACCCTACCCCTTTAGCAGCAGGTGTTAATACTACTCCGAGGTTATCAGCGGAATCTGTCAGGGTAGCGAAAAGGCGGACGATAGGCTTTTCCATCTGATCAAAGAAATCACGCTTAGCAAATTGCATAGAACCAGCCAGACGTCCCTGAGCAGCGATGATGTTGTTTTGAGCCATAGTCTTTTGCTGATCGGTCGGTTTCATGACCTTAAGAGCGTCTGAAACAAATGCAGAACCTGGTACAGTCTTGTAATACTCTTTGAGTTGGGAGCTATTCTGGAGACCGTGTAGCTGCTGGAGTTTTTTAACAAGTGCTGGACTCGCATTGACTACCTGCATAAAGTCCTGACCCATCAGATGAGCACTGACAGCGATCTGTTGTAAAGCATAGTTAAGACGTCCCACAGCTTGAGGATCCATACCTGTTGTATGCGCAAATACAGACTCATTCTCAAACAGTTCAGCAATCTTATCGTTCGAGAAGTTCTCAGGCATTGTCATACGCATCTGAGCCATCTGTTCACGTGTCTGAAGAGGGTCAAGGCCATACCCACGAGAGATGTCATCAGACTTCTGGGTCATACGTGTATTTTCAGTTTCTGAACCGTAAGCCACCACCCCCATCGTGTGAGCCTGCTGGAACTTACCACCGATGGTGATTGATTCCTGTAGAAAGGCCATAGCTCGATTGAGAGCAAAGAAGCCTGCTACAAGCCCACCTGCGGAGTCTGCAAGACGTGATAACCCACTACCAGCATTAGACGCTTCAAGAGCCTGTAAACGCTGTGCTGCACGCTGCTGTGAGGCTACTCGTTGAGTCTGAGCAAACTCATAATTAAGAGTTCTAAGATTTTGACGGAAGCCACGAAAGTCACCAGCAGCGGTAGATTCCATTCTGAGACGTTCAAGACGTGAACGGTACTGTGCAGCACGATCAGCATCACGGTTAACCATCTGACCATAGAAGCCTGATGTTAACTGGCGCTGGTGGATATCCTCGATACGTTGACGTGTAGTGATACGAGGTTGACCAGGTCGAGATAGGGGGGGTAATGGGGGTACAGACCCACGGACACGATAAGCAGCACGCATAGCTGCCCCAACTTTACGGGCAGCGTTTAAGCCTTCTGTCTCATAACGATTAAATAGACCTGAGTTAGCCTGACCGATAGCAAATCCGCGTGACAGTGATTTGTTGATGCTTTTCCCTGCCTGAGTAGCACGCTTCTCAATTTTATCGAAAGTTTTATTCAGGGCTGCTGAGCGGTCTTTAGCGAAGGGACGGTTAAGCGTTCTCTCCATGCGGTTAGCGATAGGCAGAATCTGTTTCTCAAGCTTTGCCAGACCACGTAGAATTGTGTCTGACAAAGACATCTGAATCACAAATTCATCGACAGTGACTTTTGATGATGTGGTCATTCATATTATTTCCTTCAGAAAAAGAAAAAGCCCCCTGAATAGGGAGCCTTTATTATTTTTTATTAACAGCGCGTTTGACTGAGTCTGAAATAAGCTGATCAAACGTTTGGATAGTTGAAAGCTGATCGCGAGCCTTTTTTTTAGCTTCAGTGAGCTTTACTGAAACGGCTTTACGGTTCTGAATAAGGCGCTGTAAATCTGCATCATAAAGCTTTTGCGAATATGCGATAGCTTCTGGTGACTGTGCGTAATGCATCACATTAGGTACGTTCCCAGGTATATAGACTAATGTGAAACTCCCCTGAGATGGGGCGAGAGCACCGTTGACTATCTGAACCCCGCCTCCGTTGCTCCTGCGCTCACAAAGTTTGTAGCTTTCAATATTAAGCAAGCCATTCGCAAGCAATGTGTTGAAGTGGTAATCACCTTGGACTTGCAACGTTTTGATGTCTGGGTGTTTGAGGTTGAAGGCAAACTCTGCCTGAATTCTGGCACGATAAGTACCCTCTGATGACTCATAATCTTCGACATCGTCAAAGGCAGTCTGATGTTCTCGGATCAGCTTTGTGATGATCGGTGTCCAGTACTCTTCCACCATACGACGCTGTTCTGAGGGGAATAACTGATCAAAGGTCTTCTGTCGCTCATCGTCATCAGCGTTAACCTGTAAGCTAAGGTTCTGTGCGTCTGCGATAGACTGAAGCTTGTCGGCGAGTTCTTGATCAGTGTCAACCGGAGCAACAGGGATGAGTCGTGAGCGACCAGTAGCAGGGTTGAATTCTTCACGATATGTCACTGTGTCGGTCGGAGTAGGTTCATGTTCTGAACGGGCAATACTGGCTAAAGCTGCTGCGTGAGATTCAGCTTTTAGGAGTTCTGGTGATTTCTGTGTGTCTGTCATTAAAAGCCTTAGTGCTGCACAGCAGCGTTAGCGGGGATTTGAACGTAAGGAATGTCAATGTGGTTCTGAAGGAGCTGGGTCACATGTAACCGTGTCTGCGTGTACAGGTTCAGAGACATCTCCTGTGCTTCTTCTGGTGAATAACGCATGAGTAAGAAACAGTCAGAGAACGCACTGATCAGTTGTTCAGGGTTCTTGTAGACGGTCTGAAGCAGTTGCTTAACAGAGCAGTGTTGGAGGTCAATCACGAAGCCTCTGGACAGGTCTTCAGGGTCTTTCCACTGGACAATGTTCATCGTGCCACCTTATAAATCGTGTCGATGTGCCAGAGAGTCATAGTTAATACGTAGATTGCTGGGGTAATAATCATTAGCGGGGTACCTTTTAAAAAAATGTCGCCAACCCGATTATCAGTATGACGACGAATACTCAGGAAAATATCTATCTGCAAAGACTCCTGAAACCGTGACCCCGCTAAAGAACGGAGTAGGAGTTCTTGCACCTGCGCTTTGATGCCACTGGAGATATGGGAAGCTACGGGATTTGGTTTGAGATGACCGATAAGACATCTTTGCAGAGAGATATTGAATAGGCGGTGAAGGTTTACACCGCACTATGGGGAGAACTTGATAGAGAGAACTGACCACTCTTTAATCTTAGCATTTCTGTAAAAACTGTCAAGATATTTGTTGACAGTGTATTAGAAAAGTGATAAGGGGAGGCTGTTTACTGTCACGCTATACCCTTCGCTGTTCTGATAATGATGAGCAGGCTCAGTTGGCAGGCTACGGTGCAGGTTTGCTTGTGCTCGTACATCACGGAAAGCACGCTGTCGCAGGATTTCTCTCTGACGATCCTTTTCGGACAAGCTTCTATTCTCAAGAATTTCTGAACGTGTTGGCTTGAACATTACTGGTGACCTCTTTTTTTCTAAAATCTGAAGGGGGATAAAACTGGTGGAGGGATATCTGGAGGATTTTGTTGAAGTCTAACTTTCGGTGCTTAGACGGTCAGACTTACGCTCAGAATTCTCGGCGAAATGTGAAAATATCGTTAACCTAATGATATTTATAGAACTTTATAGCTATCTGGTCGGAACTGTCACAATGAAATGAAGAACCAACCAGAGATAGCTCTCAGGCCAATGTTTTTAGAACTTTGTTTACCAGTCCTACAGAGCATCCTGAAAGCTGTGCGAGTTCCTTCTGAGACATTGTTGGGAACTTCTGACGGTTAACCAGGATCTTCGAACGTAGTGCTGTATCCGCTGCCCTGCCCTTGTACAGACCCGCCTCTTTAGCTTTCGCTATTCCCTGTAGCTGACGCTGTTTACGTTTCTCGTAGTCTTCACGAGCCATCGTAGCGAGTATCTCGACCAGCATCTGATTGATAGCCTTAAGGATACCGTCTGTAACAGCATTGCCCGTTTGCATGTTCATGTAGCTGGTGGGTACATCCGCAATCACAAGTCTGAGTCCACGTTCTGTGAGCAGCATCTTCAGTTGTTCCCACTCTTCAGCCGATAAGCGTGTTAAGCGGTCTGTAGACTCCACCAGCAAGACGTCATTCTTACGGGCATCCTTGAGCAGTCTGTTCAGTTCAGGACGCTGTAACGATGCTCCTGAAGCATTATCAACGTATTCAGCGATGATATTCAGCCCATGATCAGCAGCAAACTGAAGCATCGACTCACGAGCACGGTTAGCATCTTGTTCGTCTGTACTGGCTCTTAGGTAAAGCAGCGTATCCATAATGTTCAGCCTCGGAGTTCACGATAAGTTAATTTATCTGACTATACGTGAATAGTTCATGATAAGTCAATATTTATACTCAATATGAATGTGATGAGTGATTTAATCACATGAACTAATAAGGCATACCCTATGTGAACGTCAGACTGCTTTCAGGGTTTTTGGAACTGTCAGGTGAAATGCTGCTTTGGCGGGAGTTGATTGAGCAGTTTGTTCAGCAGGTGCACCTGTCACAGCGTTGAGGGTAGTACCGTCTGGTGCGTTATTTTTGGCAGTTAATCCAGCCTGAGCAGCCATAAGCCGCTTTGACATTGATCGACGTTGGTTGTTGTCGGAGGCTAAAAGCTTCTGTGCAACATCAATCTGTGTCTTCAGGTCAATCGCATTAGTGGTCTTGTCATCAACACCATATTTGCGGAGTGTTACAGCGTCTTTGTGAAGAATGGCTTCAAGGAAGCTGTAAGAGGCTGATTGCTCTGTCACAGTATCAGCGTTGGATGTGGTGATTGTGGTAGTCATTCATAGGTTACCTTTTGTTTTTTAAGAGAATGGAAAGCTGTGAAACAGTAGCGATAATCTGGACAGACAACTATCAAGAAGAATACTCAGAATAATCATTACAGATCAATAAGTTAACTATTTATAGAGGTCGTTAAATAGTTTTGAGATGAAGAAGGTGAAAAACCCTGTAGGCAGTATGTCGTAGAAAAAATGGTGAATTATCTGTTGCATGGCTATTTACCGAGTTGCTGAGCGATGGCGCTGAAGAATGATGTTCACATAGCTCAGTGAAATATTGAGATGCTGAGCGATCTGCTTGTAAGTCATTCCCTGAGATCGAAGGTAAACGACTTTTTCAGGGATATGAGGCTGATGGCTGTTAACCGGGAGACCTGCCAGTTTACGGATCAGGATCGATTCATGAGGGTTGAGACCAGACTGTCTGGCGGCCTGTGAAGGAGACTTTCCAGAGTGAATCAGTGTCAAAAACTCTGTGACCTCTGGTGTAGGTGCGAGGGTGTACATTGGAGGGATACCTTTTGTGCAGGGGTCTTTTTCTTGTCCCATGAAAAAGTCGTAAAATCGTAATGATTATAATGAGTTACAGATGATTTTACAGATTTTCATGGGGTATTTTGTAGACATAGTTAACTTGCGTCGTTAAGGATGTCCACGAGGCGAGACATAGAGCGGGTAAACAGTGCTGGTTTACCTGAGAATGCCTGTTCAGCTTGTTCGAGAATATAGATAGGGGATTGGCCTGTTTTCTTTGCTTTGAGCAATGCCAGACGAGCATTTTTATCAGCTTTAGCGAAGAGTTCAGCTTCCAGACGGTCAAGGATTGCGATCATTTCTGCTGGAAGGTCTTCATCACGCTGGAATTGCTTCTCGTGGATAAGGTCAACGTGCTGGGAGTGTTCATTACTGCCATCACGGTCACTGGTGATGAAAAGGTTTTCGTCGGTCTGTAAGGTCATCATGATGTCCTCGAAGGTAAATGGAAGGTCGTGTTCGTTGGCGATGATGTGTGTAAGCAGCGTGTTCATGGCTTCAACAGGTCTTGCACAGCAGGCAATTTCGATAATGTCCATCGGTAGCTTGTCTGAGGGAAATGCTGAGATGACTTTGATAAAGCGATCTGTGCACTGCTTACCGGAGTCTGTGTAGAATTGCTTAAGGCGCTGGAGATGGAACATGTGAACCATGACCGCAGGCCATTTTTCTGATTCGTCTTCAGTGGATGTACCGTTTAACTGGCGTACTTCTGCAATGCTCAGACGGTCACACAGGGCTGAAAGGTTTTCAGGGGCCGTAGACATTACTGTTGAAAGGTAACGTATGTCTGTCTCTGGTGCTTTCAGGAGGCGCTGAGCTGTTCTGACACGTTCTGTACCTGAAATCTTAGGGTGACGCTTAGCGAACTGTGTGAGTTTGGTTCGATGCTTTTTAACCAGTTCTGTCCAGATCTGTTCGTGGTCACCAGTGAATGGCTGGATTGGGTTAGATGTCCACTGTGTGCCAATACCTTTCGGGAATCTGAAGCGAGCGCCCTGCTTCTGGTTAATCGTTGCAGGTAACAGAGACAGGTTAAGTGGATGGTATGCCCCACCCTTGGAGCATGGTACGAGGTGTGCGATGTGAACCTGTGTACCTGTTTTGAATGCCAGTCTGCCACGTGCTTTCCATAAGCTGTATAGAGACTCAATCGGGAAATCTAACAGGCAATCTACAGAGCCATGTCTGGCGATCTGCTGTAGAAGGTCGGTTATGAATTTAGATTGACGCAGGATATACAGGGGGTGTTTAGCGAGTTTGAGTGACTTTTGACGGCGTTCTTTTGCGGGGTCTGACTCTTTCCGTTTGGCTGCTTCTCTGCAAGAGGATGAACAGTAGCGAACTGATGAACGGGAGGCTTCAAATCGCTTCTTGCAGTGTGCACAGCGTTTACGGTTACGGGGCTGCTTAGTCGTTGTCATTCATAAATCTGATCCTGATTAATTAGCTAATATACACATGCTAACACTTGTTAACATAATTGTCAAGATTATCATATTGACATTATAATTATTATGTGAATTAGAAACCCACAGAGCCTCAAAGGGGTTTGTGCAGGGTGCATTTTACTGTCCCATGAAAAAGTCAGGAAAGTGTAGTAATTAGAAGGGCTTGCAGAGAAATTTGAAGATTTCCATGGGGTGTTTTGTAGACATAGTAGATATGCTGTTAAGAGAGGGGTTAGAACGGGTCACAATAGCTTGTGGAGTAGTGTAACGGGGGGGGTCTGTTAAGTATGACTGTTCAGAATGCAACTGGCTTTGCCTTATCGTTGCTTAACGCTCACCAGTTCGCTCAGTCTGTACAGAGGTACTGATCAGTAATCTGTAAAGTGGGACTGTTCAGAGAGAGGGAGCAAGCGACCGATAAGACTCGTTGAGCGTAGCGGAGAGTCATTCTGTTTAGGTGACCAGACTGTAAACAGAACTCTTAAAAGATCTGTTAACATAACTGCTGTGTCGTCATGCGTGATTCTGGTTTATGTAAAAATTATCGCACATTGTCAATATCTATCAAGCACTATTCACCGTACATTTTCTAATGCGAAGTATGAGAAAAACTAATCCGAATCAGGTGAGGTCGAGATTGTGAGTTGGTGAAGGTGGCAAAGTTTCTACCCTGCCACCCTTACAACATCTGGCAATTGTGATTGATTACTCAGTCGTCAAAAATAGCTCAGGATCGTACCAGTCTTCGTTGGCATTGAGTACACAGTGGCTATCGTCTTCTAAAAATATCAAGCCTGCGCGACCTGCTTTAGCGAAAGCAAATTTAGCCGTGACATCAAAACTGTCACCATTGAAGAGACGGTCTCCATCGCTGCTGTATCCACCCTGCAAAGTCCCGGTATCTTCGATTGACCAATCATGTGTAGCTTTCCACAAATTGCCACTAACCGTAATCTTCTGGTTCAGATAAGGTAAATCCTCAAATTCAGCATTGCTGTTAACAATGTCATCTGATGAGAAAATCTCGTCCTGGATGCGTTCGAGAAAACCTACCTGATTGTCATCGTAAAAGTCGTCTATTGAGAGCCAGGCGGGAGCTGTTAAACCCTCTTTCAACTCAGAGATACACAGATCAATAGCTGTGTCTGACATTTTGAAGTGTTTAGCTCTGTAACGGCCCTGAGCAGGGTTAAGGATGATGAACTCAGCATCTGACAATACATAATCTTGCCCAGGGTTTTTCTCTTCCTGAAGCATTGCAGCGTAGCTTTTATAACCAAGAAAAGCAGCGATCACTTCAAGAATCTGTGAACGTGTAAGAGATGACTTGTGAATTTCAGAATGTTGAGAAATCTTGTAGCAGATAGCTTGGATAGTAGCTTTCATGATAAACCACTCCGGTGTATCAGATCTCTTGGCAATCGTTTAAGGTTTGGTATTGGACATTTTGTTACCTTCAACCACTTGCCAGATCTGACACTATGAAGAAGGTTTAAATGTGATTGGATGTACTGCTACCTTTTTTAAGCTGTCCAAAACTTAGGCGGGTGCCGAACACCACTATAACCTCGTCAAAGTAGAAAGCAATAGTAGTTATGAGGCCCGTATCACCCTACCCACTCTTAGAATCACTGTCAGAGTGTACATGACCATATTTGAGAATTAGCAATGTGTATCAATGGACAGTTGTAATCCTCGACAGCCGTCCGGTCCACGCATCAACCTCGCAAAGCCCGGCGGCGCTGGCGGCACGCAATCAGAAGCCGCGCGTACCGCCGCATGCTCTGCGCACCGGCTCGCAGCCGATGGTGCGCTTTATCGGCAGCGACAGCGTGGAGGAGAGCGTGCCGCTGTTTCAGATCTGGCGAGCAAAGTTAGCGGAATGGCAGCAACAGGGTGACGCGATGCTGTTTCTGCATACGCCGGATATGGGCCAGGTATTTCCACTGGTGCAGGCGCTGTGGCCCGAGCTGCAACAGATTGACCCGCAGATTGGCAGCGGTCCCGACTGGCCGCAACAGGAATCACTGTTTTAATCAGTGGACAGGACAGCGCCCTCCGCACTGGTTAGAATAGCCGCCTTACTGATGCTGATGGAGTCACAATGGTTAGCGCGTTATACGTGGTGTGGGGTGCGTTGCTGGTCATGAAGTTTACGCTGGATGTGGTGCGTTACCGCCGGTTTTATCGGGTCGCCTATGGCGACGGCGGTTACCATGATTTAAAAATGGCGATTCGAATTCACGGCAACGCCATTGAAACCATCCCGCTGGCGCTGCTGTTGCTGGTGATGATGGAGATGAACGGTGCCGACATCTGGATGGTTCATCTGACCGCCCTGCTGTTCTTTATCAGCCGCCTGCTGCACGCCTGGGGTCTGCGCCACAGCGCCATGCCGGGACGGAAATATGGCATGCTGCTGACGCTGTTTTCGTTGTGCGGCATGGTGATTTTCAACCTGATCTATCTGCCATGGGAACTGGTGCTGACGCTACACTGAGTGTTGCCGGGTTAAGGGGTGCAGCCCGCCCCACTTTCTGCCAGAATAGCGCCCTTTCCGTCGTCTCTTCGGATTTTCGATATGTCTGACCGCGATCAACTCTTCTCAGCGCCCATTGCAAAACTGGGCGACTGGACTTTTGACGAGCGCGTAGCTGAAGTCTTTCCCGACATGATTCAGCGCTCGGTGCCGGGCTATTCCAACATCATCTCGATGATTGGCATGCTGGCAGAACGTTTTGTGACGCCCGACAGCCAGGTGTATGACCTCGGCTGCTCACTCGGCGCGGCTACCCTGTCGGTGCGCCGTAACATTCAGGTGCCCGGCTGCCAGATCATTGCGGTGGATAACTCCCCGGCGATGGTCGAGCGCTGCCGTCGCCACATCGATGCCTTTCGCGCTGACACGCCGGTGACGGTGCTGGAAGCGGATATCCGCGATGTTGCGATTGAGAACGCCTCGCTGGTAGTGCTCAACTTCACGCTGCAGTTTCTCGAACCGCCGGCGCGGCTGGCGCTGCTGGAGAAAATCTGGCACGGGCTGAAGCCCGGCGGTGCGCTGGTACTGTCGGAAAAATTCAGTTTTGAAGACGTCGAGGTGGGTGAGCTGCTGTTTAACATGCATCACGACTTCAAGCGTGCCAACGGTTACAGCGAACTGGAGATCAGCCAGAAGCGCAGCATGCTGGAAAATGTGATGCTGACCGACAGCGTAGAAGCGCACAAAGCCCGCCTGAAACAGGCCGGTTTCTCGCACGCCGAACTCTGGTTCCAGTGCTTTAACTTTGGATCACTGGTGGCATTAAAATGATCGATTTTGGCCGTTTTTATCAGCAAATCGCCGTGGGTCCGCTGGCGAAGTGGCTGGAAGTGTTGCCAGCGCAAATCAGCGAATGGCAGCGGGAAAACCTGCACGGACACTTCCGGGACTGGTATAAGTCGCTGGAATATCTGCCACTACTGGAGCCGCAAAAGCTTGACCTGCTGCACAGCGTCAGCGCCGATCGCGATGACATCAGCGATCGCCACCGTCAGGGCATTGAGAAACTGCTGCGTAATCTGATGCCGTGGCGCAAAGGGCCTTACTCGCTCTACGGCACCGACATCAACACCGAGTGGCGCTCCGACTGGAAATGGGATCGCGTCTTGCCGCATATCTCGTCGCTGGCGGGCCGGACGGTGCTGGATGTCGGCTGCGGCAGCGGCTATCACATGTGGCGCATGATCGGTGCCGGCGCGCATCTGGTGGTCGGTATCGATCCGATGCAGCTGTTCCTGGTACAGTTCGAAGCGGTACGCAAGCTGCTGAATGACGATCGTCGCGCCCACCTGTTGCCGTTGGGGATTGAGCAACTGCCGGTGCTGCAGGCGTTCGATACCGTCTTTTCGATGGGCGTGCTCTATCACCGTCGTTCCCCGCTGGATCACCTGCTGCAGCTGAAAAACCAGCTGGTGAGCGGCGGCGAACTGGTGCTGGAAACCTTAGTAATTGAGGGTGACGTTAATCAGGTGCTGGTGCCGGGCGAGCGCTACGCACAGATGCGCAATGTGTTCTTTATTCCCTCCGCCGACGCGCTGAAGAGCTGGCTGGAGAAAAGCGGTTTTGTCGATGTCCGCATCGTCGACTTCGCTCGCACGACCACCGAAGAGCAGCGTCGTACCGACTGGATGACCAGCGAATCGCTGGCCGAGTTCCTCGATCCTGACGACGCCAGCAAAACCGTCGAGGGTTATCCCGCGCCGCTGCGTGCGGTGCTGGTTGCCACCAAACCCTGAGTTTAGCGGCGGGACAACGCCAGTTTCGCCGCAAAGCCGATAAAGACACAGCCGGTCAGACGATCCATCACCTTCAGCACCCGTGGCTGACGCAGATGACCGGCGAAATAGTGACTGCCGCCAATCAACACCGCATTCCACACCAGCCCCAGAAGCATATGCGCCAGCGCCATCAGGCTACACCACAGGGCGACCGATGCCCCGGCCGGAATAAACTGCGGCAAAAAACTCACATAGAAGATGCCCACTTTGGGGTTCAGCAGATTGCCCAGCAAACCGCGGCTGAAGCAGGCAAGATAGCCCTGTTGCAGCGCCGGTTGTTGCGTGTCGATTGCTGTCTGGCGGGGTTTCAGCAACAATTTCAGCCCCAGCCAGAGTAACCAGGCGGCACCCAGCCACTTCAGCAGGTTATAGGCCATTTCGGAGGCCAGCAGCAGCGCGCCTAATCCGAATCCCACCGCGACACCCCAGACCAGACAACCGAGCGTGATCCCCAGTGCCGTCACGCTGGCGCGCTTTGCGCCCTGGGCCACCGCAGAGCGCAGCACCAGCGCGGTATCAAAGCCCGGCGTCAGCGTCAGAATGGTGATGGCAAACAGAAATGAAAACAGCGTGGTAGTCATGGCGTTCTCCCTGGCGATGACGGCCGGTCAGCAAAGTTTGGATGTCCTGTTAGCGTAACAGGCCAGCTGAATTATCTCACCCTGTTAACTGTCACTGTTGCGTCGACGTGTGCCAGGCTAAGTGCGGTTTAACTTCATATTAAGGAGCTGTGATTATGAGTAAATTTATCTTCTCTTCACCCCGTAAATATGTGCAGGGCGCAGGCGTGCTGGATGAACTGGGACCCTATGTTGCCGAACTGGGCGATAACGCTTTCCTGGTCGCGGATGACGTCGTCTGGAAATTGATCGGCGAACGCGCGCAGCAGGCGCTGCAAAAGGCAGGCGTTAACTTCAACTGGCAGCAGTTCAACGGCGAGGCGTCGAGCAATGAGATCACCCGCCTGAGCCAGCTGGCAAAAAGTCAGGGCTGTAATGTGGTGGTCGGATTGGGTGGCGGCAAAACACTGGATACCGTTAAAGCGGTGGCGGATGAGCTGAAGCTGCCGGTGGCGATCGTGCCAACAATCGCCTCAACCGATGCGCCCTGCAGCGCCCTGTCCGTGATCTACTCGGACAGCGGCGTGTTTGAAAGTTACCGTTTCTACAGCAAGAACCCGGATCTGGTGCTGGTAGATACCGCAGTCTGTGCCAGCGCGCCGGCGCGGCTGTTCGCCTCAGGCATCGCCGATGGCCTGGCTACCTGGGTTGAAGCACAGGCAGTGGCACGCTCACACGCCAAATCAATGGTCAATGGCGATCCCACGCTTGCCGGGCTGGCCATCGCCCGTGCCTGTGAAGAGACGCTGCTGACCTGGGGTTACAGCGCCTACGTGGCGGTGAGTGAAAAACGGATAACACCGGCAGTCGAAGCGGTGGTTGAGGCGAATACGCTGCTCTCCGGGCTGGGCTTCGAAAATGGTGGCCTGGCCGCGGCCCACGCCATCCACAACGGCTTTACCGCGATTGATGGCGATATCCATCACCTGACGCACGGTGAAAAAGTCGCTTACGGCACGCTGACGCAGATGGTGCTGGAGCAGCGGCCGGACGAGGAGATTGCGCGTTATATCCGTTTCTATCGCGCGATCAAGATGCCAACTACCCTGAAAGAGCTGCATCTGGAGCAGGAAAGCTGGGAAAATCTGGTCAAAATTGGTGCGCTGGCTAACAGCGAGGGCGACACGCTGAAGAATCTGAATCCTAACCTGTCGCCGGAAGATATTGCCAACGCCCTGCTGGCGCTGGATGCGTTCAGTAAGACGGTGGAGTAAACCGCTATGGGCGATCGCCCAATCGCCCGCTACTCTTCGGCGGCGGGCTGATCCCAGTACTCATATTTGTAGGCCGAACTGAGATGGCGTTCGATGGTACCGCGGGTAAAGATTTCGGTTTCATGCAGATAGCTCAGGGTACAGTTACCCGCCTGGTCCCACGACTGGCATTCATCGACGGTACGGATGGTGCTCAGCGGTGTGGTCGCAGTGCCATTCAGGCGCAGCTCGCGCCACTGGTTGTCGTAGCTGTAGCTGTCGGTGCTGCGGGCTGAACTGGTACGGGTCACCAGACCCTGCTGATTCCAGCGATAAAGATATTCCCCGTTAGTCAGCTGATCGCTGCCACGCGCCACGCTCTTTTGCAGCCGGAACTGTGGATCGTAACGATAGGTGGTGTCAGTAAATCCGCTGTTACCCATGCTGGTAAATTTGTCCGACGCGCTGATGATGTTACCGTGCCGGCCCTTGTGCCAGTTAATCGTCCCCTGCCGGTTATCCACCACCACTTCTTTCCCCTCTTTCAGCACCTTCACCAGATAAGCATATTCCGCCACCCAGCCGCCCTGCACTCTGGCGATGTGCTGCTCCATACTGAGGATCACGTTGCGCTCATTCTTGTCGTAACTGACGTCGGCCACCAGCAGATCGCCACAGGCGTCAAATTGACCCAGTACCCGCTTCTGCGAATTTACATCTTTGCCAAACTCACCGGCGATCACCTGCTTAACGGCACCTTTTGCGCTTCCGCCCAGCAGGATCCAGTTATTACTGCTGGCAATAGCACCACTGTGCGGGCCGCACTCACTGGCCGCAAACAACGGAGGACTCAACGCAGCCAGTAACAGGCTTACGGCAACAATCGGTTCGCATTTCATAAGGTAAGTTCCAGACAACGTTGCGTTAAGTGTAAACGCTGCAGCGGCGAATGGCGGTGTGGTGCAAAAATATCCGTAGTCAGGCAGTGTCCATTATTCCATCGCCAGCGACCGGAGAGAGATCATCCTTTCATCCTGTTTTACCGCCTTTTTTAACATCCAGGCCAGACGATACAATGATCAAGCGCGTTTCAGGCCGTGCGGCAAAGTGGATTTCAGCCGATATACTTTTCACTCTGGCGTGAGTTAACCGGAGGAAAGATGCGTCATGAAGTGGGATGAAATCGCTTTGTCAGATATTGCGCGTCTGGTTTTTGGGCAGAGTCCGCCGACGTTTCTGCTGGAAGTGACGGGACGTGCCGTAATCTGCTTTGTGTTGATTATTATCGCATTACGTCTGCTGGGGCGTCGCGTTGCCTCACAATATACGCTGTTCGAATTGTCCGCAGTGGTGACGCTGGCGGGTACGATGGGCGTCCCGTTGCTGGATGACAAACGCGGGCTGTTACCACCGCTGGTAATCATTGTCAGCCTGCTGGCGTTACAGCATCTGGCAGGCCATCTCAGCCTGCGTTCACGCCGCTTCGATCGACTGCTGGCGGGCAGCGAACGGGTGTTGCTGGATGAAGGTCGCCTGCAGCTGGAAACGCTGCGCGCCACCGTGCTGTCACGCGAGAAACTGTTTTCGCTGCTGCGCGGCCGTGGCGTTCAGCATCTGGGCCAGCTCAGCCGGATCTACATCGAACCTTCCGGCGCGTTGACGCTGATCTGGAGTGATACACCACGGCCCGGCCTGGCGATTGTGCCCCGCGGTGATAACGCCCTGATCGCGGCGATGGAAACCCGTGAGCATCAGGTTTGCGCTTCCTGCGGAAAGCTGGCTGACTGCAACGCTCCTGCCGACAGTGTCTGCCCCTGTTGCCACGCGCAGCACTGGCTGCCTGCGTCTGCGTCGCTGGAGGACTGATAATGGGTGATCTTCTGCTCCGCTGGCTGATGGGTGAAGCGCCCTGGACATTTGCAGCGGAAGTCCTGTTGCGCTTTTTGTTTATTTATCTGTTTTTACTGCTGGTGATGAGGCTGATGGGTCGTCGTTTCGCCGGTCAGCTAAGTATTATCGATCTGGCGATTATGATTATGCTGGGTGCCGCGATTGGCGCACCGTTGCAGACGCCAGAGAAAGGAATCCTGACGACTATCGTATTGCTGATCACCCTGCTGGGCTGTTTCCGCCTGCTTTCCTGGGGCGCTTTCTATTCGCATCGGCTTGAAGTTCTGACCCAGGGTGATGCTACGCTGCTGGTCATGGACGGGCGACTGGCGCTGGAGCATCTGCACCATGCAGAGTTCTCCCGCGATCGTACATTTTCCGAATTACGATCGATGGGGATTCAGCATCTCGGTGAGGTCCGGCGCGCCTGGCTGGAACCCTCTGGCCGGGTCAGTCTGTTACTGTATCGCAAGCCGCGTAGCGGACTGTGGCTGCTGCCCGCACAGAATGAGACCTTCAACCAGCATATCGCGGTTGACGGCTGTTTCGCCTGTGGTCATTGCGGTTATGTGGTGCGAAGTGAACAGCAGCCTGAACAGCAGTGCAACTACTGTGCTCAGCAGACATGGCGGCAGGCGGTGAAGCGGCTGGGGACGGAAAATGTCTATGACCCGCATCAGAAAGCGCATCCGCGCGAAGCGGGCGAATAAGGGAAAGAAGAGAAACTGCAGGCAAAAAGAACCCCAGCAAGCATACTGGGGTTTGGTACTTGCAAACACCACGTCAATGATCGGCGTGCTGCGCGGCAAAATCGTCAGTGATTCAGGCCACCCGAACGGTGCTCATCTGCATCACGCTTTTCATTGCCTCCACCACATCGCCATCAACACAATAGCGGCTGAACTCGTCGGTTTCGGCTTCAGAACACATGGACACACCCGCTTTACGGTAGCGCATCGGCGAAGCGATTAGCCGGCTGGCCGAGCTGTGGACTTCACGTATGCCCATATCGAGAAACTTTTGCAGGTTGCTGAGGCGGACACCGGCACCTGCCATAATGATAGGACCTGTACTCACTTCATTAAGTTCCTTCAGTAATGCAATTCCGTTCTCCGCGCTCTGTTGCTGGCCGGAAGTCAGAATGCGCGCCACACCCAGATCGGTCAACTCTTCCAGCGTCCGCTTCGGACTGTGGCACAGGTCGAAAGCGCGGTGAAAGGTCACCGCCAGTCCGTCGCACAGCGCCATAATCTGCCGCATCTGACCACGATGGATATGGGCATCCTCATCCAGCATCCCGATCACCAGCCCCGGAAAACCGAGCTCACGTATCAATGCTACGTCAGATTTCATCGCTTCAAATTCGCGTGCGGTGTAGCAAAAATCACCGCCGCGTGGCCGGACAATGGGATGAACCGGAATTGAAACCTCACGTCGGGCCGCGTGCAGCATGCCCGCCGACGGGGTTAAGCCCCCTTCTCGCGGCGCGGCACAGAGTTCAACCCGATCGGCGCCGGCCTGCTGCGCGGTCACTGCGCAATCCACGCCATAGCAGCAAATTTCCAGTGTGGTCATTCTCTTCTCCTTTACATGACTCTGGTTCAAGGCAGATTCATCAGTTAGTCTGGCTGCTGGAATGAGTTTACCGGGAAAGTTAACTATGGCATTCAATTTCGACCAACGGATAGACCGTCGTCACAGCGATAGCCTTAAATGGAACAAATATGCGGACCAGGACATTCTGCCGTTGTGGGTGGCTGACACTGATTTTCGATCGCCTGAGAGTGTTATCGAGGCGATACAGGCCCGCGCCGAACATGGCATTTTTGGTTATGGCGATAAGCCTGCTGGTTTCATTGACAGCGCCATTGCATGGCTGGCCTCACGCTATCACTGGCACGTTAATCCCGAATGGATTGTGGTGCTGCCAGGCGTGGTGACCGGGTTAAATCTTGCGGTACGTGCCTTTACTGCGCCGGATGAACGCAGCATCGCCCCGACGCCCATCTATCCGCCGTTTCGCGGTGCAGCAAAGCTGGCGGAACGTGGCCAGCTGAACCTGCCGCTGAGCCTGCAACAGGGACGCTGGTTGCTGGATCTGGCCGCTGCAGACGGGCAGATGACGGGCAAAGAGCGGTTGCTGATGTTGTGCAATCCACAGAATCCGGGAGGAACGGTCTATCGACGTGACGAACTTCAGGCGCAGCTGGCGTTTGCTCAGCAGCATGACCTGATCGTCTGTTCCGACGAGATTCACTGTGATCTGGTGCTGGAGCCTGGCGTGCAGCACATTCCGTTTGCCACCCTGAGCGAAGACGCGGCACAGCGCTCGATTACGCTGCTGTCACCCTCCAAAAGTTTCAATATTGCCGGGCTGGGTGCCTCTATCGCCATCATTCCCAATGCTGAGTTACGCGCGCGTTTTGACCGTGTCCGGCGCGGCATCGTGCCTGATGTCGATATTCTGGCCCTGACGGCCGCAGAAGCGGCGTGGCGCGAGGGCAGCGCCTGGCTCAGTGCGCAGAACGACTACCTGCGCAGCAACCGTGACTGGCTGGTGTCGCAGGTGAATAAGCTCACCGGGTTGTCGCTTTCAGCGCCCGAAGCGAGCTACCTGGCCTGGATCGATGCACGCGGCCTGGGTGTAGCCAGCCCGGCGATCTACTTCGAAAAACATGGGCTGGGGCTGTCAGCCGGACGCGAGTTTGGTGACGACCAGTTTGTCCGTCTCAACTTTGGCTGTACCCGCGCCCTGCTCGATGAGGCAGTTGCACGCCTGCAGCGCGCCGTAGCCGCCCGGCCTTAATCCTGTTCGCTGGCGACGATCTCTTCCAGTCGCCACGGATGGAATTTAATGGTTGTCTGCCCATCTGTGACCGCCAGGGTCGGATTGGGCAGGCGCTCATTTTCGGCCTGCGGCGAGCTGGTCTTGAACGAAATGCCCGGCTGAGTCAGAGCGTCATCGGATAACAGCGCCATAGCCCGCACGCCCAGCGTCTGATGATCGCCGCGCAACACCACTTCCACATGCTCCCATCCTTCATGACGGTAACGTTTCTCACCCGGCCACGGCAACTCAACTACATCCACCTGCCAGCCCGCCACCTGCAGTGGCTGATGCAGTTTAAACAGGCAAATTGGCCGGCCATTGATTATTGCCTGCGAAAACTGGCTGCCCATCTGCTGTAGCCCTTACTGCCAGCGTATTGCGGTCGCTTCCTGATGACAACGCACCGCAATATGATCGGCTTCAAGATCGTTAAGGCGTAAACCCAGCCTCTGCGCAAAATTTTGCAACGATTCTTCAAAACGTCGCAAATCTGTCTTTAAATCTTCCAATTCAGCGGGAAAAGGTCTGTTCAAAACGGAAAATCCTCTCGGTTTAATTAAACTTTTTTATCAGTAGAACCCATGAGCCGTACTGCCTTGCGCATCTAAAAATCGTAGGATTCATCCTATTTAGCCCAATATTTCCTGCAAAAGCGTATAAGAACAGCTTTCAATTCGGATTAATCCTCTCTTTAGGTCCATGAGTTTATTGATGAAAGTGGCTTAACTTCATGATTGTTATCACCTTCTTTAATACAATAAGATAAGTCTTATTTGGCGGCCAAACAATTGCAGCCACTTCCTCTTTCTTATAAATTTGACTCAACACAACCAAAAGGAATGGCTATATGTCTATGCTCATCGTTGTCGCTGTCCTGATCGCACTGATGGGATTTGCAATTTCCCGCCATTGGAAGGTGCGTGAAGATAAAAGCGTCAAGAACCCTCGCCGTCATCCGCGACGTCGTTAAAGCCTCAGGGAAACATCTTCGGCTCTGTTTCCCCGCTTCATCCTGCTACTGACGCCCACCGACATTTCACGTATACTTTTCCCCTCATTTTTTTCCATTTTGTCTGTTCCATCCGTTTCTGTCACTCCGTTGCGCGATGCTGCCAGGCAAGATGATGACGGCTCGACTCAACAGGTTCGGGCGTTGTTCAGCACATGAAGGTAACTCGGTGAATATTCAGGCTCTTCTTTCCGCAAAAGTCAGTCAGGCAATGGTTTTAGCCGGCGCTCCCGCCGATTGTGAACCGCAGGTTCGTCAGTCCGCCAGGGTCCAGTTTGGTGATTATCAGGCTAACGGTATTATGGCCGTGGCGAAAAAGCTGGGACAAGCACCGCGACAATTAGCGGAAGCAGTGATCCAGCATCTCGACCTGACCGGCATCGCCAGTAAAGTTGAAATTGCCGGACCGGGCTTCATCAACATTTTCCTCGACGTTCAGTGGCTGGCGACCCAGGCCCGTGAAGCGCTGACTCTGCCGCGTCTCGGCGTACAGCAGGTGGAACCGCAGACCATCGTGGTTGATTACTCTGCCCCAAACGTGGCCAAAGAGATGCATGTCGGCCATGTGCGCTCCACCATCATTGGTGATGCGGCGGTCCGCACGCTGGAGTTTCTCGGTCATCGGGTCATTCGCGCCAACCACGTCGGTGACTGGGGTACCCAGTTCGGCATGTTGATCGCCTTCCTCGAAAAACAGCAAAACGAGCATCACGCTGAGATGGCGCTGGCCGATCTGGAAGCGTTTTACCGTGAAGCTAAGCGGACCTACGACGAAGATCCGGCGTTTGCCGAGCGGGCACGCAGCTATGTGGTCAAACTGCAGGGCGGCGACGACTATTGCCGTCAGATGTGGAAAAAACTGGTCGACATCACCATGAGTCAGAACCAGAAAATTTATGACCGCATGAATGTCACCCTGACGCGCAAAGATGTGATGGGTGAAAGTCTCTACAACGACATGCTGCCCGGCATCGTCGCTGACCTGAAGCAGAAAGGGTTAGCAGTGGAAAGTGAAGGCGCTACCGTAGTGTTCCTGGATGAGTTCCAGAACAAGGAAGGCGAACCAATGGGTGTCATCATCCAGAAAAAGGATGGCGGCTACCTTTATACCACTACCGACATCGCCTGCGCCAAATACCGTTATGAAACCCTGAAGGCCGATCGGGTGCTCTACTACATCGACTCACGTCAGCATCAGCATCTGATGCAGGCCTGGACCATCGTGCGTAAGGCGGGATATGTGCCGGAGTCGGTACCGCTGGAACATCACGCGTTCGGCATGATGCTGGGCAAAGATGGTCGTCCATTCAAAACCCGTAGCGGCGGCACCATCAAGCTGGCCGATCTGCTCGATGAAGCCTATCAACGCGCCTATACCCTGGTGCGTGAAAAAAACCCGGAGATGAGCGAAGCGGAAGTGAAAGCGCTGGCCGAAGTGGTGGGTATCAGCGCCGTGAAATACGCTGACCTGTCGAAAAGCCGCACCACCGACTATATCTTTGACTGGGATAACATGCTGGCATTTGAAGGCAACACGGCGCCTTACATGCAGTATGCTTACACGCGCGTGCTGTCGGTATTCCGTAAAGCCGGCATTGATGCCGATGCGCTGGACGCAGAGATTGTGATCAGCGAAGAACGCGAAGCGCAGCTGGCGACCCGTCTGTTACAGTTCGAAGAGGTGATCACTCAGGTGGCGCGCGACGGTACGCCACATGTGATGTGTGCCTATCTCTACGATCTGGCGGGTCTGTTCTCCGGTTTCTACGAGCATTGCCCAATCCTCAGCGCGGAATCGGAGGCGACACGTCTGAGCCGACTGCAGCTGGCCGCGCTGACCGCGAAAACCCTGAAACAGGGTCTGGATACGCTGGGTATCGACACCGTCGAGCGTATGTAATCTCAGAAACGGAGAGGGGTTTTCCCTCTCCGTTTCTGCTCTCAGTTATCCTCTCTGAACTTCCCTCAAATCTCCGCAGCAGGAGAGTGTTATGTCTGTCGCCGCGCACCTCATCAGCAGCCACCTTCCCACCATTAAACAGTTGCAGTGCTTTCTGGCTGTCGCGCACGAGCTTAATTTTCGCCGTGCCGCAGAACGCCTCAGCATGACGCAGCCTCCGCTCACCCGCCAGATTCAAAGCCTGGAAGATCTGCTCGGTCAGTTGCTGTTCAGTCGCACAACCCACGAGGTGACGCTCACCGAATCTGGCCGTGCGCTGATCGCGAAAGCAGAAGCGATCCTCAGTGCGCTGAGTGCCTTAAAGCAGGAAGCACAGCCTGCCGCACGGCTGCGCATCGGGCTGACACGCACGCTGAACTTTGAACTGATCGCGCCGCTCAATAAGCAACTCGCCGGTTTTCATGCCCGCGATGAGATGGAAATGCCCAGCCTGACTTCCGCTCAGCTGTTGCAAAGCCTCGCAAAAAACAGCCTGGATTTGATCCTCACCGGCGAAAAAGGCCCGGATGCGGAAAAAGCTGTCCAGTACGCCTGGGTTTACCGCGAGCCGCTACTTGTCGCTATGCCGTCGGCCCACCCAGCCAGTCTGGCGGAAAAAGTCTCACTGGAGGCGCTGGCTGACCTGCCGCTGTTCTGGTTCGCGCGCAGTGCCAACCCGCAGTTTTACGATAAATGCGAGCGCTACTTCGCCATGCTCAGCGTCACGCTGAAACGAGTGAGAGAGCCGGAAGATTCCCTGCTGATGCTGTCGCACATCGCCAGAGGTAAAGGCTTCGCCCTGATGCCGAAGTCAAAATGTACCTTTAATCAGGCAGGACTCTGTTACCGCCCGCTGACGGAAGGCGCGGCGCAACAGCTGGCGATTGATGTTTATGCGGCTATTCGCGCCGATGAAAACAATGAGGCGGTTCTCGATGCGCTGAGAGCACTCTCGCAGTCCGCTGAACGCTGAGCCCCCGCGCGACTGAGTCGCGGTTTCTCGTCTTCCGGGCTGCCTGTCGCCCGTCCTGATGTCGTACCCTCTCGTCCCTGATACCTTTTTTGCATGACGGAAAGAGCAATTCATTGCTTTCGCGCGGAATGAAACAATCGCGTCTCACTTACGAGGAGAGACAATGAAAAAGCGAACGTTAACTCAGGGTCTGGACGTCAGCGCCATCGGCTACGGCGCGATGGGGCTAAGCGAATTTTACGGTCAGACCGATGATCGTCATTCCCTGCAACTGCTCAGCCAGCTGCGCGACCTGGATATCACTTTTATCGATACCGCCGATCTCTACGGACGTGGCCACAACGAGCAGCTGATTGGAGAGTTTCTTGCCGGGCTGAGCAAAGCTGAACGGCTGAAATTCACCGTCGCCACCAAATGTGGCATCGAGCGTCCGGCGGATGCGGCCTATGCCCGCACTATTAACAATCAGCCAGACTACATTACCCGCAGCTGCCATGCCTCCCTGAAACGGCTGGGCGTCGAGCGTATCGATCTCTTTTATCTGCATCGCATCAGCCCGGCGACCCCGATTGAGGAGAGCATGCAGTGTCTCAGCCGTCTGGTGCAGGAGGGAAAAATCGCCCGGATTGGATTGTGTGAAGCCTCTGCCGCAACGCTGAACCGGGCGCAGGCGATCCACCCGCTGGCCGCGCTGCAGACGGAATATTCACTCTGGACGCGAGACATCGAAGAGGAAATTCTGCCAGTGGTGAAAAGACTCGGTATCGGCCTGGTGCCCTATTCGCCGCTGGGCAGAGGTTTCCTGACCGGTAAATACCGTAAAAACAGCGATTTTGCTGAAGGTGATTTCCGCAAAAATAATGACCGTTTCCAGCAGGAAAATATCGATCACAATCTCCAGCTTCTTAACGCGGTGACGCCGCTGGCGGAGAAATATCACGCCACTACCGGGCAGATTGCACTGGCCTGGCTACTTGCACAGTATGAAAAAATCGTGCCGATTCCAGGCACCAAACAGATCGCTTATCTCACTGAAAACGCGGAGGCCGCAGCTATCGAGCTGGAAGAGGAAGATCTCCGGATGCTGAATCGTATTCATCAGCAGATTGAGGTCAAAGGCGGTCGCTATTCTGAGGAGGGAATGAAAGGGGTGAATGCCTGAAGGACGCATTACGCACACGCGCACTATGCTACGGTGCGTTAACTCTTTTCAGCGTGATACAGGGAGGTAATCAGGTGGCGACGTTAAGGAACATCGAAAGCTTCAGGGATGAATGGCTTGAGGATTATTTTTTATAGGGCAAATTTTCTAAAAGGATACCGTTAACCCTCTCATCAGCGCTGGCGCGAAAGCTCGACATCATCAATGTGGCGATTAACTATAAGGATTTAAGGTCGCCGCCAGGCAACCGGTATGAGGCGCTAAATCCACCTCTTGAGGGATATGCTTCAATCAGGGTCAATGAGCATTATCGGCTGATCTTTAAATGGATAGAAGGTAAGGCCGTTGACCTTTATCTGGATGCTCATAGCTATAAAACGCACAAGCGATGAAAACTGATCCTGCTGCATCAGGCGCGGTAAGACAGCATGCAACATCATCAACCTCTGTCAGTGAATTAAGAGATCAAGACTATGATCCAGGCGACCCGCAAACCGACCACCGTCGGTGATGTATTACTTTACGAATATCTGGAGCCAACCGGCCTGAAGATTCCCGACTTAGCGGAGATGCTCAAAGTGCACCGCAACACAGTCAGCGCCCTGGTCAACAATAATCTGAAGCTGACGCCGGATATGGCTTTCAGGCTGGCGGCAGCCTTCGAAACCAGCGTTGAGTTCTGGCTAAATCTGCAAAACAGTGTCGATATCTGGGAAGTGATGCATGATGCCAGGGCACAGGAGGAGATTAGTCGCGTAACCTCGTTGAAGGATTTTCTGGCGCAGAAAGAGAATCAGGTGGCGTGAAAAGCTTTATCACGCACCGGTCATGACAGGATGTGAAACAGGCGAATCATCTGGTGCAGAGTTAACTTCAGTTTACAGCCAGGGCCATCACGAAAAAGGGAGCCAGAGATCGATCTCTGTCTCCCCTTCCTTCAATTCAGCAACGACACGCTTACTGGTAATTAACCATCACTTCGCTGCTCACCACCCGTAATCCGGGTGGCAGCGCCCCACTTCCGGCAAAACCAAACACCATGTGCAGCGTTTCACCCGCGTTCAGGTGTGCCAGCCCGCGCGTGGTGCCGCTGGCGCCTTCAAGAGAGGTACAGCGCTGTTCGCCACACAGACGGACTTCCAGACCAGACGGGGCCGGTCTGCTCAGCTCATAACGCCAGTTGACGATGCTGACTTCCCCACCGACGTCGGCGGGTGGCGTCAGCGGTTGTGCCCGCTGCCAGCTGCCGCGGTTCGCCAGCAGCGGACCACTGGCGCTGGCCTGCC
>NZ_MLFN01000011.1 GCF_002095315.1 Pantoea conspicua
GTTGCGCTTCACGCCGGGAGAGCTGAGGATAAACGCGCTGTCCGGGCCAAAATGCGCGCCCATTTTGTTCATCAGCGAGGCGATGCGCGCACGCGGCGCTTTTCGTACTACCAGATTGAGCACCGATTCCGGCAGCAGCCAGGCAATGACGGGCAGGAACAGCAGGGGAAGTGCGCCGCCAAATATTAACACGGCAGGCCAGTTAAACCGGGCCAGCAGCCCGGCGGCAATGAATCCGCCCAGTCCTGAACCGATATTGAATCCGCTGAACATTAGGGTAATCATGATGCCTTTGCGGCGCTCGGGCATATATTCCGACAGCAGCGTCACACAATTTGGCATCACCGCACCCAGCCCAAGACCGGCGATGAAGCGTAACAGCGCCATCTGTGTCGCCGAAGCGGCGAAGGCGCAGGCAAGGCTGAAGGCCGAGAAAATCAACACTGAAACCAGAATGACGCGCTTGCGGCCGATCCGGTCAGAGATGGGGCCGGCAATCAGTGCGCCCAGCGCCACGCCCGCCATCGCCGCACCCAGAATCGGGCCCATCGCCGGGCGGCTGATGCCCCATTGTTCAATCAGTGCCGGGGCGATAAAGCCCATCACGGCGGCATCGTAACCATCAAACATAATAATGATCAGACACAGCACCAGTACGCGCCATTGGAAGGAAGAGACCGGGCGTGCATCAATCCACTCTTTTACATTAACCAGGTTATTCGCTGTCATCGGGTACGCTCTCTGCTTTGCTACCAGCGGCAGCTTCGTTGGGGTGAGAGAAAAGTAACAATCCGATGACACGGTAAGCGGGGCCCCTGGCCGTGTCTGTCAAAAAAGGCTTTTAGCGGTATGAGTTAGCTTTATAGTGTGATGCGTCTGGCATTGTCGCTCAGCGGCTAAAAGGCGATGACAAGCCAGACAGAGCCAGTGCGGGTGACAGCCATCATGATTACCGCTATGAGTTTCATTTAGGCTGTTAGCGCAAGTGTCTCATCAATGCAACGCAGCAGCGCCTGGGTGGCAGGCGAATGCAGCGCTCCCGGACGAAACGTTAACCCTATTTCGCGGCGCGTATCGGGTAAGTTCACCGCCAGCGGCGTCAGTATTCCGGCCTGTAATTCATATTCAAGCTGATGTGATGAAACCACCGCCACCATATCTGAATTGAGCAGTAGCCCACGCACAATCGCCAAATCACCACTTTCCACTACCGGCTGAGGCGCCGGCATCCCGGCGGCCTGAAACGCGCGATCCAGCAGATGTCGGGCAGGAGAGTTCTCTCGCGGCAGGATCCACTGCGCTTGCTGCAGATCCTCCGGCGTGACCGGACGCCCGCTCAGAGGATGATGCGGACGCGTCAGCAAAATCAGTTCCTCATCGAACAGCACCTGATTCTGGATATCTGACGCGCTGTGGTGCTGACGCAGTGCGCCGAGGATAAAATCAAGATCGCCGGCGCGCAGTTCTTTAATCAGCGCGTTAAAGGCGCTCTCGTTGGTTACCACTTTAATACCGGGATAACGCGTGACCAGACGGGTAATCGCCAGCGGCAACAGGCTACTGCGGCACAGCGGCAGTGCACCGACATGCACTGTTCCGGTCAGAATGCCGCGCTGTGCGGCGAGATCTTCCGGGATATGGCGTATCTCATTCAGGGCACGACTGATAAACGGGGCGATCTCCTGTCCCGCTGACGTAGGCATCATGCCTTTTGGCGTGCGCTGAAACAGCGGCATCCCGGCCCCTTTTTCCAGCACTTTCAACGCCGCGCTCACCGCCGGCTGGCTGATGCCCAGCAGCGTCGCCACGCTTTGGGTGTGATGAAGCCGGTCCAGCGCTAAAAATATTTGCAGACGTCTCAGGTTAAATAACCAGATGGGTTCCGCCTCTTCACGTCCGTTATCCCGCCGACGCATTTTGCTGAGTATCGGGGGAATGGCGTGCAGTTCGGTAATGGCTCGCCGGGCGCGCGGCAACGCACACTTTCCCATCTCAGTCAGCAGCATTCCGCTGGCATGCCGCTCAAACAGCGGCGTCTGTAAACTGTGTTCCAGATCACGCAGGGAGCGAGTGATCGCCGACTGGGTGCGAAATAAATTTATCGAGGCTTCGGAAATCGTACCGTAGTCTGCAATCATACAAAATGCCCGTATTTGCATGATTTTAATGCTAAATTCTGGTTTGTCGTTTTCCATTTTTTTTATGCCTGCAATGAGCCCTGACTCACAACATAAATAAAAGTCATAACCCATGCAACGAAAGACATTATCCAGCCACAGAGGCGCATGCCAGGATGAAAAAAACGGCAAATGCAGGATGAGATAATGGAAAAGATGAGTAAAAAGAGTGCGTTAGTGGTCAGCGCCCACTCGGCTGATTTTGTCTGGCGTGCCGGTGGTGCCATTGCGCTGCATGCATCGCAAGGTTATGAGGTTCATGTGGTTTGCCTCTCCTATGGCGAGCGGGGCGAATCGGCCAGACTGTGGCGCAGCGGAAATATGACCGAGGCGAAAGTGAAACAGAGCCGTCAGGAAGAAGCGGAGGCGGCTGCCCGCATTCTCGGTGCCAGCATCGCCTTCCTGGATTTAGGCGATTATCCGCTGCGCGCTGATAAAGAGACGCTGTTCCGGCTGGCGGACATATTCCGTCAGGTGCAGCCGCACTTTGTCCTGACGCATTCGGTTAACGATCCCTATAACTACGATCATCCGCTGGCTGCTCATCTGACGCAGGAAGCGCGGATCATTGCGCAGGCGGAAGGTTACCGCCCCGGTGAAACCATTATTGGCGCGCCGCCGGTCTATAGCTTTGAGCCGCATCAGCCAGAACAGTGCAACTGGAAACCTGACGTGTTACTCGATATCAGTGCGGTCTGGGACAAAAAATATGCGGCCATCCAGTGCATGGCGGGTCAGGAACACCTGTGGGAATACTATACGCGGGTAGCTTTGCAGCGGGGCGTTCAGGCGAAACGTAACGTTGGGATCAACTCATCGACAGTAATCAGCCACGCTGAAGGCTATCAGAGCCTGTTGCCCCGGGTGACGGAGGATCTGTCATGAGTCTGGTGAATAAAAAAGGGATCGTGGTCCGGCACATTGAGCGTGCTGATGCCGCACTGGTTGCCGGTTTTGCACGTTATGGCGTGGCGACCACCCATGAAGCGCAGGGTCGCAGTGGTCTGCTTGACGTTCGCGTCCGACCGATTCAGCAGAACTGCGCGGTAGCTGGCAGCGCGGTGACCGTGCTGGTTTCACCCGGCGATAACTGGATGTTTCATGTGGCGGTTGAGCAGTGCCAGCCCGGTGATATCCTGCTGGTGGCCCCGACCTCAGATTGCCACGATGGTTATTTTGGCGATTTGCTGGCGACTTCTTTACAGGCACATGGCGTGGTCGCGCTGGTGGGTGATATCGGGATTCGTGACAGCCAGACGCTGAGAGAGATGCAGTTTCCGGTCTGGTCGCGGGCGGTTTACGCACAGGGAACGGTGAAAGAGACGCTGGGTTCCGTTAACGTACCAGTCATCTGTGCCGGGCAGCTCATCCATCCGGGGGACATTGTTGTCGCGGATGATGACGGCGTGGTGATTGTGCCGCGTCAGCGGGCTGAATCCGTCGCGGCTGCAGCGCAAAAACGGGAAGCGCTGGAGCAGAGCAAACGCCAGCGGCTGGCCGCGGGTGAGTATGGCCTCGATATCTATCAGATGCGTCCACAGCTGGCCGAAAAAGGGCTGCGCTACGTTGACTCCCCTGAACAACTGCAGCAGAGCGGCACATGAAACAGACTCTGATACCCTGCATGCTGATACGCGGCGGCACCTCAAAAGCTGCCTGCTTTCTGGCGGCGGATCTGCCAGGGGAGAGCGCAACGCGCGATCGTGTCCTGCTGGCAGCGATGGGTTCCCCGGATGCCCGGCAGATTGACGGTATCGGAGGTGCCGATTCGCTGACCAGTAAAGTGGCGATTATCTCTTCTTCATCGCGTCCGGATGCTGACGTGGACTACCTGTTCGCTCAGGTTAGCGTGGATAAAGCCGTGGTGGATTACGGACAGAACTGTGGAAATATTCTTGCCGCAGTGGGGCCGTTTGCGATTGAAAAAGGGCTGGTACCGGTAACCGGCGCGGTAACATCGGTGCGCATTTATATGGTCAATTCCGGACAAATCGCTGAAGCCGCGATCGTCACGCCGGAGGGCAGCGTTGAGTATGAGGGTGATACCCGCATCGATGGCGTGCCGGGTTGCGCCGCGCAACAGGTCCTGAATTTTCAGGATATCGCTGGATCGAGTTGCGGTACGTTGCTGCCGACCGGTAACGCACGCGACAACATTGATGGCATTGAAGTGACCTGTATCGATAATGGTATGCCGGTTGTGGTCATACGTGCCGACGATCTGCAGCGCAGCGGACGGGAAACGCCGGAACAGCTGGATAAGGATGAGGCGCTGAAAGCACGACTGGAGTCGATTCGCCTAAAGGCGGGACGGTTAATGCAACTGGGCGACGTGGCTCAGCGCAGCGTGCCAAAAATGACGCTGATTTCGGCACCGGTTCACGGCGGCGCGATAACCACCCGGACCTTTATTCCTCACCGCTGCCACGCAGCCATCGGCGTATTTGGGGCGGTCAGTGTCGCTACGGCCTGTCTGGTTGCCGGTTCGGTAGCTGAAGGGCTGGCCAGCATCAGCGCTGCGGCTGAACAGCGGCTGAGTGTTGAACATCCCAGCGGTGAATTTAGCGTCGTGCTAACGCGTGATGCGGCGGGTGAGGTGATCAACAGTGGCCTGATCCGCACAGCGCGGCTGTTGTTTGACGGGCGGGTGGCCATTTCCGGTTCAATCTGGTCACGGCAGGAGGGCTAATAACATGAGGCGTATAGCGATTATCGGATTTGGCGAGGCGGGGCAAATTTATGCCCGCGATCTGGCAAGGGTGGCGCAGGTACGAGTCTGGGATAAAAAATTCTTCGGCCACCAGGCGTCATCCTTGTGGGAAATAGCACACCAGTCTGGCGTACAACCGGCGGCTTCCGTGGCTGAAGCTGTCGAGGGTGCGGACTGGGTAATATCGCTGGTCACCGCATCAAACGCACTCTGCGTTGCGCGCGAGGTATCGCCATTACTGGTGAATGGCCAGCTTCTGCTGGACTTTAACTCAGTCTCACCGGAGACAAAGCGTGCCGCCTCGAGGGCGATTGCCGCAGGCGCGGGCGCGTATCTGGATGTGGCGGTCATGGCGCCGGTGCCGCCTGAACGGCTGGCGACACCGCTGTTAATGGGCGGGCCGACCGCTGGCAAGGTTACGCATCAGCTGAATAGTCTGGGCCTGAACGCCCAGGCTGCCAGCGAGCGCGTCGCGATGTCTCAGCCATTAAGATGTGCCGCAGCGTGATGATTAAAGGACTGGAAGCACTGACTACCGAATGCCTCAGCGCAGCGCGGCAATACGGGGTCGAAGAGGCGGTGTTAGCTTCGCTGGCTGCCAGTTTCCCGTCGCTGGGATGGCATGACAAACTGCCGCATTATCTTATCAGTCGGGTTGCCGAACATGGCGTCCGGCGGGCAGAAGAGATGGCTGAGGTGGTCAAAACCTTACAGGATGTGGCCGTAGCAGGCCTCATGAGCCAGGCGACTCAGCAGGTGCAGGCGGAATTACCTGCCCGTATGGCGGCGCTGGCAATAGATTACCGGGAACTGACTCCCTTTAAATGGCAGGAGGCACTGGACCGCCTGAGATAAATTTACCTGGTTTCGCATTCACCGGTGGACGTTTGCTGAACGCATCGGCTGTTGACGCCATCACACAATAAAGGAAACGCCTCTCTGACCAGGTAAAATCCACTGATCACCAGAGAGAAAAGGCGGTAACGTCTGACCCTAAAATAAAAACATCGGTACGCCTACGCAAATAAGGAGGTCCTCATGACCACAGCGCATTCTGAGCCTTGTCATGATATTGCACATCTTGCACATGTTGAGATTTATACCGACAAGTTCGAGGAGAGTCTCGCCTTTTTCGTCGACGTTTATGGACTGACGGTCTCGGCCAGGGATCACGATCACGCGTGGTTGCGCGCCTGGGACGATTATGAATTCCACACCCTAAAACTGACGCGTCATTCGACTACCGGAGTGGGACATATCGCTTACCGGGCCAGTTCTGAGGCGGCATTGATGCGGCGCGTGGCGGCCATTGAAGCCAGTGGATATGAGGTGATTGGCTGGAAAGAGGACGATCAGGGCCACGGGCGTGCATTCCGTTTTGCCGATCCCTTTGGTCATGTGTTCGAGATTTACTATGATACGGTTCGCTATCAGGCAGAAGCGGATGAGCGGCCGTCATTAAAAAACCTGGCACAACGCTATCACGGTCGTGGAGCGTCTCCCCGGCGTATTGATCACCTCAATCTGCTGGCGGAAGACGTCAGTGAGTTCAAACGTTTTATGGAAGTCTGCCTCGGTTCACGGGTCACCGAGATGATCGCGCTGGATAATGGCCGGATTGGCGGCTGCTGGTTCACCATCAATAACAAAACCTACGATCTGGCCTGTACTGAAGAGCAGGGAGGCGGCAGGGGCCGTTTGCATCACATCACCTATGCCACGGACAGCCGGGAAGATATCCTGCGTGCCGCCGATATTTTTCTGGAAAACAGGGTACATATTGAGACCGGCCCGCATAAACATGCCATTCAGGGCACTTTTTTCCTTTATGTCTGGGAACCGGCCGGCAACCGAGTGGAGCTGGCCAACTCAGGTGCGCGGCTAATTCTGGCACCCGACTGGCAGCCGATTATCTGGACCGAAGCGGAGCGCAAAAAAAGGTCAGGCCTGGGGCCTCAAGACAATTGAAACCTTCCACACGCACGGTACGCCGCCAGTTGTGAAGTAAACAGAGATCAGCCAGATGACGGATTGGTGCAACAGGTCATCTGGCTGATGTTAAAAACAGGGTTTAAGCAGAAAAATAGCAGAGAAAGCGAAATTTCCAGCCAATATTAGTTACATCATACATTGATTATAAATTAAATAATGCATCAGACATCGTGCCAGTATCTATTAGCTAAACAGCGTAAGAAATCGAACTCAATGGGATTTCAGCGGAGCCGATCAGTCAAAGCAGCTGGAATTAACACGCTGAACGCTGACTCGAGACACGACCGGCATTGACCACAGCAACGAATCGTCATGAATGCTGACAATAAAAATGCTAAAAGAGCAGGGCGTACGCAGTGCAAATGAGCTGTCAGGCGGATAATCGCGGCTGCAGCTGGTAAATCCAGGCGGATAACTGCTGATTGTTGCCAGTGTTGACCGTGACTTCAACCCGATCGTAACCCTCTTCAAATTCATCCAGCATCGGCCAATGCGCTTCGAGCCGATCGGAGATAAACAGATAACCCGGCACGGGTGCCGCTTGATCATCAAGAATAATGCCGGGGAAATCAGCCGCCGCACCCCAGCCACGCGGGTAGAAAATGCCGGACACCGAACCGGACAGCCATTCACCGCCAATCTTTTCCAGGATATGGGCATTTTCACGGCCAGGGCAAAGCGTGCCATAAACAAATAAGCGTTTCATTTTTCATCGTCAGGATTACAACCGAAGCCGGCAACTTTAACCTGGCTGAAAGGCGTTGTCATGCAGGCCGGGTGCATTTCAGTGTTCATTATCAGGCGTTGATTCAGGCAGTAATAAAATGACGCGCTGTGATAAATTCTGCGACCCAACAGTCACGCGTCTGGCGCAGAATTCACGTAGCGTTGTCAAAATCGCGGAGTGTTTCGACAGTTTTAACCCGATTGGTCGATAAAGAAGGCAGACGATCGCAATCGGGCAATTTAGCGTGTTAGCTATAGCGCAGGCCGGTTTAGTGGGTATTAGCGGGCAGAAAGATAGCAATGACTAAGCCTGGTACAGTGCGCATTAACTGGCAGTGCGGCAACCAGCAACCACGTCGCGCCGTTTAAAATGAATGGTGCAGGTCATCGGTTGCGGCCGCGAACGTGTCGTTGCAGAACAACGGTTGCCGCAAGGGGTACTGAAGCAAGACGTGTTGCATTAAAGAATGTTGAGCGAGAACGGTGTCGCCATGAGGATTGCAGAATAGTAACCGGCGATACCGCGAGCCTGACGCAGAGAGGAATATTTCCCGTATCGGTCGCGGGCGGATTATGACAAGGAACAGAATCCGGGGAATAATGTAAGTGCATTGGCTGGCTATGATAAACGTAAAGTGAATTTTTGAGTCAGCCAGTCAGGATCAACGGTCGAACGGCCAAATGACAGAAAACGGCAGAATTAAGCGATGTCCGGTCAGCATAATCAGGCCGTTATCTAAGGGCGCATAATGTATATTATGTTAAATTAGAGGCGTGCTTGTATTATGTCTACGTTCAGCCCGCTTTATTTCAGGCAGACTTTTGTGCTCTGGCTACTAAACGTATCCCCTGACCTACCCGTGCCAATCCTCAGGCCAGTCGTTTTAAATAGAGATCATAATTGTCCGCATCAAAGCAGACTAAGTTAACCTTCCCGATTTTACTGTTCTCAGCGATGCAATGTTTGATGACCTCTAAGGCAATCTCTGCGGCACGTTCTTTAGGGAAACCATAAATTCCTGTGCTGATGTTGGGAAACGAAACCGTTTCGATGCCATGCTGGTCGATGAGTTTAAAACAACTCAGGTAAGCACTTCTCAACAGCGCATCTTCGTCATGTTGTCCATCGCTCCAGCGCGGACCAACGGTATGGATGACGTAATCAGCAGGCAAATTGCCTGCACCTGTAATTACCGCATCACCGACTTTGCAGCACCCCTGACGATTGCGGATTGTCTGGCACTCAGCCAGAATCGCCGGACCGCCTGCGCGGTGGATTGCGCCATCAACGCCACCACCACCCAGCAACGACGTATTGGCTGCATTGACAATAGCTTCTGCCGCGACTTTGGTAATATCACCCTGAATTACGGTTATTTTATTCATCATATTCCACGATTTTTAACTTTAGTGACTGGTGCGTACCCACTGGCTGTGCGCTTCGCTGTCTTCAGCAGAAGACCTGTTTTCTCCTGATATCAGGAGAATTTTTATCAAGGCGCAATGATTGCTTACTATAGATGACTCACTACAGAATAGAACAGTCGTTCGCAATCCTGCCCGAAAATCGGTGAGTCTGCCAGGCGCCTCTGGCTGGTCGTTTATAATGAATGCCTTCTCAGTGCCCTGATTCCGGCGCCGCACCGTTCACCCCTGACGCTGCTGTATAGCTGCGCACGAAAGAAAGACCCAGCCGCCGGGCTGAGTCTTATATGCAGGAAAGACGTTCAGGAAAGAAGATAATTCGGACGGCTTCATCACTACCGCCCGGCTCCCTTATTTCAGATGTAACCGCAGCGCTTCACCCGCCTGGTTGATGGCCGTTCTGACGGTAGGTTCCTGGCTCAGTGCGTTCAGCAAACCGTAATCATGGATCATGCCGTTATAGCGTGTCACGGTAACCGGCACGCCTGCCGCATCCAGTTTCCGGCCAAAGGCTTCACCCTCATCACGTAACACATCCAGCTCTGCGGTCTGAATCAGTGTTGGCGGCAACCCTTTCAGCTGCCCGGCAGTTGCGCGCAGCGGCGATGCCAGGATGTTATTACGATCTTTCTCTGATGTGGTGTAATTATCCCAGAACCACTTCATCATGTTCTTCGTCAGGAAATGGCCATCGGCAAACTGATCATAGGAAGCGGTGTCAAAACGCGCATCGGTAACCGGCCACAGCATCACATCATAACGGATCGCTGGGGTTTTAAACTGCTTCGCCTGCAAGGCAACCGCAGCCACCATATTACCGCCGACGCTGTTACCGACCAGCGCCAGACGTTTACCATCCACGCCAATTTCAGCACCATGTTCTGCCACCCATTTCGTGGCTTCATAAGCCTGCGTAATCGCCACCGGGAAATGCGCTTCTGGCGACGGTTCATAATTAACAAATACTGCCGCCGCGCCGGAGGCATTCACCATGTCACGAACCAGACGCTCATGGGTCGGGAAATCGCCCAGCACCCAGCCACCGCCGTGGAAGAACATAAACACCGGCAACGTCGCGCTGGCATTCTCTGGTTTTACGATAGTCAGCGTCAGTGGCTTGCCCAGTACCGTAATGATCTTTTGTGAAACCTGTGCCGGCGGCAGTTTTGCGCCCTTTTGTGCCCCGGTCAGCACCGCACGGGCGTCTTTGACAGAGAGCTGCTCGATCGGCTTGCCTCCCCCGCTGTTGAGCGCCTTCAGAAAAGCGGCAACACCTGCGGTCGGTTGCGGATTATTTCCAGTAGGTGCAGCAATGGCGGCACTCATCTGGCTGGCTAATAACAGTGCGCTGGCGGTCAGTTTCATGTTCATCAGGGGCTTCCTTTAATTTGCTATTAAGTAGTGCGCTATCTGGTTGACGCAACAATGCCACGCTGCATTTTGATTGTAAACTATTAAATAGCGTACTATTAAATAGGCAGATTGACCTTTCTCATCCTTTTTCGTCGTTTATAGATGAGTTTGACGCTATCTGCGGCGATTACCTACCAGCTTCACCCTTCCTGAAAGGAAGAAAAAAAATAAAAAAAACCATCCGGCGCGATTTTTTTCTGTATGGCGAATGAAAACTGCACCTTGTCTGATGATTGTTAGTTGAAAGAATGACTGTATGATGTAACTAAAATGACTTATAACCCACGACTTCTGATCGCTCCACCTCAGAAATTTCACATTTTCTGCCGCAAAATATCGCTTTGCGGTTATCCACCCTACTATTGCTGCAAATAACCCCGTCAATAAAGGAAACATTGATGAAAACCTCACATGCTTTGATCGCAACTCTACTTCTGGCCACTGGCGTTTCTGCTTCTGCTGTTGCTGCGCAACCCGCTGCGGCTAAAAATCCGTTAAGCGTCCACGTTCTGAATCTGCAAACCGGACAGCCTACCGCCGGCATTGAAGTGGAGTTGGATCAGAAGCAGCAGGATAACTGGGTGAAGCTGGCAACCGGCGTCACCGACAATAATGGCCGCATCAGCGCCCTGTTCCCGCAGGATAAAACGGCCAGCGCTGGCAGCTATCGCGTCGTGTTCAAAACCGGTGACTTCTATAAAAAGAACAACCAGAAAACCTTCTTCCCGGAAATCCCGGTTGAGTTCAATATGGACGCCAACGGTGAGCACTACCACATTCCGTTGCTGCTGAGCCCGTTCGGTTACTCGACCTATCGCGGTAACTAAGATTCTGAATGAATCCGGCGCGCCTGCGTGCCGGATTCCTCTTCTCCCGCGACCCGCCGCGGAAACCAGTCTGCCAGCCAGTCAATAAACACCCGCAAGCGATGCGTAACGTGTCGATTCTGAGGATAAACCAGATGAAACGGATAACCCGCTGGACGCCAGTCAGGCAGGACTTCCACCAACTCTCCCTGCTGTAAAAGCGCCCCAAGGCTATAGCTGAATGTCTGAATGATCCCCAGACCCGCCAGTCCTGCCGCCAGATGAGCATTACTTTCATTGACCCCGATGCGATGCGCACACGTAATCTCGATTTTTTCGCCATTGCGCTCGAAACGCAGCGGAAATGGTCTGCCGCTTTGCGGAGAGAGATAGCTGACCAGCCGGTGACCGTTGCGCAATTCGTCCGGATAAGCAGGCACGCCGAAGGCTTTCAGGTAGGCCGGCGTTGCGCAGGTCACCAGCGTGGCATAACCAATGTTGCGGGCAATCAGGGAGGAATCGACCAGCGGCCCGCCGCGTATTACGCAGTCAACGTTATCGCTGATCAGGTCAATCGGCCGATCGGCCACGCCAAGATCCAGAGTAATGTCGGGATATCTGGTAAAAAAATCGGGCAGCAGCGGAATCAGCACCTCTCTGGCGGTGGAACCGCCGATATCGATACGTAAATGTCCGCGCGGCTTGCTGCGGACCGCATTGAATGCGGCGTCAATATCGTCGAGATCGTGCAGGATACGCAGCGATTTTTCATAATATTCCCGCCCTTCGGCGGTGACAGTGACCCGCCGGGTAGTACGGTGCAGCAGTCTGACGGACAGATGGGTTTCCAGCGCCTGCACCAGTTTGCTCAGCGTCGCTTTCGGCATATTCAGTGAGTCAGCCGCCCGGGTAAAGCTGCCGCTCTCCACCACGCGTGAGAAGGCTTTGATTGCCAGTAACTGATCCATTCTCTTTCTCCTATTATCCACAGCGGTGGATAGTCATTTTCATTTTACCCGATTTATCTTCCAATCCTCTCTCTTTACAGTCGTCATCAGCCCGGCATCATCATGGCCCGAGGCAAATCAGATTGATCACCCTTTTATCCGGAGAGCAGCAGATGAACGCATTACTGGCAGGAAAAATTGCACTGATTACTGGCGGCACCAGCGGAATTGGCCTGGCGACGGCTATCGAACTGGCATCACAGGGCGCGCAGGTCTTTATCACCGGTCGACGCCAGGCCGAGCTGGACGCCGCCGTGGCAGAAATCGGCAGCGCCGCTACCGGTATTCGCGCCGATGCCTCACAGCTGCATGACCTTGACAAAGTCTATGCTCAGATAGCGAGTCAGACCGGACGGCTTGATATCCTCTTCGCCAACGCAGGCGGCGGCGACATGATGCCATTGGGGGCCATCACCGAAGAACATGTTGACCGTATCTTCGGCACCAACGTGCGCGGCGTGTTGTTTACGGTACAGAAAGCACTGCCGCTGCTGGTCGACGGTGCTTCTATTATTCTGACCGGTTCAACCACCTCGATTCAGGGTACCGCGGCTTTTAGCGTATACAGCGCCAGCAAAGCCGCGGTGCGTAACTTCGCTCGTTCCTGGGCGCTGGATCTGAAAGACCGGGCCATTCGCGTCAACGTGGTCAGTCCCGGCCCGGTCCGTACACCTGGCCTGGGCGAGCTGGTAAGTGAGGATCAGCGTCAGGGATTGTTTGATGCACTGGCGGCACAGATTCCTCTCGGTCGTCTGGGAAACCCCGGCGAAATCGCTAAAACGGTGGCGTTTCTCGCCTCGGATGCGGCCAGCTTTATCAATGCCACGGAGCTGTTTGTCGATGGCGGGATGGCGCAGGTCTGATTCTCAGCCCGCGAATTACCGCAGAGAGCGGCGCAGTCCGCTCATTCTCTGCGGAGAAAAGCGTTATCTCACCGCGCCGTCTGCGTCGGGCGGCAACGCTAAGCGCACGAAAATCCCCCGCCCCCGCGCGCTGACATAAAATGTCACCGTGCGCCGCCCCCGATCCGCCCAATCGCCCGCTATAGTTATTCCCTGTCACGTTAGTCATAAAACCATGGAGATAACATGAGCCAACTTTTTTCACCTGTCTCACTGGGGGAACTTACGCTGGATAACCGCATTGTGATTGCGCCGATGTGCCAGTATTCAGCCGATGCTGGCAACGCGTCCGCCTGGCACCGTATTCATCTTGGTCAGCTGGCCTTTTCCGGCGCCGGCTTGCTGATTATTGAAGCGACCGCCGTCGAAGATATTGGTCGTATTTCTCCCGGCGATTTGGGGCTATGGAATGATGACAATGAAGCGGCCCTGAAAAGCGTGCTGGAGGATGTACGCCGTTACTCTTCGATTCCGATTGGCATTCAGCTGGGACACGCCGGACGCAAAGCGTCATGTGCGGTGCCGTGGGAAGGCGGCAAACAGATTGCGCCTGATGCTGCCGAGGGCTGGCAAACCGTCGCGCCTTCTGCACTGAGCTACAGCGAAGGTGAAGCCAGACCGCTGGCAATGGATCGCGATGCGCTGGCGCGGGTCAAACAGGCCTTTGTCGACAGCGCCCGTCGGGCAGTGAAACTGGGCATTGAGCTGATTGAGGTACATGGCGCGCACGGTTATCTGCTGCATCAGTTCCTTTCACCGCTGTCGAACCAGCGCAGCGATGAGTACGGTGGCTCACTGGAAAACCGGATGCGCTTCCCGCTGGAAGTGTTCCAGGCGGTGCGTGATGCGGTACCGGCATCGGTGCCGGTCGGCGTGCGCATTTCGGCCACGGATTGGGTAGAAGGTGGCTGGGAAGTGAATCAGTCGATCGCTTTCTCACGCGAGCTGGAAGCGCGCAACTGCGCCTATATTCACGTTTCCAGCGGTGGCCTGTCAGAGAAGCAAAAAATCAGCGTCGGCCCGAATTACCAGGTACCGTTTGCCCGCGACATCCGTGAGCAGGTCTCCATTCCGGTGATTGCGGTGGGCCTGATTACCGAGCCACAGCAGGCGGAAGATCTGCTGCAACAGGGCGAAGCCGATCTGGTGGCGCTGGCGCGCGGCATTCTCTATGATCCGCGCTGGCCGTGGCACGCAGCGGCCGCGCTGGACGGTAAAGTCCAGGTTCCGCCGCAGTATCTGCGTTCAGAACCGCACGATGTCAAAGGTATCCTGACCCGCGACGAATAAGCACATTGGCAGGCCGTGTCGCTGCGGCCTGCCAGCCTGACGGCGTGCTAAAGAATGCCTTTCAGCCGAAGATGCAGCAGCATGATGGTTTTGGCATCCATGATTTCACCGTCCGTAATCGCTTGCAGCGCCTGGTCAAAATCCATCTCCAGTACCTCAATATCCTCGCCCTCTTCTGCGATGCCACCGCCTTCACCGCTGCGCTGCTGATCGGCATATTCAGCAATAAAAAAATAGAGCTTTTCCGTGACCGAACCGGGACTCATAAAGGCTTCAAACACCTTTTCTACCCGCGTAACACGAAAACCGGTCTCCTCTTCGGCTTCGGCGACAATGCGCGCCTCCGGGGAGGCGTTATCCAGTAACCCCGCCGCCGCCTCAATCATTTTGAAGAGGCCACGGTAAAACGCGCACTGGCTGGCCGGGCAGCGGAAACCGTGGTGATGGCCTCAGCGGAGAAGCTCAATTCCGCCTCCGCCTTTGCGATTGGCGATCTCTCGCTGGCCAGTACGCTGATCGTCGATACCCCGCCGGGCGAGCCACTGCAGCAGGCGCTGACCGACCACGGCGTCACTCTTATCTGAGGGCATAGCAGGCCTGCAAGGCCAGATGCGGGCCGGTCAGCGGTCGCTGGCCGACAGCAAACCGCTGCGCCACCGGCGTCATGGAACTTTGCGCCAGCGCCACCAGACCGGCGCCCTGCTGATAAGCCTGCTCTGTCGCATCGGCAATCAGAGCAAAGTAACGCGCATTATCACCGGCTTTGAAAGCGGCCCAGGCACCGGCCACCAGCCGCACTTCAACCTCTCCGCCGGCCTGGCAAAACAGTGCACGGGTCGCCTCAAGCGTCGATTCCGCTGCACAGAGTGCCACCGAGGGCCCTTTATGACGCTGCAGCGCCTCGGACAGCATTTTATCGCTGCGCAGCACCCAGCCAGGCTGACCGGCAGCGGCAAAATCATCAGCAACCGGCGCCAGGGTTGAGCAGGTGATCACTATCGCATCCATCTGCGGCAGCAAAGCATCAATCAGCCGGGCAATCCGGGCGCGTAATTCCGCGCTCATCCCGCCGCTGCGTTCCGCCTCCGCCAGCCATTCCGGCATCACCAGATGGTTAAGCGGGCGCGCAGTCACGGCCAGCGAGGCAGCAGCGTCATCGAAAATGGCGATATTACTGGCCGCAGTATGAAGACAGAGCAGGTTCATGGTTCTCTCCGGACAGGGTTAGCGGTGAGTGGAGTAAGCAGCTAACCAACTTACCGCGTTTATGCACTCTGTCCAGCGCCTGAGGCGATCCGTTGACGTAAGAAGTCGATAAATCCCCGTACCTTTTCCGGAACGTGGCGGGTATCCGGATAGACGGCGTAGATGCCCTGCATCGGAAACGCGTAATCCGGCAGCAGGTGACACAGGCTGCCGAGATCGATCGCCTCCCTCACCAGCCACGCCGGCAGCAGCGCGACCCCATTCCCCTGCAGCGCAAATGCCATCAGTGCCGCCGCGCTGTCCGCCGAAAACCTGACCGGCTGGGTTATCTCAAACGCTAACGGCTGACGGTCCGGACCACTAAGCGGCGAGCGCAACGGGTCAGCCTGCCCGTGTCGCTGCTGACGCTGTTACTGGCGGCCTGCTGGATCCGACGCGAGCCAGGGCCAGCAACCCGACCGGCCGCTGCACGTTGCTGGCCTGGTCAGCGGCTGTGGTGCGCTGGCCGCCCTGCTACTGGGATTAACCTGGATCAGCGATCCGGCCCGGCGGCTGCAGGCGGTTGCGCTGCTGCTGACCGGCGGGCTGCTGGCAACCCTGTTTATCCGCAGCAGCCGTCGCCATACCCATCCATTGCTGCCGATGCATCCCGGTCAGCTGATGCGTTTCTCCATGACGGTCTATCAGTGCGTGCCGGGGATGTTTATCGGTATCAGTCTGATCGCCATGTTCTATCTGCAGGCACAGCTCGGGTTGACGCCGGTGGCGTGCGGAATGCTGATGCTGCCGTGGTCACTGGCCTCAGGACTGGCGATCGTGCTGACGGGTAAGTGCTTTAATCACACCGGCCCGCGCCCGCTGATCGTCACCGGCTGTCTGTTACAGGCGCTGGGGATTGGCGTGCTGGCGCAGGTGACCGTTCCGGTTCCGCTGCCAGGGCTGATGCTGGCCTTTGCCTGATGGGGGCCGGCGGCAGCCTGTGCAGCAGCACTGCGCAGAGCAGCGCGTTTCTTGAGACCGACGACGACGCGCTGCCGCACGCCAGCGCCCTGTGGACAGTTAACCGCCAGCTCAGCTTTTGCTTTGGCGTGGCCCTGCTGAGCCTGTTGCTTGATCTGCTCTCCGCCCATCTGGCGTTACACCAGGCCTGGCGGCTGACCTTTTACAGCGCCGCGCTGATTAGCCTGCTGCCGATTCTGGCCAGTTTTGGACTTGATAACCGCGCCATTGTCCGGCGTTTGTCCCCCTACAAGGAGTCTGTATGAACCGTTATTTTCGTGAAGTCATCGAAGCACACCAGGCGATTGAAGCCTGGCTGAGTGAAGGCCGCGGCGACGCGCTACTGAGCCGATTTGATGCCGACTTTTCAATGATTACTCTGAGCGGCGTCGCTATTGATCACGCTGCGCTAAGCGCCATGTTCAGCAGCCAGCGCGCCGCCCGCCCTGGGCTGCAGATCACGATCGATCAGCTCACCCTACTGGCGGAATGGCCGCAGGGGGCGGTGGTGTTATACCGTGAACATCACCACCAGCCGGACCAGCCGCCCATTGTCCGCTGGTCCAGCGTGCTGTTCACGCGACAGGGTGAGCGGCTGCTGTGGCGGCATCTGCACGAGACACGTCAGCCAGAGTAGTCAGGGTTGCCAGGCGGCGTGCTGCAGGACCACCCGATAGCCATCGGCATCCATAAAGGTGACCCCCTGCCGATCCCAATAAGGATTGAAGGCCGGCCGCCGCTGGAACCCTGCCTGATCCATGCGTGTGCAGCAGGTCAGCCACGGCTCTCTGACGGGAATATAGAGCACCAGCAGGTCGTCGTCGGAAACCTGCGGCGTCAGCGGATGCGCATCACAGCGGGTAAATTCCAGATGCCAGCTTAAATCGGCCCGACCCAGCATCACGCCGCTGAATCCCTGATGCTGTTCAAACGCGCCGATCCGGTGCAGCGCCAGCCCATGACAATACATCTCACTGCTTCTGATCAGATCGGCCACCGGCCGTGCGATACGCAGGTGCTGAATATTCATCACTTTCTCTCCGTCGGGTTTACTGTTATTTATCACAAGATTCCGATCCTCCCGTTACGCCAGGTGCGCAACCGCATCCCGCCGAGGCTGAAAATGTTGCAGAGTGAACGATTACTGTTACGGCCGGTGCGGCCAGAAGATGAAGCCGATCTGTTTCGGATATATGGCGACCCCGCCACCAACACCTTTAATCCTGCCGGCCCGATGCGCGATCGCCAGCAGGCCCATAGCGTGCTGCGTAACTGGTTACAGGGCTGGCAGGATGACGGCTTCGGCCGCTGGGCGATTGCCCGTCTGGCGCAGCCCGATCACCCGATCGGCTTTGGCGGGCTGAGCGTGCACCTGCAGGATGAGCGACGGATGAATAATCTGGGATATCGCTTTGAAACGGCCGCCTGGGGCCAGGGATACGCCACGGAGTTTGCCCGCTTCACGGTCGTTTATGGTTTTACCGCGCTGGGACTAAGTACGATTGAAGCGCGGGTCAGAAAGCACCATCAGGCGTCAATTAAGGTGCTGGAGAAAGCCGGGTTGCATTATGTCAGTGAGATTCAGGATGTCGCTGATGCCCCACCGAGCCGGCTTTATGCCCTGTCACAGGCTGAGTGGCTTGCCCGGCGCTAATCCACGCGCAATTTTTTCCAATATTCCCCTGGCCGGTTAGTGATGAACTCGGGTTTTCTTTCGACAGATAACAGGAAACCCCGATGCCATACCACACTCATAGCAGTACTTCACCCTCAGGCGGTGAAGAATGATGCCCTTTTCGAATGGTTTTCTGCTGAGCCTGTCGCTCTGTCTGGATATCGGTATCGCTAATATTGCCATGATCACCCTGGCGATGCAGCGCGGCTATTTCCAGGGATTCTGGCTGGGGATCGGGACCTGCATCGGTGACCTGTTTTATGCCCTGCTGGCGCTCTCTGGCATGGCGGTGCTGCTGCAGTTTACTCCGGTACGCTGGGTATTGTGGCTGGGCGGCAGCGCGATGCTGCTGTGGTTTGCGGTGAAAATGGCAATGTCCGCATGGCAACCCGCCGCGCCAATTGCCTTTGAAAAAGCCGCACCGCCGCGTCCACTGCGACAGGAATTTTCCCGTGGCGTGCTGCTGGCGATCTCCTCGCCCAGTGCGATTCTGTGGTTCGCCACCGTCGGTGGCGCGCTGATTTCCCGCATCGGTCAGCAGAGCGCTGGCACTTCCGTCGCCTTTCTCAGCGGTTTCTTTATTGCCGGTGTGATCTAGACCGGCGCGTTGTGCCTGGTCGGACATCTGGGCGGTCGGGCGTTGGGTCAGCGCTTACTGAAATATTGCGCCATCGCCTCGGCCATCATCTTCAGCTATTTCGCGATCACCGTGATCGTCTCTGGCTACCGGGAATTTATACTGCGCTGAACTCTTTGCTGCGCATAGTCGTGCGGCGTCACGCCCATTACTTTACGAAACGCATTGATGAAATGACTCTGATCGTAAAAGCCGAGTTCCAGCGCCGCTTCCAGCGGATGCACCCGATTACGCAGCAGCTGACGGGCGCGATGCAGACGCAACTGCATGTGATATTGCAACGGCGGCAGACCGGTATGTCGGGTAAAGCAGCGCACCAGATAATACTTGCTGACGCCCGCCTGACTGGCCAGATCGTCCAGCGAGGGTTTGATCTCAAGCGTCGCCAGCAGTGCTTCTTTAACGCGGGCCACCAGCCGATGCTCCGCCGGGTCGGCGGGCGGGGCGGGTTGCAGCAGTTCACTGCACAGTGACAGCAGCTGCTGTTGCTGTTCTGTCAGGCTATCGCAACTGCTTGCCTGGGCGAAGCGGCACAAGGCGCTGAACAGACGAGGTTCATCCAGCACCCCTTCGCGTAACGCCGGAGCCTGATGGTGACTGGTCAGGTTGTGCTGAGTGGCGAGATTTTGCAGCAGCGACTGCGGCAGATGCACGCTGATAAAATTCACACCCTGATGATCAAAGCGCGAGGCCTGCAGCGTAGCCGGATTGTAAAGCGTGACCTGCCCGGCCTTCACCTCGGCACTTTTGCCCGCCAGCCAGATCTGCTCTACGCCGGTCAGGTTGGCACTGATCACATACTCGTCATGCAGATGACGCGGAAACACGGCGTCGTGGGCGCTGACCTGCGAGCATTCAATGCCGTTGAAACTGAACCACGCCGAGGAGTGTAACGCCACGCTGTCGATCCTTTTGCAAGCGGATATTTCTATCACGATGATTCATCACACCATTTTGCCGCCGCTAATGCAATTGCCGCTGCGCGCCGCACAACTTACATCTGCCCGCGCCATTCCTTTACCGCCCACAGCGCTAAACGCACACCGCCAGATGTCATCTACACTTTGTCGACGTTCACCCGGCAGTGCACTGCGCATTGCCCCGCAATAAAAGGATGACAGCATGACTGAACACGCCAGCCAGAATCACGCATGGTTACTGGCTTCTCGCCCACAGGGTGAGCCGACCAAAGAGAATTTCCGCTATGTGGCGCAGCCCACCCCGGAACTGAAAGAGGGTGAAGTGCTGCTGCGCACTGTCTATCTCTCGCTCGACCCGTATATGCGGGGCCGGATGGATGAGGGAAAATCCTACGCCGCGCCCGCCGAGCTGGATCAGCCGATGGTCGGCGGTACCGTCTGTCAGGTCGCCGAATCCAAAAACAGTGACTTTAAGACCGGTGACTGGGTGCTGTCACAGAGCGGCTGGCAGGAATATGCCGTCTCGGATGGCAAAGAGATCGCAAAGCTGGGCAATGACCTGCCACACCCGTCATGGGCGCTGGGCATTCTCGGGATGCCAGGCTTTACCGCCTATATGGGGCTGATGGATATCGGCCAGCCTAAAGCAGGCGAAACCCTGGTCGTCGCGGCAGCCACCGGACCGGTCGGCGCAACCGTCGGTCAGCTGGGTAAACAACAGGGCTGCCGGGTAGTCGGTGTCGCAGGCGGAGAAGAGAAATGCCGTTACGCGGTGGAAACGCTGGGCTTTGATGCCTGTCTCGATCATCACAGTGCCGATTTTGAACAGCAGCTGAAAAATGCCTGCCCGGATGGCATCGATATCTACTATGAAAACGTTGGCGGCAAGGTGTTTGATGCGGTGTTCCCGCTGCTGAATACCGCGGCGCGCGTGCCGGTCTGTGGTCTGGTTTCCGCCTACAGCCAGCGCGAGTTGCCTCCCGGCCCGGACAGAACCTCGCTGATCATGGCGGGCATCCTGAAACGCCGCATTCGTATGCAGGGCTTTATCATCTTCCAGGATTACGGTGACCGCTATCCGGAGTTCCTTGAGGCGATGCGCCCGCTGGTGGAAAGCAAAAAAATCCATTATCGCGAACATATGATTGAAGGACTGGAGAATGCGCCACAGGCGTTTATCGATATGCTGAACGGCAAAAACTTCGGTAAGACCGTGGTGAAAGTCGCATCCTGACGGACAGCGTGCAGCGTCAATGACGCTGCACGCCCGCTCATCAGTGTGGCAGTCGCGAAACGTGCTCTGCCGCCGCCCGGTTCGCCTCCTCCACCGCAGTCGCCAGCGTTGCCCCGTCGCTTAAGCGCTGACACAGCACTCCGACAAAGCAATCACCCGCACCATGCGTGCTGACCAGCGTGACTTTTTGCGCCGCCAGACTGCCGGTGTCGCCCGCCTCGCTATACGCCACCCCATGTTCGCCTGCCGTGACTACCACCTGCGCGAAGCGTCTGCCCAGCGCCTCGGCGGCGGTCCGCGCCGAAGCCAGATCCTGCACGCTGATCTGACACATATCGCGCGCCTCAATTGCATTCACCACCAGCAGATCGATACAGCGTTCGAACTCCGCCGACAGCGTTCTGGCCGGAGCGGCATTGACGCACACCGTAATGCCGCGTGCCCTGGCCGCCTGTGCCGCCCGCAGATTGACTGCTTCCGGCACCTCATTTTGCAGCACCAGCATCGACACATCCTGCCAGTAAGCGGGCTGCTCAAACACCGACAGTGCAATGTGCTGATTGGCGTTTGAGACCACCACCGCACCATAATCGCCTTCGGCATCGGTAATCGCCACGCTCATACCGGATGGCAGATGATCAATGGTGGTGACAGCAGTGCAATCCACCCCCGCCTGTTGCAGCTGATCCAACAGGAAACGACCTTGTGGATCATCACCCACCGCCCCGGCAAAGTGCACCGCTGCGCCCGCGCGGGCCGCCGCCACCGCCTGATTCCCGCCCTTGCCGCCAAACTTATAGTGACAGGCACTGCCCATCACCGTTTCGCCTTTCTCCGGACGATGTGGCGCGTCCAGCATAATGTCGTAATGAAGACTGCCGGTGACTGCAATTTTGCTCATAGCTAGAATTCCCGCAGATCCTGAACCGCATGCTGGGTTTTCATCAGGTTTTTCTCCGCCCGCTTTAAATCTTTTTTTGCGATAGCGACAAACAGCGCATCCAGAATATTGAGCTGGGCGATGCGTGACGCGGCGTTTTCACCTAACAGATGCGATCCCTGAGAGGTTGAATTGAGGACCACATGCGCGCTGCGAGCAATCGGCGATTCGGCATAGTTGGAAATGGCGATCACCTTCGCGCCATTCCGTCCCGCCAGTTTCACCGGATCGTTCACGGCACGCGTGGTACCCGAATGACTGATGGCGATAACCACATCGTCATCAGATAACACGGCGGCGGACATCAGCATAATATGGGCGTCATCATAGGCGGTCGACTTAATGCCTATCTTCAGCATCTTATGCGAGAGATCGCGCGCAACGGCGGCCGATCCACCTACTGCATAAAGATCGATATGACGCGCTTTAAAGATAATGTCTGCCGCGCGATTAAATTCAGAGACATCCAGAATCGACAGCGTTTCTTCGATTGCCTGAATGGAGGTTCTGAATACTTTTGCCAGCAATTGTTCCGACGAGTCATCCGGCTCAATTTCCGCATGCAATCCCGCCACCTCAGACTGGTTGTAATAAATCAGGCTGCTTCTGAAATGCCGGAAACCGGTGAAGTTAAGCTTTTTAGTGATCTTAACAATCATCGCTTCAGAGACATTATTCTCACCGGCAATCTCTTTTAATGACGACTGCTCGGTAATATCGGTTCTGGCGATAATCGCCTCAACAACACGGCGTTCTAACGGCGTCAGCTGGGGCAAACGCATACGAATCTGAGCACCAATGGCTCGCGGATCTTGCTTCATTACTTGCCTCGGGTCGCCCGGTCAATCAACATCGCTATGATAATAATAAGGCCGGTAGCGAGCAATTGATAAAAGGCCTGAATGTTCAGTAAGGTCAAGCCATTACGTAACGCACCGAGGATAATCACGCCAATCAGGGTGCCGAAGATGCTGCCCTTACCCCCCATTAATGACGCGCCACCAATCGCCGCCGCCGCGATGGCATCCAGCTCCCACAGGTTACCGATGGTTGGCTCCGCCGCGCCCAGTCGGCCAATCAGGATCAGCGATGCCAGTGAGGCCAGTAATCCGGAGAAGATATAGACCGTCACTTTGGTGCGTTTCACCGGGACACCGGCGACCCGCGCCGCCTCTTCGTTGCCGCCAATCGCCAGAATATATTCGCCCAGCGGGGTTTTGTTCATCACCGTCCACAGCAGCAGCGCGATTACCGCGACCACCACTATCGGCATCGGTACGCCGAACAGCGTGCTGTTCACCAGGCTGCGGAACGACGGCGGAATGCCAAAGATCGGATTGCCGCCGGTGTAGATCAGCGCAATAGCACGGAACAGTGACAGTCCGCCCAGCGTGACAATAAAGGGTTGCAGGCCCGCATAGGCAATCAGGGTGCCGCTGAACAGGCCACACAGCGCACCGACGCCGAGGGTAGCGAGGATCGCCAGCGGCACCGGCACGCCCGACACCATCAGGGTTGCGCCGAGCACTGCCGACAGTGCCGCGCTCGGACCCACCGAGAGATCGATACCGCCGGAAATAATCACCAGCGTCATCCCCAGGGCGATTAACGCATTAATCGAGGACTGTTGCAGAATATTCAGCAGATTCGGCAGGGTAAAAAATACCGGCGACAGAAATGAAAATGTCACCACGATGATTAATAATCCAATTAAGGTGCCGGCATCGCGTAGATTAAATTTCAGCATCGCGGGCATGCGTACACCCGCTGGTGTGGTGGTCTGAGTCATCATAGTTATAACCTTCAATAGAGTCCGATAAGAGGTCAGGTGGTCTGTTCAATCTCTTTAATGGCAAAGCGGGCAATATTCTCTTCCGTGATCGCGCTACCGGTTAATTCTTTGGTAATTCGCCCTTCGCGCATCACCAGCACCCGGTCGGAGATCCGCATGATTTCAGTCATTTCGGACGAGACCACCACAATGGCCTTGCCCGCCTGGGCCAGTTTTTCAATTAAGTGATAAATTTCAGACTTGGCACCAATATCAATACCGCGGGTCGGCTCATCAAATAAAAACACCCTGGCATCCGCCGCCACCCAGCGACCAATAATCACCTTTTGCTGATTTCCGCCGCTCAGCGTGCCGATGCTTTTTTCGATATCCAGCGGGCGCAGTTTCAGATCGCCCATCACCGTCTGCGCTTTGCGGTTCAGCCGTACCTGGCTGAGCAGGCCGCCAAAGGTGAAATGGTGCATCGAAGGCAGCGCCATATTCATCTTCACCGCCCGCTCCTTAATGATGCCCTCTTTTTTTCGGTCTTCCGGTACCAGACCAATACCCGCTTTGATGGCGGCCCGCACGTTGTGATTTTTCACGGCGGTGCCGTTCACGCTCACCGTACCGCTGGTGCGCTTGTCGATACCGGCAATCAGTTTAAGCAGCTCGGTACGGCCTGCACCCACCAGACCGGCAATACCCAGCACTTCACCAGCCCGTACGCTGAAGTTCGCCGCCATCACCTCATTGCCGCGCCCGAGGTTCTCCACCCGCAGCACCTCGCGGTCACTGACGAAGGCTGATGATCGAGCTTGTCAATCTTACGCCCGACCATTTTGGCGACGATGCTCTCTTCATCCTCATCACAGATATTAACCACCCCAACCTGCTTGCCATCGCGCATGATGGTGGCCCGGTCACAGACCCGGAAAATCTCATTCATCTTGTGTGACACGTAGATCAGTGAGACGCCGGTCGATTTCAGATCGGCAATCAGTTCCGCCAGCCGATCAAATTCGGTCGGCGTCAGGCTGGAAGTTGGCTCATCCATTGCGATGATTTTGGCGTCATCGAGCAGCGCCCGGGCGATTTCCACAATCTGCTGCTGCGACACCTTGAGATTTTTGATCGGCGTGTTGGGATCGATGCTCGGGTCCAGCGTTTTCAGGATCAGCGTCGCCCGCGCCAGCTGGGCCGATTTATCCACCCAGCAGCCGCCGGCTTTGGTCAGCGGGCGACCGAGAAACATATTCTGCGCCACTGAGAGTTCCGGAACGTGCTGCAACTCCTGATGAATCATCGCAATACCGGCGTGACGGGCGCTGAGTGGATTCTTCATCTGCACCGGCTGACCGTTCACGCTGATTTCGCCACTGTCCGCCGCCCGCACGCCGGAGAGAATATTCAGCAGCGTCGATTTACCGGCACCGTTCTCGCCAATCAGGGCATGAACTTCGCCAGGCCGCACTGAAAAATCGACACTCTGTAGCGCGGCGGCGTTGCCGTAGGTTTTACTGATTCCACGCATCATTAAACGATTCTGTTCCATACGCGCTCCGCCTGACTTATTACTGGGTCAGCAGCTGACGCAACCGGCTGTTGTCTTTGGTCGAAAAGGCCTCGACATTCTCTTTGGTGATCAGCGCCTGCGGCGTCGAGATTACCCGGGAGAGTTTCTGGCCGTTGACCAGGCGAATCATCACGTCCATCGCCACTTCGCCGGTCAGCACCGGGAAACTGTCTACCGTGCCGGTCAGCTCACCGCGCTTGATCGAGGCATAGGCATCAGAGATACCGTCGGTGCCAAAAATCGCCACCTGTGACGCTTTATTCTGCGCCCGTACCGCTTCCACCACACCGAGTGCCATGGTGTCGTTGTTGGCGTAGAAACCAATCAGGTCCGGGTGCTGTTGCAGAATGGTCGAGGCGGCATTGAACGCCTGCTCGCGGCTCCAGTTGGCCGGTACGCTGGCGGCAAGGGTGAATTTGCCGTTGGCCTGCAACGTCTCCTTAAATCCACGGGTGCGCTGTCCGGCGGCATAGACGCCCGGCTGCCCTTCAATCACCGCCACTTTACCGCCCTGTGGATGGTGTTCGATAAACCATTTGGCTACCCGTACGCCATTATCTTTCTGCACGTTACCCACGTAATACTGTGCATTGGGCATCACCGCATCGTTGACGTTAACCACCGGGATATTCTTGCTGTTGGCCGTTTCCAGCGCGGGTTCCAGATTGCTGTCGGTCTGCGGCGAAACCAGCAGGCCGTTAAAGCCCTGGGAGATCAGGGTTTCGGCGATAGAGAGCTGACCCAGCTGATCGTCTTCATTGGCTGCCGCCTGATACGCAACGGTGAAGCCATATTTTTTCGCCACGTTCTGATAACCCTGGCCGAGTGAGCGCCAGTATTCATTGGTCAGGGTTTTCGATACCCCACCAACCTTCAGCGTCTTGTCCACTTTTGGCAGAGCGCCATATTTCGTATCAAGCTGGGTCCAGTCAGTGCGATCCGGTTCAGTGTCGGACTGCAGCGGTGCCAGTTCCGCCGCATACACGGTGCTGCACAGCAGTGAGGAAGCAATGACGGCGATCAGGAGTTTCTTCATACGATGACCTTTCTTCTCTGGGTGTTGGGTAGAGGTTGTTAACTTTTTTACCGGCGGTGTGACCGTTAGCGTGCCAGCATGATGTCATTGACGATCTGTTGTGAAGCCACGGCATCCTGACAATCGATTGCCGCCTGTAATGCCGCGTTATCATCCAGTTGCTCACACAATTTCAGTAAACGGATGACGGTGGCGATATTGCTTTCCGCTTCCCGAATCGGGTCGAGTCCGCTGGCGTCCGGAAAAGTATCGAAGTAGTAAGCGCCGCTGTAGCCGTCACGCTGCATCTGCCAGAGAAACTCCAGCGTGGCGCGCGGATTCACCGAGCCGACCATCAGCCCGTCATCGCGTTTACCCCAGCCGTCGTTCAGATCAAGTCCCAGCAGACGGGAACGGCGCGCCACCATCGCCGCCGCGTAAGCCGGGATCTCATTGGCAAACAGCACGTGGGCGAAGTCGAGCGTAATGCCCAGGTTTGGACAGCCCGCTTCCTCCACCGCCAGCAGACAGGTGGTGGCGTTAGGGAAAATGCTGTAAGCACGCGGCTCGTTGGGTTTGTATTCAATGCTGACGTCGACGTCGGGCGCATAGTCCGCCACTTCACGCACCGCACTGACCGCGTCTTCCCAGATCTTTTTGTAATCTGCCTGGAAGCAGTAATCGAAACCATCCTGCCCCATCCATAACGTCATCAGCTTTGAGCCAAACTCCCGGCCGGTATCAATGCCGCGCTTGGTCAGCTCGATCGCTTCACGACGCACTTTCGCATCGGGATGGGTAAAGGCGCCGATTTTGAACTGTGGTGCGTCCCAGCGCATCTGCATCCCGTTGACCGCCAGACCGGCATCAGCAATCGCCTGCCGCAGTGTGGCAATGTCGCTGGTGAGGTGCTGCGGGAAATTGAGATCAAGGTGGGTTAAACCCTTTACCTTACCGGCGCGGTCAATCATCTGCAGTACCGACGGTTTGCCCTGCAAATCAGGCCAGTAAAGATGAGCGCCCGAGGCGAAGGAGTTCAGACGGGTGGCAAATTTCAGTTCGGACATGAGGATTAATCCTTCAGATAGTGACTTGTGATGTACTTTCCATATTCACGATTATTTGTGAAGTTATACATTAATCTACTCTCTGTACTCTGGCGCGCAAGCGTCTCCGGCCGGGATAATCGCCAAATTGAGAGAGCTGTCACGAAATAGTTTCGGGACGTCATTAAGTCAGATACCCAAAGAGACAGAAGAAAAATCTGGTGAAACAAGGGGTTAAACGGGAAGGCCAGGCGAAGCTGAGAAGAGAAAAACGGGGAAAGAAAATCAGAAAAGCTGAGCGCCAGTCACTGGCGCTCAGCCTGTCAGGTTACTTCAGACGGAAAGCGACCACGCTGTCGCCCGCCGTGGTGCCGAGCGAACCGTGTCCGCCTGCCGCAATCACCACATACTGCTTACCATCTTTACCCATAAAGGTGGATGGCGTGGCCTGTGTGCCTGCGCTCAGTTCGGTCTGCCACAGCAGCTCGCCGGTGGTGCTGTCATAGGCACGGAAGAAGTTATCCGCCGTCGCACCGTGGAACACCAGATCGCCCGCGGTCAGTAACGGACCGCCGTGTGCCACCATCCCCATCGGGAAACCGATTGGGAAACGGCCCGGCAGGAAGCTGGTTTTCAGGTTTTTGGTGTTGCCCACCCGACGCAGCCATTCGGTTTTACCGGTTTTCAGATCGACACCCACCATGCGTCCCCACGGTGGCGCGATGCACGGAATACCCAGGCCGGAAGCCAGCTGCTGGATGTGAATCGCATAATCGCCGTGGAAGTTTTCATTCCAGTACGGCGTGCCGTCCTTGCTGAAGGTACGCTGGGTTTCGGTTTCCGGCGTGCGCTTGATCAGGGTGTATTTGTAAGCCAGACGGACCGGCGCAGCAATCAGCATCTGACGCTGCGGATCGACGGCCACTGAGCCCCAGTTGAAGACCCCGATGTTGCCCGGGAAAATCAACGAGCCTTTCTCGGTTGGCGGCGTCCACGGGTTACCGTCATAACGCAGCTCACGGAAACTGGCCCGGCAGCTCATCTGGTCAAACGGCGTGATCCCCCACATCGACTTTTCAGTCAGCGGCTGCGGGATGAAGTTCAGGCTGGAGACTGGCTGAGTGGCGGCATACTGCTCGCCCTTGATGCCGTCAGTCGAGACCTTAACCTGCTCCACCGGATAGATCGGTTCGCCGGTCAGACGGTTCAGCACAAACAGGTTGCCGGTTTTGGTCGGCAGGATCACCGCCGGTTGTGACTTGCCCTGATAGTCGATATCAATCAGCGAAGGCTGCGAAGGGTTATCACGATCCCACAGGTCATGGTTCGAACTCTGATAACGCCATTTAAACGCACCGGTTTTCAGATCCAGCGCCACCAGCGCATCGCGGAACTTCTCGGTGTTGCTATTGGGATCACGTTCGATGCCGACTTCATCCGGCGAGGCGTTGCCAAACGGCACATAGACCAGGCCATTTTTCAGATCAGCACTCAGGGTCGCCCAGGCAACCGGCGTATCCTGCGGATAAGTAGCTGCCGTATCAAGCGGCGCGGTATTCGCCGGATTCGCCGGATCGAAGTTCCACACCAGACGACCGGTGATCGCATCGTAGGCACGGATCACGCCAGACGGGTTACCGGTATTGAAACCGTTATCCATCACCGAGCCGCCGACAATCACCAGATTGCCTGCCACCAGCGGTGCCGCGGTCTGCATCAGCGCATGAGGACGCAGATCGCCCATGTTGGCGCGCAGGTTCACTACACCGTTATCACCGAAATCGGCGCACGCTTTACCGGTATCGGCATCCAGCGCGATCAGGCGGGCATCAGTGGTGGCGTTGAAGATACGCTTGCGGCAGATCGCCGGCTGTGCGCTGCTCTGCTGCTGCGCCTGCTGACCGGCGTCGAAGTAGCTGACGCCACGGCAGGTCTGGTGCTGCTGCAGATAGGAGCGGTTTTTATCCGGCGCGGTCTTCCACTTCACCGCACCGGTTTCCGGATCGAGCGCGTGTACTTCGTTATGCGGTGTACAGAAGTAGAGCATGCCGTTGGCTTTCAGCGGCGTCGCTTCAAAGGTGTACTCGGTGGCATCATCACCCTGACGCAGATCCCCGGTATGATAGGTCCACGCCACTTCCAGATCTTTCACGTTATCTTTGGTGATCTGATTCAGCGCCGAGAAGCGCTGGCCGTCTGTGGTTCCGCCGTAGGCGCTCCACTCGTCTGCCGCGCCATTGCTGGCTGCCGGGGTCCGTGCGTTGTTGATGGTGCCCTGCTGGGGGATCGGATCGTAGAAGCAGAGGCCGATCACCAGCAGCACCATCAGCATGACCGTGCTGCCGAGGAAAGGATGGAAGCGGCGCTGCCCCTGATAGAGTGGGCGAACCACCCAAGGCAGGGCCAGCCAGACACCCAGCACGCCAAACAGGTCACCGCGTGGGATCCACTGCCACTTATCGAAGCCCACTTCCCAGATAATCCAGAACAGGGTGATCCACATCAGCAGCGCATAGAGCATCAGCGCGCTACGCTTGTTCATAAAGAGCAGGATAGCGCTGAGCAGAACGCCTACGCCCATCAGCGCATAGAATGCACTGCCTCCCACCAGCAGGAGTTGTCCTCCCATGTAAATCAGGGCGATAGAAAATATCGCCATGATTACACTGGTAATTTTGTTAATCATGATCCATCCTCGGGTCATTAGCGGTGGTAGAAAATCAAATTTGAAAACATAAAATCAACGGGATTTTAACTAACGTAAGAAATATGTAAAAACATGTCGAAAGGTAAGACATTAGACAGCCTTATTAATCCCCCTCTCCGTAAGAGCGTAACGGCAGGTTTTTTTACTTTCCGAAGCGGCAATTACGCGACTTCCATCACAAAAAATTAATCATTGGGCAAAACAAACCGCACCTTTTGTTCAAAGGTGTGGATTAAACAGACAAATTCTGCTTCAGCAAATCCCGTCCGGGGGCGATCCGGCTGTGACAGTGAATGTCAAAAATTAATAATCAGTGCCCTGCCGTACGGCTGTAATAAATCTTATGCCGCTGCGGGAATATCCAATGCGAGTTTTACGTAATGTAAAATGATTCTGAAAAATAATTCCTCCGCACAACCGGTTAGCCCCTGGTCGTTTCGTCTTGATTAATTTCATTCCGACGTTTTACAACTCACAATCTTTTTACATCCTCTCCCGAAATCCCGGAAAAACATTAATTACCCTGTTAAATATAACGTGTTTAAACGCTTTAAGATATTCCTCAGCCTGGCAGCTCTTTATGATGTGATATAAATAGAAACACATCCCCCTTCTTCTCTGCGGGCGCAGCAGGCTTTGCGTGGCAGGATAAACAGGCAGGCTAATCATGTCCGCACTACACGCTATCTATCGTAAATTTCGTTTCCCGTTTAAATTAATCAATGCGGCGATCCGTTATCCGGCGGCGCAGGCGCAGGTTAAACGTTATTCGGTGATGTCGATTGAAGAGACTATCGATCTGTTATTAGCGAACCCGCAATTATCGCTGGCACGCTACGGGGATGGTGAACTGGAGATGACCTACTATAAAAATATAGGTTTTCAGCCTTTTAACCCGCAGCTTTCGGCCAGGCTGAAAGCGCTGCTGCAACAGGGACCGCAGGCAAATCCTCACTGTCTGCTCTGCCTGCCGGATGCCTTTCGCACCACGCGAAATATGCGTTCAGGTTCGGCACTGTTCTGGTTCTTTCACAAGTCATTTTATTTTAAATATTATGCTTCTCTGCTCAATTCTCAGTACCAGTATGGTAATACCTCTGTCACCCGTCCTTATCACGATTATAAAACTAAACAATTGTCCCAGACGATATTTGATAAATTTAAGCAACTCTATAAAGACCAGCGGCTGTTAATTGTGGAGGGCAGCGGAACGCGGCTGGGATTAGGCAATGATTTACTGGCAGATGCGCGCGAAGTTAAACGCATCACCACGCTCAACCGTAATGCCTTTTCGGTTTATGACCGTTTATTCGCCGCGATATTAGCGCACGCCTCTGATTATGATCTGGTCTTAATTTCATTAGGTCCCACCGCAACGGTACTGGCCTATGATCTGAGCCAGCATGGCATTCGCTGTATTGATAGTGGTCACGTTGATATTGAATATGAATGGATGCTGGCCAGTGCCACCACAAAAATGAAAGTGGCGGGTAAAAACGTTAATGAAGCGGGTGTGCTGCTCAGTGAACAGAGTGCAGTAGCCGATGCCGGTTATCAGATGCAGGTGCTGCAACATGTCGGCGAAACGGCCGAACCCCCGGTAGTTCCGCTGCCCCCGGACCCGCTGGCGCAGCACAGCGCGGCCTGATGGTTTGCCCTGCGCTCCCTGTTTTCAGGCAGCCACTGCACCGGATGGATGCGCAGGCGAATAATTAGCCGGGTAATTCTCCATGCCGGCTATCCGATGCGGCAGCGGGAAACGTCCGTCGTCGCGGGCAATCCGGTCCTTTTTCCCCTTTCCGCCATTTCCGGCACTTATTTTGCTTCATCGATCCTGTTATCCCCATTCAGGAGAAGTGAGATGAAGGCCAGCCGTTACCGTTACACGATATTTTCACTGTTGTTCCTGATCGCCCTGATCAACTACATCGACCGCGGCGCGCTCTCGTTTGCCGCCAATGCAATTGCCACAGAGTATCACTTCAGTAAAGTTCAGCTGGGCGCAGTGCTGGGCTACTTTGGCTTCGGCTATCTGTTTGGTTCGCTGTGCGGCGGCTTTCTTGCCGATCGCATCGGCACCAAAAAAGTGTGGTTAATGGCAGGCGTACTCTGGTCACTGCTGGAGATTGCCACTGCCTGGGCCGGTGAGCTGGGCATAGCGCTGTTTGGCGGTTCCGCCATTATGGGGTTTGCCGCCCTGCGCATCCTGTTCGGCTTCTCGGAAGGCCCCGCCTATGCGCTGATGAACAAGGCGATTGCCCACTGGGCACCGGATAACGAGCGTGGCTTTGCGCTTGGCATTGGTCTGCTCTCTACTCAGGTCGGCGCACTGCTGACTGCGCCGATTGCGGTCGGGTTGCTGCTGCTGACCGGTGACTGGCGCATGATGTTTATCCTGCTCGGCGTTTTTTCGCTGCTGGCGATGATGCTGTTTGCCCGTACCTTCAGTGACGGCCCGGAGAGCAGCCCTGCCACCAGCGCAGCAGAACGCAGCCTGATCCGCGACGGCCAGCGCCAGCGCACCACCGATGGCGTGGCGCTGCCGTGGTGGCGCTTCTTCACCAGCCGCACGCTGGTGTGCAACGCGCTGGGCTATTTCTCCTTCCTCTACATCACCTTTACCCTGGTGACGTGGATGCCGAAATACCTGCAGGACAATTTCCATTACGATCTGCATTCGCTGTGGTACGTGGCGATGATTCCGTGGAGCGGTGCCTGCCTGACCGTGCTGCTGGGCGGACGCATCGCTGATATCCTGCTGGCCCGCTTTAACAACCTGCGGCTGGCGCGTAATCTGTTTGCTGCCGTGACGCTGTGCGGTACCGCCTGCTGTTTTATGGCGATCCCCTACGTGTCGTCAGCTGCCGGAATTATTGCTCTGATGACGCTGGGTAACGCCCTCAATGCGCTGGTGAATAATGTCTACTGGTCAGTGGTGATTGACGTGACACCCAAAGCCTCGGTCGGAACCTACAGCGGCATGACGCTGGCGATCGCCAACCTGGCGGCAATTATCTCGCCAATGCTGTGCGGCTGGCTGGCAGAATATTATGGTTATAACGCGATGTTCACCGTCACCGCGTTGATCGCCTTTGGCAGTATGCTGGCGATGACCCTGCTGCAGCCGGAGAAAACGCTGGTGGCGGAGACCCCGTCATCTGAGGTGGCGGAAACCTCCGCCGCCTGACAGGTCGCCTCTCCGCTTAACCCCGGGGGGCGCTATGTTGATCTGATGGCTGATCGGAGGTCGTGACGCTGGCAAAACTGTTCAATATCGCCGTGCTGAAAGTCCGCCAGGTTGGCCAGCAGTTTCTCCAGCGGCCAGTCCCACCAGGCAATACGTTGCAGGCTGGCCGCAATCGCCGGGGTAAACCGCACCCGCAGAGGTTTCGCCGGCACGCCACCCACCACGCTGTAAGGCGCCACATCTTTGGTCACTACCGCGCCCGCGGCCAGTACCGCACCATCGCCAATGGTCACGCCCGGCAGCACGATCACCCCGTGACCTATCCAGACATCATGACCGATGATCACCCGATCGGCCCGACGCGCAGCGAAGAAGCCGTGATCGCGCGTGGCGTCTGTGTGGTAATACTCCGGGCAGTAGGTGAAACGATGCTGTGAGGCGCGGTTCATCGGATGATTGGGTGCCCCGATGCGCACCTGATTGGCGATGGCGCAGAAGCGGCCAATCTGGGTATCGGCGATGCTGCAATGCTCCCCGACGTAAGAGAAGTCACCCAGATCGCAATATTCCAGCGTCGAATGCGCCAGAATTTCACACTGCTGACCGATGCGGGTTTCACGCATACGCACACTCTCATCAATCCGGGTGTGCTGGAGTCTGGCGGGCATAACGGCGGCAACTGACATAATGCTCCCGAGGGTAAAAGGCGACACCAGGCTGGCGTCACGCTGCCGCACTACAATATCCGGCCAGCATGACAGCCAATTGACAGCGAAAAAAGGCGGAGTGGTTAGCTCCGCCTTGTTTCAAGTTCCGGTTAACCTGCGTGACCGGTCAGTTGCATAAGGGCAACGATGATCTGCAAGATGACCCGGATGAGATCCAGAATCAGCTTAGTCAGTTCCATCACTTTCCTTCTCCTTTAACAGGAGCGCGCTGTTCGGCAACCGAGGCTTTGACTCTACCCGCCGGGCGCCTAAGCACATCTTTGTGGAGAGGGCTGAGCGGCACTCATGGTTAAAGCCACAGGCCAGCACCACCTGATGCCTGCCGGGATTTTAGAAACCGTGCCCCTGGGAGCGGCCAGTCGACAATGAGGCTTTGCTCAACACCCAACACATGTATAAACATACAGTATTTTAGCGAAACTTGAAATCCTTAGCCGCACATTTTACAATCTGCTGTGTGGAGAGTGCTGAGCACCTCGTTCGCAGCGCGGTTACCAGCCGGGTGGCGAACAAAAAAATAAAGGATTTGGCATCATGCCAAATCCTTTTTTTTATGCCCGTCATAAACCTATTAATTGGCGGCGCTGATCCGCCAGACGGTATTGCCGGCGTCATCGGCGATTAACACGCCGCCCTGCTGGTCGCTGGCCAGGCCAACCGGCAGACCCCGCACCTGCTTCTCATCCTCCGTCAGGAAGCCGGATACCACCGTTTGTGGCTGTCCGACCGGTTTGCCGTTTTCAAACTTCACCCAGACCACTTTATAGCCGTTGAGCGGCGTGCGGTTCCAGCTACCGTGTTCGCTGATAAAGGCGCCACCGCGATACTGCGGCATGTTATCTGCGCTGTAAAACAGCAGTCCCAGCGGTGCAACGTGCGAACTCAGCGCGTAATCCGGCTTTATCGCCTTCTCAACCAGGTCAGGACGCTGCGGTTCGGCACGGCTATCAACATGCTGACCAAAGTAGCTGTAGGGCCAGCCATAAAAGCCCTTGTCCTGTACCGAGGTCAGATAGTCCGGCACCAGATCGGAACCAATTTCATCACGCTCGTTAACGATGGCCCACAGTTTGCCGCTCTGCGGTTCCCACTGTAAGCCGGTCGGATTGCGCAATCCGCTGGCGTAGATACGGCTGGCCCCGCTGGCGGCGTCCACTTCCAGTACCGCCGCGCGCCGGTATTCCGCCCCAATGCCATTTTCGGTGACGTTACTGTTCGAGCCGACGCCGACATAAAGTTTGCTGCCATCCGGGCTGGCTAACAGCGATTTGGTCCAGTGGTGGTTAATCGGGCCGCCCGGCAGCTCGGTCACCTCTTCTGGCGGCGTGCGAATCTCCGTTTGCCCTTCCTGATACGGGAATTTCACCAGACTATCGGCATTGGCAACGTAGAGCGTGTTACCAATCAGCTGCATACCAAACGGCGAATGCAGATTTTCGATAAAGCGGTGCTGCTCCCATTTCCCGTTGACGTTACGCAGCAGCGTAATGCGATTCCCGCCGGCACCGCCTTTGCCTGACGCCTTCTGCACGATGCCCATAATCAGCTGCTTGGGACGGGTGGTCGGCTTGGGCGGTCCGTTTGATTCTGCCACCAGCACATCATTATTCGGTAGCACGTAAACCTGGCGTGGGTGCTGCAGATTCTCCGCGATTTTCTCGATTTTCAGCCCCTGCGCCACTTTTGGCATCTCGCCCGCTTTCCACGGTGTCCCTTCCGGCACCTGCATGGGCGGCATAAAGAAATTCTGCGCCTGCGGCAGTTCCGGGTTGGGTCCAATCTGTTTTTGCGGATCGACCAGCGCACCATCATCACAGCCGGCCAGCAGAGCCGTCAGGGTGAGCGCCAGTAAGGATTTATGCTGCATTTTCATGGTGGCTCCTCCTTAAGCGCTACGCTGACGTAACGCAAGTTGCACATTCGCCAGCAGCAGCAACGCCACCACCAGCGTGGAAAGCGTTACACCAAGCGGTATCACGGCGGCGGCATCGCGGCTGTGGATAAACGCATTAACGATGGCAATGACGATCGCCGCCAGCCATAGCCAGAAATGGCTCTTTTCTGCGCTGTCGCTGCCGCGAAACAGATAAACCAGCGCGATGAGTCGTGGCACAATCGCCAGCATCAGTCCCAGCGCGATCAGCCAGCCAGCCGCATCGGTCCAGAACAGCACAAAGGTCTGGCTATAGAGGATGTCAAACAGCCAGGCGGCGACAAAAAAGCCCAGCGGCACCGGCTCCAGCAGAGCGTACAGCGTCACGGCGAACGCCGATCTTCCCGAGGTATTGCGCATGTTTCTCTCCATTTTAGCGATGAAAGCGGATCGGTCCAGCGGTGAAGCTGCCGGCAACAACCGATCTCGCGCCTGTAAAAGATTAGTAAACATGAAGAAAAGCGAAGGGTTAATTCAACAGGAAGTGAAATTCAGGGCGGTGACAGCAAGGTCACCGCCAGGGGATCAGGACTTATCGGCGGGCAGCGTCACCCAGTAACCCGGCTGATACGGCAGCGGCAGGAACTGCTGATGGAACGTGCGGAAGGTCGCATCCGGATCGAGATCGGCAAACAGATCGGGATGCAGCCATTTGGCCAGCACCTGAATCGCAACAAACTGATACGGGCTGTCATAGAACTGATGCCAGATGGCGTGTGCCTTGCCGTTATGTGCCACTGGCAGGGTTTTAAACGCGTCCCGCATCATCAGGGTTTTCAGCCGTGCGATGGCTTCTGCCTGATTCGCGCCCGGTCCGACGCCGACCCATTTACCGACGGTGTTGTAGTTCTTCCAGTTCGCCCCGGTGACCACCACCACATCCGGCTGGCTGGCGATAATCTGCTCCGGATTAACCGTGCCAAAGGTGCCAGGGATCAGATCCTTAGCGATGTTACGGCCGCCAGCCATCTCCACCATCTGACCGAAGTTTTCATTACCAAATGACATGCAGCATTCGTCGCTGTAGCCGCCAGCCCGGTCAATCATCACTTTGGGGCGGTAGCCGGTGAAATTCGCCAGTTTTGACGTGACCCGATCAATCTGCTGCTGACGAAAATCGATAATCGCCTGCGCCCGCTCAGGTTTATTCAGCAGTTCGCCCATAATGCGGATACTTTTCTCCGCATTCACAAACGGGGATTCACGGAAATCGATAAACACCACCGGTACACCTACTGCCTGCAGCTTCTCGATCAGTTTGCCTTCGTCGGTTGCTGCTTTCGATTCCAGGTTCATCAGCACCAGGTCGGGCTTGAGCGTTAACGCCTGCTCCACGTTAAAAGTGCCATCTTTCGCGCCGCCAAAGGTCGGTAGCTGCTTAATCTGCGGATAGCGCTGTTCATAGGCCTGATAGCCATCCCAGTCCGCTTTCGGAAAATCATCGCGCCAGCCAATCACCCGCTTAAACGGCGCGTCGGTGTCAAACGCAGCCAGCAGGTAGATCTGGCGTCCCTCGCCCAGAATGATGCGTTTTGCTTCCTGCGGCACCTCAACCTGACGGCCAGCCACATCGGTAAGGGTTTTGGCTGACGCCATCCCTGCCAGTGTTATTAGCCCCAGCGCTAAAAACCATTTTTTCATTGTTAACACCCAGAGTAATGATAATGAGAATTATTAATATAAAGCGGCGTTACTATCACTTAAAAACAGCATCATGGGAAGTGATGACAGGAAATCTTTTAGCACCCGCGCTACCTGAATTAACAGTGCCCGCCAGGGCAGTCGAAGCTGACTGAACACTTTTATCGTCCTGATCACGCCGGAAAGCGGCTGTGTCACTGCTCACAAAATGGCCAGCTTTCGTGAATATGCTCACAGCGCCCAGGGCGATTGCCCACATATTCGCCATCAATGTAATCGGTTTGGCTAATGCGTTAACAAAATGTTGCAGTTAGATTGAAAAATGAAACGACGTTTTAATAATCGTCAGGACAGTCAGCCACAGGAGCTCAGCCGTGAAGATTAGCGCAATTGATGTCACTCTCTTTACCTATCCGACCCAACGCTGTAGCGACAGCGCCGGGCATTCCCATCCCGGTCCGGAAAATGAGGCGCAGATGGCGCTGCTCACCCTGACCAGCGAGGACGGTGACTGCGGTTACGCCTTTGCCCCGCCCGAAGTGATCCGGTCGCACGTGGTTAATGCCTTCTTCCGTAAAGTGCTGATCGGCCAGAACGCCTTTGATCGTGAGCGCTTATGGCAGGACCTGGTGCACTGGCAGCGCGGCAGCGCTCATCAGCTTACCGAGCGGGCACTGTCGGCGGTAGAACAGGCGTTGTGGGATATGATTGGCCGCAAACTTAATCAGCCGGTGCATAAGTTGCTGGGCGGCTACCGGGAAAAAATCCCGGCCTATGGCAGCACCATGTGCGGCGATGAGTTGCACGGCGGGCTCTCTACCCCGGATGAGTATGCGCAGTTCGCTGAAAAACTGGTGGCGCGGGGCTATCAGGCGATCAAGTTGCACACCTGGATGCCGCCGGTCTCGTTTGCGCCCAGCCCGGCGATGGATATCAAAGCCTGCGCCGCGGTGCGGGAAGCGGTCGGCCCGGATATCGCGCTGATGCTGGATGGCTACCACTGGTACAGCCGCAGCGATGCCCTGACCATCGGCAGGGCGCTGGAAAAACTCAACTTCGCCTGGTTTGAAGAGCCGATGGAAGAGGAGAGCATGGCCTCTTACGCCTGGCTGGCGGAGAATCTGTCGATTGACGTCCTCGGCCCGGAGAGTCTCGGTGGCAAGCATCACAGCCGCGCCGACTGGGTGCGCGCCGGTGCCTGCGACATTCTGCGTGCCGGGGCCAATGGGGTCGGCGGTATCTCTGCCACCCTCAAAGTGGCTAACCTCGCAGAGGCGTTTGGTATGGACTGTGAAGTTCACGGCAACGGTGCCGCCAGCCTGGCGGTGATCGGCGCAATCCGCAACTGCCGCTGGTACGAACGGGGATTGCTGCATCCGTTCCTCGACTATGAGACGCCACCCGCCTATCTCAACAGCCTGGTCGATCCGATGGACGCGCAGGGTTTTGTCACCCTGCCGACCCGCGCCGGACTTGGCGAGGACATTAATTTTAGCTGGATCGAGACCCATACGCTGAATCGCTGGTAAGTCGCGAATGCGCGACAGCAAACAATAATAATCCCGCCTCGCTACCGGCTTCCCGCCGACCTGACTGCGGTCAGTCCGGCTGACAGGCGGGTAGCCGATCGGGAAACCTCTGACCTGGCGGATCCGACTTATGAAACTGATTCACTGTTGCCGCACGTGGCTGATTGCGATACTGCTGATCGGCAGCCCGTTGCTGCAGGCACAAACGCCTGACAACCAGCTAATCGTTGGTATGAACATGAATAACCTGCTCACCCTGGATCCGGCTGCGATGACCGGCAATGAGGTGGTGGGTATCGTGGTTAATCTTTATGACGGGCTGGTCGAACTCAACCCGAAACAGCTGACCGACGTGCGTCCGGCGCTGGCCGAACGCTGGTCCATTAGCCCCGACAAGACAACCCTGACCTTTACCCTTCGTGACAATGTCACTTTCCATTCCGGCAATCCGCTGACCAGTGACGATGCTGTCTGGTCGATGCGGCGGGTACTGCACCTTAATCTGGCGCAGGCGTCGGTCTGGAAATCCTATGGGTTCACCCGTGACAACGTTGACCAGATGATCACCGCCCCTGACGCCCGCACCGTGGTCATTACCCTGCCGAAACCCAACGACCCGCAGCTGGTGATCTATTCGCTGGCCGCGCTTGGCAGCATGGTGGTACTGGATCGTAAAACGGTGCAGCAGCATGAGGTCAATGGCGACTGGGGTAACCGCTGGCTCACTACGCATGAAGCGGGTTCCGGTCCGTTCCGGCTGGATCTCTGGCAGGCAAAAGATGTGCTGCGCATGAGCCGGGCCGCCGGTTACTGGCGCGGCGAGGCAAAAATGTCTCGGGTGGTGTTCCGTCATCTGCAGGAGTCGCAGACGCTGCGACTGATGATGCAGAAAGGCGATCTCGACATCGCCAGTAATATGTCGATTCCCGATGTACGCGCCCTGCGCCACGATCCCGATCTGGCGATTGATACCGTCAGAAGAGGCACGATCTACTACCTGGCGATGAGTATGAAGGACCCGCACTTTAACGACCGACGGGTTCGCGAGGCGGTGCGTTATCTGGTGGATTATCAGGGGATCAACAAGAGCCTGATGACCGGCTATGGCGAACTGCATCAGCGGCCGATCCAGGCGGGTATGCCGGCCACGCTGCCGACCCGGGCTACCGGCTGGATGTGCCGCGTGCCAGGGCGCTGCTGGCCGAGGCAGGCTACCCTGACGGTTTCGACACCACGCTGCGGGTGCTGGCCGATCAGCCGTTCCTGAATATTGCCATTGCCATTCAGTCGACGCTGCTGCAGGCGGGCATCCGCGCCAGAATCATCACCGGCACCGGTAACCAGATCTATGGGGCGATGCGCGATCGTCAGTTCAACCTGCTGGTCGGCCGCGGCGGCAGCGGCGTGGAGCCGCATCCTCACTCCAGTCTGCGTTCGCTGGTTTATAACCCGAATAATGCTGACAGCGCCCGTCTGACCAATTTCCAGGGCTGGCGCACCGGTTTTTATGATGCGCAACTCAACAGCATGATCGATCGCGCGCTGGTGGAACGCGACAGCGCCCGGCAACAGCAGGCCTATTTCGCCATTCAGCAACGCTATGACCAGCTGGTGCCGGCGCTGATGCCGCTCTCCCAGATGCTCGATTCGGTAGTGATCAACAATCGGGTGCAGGATTATCAGCCACATCCGTCGGCCACCACCTTTCTGCGCGACGTCTGGAAAACCCCTGATAGCCTGGCCGGAGGTGCACAATGACCCTGACACTTACCCGAAATCACTGTCGTCGCATCAGCAAACGCGGCCTGCAGGTGCTCATCACCCTCTCTGGCCTGCTGATGCTGACCTTCTTTATCGGGCGGGTCATGCCGCTTGATCCGGTGCTGGCGATTGTCGGACCGGATGCCGATCAGGCGACCTACCAGCAGGTTTATCATCAGCTCGGTTTTGATAAGCCGCTGTGGGTCCAGTTTGGCATTTACCTCAATGCGCTGCTGCACGGCGATCTCGGCCATGCGCTGCTCACCGGCCAGCCGGTGGTCAACGATATTCTGCGCGTTTTTCCGGCGACGGTTGAACTGGCAACGCTGGCGATTGTGCTGGGTGCCGGCCTCGGCGTGCCGCTGGGGGTGCTGGCCGCCGCCCGTCGCAACAGCGTCATCGATTATCTGGTGCGGATGATCAGCCTCGCGGGTTACTCCACGCCAATCTTCTGGGTCGGGATGATGGGCCTGCTGCTGTTTTATGCCCACCTCGGCTGGGTCGGTGGCGCGGGTCGGGTTGACTTCAGCCTTGATGGCCTCGTGCCACGTCGCACCGGCTTTATGCTGATCGACGCCCTGCTGGCCGGTAACAGTCAGGTGTTCTGGAATGCGCTGAATCATCTGGTATTACCCGCCTCACTGCTGGGTTTTCATTCGCTGGCCTACATCAGCCGCATGACGCGCAGCTTTATGCTGGCGCAGCTGTCGCAGGAGTTCATCCTCACCGCCCGGGTGAAAGGCTTAACCGAGTGGCAGGTGATCTGGCAACACGCCTTCCGCAATATTCTGGTGCAGCTGCTGACCGTGGTTGCGCTGGCTTACGGTTCGCTGCTGGAAGGCGCGGTGCTGATTGAAACCGTCTTCTCGTGGCCGGGCTTTGGTTCCTATCTGACCGGCAGCCTGATGCTGGGCGATATGAACGCGGTGATGGGCTGCGTACTGGTGGTGGGCCTGATTTTCGTGCTGCTTAACCTGCTCTCCGACCTGCTCTATCAGGTGTTTGATCCGAGGACTAAAGTATGACGATTTCCTTTGATGCGCCGGCCACCAGCCCCACGCGTGAGCGACTGGCGCGCTGTCGCCGTTTCGCTGCCCGAAGCGGACACTTTATCTGGCGCATGGCCTGTAATCCGCTTACCGCCATCGGCGGCGGCATTGTGCTGCTGCTCTGTATCGTGGCGCTGTTTGCGCCGTGGATCGCCCCTTATCATCCGCTGATTCAGGATCTGAACAATGCGCTGATGCCGCCAGGGGCGGCGCACTGGTTCGGCACCGACGAGTTTGGCCGTGACATCTTTAGCCGGCTGGTCTGGGGGGCGCGCATCACCCTCTATATCGTGCTGCTGGTGTCGGTGACCGTCGGGCCGCTCGGCCTGCTGCTGGGCGTGACCGCGGGTTATTTTGGTGGCAAGGTCGATGCCGTGCTGATGCGGGTCACCGATATTTTTATCTCCTTTCCCAGCCTGGTACTGGCGCTGGCTTTCGTCGCCGCGCTGGGTCCGGGACTGGAGCACGTGGTGATCGCCATTACCCTTACCGCCTGGCCGCCGATTGCCCGCCTGGCGCGGGCAGAAACCCTGTCGCTGCGTCAGGCAGACTTTATCTCTGCGGTGCGTTTACAGGGTGCCTCGCCGCTGCGGGTGCTGTGGAAACACATCATCCCTCTCTGCCTGCCGTCGGTGATTATTCGCATCACCATGAACATGGCGGGCATTATTCTCACCGCCGCAGGCCTTGGCTTTCTCGGCCTCGGTGCGCAGCCGCCCGATCCTGAATGGGGCGCGATGATCGCCAGTGGTCGTACCTACATGCTGGAGTGCTGGTGGGTGGTCACCGTACCCGGTCTGGCAATCCTGATTAACAGCCTGGCATTTAACTTCTTAGGAGATGGCCTACGTGACCTGCTCGATCCCCGCAGTGAGTAACGCTTCGCCGTTGCTCGACGTGCGCGATTTGCACGTAAATTTTGTTAACGGACGTCAGAGCACCCCGGCGGTACGCGGCGTCTCCTTTCAGCTCGGCCAGGAGAAGCTGGCCATTGTGGGTGAATCCGGCTCCGGCAAATCGACCGTTGGCCGGGCGCTGCTGCAACTGCTGCCGGCGAAAGCGCGGATTGAGGCCAGCCGGATGCAGTTTGGCGATGTCGATTTATTGCACGCCAGCCCGGCCCGGATGCGCGAGATCCGCGGTAAACGGATCTCGATGATCATGCAGGACCCGAAATATTCGCTCAATCCGGTGGTACGGGTCGGCGAACAGATTGCCGAGGCGTGGCGCAGTCATCATCGCGGCCAGCAGGCGGCAGCTCGTCAGCGGGCGCTGGCGATGCTGGAAGTGGTACAAATCCGCGACCCTGAACGGGTCTATCAGCTTTATCCGCATGAAATTTCCGGCGGTCAGGGACAGCGCGTGATGATAGCCATGATGCTGATTACCGAACCGGAGCTGGTGATTGCCGATGAACCGACCTCCGCGCTGGATGTGTCGGTGCGCCTGCAGGTGCTGGCGCTGCTCGACGATCTGGTGAAGGCACGCGGATTGGGGCTGATTTTTATCAGCCACGACATAAATCTGGTCCGCCGTTTTTGCGATCGGGTGCTGGTAATGTATGCCGGCCGCGTCGTGGAGTCGCTGGCCGCCAGCGAACTGGATCGGGCACAGCATCCCTACACCCAGGGGCTGATGGCGGCGCTGCCGGACCTCGATCACCGTCGCAATCGCCTGCCGGTGTTACAACGTCACGCCAGCTGGTTAACCGAATAAGGGAAAATCATGATTACCGTGAATAATCTTAATCTCAGCTTTGGTGAAGACAACGCCCGCAGTCAGGTGCTGTTCGACGTCAACCTTCAGGTCAGACAGGGCGAAATCTTTGGGCTGGTCGGCGAGTCAGGCTCAGGCAAAACTACGGTGCTGAAATGTCTGGCGGGACTCTTTAACCACTGGCAGGGTGCGCTGGAGATTGACGGACAACCACTGGCGCACTGTATCGATCGGGCGCGCTGCCGGCGGGTGCAGATGGTGTTTCAGGACCCCTACGGTTCGCTACATCCGCGCCATACGATTGGCGATATCCTCGAAGAGCCGCTTCAGATTCAGGGCATCGGCCAGCGTCAGCAGCGGGTGATCGCCATGCTGGAAAAGTCGGATTAAATCGCGCCTGGCAGACCCGTTATCCGCACCAGCTCTCCGGCGGTCAGCGTCAGCGCGTGGCGATCGCCAGGGCGCTGATTCTGGAACCGGCGGTGCTGTTACTGGATGAGCCGACCTCGGCGCTTGATGTGTCGGTACAGGCGGAAATCCTTAATTTGCTAAGCGACCTGCAGCAGCAGGATAACCTGACCTATCTGATGGTAACGCACGATCTGGGCGTGGTGGCGCACCTCTGCCATCGGGTGGCGGTGATGCAACAGGGCAAGGTGCTGGAGACGCTGGATGTGCCGACGCTGGTGAGCAATCGGGCAAGTATGCCTTATACCCGAATGCTGGTGGAGGCGAGCCGCCACGCTACCCCGGTAGCGGCGCACTGAGCACGGCGTCGGGCAACAGGCATAAAAAAGGCCAGGTTACCCTGGCCTTCAGCACGTCTGAGCGCTTACTGCGTCAACTGACGCACAAAGGAGGCAATCTCCGTGTTCTGTCCATGCTCAAACAGGCACTGCTGGAAGCGTGGGCCGCTGACCGCGGTCTGCACCAGTTCAGGATCGATGGCACGCAGCGTATCAAGGTAGTTCTCTTTGATTACGGCCGCTTTAACCTGGTTCAGCAGACCGGCATTGCGCACCTGTGGCTCTCTGCGCTCTGGCGGATAGCCCATGCCTTTCTCGCCGGTAAAGGCTTTTTCGAAGATAAAGCGCAGGTTGAGTTCTGCGCCCCAGCCGAAGCCTTTCGCGAACGGCAGCGCCAGCGCGTTACCGTTGTTAATCTGCGCAAACAGATAGGCATCAGCCGGATCGATACAGTATCCGCAGTTGACGCCCGGATGAATATTGAGCGACATCAGAGCGCCCTGTCCGGTGCCGCAGCCGGCCACCACGAAACCAACCGCCTTGCTGTTCAGCAGCAGGCTGGCCTGAATGCCGAGGTGAATATAGGTCAGATGGTGATCCTGTTCGTCGCTCATCCCGACGTTGAAGACCTGATGGCCCAGCGGCTGCGCGACGCCTTCCAGTTCTTTCAGCACGATAGCGTTTTTAGCCGCCTGGCTGTTTTCCATCATTAACGCGATTTTCATGATCTACCCTTAGCATTTAATTGAAACACCGTTTCATTTTAATGAAAAACCGCTAAAGTGCATGGACTAATTCACCTCCTCGCTGTGAGTAGCGTCACAAAACGGCTACCCTGGCGTCCACCTGCATAAGGAAGTTCTGATGTTTATCTACAAAAAAGAGCGGCCACTGGAAGATTTAGGCAACGGCGTGACCCGTCGGGTGCTGGCGTATGGCGGTACCATGATGGCGGTCGAAGTCAGTTTCGAAAAAGATGCCGTCGGTCCGTTGCACCACCATCCGCATGAGCAGTTAACCTATGTGCTGAGCGGCCGTTTCGCCTTTACCATTAATGGTGAGACGCGGGAAGTGGGTCCGGGCGATACGCTGTACAAAGCGCCCGATGTAGTACATGGCTGCGTCTGCCTCGAACCCGGCGTACTGCTGGATACCTTTACCCCACAACGTGAAGATTTCCTGCCCGCCCGCGACACCACCGCCTGATAAAACGTGAATCAGCCGCCGGGCAACCTGTCGCACGGTGGCTGATGCTGAACGATACCCCGCCTGCATATTGCGTTCATTCGACGGCTCTGGCTAACACTGGCCGGGCCGCGGATTATTTTTTTAACTTTTTTACCAGCAGACTCCTTAGCTAACCAAATGATTAGCAGGCTTTTAATATTTACCGGCTGCGTAATAGCCGGACGCTGCCACTCCGCATCCCCCGCCAGCCGCGGCCTGCTCGACTATTCTTATTGTGTTTCCCCCGCCTCTGATACCCGTTTCGCTTAAAAAGATTTCCACCAAAACCTGTACAAAAATCAGATTACTGCATAGGTTTAAAGCATTCATCAGGTCATTTTTTAACCCAAAACAGGACAATTCTATGAACTACACAGAGAGCAATACCCTGGCCGTGAAGGAAAATGTCCACTTGATCCCTCCGGCGTATCACGCCACTGAACAGGACAAGCTGATTTTTCTGGTCGAAGAGCTGATGGAAGCGGGCAAGGAAACCAGTTGCATGGCGCTGCTGCGTCATCTGGCAGCCGCAGAGAGTGCGGAAGAAGAGGCGTGCTGCCGGGAATTGCTGACTTTACTGATGGCGAAACAGGCGTGATGCTGACCGTTTGCAGCAAAGCGGTGGCTGCGCCCCGTTGCGGGTTACTGATAGCAGGCTGTCACCGCGCCCGCTGATCCTCCGTCCCGGTGCTCCGCCGCTGGCTGGTCCATCCCCCGTCAGTGCTGCGCGGCAGCCATTCCTGTCAGGCGACAGTGGCGCGATATCCGGCTGATTAATCCCGCTTACTTTGTTAGTCTCACAGGATGGACCGATACGCTTTACCTCAGTCAGAGAAGATTAACACCGCTTGCATTGCGGTGGGATAGCCTGTCTCTCTCCCGCCGGTAAGGCGGGCCTTACCGGCGTTAACCCGATAAGGAACCTTATGAATCGTGATACCGTGACTCCCGCAACGCTGCACCTGCTGTGCGGCAAAATCGCTTCCGGTAAATCAACCCTTGCTGCCCGTCTGGGTGCAGAACCGGGTTGCGTGATCCTCAGTGAAGATCACTGGCTGGCTGCGCTCTACCCGGATCAGCTGCAGTCGGTCGCCGACTATATCCGCTGTGCGGCGTGGCTGAAAACGGCCATGACCCCGCACCTGTTGGCGCTGCTCCGGACAGGTGTCTCAGTGGTGCTCGATTTTCCCGCCAACACCCAGGCGAATCGTGCCTGGATGAGATCGCTGATCACGCAATCCGCGGCGCAGCACCAGCTGCATTATCTCGACCTCCCCGACGACCTGTGTAAATCCCGTCTGCGTGCCCGCAATCAGTCAGGCACCCATGCCTTCGCCACCAGCGATGAGCAGTTCGCGTTAATCACCCGCTACTTTGAGCCACCGCAGGAGAGCGAAGGGTTTAATCTGGTGCGGCACCGTTAACGCACGGCAGCGGATAAGGCTGAGCCTTCCAGTGCCGGATTTAGCCGATGACGCTACGCCAGCGTCAGCGCGGCCAGCACGTCAGCAACCTGCTGAGCATCCGTTGCTGAAAGCGGCAGTAACGGACGCGGCAGACAATCTGGCGCGGTCAGGCCTGCAATGGCCGCCGCCGCTGCCATCACCCGCAGACTGCCGCCATGCTGACGGAACAGCGCCCATAAAGGTTGCAGCTGCGCATCCAGCGCGCTGACACGCTGATCATCATCCGCCTTCGCCGCCGAGGTGATCGCCTGTGCAATCCGGGGAAACAGCCCGCCGCAGACCGAGTACCAGCCATCGCAGCCCGCCAGCAGACCGGTAGCGGCAAATGCATCGCCGCTGACCCCGATTGAGACCGTCTCCGGCAGCAGGGACCGCAGTTGCGCAATGCGCTCCCGGGCAGCCTGCAAATCTGCAGGTACGCCGGGTATTTTTATTGAGGCAATACCCGGTAGCGCGGCGATGCGGCCAAGCAGCGCATCGGAAAAAGCAAAATGAGTAGTACCCGGATTGTCATAGACGCAGATCGGCACCGAGACGTGACGCGTCACCGTCTGGTAGAGCGTGAACACCTCGTCTTCCCGCAGTGCCTGATAGCCGAGTGGCGGCAACAGCAACGCCGCCGCACCTGCCTGCTGGGCATCCTCTGCCAGCTGCAGCACTTCAGTCGTACTGACCGCACCAATGCTAACCATCACCGGAATCGCCTCTGAATGGGCAACCGCCAGTTCGGTAATTCGCCTGCGCTGGGCGCGGGTCAGATAGGCGTAACTGCCGGTGGAACCCAGCACCCCAAGCGAATCGACCTTCGCCTCCGTCAGCCGCTGCAACAGCCGTAAAAATGCCGCTTCATCCGGCTTATCCGCCGCAAAAGGGGTCAGGGGAAACGCACTCAGTCCGGTAAACATTGTCACTGCTCCATAATGGGGGATTACCTGGCTGGCTCACTCATCTCGTCAGCACAGGGAGATTTCGTTACTGGCCGAAGCATCACGCCGCCCCGCCCGCTATTTTACTGCTGACACCCAAAGGAGGAGGCTGGTCAGAGAGTATGCCTCTGAACAGGAGGTAAATTACAATGTTTGATCTTAATGTGATCCTGCAAAAGCGTTTCGGCATCCCGACACCTGGCCCGCAGCTATGACGATTGCCTGGCGGGAGAGGTTGCGGTGCAGATCTGCGACGCTCTGCTGCAACCCGCGGACGGCAGCGCCGTCACGCTTTACGACCAGCAACAGTCTGCCATCCCAGGTGGTCAGCGTCAGGAGACCGCCAGCCCCGATTCACGTCAGCTGTAACACAGTTATGAATTCTGTCACATTTCTGCAAACTGACGTCGCGGGCAACATGACCGGGTGAAGATTGCACCTGACGACTAATCACCTGATATTGCTGACTTTATGGCTTCACCCTGTCTGAATCATGCAGGTCACGCATCAATCCATGCCCTTTTTGCACTTATTTACCGCTGGTCGCTGATCCACTCTTCGATGACAGGCGCGGTAAAAAGCGTCATTCACAGACTGGAGCTCACTGATGCAAACCCCCTCACCCTCTACGCTTTCCACCCGCGCCCGGATCGGCGCAATATTTCGTGTTACCTCAGGTAACTTTCTTGAGCAGTTTGATTTCTTCCTGTTTGGTTTTTATGCCACCTACATCGCCCATACCTTCTTTCCGGCCAGCAGTGAATTTGCTTCGCTGATGATGACCTTTGCCGTGTTTGGTGCCGGTTTCCTGATGCGTCCGCTCGGCGCGGTGGTGCTGGGTGCCTATATTGACAAAGTGGGCCGCCGTAAGGGGCTGATTGTGACGCTGTCAATCATGGCAGCAGGCACCTTCATGATTGTGCTGATCCCCTCTTACCAGAGTATTGGCCTGTGGGCGCCGCTACTGGTGCTGCTGGGACGTCTGCTGCAGGGCTTTTCCGCCGGAGCGGAGCTGGGCGGCGTTTCTGTCTATCTGGCCGAGATCGCCACACCAGGCCGTAAAGGCTTCTATACCAGCTGGCAATCGGGCAGTCAGCAGGTGGCGATCATGGTAGCCGCGGCAATGGGCTTTATCCTCAACGCAGTGCTGGAAGAGAGCGCCATCCGCGACTGGGGCTGGCGCATTCCGTTCCTGTTTGGCTGCATGATCGTGCCGTTTATTTTCGTGCTACGCCGCAAGCTGGAAGAGACTCAGGCGTTCAACGACCGTCGCAGCCATCCTGATGTGAAGCAGGTATTCCGCATCCTGCTCGCCAACTGGCAGGTGGTGATTGCCGGGATGCTGATGGTGGCGATGACCACGACGGCGTTTTACCTGATTACCGTCTACGCGCCGACCTTTGGCAAGAAAGTGCTGCTGCTCAGCGCCTCTGACAGCCTGCTGGTGACATTACTGGTGGCGGTGTCGAACTTTATCTGGCTGCCGATTGGCGGCGCGCTGTCAGATCGTTTTGGCCGCAAGCCGATTCTGATCACCATGACACTGCTGGCGCTGGCAACCTCCTATCCGGCGCTGAGCCTGCTGGCGGCGGCTCCGGGCTTCTCGATGATGCTGGGCGTATTGTTGTGGCTTTCAATGATCTACGGCCTGTATAACGGCGCGATGATCCCGGCACTGACCGAAATTATGCCAGCCGAAGTGCGGGTGGCGGGCTTCTCGCTGGCCTACAGCCTGGCGACCGCGTTGTTTGGCGGCTTCACGCCGGTGATGTCTACTGGCCTGATTGAGCTGACCGGGGATAAAGCCTCGCCCGGCTACTGGATGAGTTTTGCCGCAGTCTGTGCCCTGCTGGCAACCCTCTACCTCTACCGCCGAACCAGCGAGCGCCTGCCGCAGACCCGTAAATCCTTCAGCTAAGGAAACCTGCATGAAACGTTGTTTATTATTCATTGCTCTGCTGAGCAGCGTCGCGGGCAGTGCCTGCGCGCAGACCAAAGAACTGACCGTGATGATCTCCGGCGGCTTTAAAGCGGCATGGGATAAATTATCACCGCGCTATGCGCAACGTGAAGGCATTCAGATCCGGACCGTCGCTGGCCCCTCGATGGGCAGTACGCCACAGGCGATCCCGGCCCGGCTGGCGCGGGGTGAATCCGCCGACCTGGTGATTATGGTGGGCGACGCGCTGGGCGATCTGGAAAAACAGGGCCGCACGCTGCCCGGTTCACGGGTTGAACTGGCCGATTCCCGCATCGGTGCGGTGATCAGTCAGGGTGCAACGCCGGTGACTATCGACAGCGAAAGCGCGCTGCGCCGCACGCTGCTCAATGCCCGCTCGATCGCCTATTCAGACAGTGCCAGCGGCAAATACGTCAGCAGTCAACTTTTCAGCCGACTGGGGATTGAGGATCAGGTCAGGGCGAAGGCATTTAAAGTCGAACGCATTCCGGTCGCCTCGCAGGTCGCGGCAGGCAAATACAGCATCGGGTTTCAGCAGGTCAGTGAGCTGCTGCCGGTCGCCGGGGTCACTTTCGTCGGCGAGTTGCCGGACACATTACAATACACCACCCGCTTTGCCGGTGCGGTGGTCCGGCAGTCCGCGCAGCCGGACGAGGCGCGTCAGCTGCTGCGCTGGCTCGCCTCGCCCGAGGTTCAACAGGTGGTACGTGAGACCGGGTTGCACCCGATCGTGACGTCGCAGCCGACCCGCGTCACCCAGCCTGATACTGTTCAATAATCAGCGTTTCCAGCTCGACGGCCAGATGCGACAGCGTCCGACCGGTTTTACGCAGCAGACCCACGGTGCGTAAAACCGGCGGATCGGTCAGCGGCACCGAGGCCAGCGCAGAATGCCCCGAAACCGGCATCGACATCGCGGGCACCGCAGCAATGCCCAGGCCCGCTTCGACCATGCCCAGCATGGTGGTGACATGCCGGGTTTCGCAGATGCACGCCTTCTCCGGCACGATGTGCGCCAGCGCCTGATCGAGCAGGTTACGGTTACCGGAGGTTTTATCCAGCCCGATCCAGGCCTGCTGATAAAATTGGTGCCAGCTCAGGCTCGCTTTCGCCGCAATCGGGTGCTCATGCCGGCAGGCCGCCACATAAGGATCGTCGCGCAGCGGCAGAAAATGCACATCGGGCTGGCTACGGCCGGAGAAGCTGATACCAAAATCCGCCTGACCGCCTATCACCGCGTCATAAACATTGGCGGCGCTGCTATCGATCAACTTAACCCGCACCCGCGGATAGCGAGCCTGAAATAGCCGGATGATATTGGGCATGAAGTAATAGGCGGCGGAAGGCACACAGGCGACGGTGATCAGGCCGGTACGGGTCATGCTGACCTCACTCAGATCGGCCATCACCTCTTCAAAATCCACCAGCAGCTTGTCCGATCGCTCGGCAAAGGCGTGTCCCTTTAACGTCAGGGTGACCCGCCGTGTGGTGCGTTCAAAGAGGCGAATACCCAGCACCGTTTCGAGCTTGTCTATTCTGCGGCTCAGGGCCGACTGCGACAGGCAGATCGAATCCGCCGCGAGGCGAAAATTGCCGTACTCCACCAGCGCGCGGAACGCATAGAGATCGTTGAGATCAACATTAACCGGCATAGTGACTTCCTCCTCTTCTGCGCATCAGGCCTCCTCCCGCTCGTCGCCACGCAACGCGCTGAAATCGTTGACGAAACGCTGCAGTAACTGCTCCAGCGCGGCACGATCCTCCTCCGGCCAGTGCGCAAACACCCGCTGGTAGATCTGCACCCGTTGCGCATCAATTCTATCGGTCATTGCTGTGCCGGCCGGGGTGATTGCCGCCTCGTTGATGCGTTTGTCACTGCCATTTTTCTGGCGCCGGACCAGACCGGTCTCTTCCAGCTTCGCCACCTGCCGACTGACGGTGGTGTAATCGCGCCCCACCCGATCGGCCAGTTCCCCGACGCCGATCGGTCCGAACCGGCCGACCTGCACCAGCAGTGGGAACAGTGCGCGATCAAGTTCAATGCCAGCACCCCTGATCATCGCCAGGTCGCGCTGAGGGCGGTTAAACGCCCCGACAAGGGTCAGTAAGCTGTTGTGCAGTGCATCAAACTGACCATTATGTGTATTTTGCACCTTTTTCATTGACGCCATCCCGAGGCAGGAATAATGTGTGTACTCTACACTCATTTAACCGCTGACAGAAGGCCACCCTCTATGAAAGCAGCCATCATCGCGCAGTCAGGTGAAAAACCGCACTACGGTGATTTTCCTGAACCCCAGGCGACCGCACAGCAGCTGCGGGTCAGGGTGAAAGCCGCCGCCATCAGCCAGCTGGCGAAATCTCGTGCGGCGGGCACCCATTACAGTTCAGCCGCGCACTATCCGTTTATTCCCGGCATTGACGGCACCGGCTATCTCGATAACGGCGATCCGGTCTACTTTCTGGCGTTTGACGGAAGCTGGGGCAGCATGGCAGAGACCACCCTGGTGCGTCGCGAAAGCCTGATTCCGCTGCCGCCGACGCTGGACCCGGTCATCGCCGCGGCGATTGCCAATCCCGGTATGTCCTCGTGGACGGCCCTGACCCGCCGGGCGGCGCTGCGGCCAGGGGAAACGGTGCTGATTAACGGAGCCACCGGTACCTCAGGTCGGCTGGCGATCCGCATCGCACGCAGTCTGGGCGCCGGGAAAATCATTGCCACCGGCCGCAACAAAGAGACGCTGCAACAGTTACAGCACGAGGGGGCTGATATCATCCTGACGCTGGATACGCTGACGACAGAACTGCCCGCACTGATGGCGCAAGGCGTGGATGTGGTGCTGGATTATTTATGGGGTGAGAGTGCGCTGGCGATCATGGCGGCGGCGGTGCGCGGCGGCGACAAGGTAGTGCGCTTTGTGCAGATTGGTTCGCTGAGCGGACAGGAGATTCCGCTGCACAGTAAACTGCTGCGTTCATCCGGATTGACGCTGATGGGCAGCGGCCTCGGCAGCGTCTCTGATAGCGAGTTAATCGCCTCAATTGGCGAAATGCTGCAGGCCGCCGGACCACACCATTTTTCAGTGCCTTTCCGCACACGTCCGTTAAGCGAGGTCGCGCAGGCGTGGGACGAAGACGACAGCCGCTGCCGGACCGTGTTTACCCTGTAAATTCTCAATCCGCTTCAGCGCGGCGGTTACAGTGGATGCAAAAAGCGCTCAGGATAATCGGGCGTAATCGCCTGCTGGCTGTCGTAGCGGCCAAACAGCTTATAGCGATTTAAGGCGATGCGGTCGTAAGCGAAATTGCTGATGGCATCAGGGAAATGGCGCAATACGCCGAGGCCGCGCCAGGGTGCCGGCAGATGCCGCATAACGCGAAATACCGCCTGTGCCCGCAACCAGTGCTGGTCACCGGCGATATAGACAATGGTACTGACGTTCTCTTCTGGTAAGCCCGCCCAGCGCAGCAGCGCCTTACCCTGCTCGCTCTGTACCGCCGCAAAACGAACCTGCCGCGCCAGCCGATGGCGCAGCAGGAACCGGACCCAGCCGTTGCACAGCTTACAGACGCCGTCATACAGCACGGCACTCTCACCGGTTTGCAGATAAGGGGGTGATGACATCCTGCAACTCCTCAATGGTCGGACATTGAGGTGAAGTGTAGCTGTTTCTCTCCAGCTGTTGCTGTAACCAGCGCGTGACGGCGGCCTCATCCTGGGCGACAGTGTTGACGGGCAGCACCGGCCCCAGCGCCATCGGCTGCGCCTGTTGCGCCAGCTGATGCAGTTCTGGCAGGTATTCCGCACCGGGATGACCGGGCAACCGCTGTGTCAGCCGCGCCTGATAACGCGCCACGGCCTCCTCCGGCGTGATCTGCATCCACAGCTCCAGTACCGCGCCAACCCCAGCCTGTTGCAGCCCCTGCTCCAGCAGCGCGCGCGGCTGGAAGCCGAACCAGGCGTCAATCAGCCAGATCTGACTGGCTGGTGCCTGGCCGACAATGTTCCAGATCGCCTGATAGGCAGCGCAGCCGAGCTGCCGGTTGCGCTGCCGATCCACCGGCGCGAAGCAGGCCATAAAAGGTTCCTTCAGGCTATCGAGTGTCAGGATCGGCCAGCCGAAACGCTGAGACAGCGCCCGCGTCAGCGTGCTTTTGCCAGAGGCGGGAATGCCGTTGACCAGCACCACGCGCTTTAACGGATTTTTAGTGATCATAAGATGTCGATAACCTCCGCGACGCTGCTGGCCTGGCGCAATTTCACCAGCGTCTCCGCATCCTCCAGCAGCGACACGATGGCGCGGATACCCTCTTCGATGTGCGCATTGCTGTCACGGGCACCAAACATAATCACAATGTCGGCTTTATCGCTGCCGTCAAAGGAGATCGGCTCAGCCAGCACAATCAGGCTGAAACAGTCACGAATCACCCCGGCCTCCGGCCGCGCATGGGGAATGGCAATCCCCTCTTCAAACACATAATAGGCACCATGAGCCAGGGTATTGGCGATCACCGCATCCGGGTAGCTGGCGTGAAGATAGCCACCGCTGACCAGCGGCTCGGCGGCCAGCGCAATCACCTGACGCCAGTCCGTGGCGTCAATCCCGACCTGAATCGCGTTGGCTTGCTGCAATAACTGCTTAATGCTCATCACGGCTCCTTAAATCGACTGGCGAATGACATTGCGTAATTCATCGATTTTGACAAACAGCGCATCGATTTCATTGCGGTAGTGACGACTTTTAGCAAATACACTTAATGCCCGATTATATTCCAGCATTAATTGCTTTTGCGTTTCGCCATTACGCGGATCGATTGCCAGCTTATTTTCCAGTTCGGTTATTTTTTCACGGCTTATTTGCGCCAGATGATCCTGCTGATCGTCGTCCGGCTGAACCTCCGCCGGCGACTTTTTTAAGAATCCAAACATAGCGTCTCCTGCCCCGAATGGCGCCGGGGCACCTCAGATTATGGCTTAATTAACATCGGAATGGCCGGTGAACAGACGGGCTGACGACTGTCACGCCCTTATCCCCACCGGTTAACGGAATAACTGCATCTTCTCTACCAGCACGCTGGTTACCGCATCATTGGCTGGCACCAGGAAATTACGCACGCTGTCGTTGACCTTGCCTTTTTCAAAGGTGCTTTTGCACTGCGCCACCCACTGCACGTTCATTTCCGTGCCGACATTCACCTTTTCAATGCCGCTGCTGACCGCTAAACGCATATCTTCGTCACTGACCCCGGTCCCGCCGTGCAGCACCAGCGGCGTATGGGTGGCGGCAGTGATGTCCGCCAGCCGCTGATGCTGGATATGCGCTTTACCGGTATAGAGGCCATGCACGGTGCCGATTGAAATCGCCAGCATATCGACGCCGGTCTCCTCGACGAAGCGGCATGCATCTTCTACCGGCGTAAACGCTATCGCCTCCATCTCCACGCATTTACCATCTTCCGACCCGCCAATCGCCCCGAGTTCCGCTTCAACCGAGACATTATGTGGCCGCGCCATATCGATCACCCGGCGGGTATTGGCAATATTCTCGTCAATAAGCAGATGTGAACCGTCATACATTACCGAACTGAAGCCCGCATCGATAGCGATCTGAATCGCCGCTAAATCGGAACAGTGATCGAGATGCAGACAGGTTGGCACGCCGGTACTTTCGGACAGCGATTTAATTGCATCAACCAGCAGTTTATGGCCGAGATATTTCGCCGTGCCGGTAGAGATCTGAATCATTAACGGGCTATTGGTTTTTCCGCCGCTTTAAAATAGGCGGGCAGCATCTCCAGACAGTGCAGATTAAATGAGCCGACCGCTTTAAAATCGCGTTGCTTAGCCAGCTGTAACAGATCGGCGAAATTATAAAGTTTCATGAATTTTTTCCTCTTGTGGCTTAGTGGATTTCCCGTTAACAAACCAGGCGAGTGCAGTTACGAAAGCGATAAACAGCGCGACAAACAGCCAGTTGTTCTGGAAGGCGTGGCCCAGTACCAGACCGGTGCTGATCACGTCGGAGTCGCTGAAGGTGACACCGGTGAAGCCGTAGCTCTCCAGCATCGGGACCAGAATGGCGGGCAGTAGCGTGATGAACAGGCCGTGGACAAAGCCGCCAATCATCGCCCCGCGCCGGCCGCCGATAGCATTACCAAACACCCCGGCAGTGCCGCCGGCGAAGAAGTTGGTCAGCAGTCCCGGCAGGATCATCGCCAGGCCAAACATCGGAAAGACGAGCATGCCAACGATGGAGCCGAGGGTGGTGGCCAGGAAACCGACAATCACCGCGTTCGGCGCGTAGGGAAACATCACCGGGCAGTCGAGCGCCGGTTTAGCGTCCGGCACCACCCGCATCGCAATGCCGCGGAACGCCGGCACCAGTTCGTTAAGCAGCAGACGGACCCCGCTATAGAGCACGAACACCCCGGCAACGAACTGAATCGACTGCATAAAGGCGTACATCAGGTAGTTCATGCCGTTACTGTACTGAGCGATAAATGCCGGACCGGCCGCCACCGCCGGAATCAGGTACATCGGCACCATCACCAGCGCCATCGACAAATAAGTGTCCTGCAGGAATTTGAAGTTATCCGGCAGCTTGAGATCTTCGGTCGAGCGCGAGCCTTTGCCGACCACTTTTGCCACCGCCGCCGTCACCAGATAGCCGATGGTGCAGAAGTGACCCAGCGCGACATCATCGGAATCCGTAATCCGGCGGACGACCGGTTGCGCCAGCGCAGGCATCACCACCGCCATAATCCCGCCGAAAATACCGCCGGTGAGGATCAGCGGCAGGCCGGTCAGCCCGGCTTTGTAGCCAATCACTGCACCAATCGTCGCCATCCACAGCAGCGCCTGGCCGGTGAGGAAAATGTACTTAAACGGCGTAATACGGGCGATGATGATATTGACGATAAAGATCACCAGCAGCGTCAGCGCCACTTCCGATCCCAGCTCCCGATTCGCCAGCCCGGCAATCGCCGCCACATCGGTGATATAGCCCTGCATGCCGAAGCCGTGGGTAAAAATGGTGTTGAGGAAGGTCAGCGTGCCGACAATGATATTGATCCCGGCCATCATAATTAAAAAGCCCAGCAGGGTTTTAAAGGTGCCTTCCACCACCTTGCCCGCCGATTTTTTTTGCAGTAACAGACCGATCAGGGCAATAAAGGCGATCAGAATCGAGGCCTGCCCTAATAAATCTTTTACCAGGAAGTCGATCACACTATTCATGGGCAGCGACCTTCATGTTGCGTTCCTTTAAAAAGGCCACAATCTTCTGCTCTATTTCCGCTTTATCGGTGAGCTTATTAAGAATAATGACCCGTTTGATCTGTTCCGGACTGGCGTCGGCATTTAACACATCGGCAAAGGCTTTTTGCGTCAGAATCATGTCTGATTTAAACGCATTGGCTTCTGAAATGGTGGTGTGATCAATATCCGCGTCAATTTCCAGCTTTTTTAATACCGCTTTTGCGCTCATCTCAATCGCAAAGCTGGACCCTAATCCGCAGCCACAAACACATAAAATTTTCAGCATGGTTATCTCCTCACAATATATTCAGTTGTTTAGCGAGTTTGTAATGATGCCCGTCAGTATCGACCAGGCGTTTTTGCATGCTTATTAAATCAATCGGAATCGGTTTATTGCTGCCATTAATAATGACGGCTTTATTACGCATTCCCGACTGAATACAACGCACCACTTCACTGGCCATAATGGTGCCCTGATAAATTTCCTCGCAGGTCGGCTCACCATTACGCAATCCGTAACCGAGAATGGTTTTGCGGATACGCACACCAATTAACGGTTCAAGCTGTTTGATTAAGGTATCGATCGCCCCCTGAAAACCGGGCGAGTATTCACGGGTGTAACCTTCTGAGCAGAGGATCACCACGCTATTCTGCTGCGCCAGCCGCTGGGTGATACGCTGGGCCAGCTGCGGCAGCGGGATCTGACACTCCGGGATCAGGGCAAAATCGGCGTTGGATTTCAGGGCCGACTGCAGAGTTAACTCGCCACAATAGCCGCCGAGCAGCTCCAGCATAAAGACTCGTCCGGGCAGTGCGCGCCCGGTATTACGCAGTTTTGCCACCTCTTTCAGCACCTGCTCGCAGGCGGTGGAAAAGCCGAGGGTATAGTCACTGCCAAATACATCGTTATCAATCGTCATGCCGACACCAAAACAATTGACGCCGAACTCCGACAGAGTATGCAGAAATTGCAGTGAGCCGTCCCCGCCCGCCATGATTAATAGATCGATGCGGGCGCTTTTCAGCTGGCGGGCAATTAATTCATATTCACTGCGCAGTAATTTTTTTGCGTCCGGCCTGATTGCATCACCGGGATCGGGGCGATAGCAAAGTCGAGCAGATCGCGCGGGCTTATATCACGATGATGATGCGCTAATAAGCCAGGAATGCCCCCATCGAATATAACGATCTCCGCCTGTGTCAGACGACCGAGCTGAAAAACAAAATTATTAATACCGCTGACATCGCCGCCGCTAATAACCATTCCGATTCGCATCACTTTTACCCCGCTGACGTAATTGGTGCTGGCGTTCATTGTTCCGGGATAAGGAGTTGTTATTTGCAATGGAGATCACAATTACGCACGGTATTTTTTTCCGGGCAGAGATTGACAGCGTTTAATTAACCGGTTTATTTGTGAGTCAGATCACAAAATAAAGCCACGCCGGAAATTTGCAGAATATAAAAAAATCAGTGACTTAGACTTTCATGGGCGGAAATAATGCTGAGGGTTCGCCCGCCGCGATAACAGCTCCGTGTTGTCGTTACAGATTTGTGATTTTCACCTCATTTTTTCCGGTTCGCTGGCTATTTTCGCGTTACACGCACCGGTAAAAATGAATTAAAAACACACTGAACACGCTTTTTTTGTTATTTCGCGGATGATTGATGATTGACAGAGGAATGTTGCTGACGGTCCAATGAGAACCCTTATTAACCAGAATAATGAGATGAAATGACTTCCTCGCAGCATATGCTTCGCCAGCTCGGCGATCTGGTCGGTGAGAAACATTTGCTCACTGAACGAGATGATAAGGCGTGGTACACCAAAGGATTTCGTGTTGGTCGGGGGGAAGCCCTGGCGGTGGTAGTGCCACAGACGCTGCTTCAACTTTGGCAAATCCTGCAAATCTGCTGCGCCAGCGACGCCATCGTGCTGATGCAGGCCGCCAATACCGGCGTGACCGGCGGCTCCACACCGGATGGCAATGATTATGACCGCGAGGTGGTGATTGTCAGTACCCGCCGGTTGAAAGGCGTACAGGTGATCGATCAGGGGCATCAGGTGATCGCCTTTCCGGGTGCTACCCTGACCGAGCTGGAAAATATCCTCGCCCCACTGGGCCGGGAACCGCACTCGGTCATTGGATCGTCCTGTATCGGCGCATCGGTGATCGGCGGCATCTGTAATAACTCCGGCGGATCGCTGATCCGACGCGGGCCGGCCTTTACCGAAAAATCACTGTTTGCACGTCTGCATAACGATGGGCGGCTGGAGATGGTGAATCATCTGGGTATCGATCTGGGGGAGACCCCGGAAGAGATGTTGAAGCGGCTGGAGCAGCAGAACTACACCACCGGCGATCGACCAGACTGGGCGGGAAAAATCTGGGCTGACGACTACGCCAGCCAGCTGCGTGATACCGCAGCGGACAGCCCATCGCGCTTCAATGGCGATCGGCGATATCTGCATGAAAGCGCTGGCAGCGCTGGTAAAGTGGTGGTGTTTGCGGTGCGTCTGCCGACCTTTGAAGCCAGTCCGCAGACCCGGACCTTCTACATCGGCAGCGACGATGAGCAGCAACTGGTGGCGCTACGGCGGATGCTGCTGGCAGAGATGCAGGCGCTGCCGATTCAGGCTGAGTATATCCATCGCAACGCTTTTGATCTCACGGTGCGTTACAGCAAGCATATGATGCTGGCGATTGGCAAACTCGGTCCGCAGGCGCTGCCCGGCCTGATGGCAAAAAAAGCCCGCTGGGATGTGCGGGTCAGCCATCTGCCGTTTTACCGCGAAACAGTGTGGACCGATTGCTACAATTCTTTAATCAGATTACGCCGCGTGCGGTTGCGCCTCGCATCCTCGCCTATCGCGATAAATTTGAACATCATCTGATGATCAAAGTGGAGGCACCGCAAACGGCGGAGCTTGAGAGTCTGCTGACCCGCTTCTTTAATGAAAATCGGGGTGACTTCTTCCTGTGTAACGACCGGGAAGCCCGTGATGCGTTTCTGGTACGCTTCGGCGTCGGCGGCTGCACTATCTCCTACTGCGATTATCTGGGCTATGACCCCGATCAGCGGCTGGTGGCGTTTGACGTGGCGCTGCGGCGTAACGATGAGGCCTGGCGAATCGCGCTGCCCTCTCATCTGGCGGAACAGGTGCAGGTCGACTCCTGCTGTGGCCATTTTTTCTGCTACGTCAATCATCAGGATTATGTGCTGAAACCGGGCGTGGATGCGAAGGCGTTTAAGCAGGCGGTGATTGCGGTGCTGGAGCAGCGCGGTGCGAAGTATCCGGCAGAACACAATGTCGGCCATCTCTATCACGCGTCAGACGAACACGCGGCGCACTGGCAGACGCTGGACCCGACCAACAGTTTTAATCCGGGGATAGGCAAAACCAGTAAGAAGAAATTCTGGCTGTCATGACAGCCACGCAACAGAAACTGCTGCCCTGTTGCATGGCGCGCTGTTACTTCGCGTAGGCTTCTGTCGACAGGGTCAGCTCAACCTCATCACCGACCGCCGGCACATATTTATCCAGCTTAAAGTCGGAGCGCTTGATGGTGCCGGTGGCATCAAACCAATCGCCTGCTTCTTCACCATCGGATGCTCGCCCTGCTTGTTCAGCGTCGCGTGCAGCGTCACCGGTTTGGTGATCCCTTTCAGGGTCAGATTGCCTTCAACGTCAAACTTGTTGTCGCCCTTCGCCACCACTTTGGTGCTGTGGAAGGTCGCGGTCGGGTATTTCGCGGTGTCGAAATAGTCTGCACCGTTAAATTCTTTGGTCAGTGCCGCAACGTGGCTGTCGATTTTGCTGACCGGCAGCGTGACGTCAACGCGGGACTGCTCAGGATGGTCTTTATCAAACACCAGCGACCCGCTGGCATCCGGGATGTCTGCGGTCGGATGTGAGAAACCGAAATGATTCCAGCTGACCACCACTGAGGTATGCTCCGGATTGAGCTGGTAGTGCATCGCTTCTGCCTGAGAGAAAGGGACATACAGACTGGCAACGGCTAACAGGGGCAGCGCAACACGCTTGAGGTTCTTCACGGTAAATTCCTTGTACAACTCAAAATGTAAGGTGAGTGTGGTGCAATTCGGCGGGAATAAACAGTGAAGAGATTTGTCGGTAATTTTCAAATAAATTCAGCAACCTTGCCGATGGTGCTTAGGCTGCGCCACCGGCAGTAAACAGCACCCGCCAGCGGCGACGGGCCTGAATCAGCTCCTGATGCAGCTGCTGTAACCTCGCGTGGTCCAGCGTCTCAATCGTCGCCGAGTCCGGCTCAGCCAGGCCATTCAGCTGGCGTAACCGGGCCAGCGCCGTATCAGAGCGCTCGCGGTGCAGAGCAGCCTTTAACGCCGCCAGGTCGCAGGTCGCCAGCGTCCCATTCAGCGAACGCAGGAAATTACGGCAGTAGCGCAGCAGCGACAGCGCGCTGTAATCGGGCGACTGCAGCGCAAACAGCACGCCATCCTGATCGGCACAGCGCAGATAGCGGCTGCTGACCACGTAGCCTATCTGCTGCTCCACCCGGTAACGCTGGAAAAAACGCGGCTCATACAGCAGCGCCAGCGCCTGTAGCGCCACCCGTTGCCGGGCATCCTGTGGTACCGAATGGGAGGCATTGTGCAGCGGAATAAACAGCAGCAAGGCGTTGTCGCGGCTGGCATGTGGCAGCACGGTCATGCCACTCTGTGCCGTCATCCGCATCGGCGGTGACGCCGGATTGACCGGCAGCGACAGTGCGCTCAGCCGTTGGCTAATCAGGGTATGCAGCGCCACGCTGCCGCCTGTCAGCAGAGCACGCCAGCTGCCCGGCGTAAAGTGGGTTGCCAGCTGGTAAGGCAACTGCCGGAGCAGCGCACGGATGGCAATCGTATCGGGTGCTGATGGCGATTCCGCTTTGACCGGCGGCGTCAGTGCCAGCACCAGCTGATACAGCGCCCAGTCGGCCACCTTCAGATCGGCGGTCAGTTGCAGCGTCAGTTGCCACACGCCCTCCACTTCCTGCCATTCGCCCCGGCCGCCCAGATGACGCAAGGCGGCAAACAGCGGACGCAGCCGACGGCCATAAGTCTCACCCATGGCCAGGCTGAATGTCGAAAAAAACTCCGGTCGCAGCAGCAGCGTGGCGGTGTTGCTGGCCGGACCGGCGTCGGAATGAGGTTCAGCGCCCGGACTGGCCGGGTCCGGATCGGGAGAACAATGCGGTAACGGCACCGCCTGTGACGGCAGTGGCCCGGCGGTCAGTTCCGCCGCCAGCGGGTAGAAGGTAAAGTCTGGCGCCAGGTGGGCGGTGGGCGGCGCGGGCTGCCAGGGATGCAGCGCCAGACTGAAGCCCTGAGTCAGCACGTTTTCCGCCGCCGCCTGCGGGCTGCAGACCAGCGTGGTGCCGGGCGCATCTGCCAGCGAGGCCAGCAATGACGGAAACACGTCGATTGCCGCCTGCGGCGCCTGCGCCTCAAAACCGAAGGCGCGCTCACGTAACTGATCCAGCGGGGTCAGCGCCATGAAACGCTGTTGCGCCAGCTGAAGATAGTGCCGATGCTGCGGTTCACCGGTTTGTCTGAGTACGGTTAACCAGCGGTCGAAAAGCGCGTTGACCGCCTCAGGCTGATCCGTCTCAATACCAACGGCCAGCCAGACCGCGTTATCCGCCTGATAGAGCCATTTCAGGCTCAGGCTCTCCGCCAGTTGATGTTGACGAAGCGTGGCCAGCAGTGAACCCGGCGCTTCATCCAGCAAAAACTCGCGCCATAAAGTGACACCGTCACTACTATTCAGCAGCCAGCTACGCCACAGCGCCGCAGGATTGCTATCACTCAGCCGGAACGCGGCGCTGGCGGGCAGCTCGGGGCGTGACGCCTCCTGCTGCCACTGGCCCTGCGGCAGTTCCGCAGCAAAGGCGTGCGCCAGCTGCTCCAGCTGATCCAGCGACTGCGGGCCCTGCAGCCAGAGCTGCATATTGCCGGCATAAAAATGGCGCTGATGGAACTGGCGTAACGCCTGTTGCAGCGCAGTTGTCTCCTCGCCAAACGCCGCCCGACTGCCCACCTGAAAGCGCTGAAATGCCGCCGGTGAAGCAGCCAGATGCAGCAGCGCTGCCTCAGTACGGGAAGGCTGATGATGCTGTATCAGCTGATATTCGGCATCAATCACCGCCACTTCCTGACCAATCGCCTGATGATCGAGCAGCGGATGGGCGATCATATCCTGCAGCCGTGCCAGCCCGTCAGCCAGCCGGGACGGCGCAACCTCAAAGAACCAGGCGCTGCGCCGCGCCAGCGTAGTGGCGTTAACCCGACCGCCCTGCGCCTGAATCCAGCTCATCAACCGCCCATCCTGCGGCCAGCCCGTGCTGCCGGTGAACAACAGATGCTCCAGCAGGTGCGCCAGTCCCGGCCAGCGGTCTGGTTCATCATGGCTGCCCGCGCCGACCTGAATTAACGCAGCGGCCTGGCGCGCATCGGGCTGATGTACCAGTTCTACCCGCAGGCCGTTAATTTCCAGGCGGCGCACCGTTACAGATTCCGGGTCTTGTAGATCAGCTGGGAATTACTGCGATTACGGAACTGCAGCTGACCAATTTTGATGTCACTGCAATCCGCTTCGCGGCGGGCTTCAAGGATTTTGCCATGATGCGGTGATTTGCTGCAGACCGGATCGGCGTTGTCGGCATTGCCGGTCAGCATGTATGCCTGACAGCGGCAGCCGCCAAAATCTTTCTCTTTTTCGTCGCACGAGCGGCACGGCTCAGGCATCCAGTCGTAACCGCGATAACGGTTAAAACCAAACGAGTGATACCAGATGTCATCCAGCCGCTGATTCAGCACCGACGGGAACTCCACCGGCAACTGGCGCGCGCTGTGGCACGGCAGCGCCGTCCCTTCCGGGGTAACGCTGAGGAAAATCGCACCCCAGCCGCCCATACAGCCTTTAGGACGTTCTTCATAATAATCTGGCGTGACGAACAGCAGATTGGTCAGGTTGCCGCTGGCGCTCATCTGCTCCCGGTAACGGCTGACCACGGCTTCGGCGCGGGCGATTTGCTCGCGGGTCGGCAGCAGGCCTTCCCGGTTGAGCTGCGCCCAGCCATAAAACTGGCAGGTCGCCAGTTCAACGTCATCCGCTTCCAGTTCGATGCAGAGATCGATGATTTTATCGATCTGGTCAATGTTATGGCGGTGCAGCACGAAGTTCAGCACCATCGGGTAGCCGTGTGCTTTCACCGCTTTCGCCATCTCCAGTTTCTGCTGGAAGGCTTTTTTCGATCCGGCCAGCGCGGCATTCAGAGTTTCATCACTGGCCTGGAAGCTGATCTGAATATGATCCAGCCCGGCTTCGCTGAACGCATCCAGCTTTTTCTCGGTGAGGCCAATGCCTGAAGTGATCAGGTTGGTGTAGAAGCCGAGGTCGCGGGCGGCTTTAATCAGCTCCGGCAGATCCTTACGTACCAGCGGTTCACCACCCGAGAAACCGAGCTGTACGCTGCCCATGGCGCGTGCCTGACGGAACACCTCGATCCACTGTTCGGTGGTCAGCTCTTTCTCCTGCTGCGCAAAATCGAGCGGGTTCGAGCAGTACGGGCACTGCAGCGGGCAGCGATAGGTCAGCTCAGCCAGCAGCCAGAGCGGCGGATTTACACCAGGTTTATGCGGGGTCACGGAACTGTATCCACTTCTGTTCATAGGCTGATTGCAGGAACTCTTTCACATCGTCACCGACGCCGCCCGCTTCCGGGAACTGGCTATCCAGCGTGGCGATAATCGCGGCGATATCCTGTTTACCGTCCACCAGCGCGAGGATCGCCGCCGCCGTTTCGTTGAGCTTCGCCATTCCTTCCGGGTAGAGCACCACATGGCTATCCTGCGCCGCTTCCCACTGTAGCCGGTAGCCGCGGCGGAACACCGCAATAGATTTTTCGTTCATCATTTATACCAGTCGGGTGGTGTGCCACGCCGCCTTGTCGGTGACGGTGTGGTAAGGCGGCCGTTTCAGCTCATAGGCCATGGTCATCGCGTCGAGCATACTCCACAGAATATCGAGCTTAAACTGCAAAATTTCCAGCATCCGGTTCTGCTTTTCGGCGGTGGTGCAGAATTCCAGCGCCAGCGCCAGACCGTGTTCCACATCGCGGTTCGCCTGGCTCAGGCGGCTGCGGAAGTAGAAATAGCCCTCTTCTTTGATCCACGGATAGTGCTGTGGCCAGCTGTCGAGGCGCGACTGATGGATCTGCGGCGCAAACAGCTCGGTCAGCGAACTGCAGGCCGCTTCCTGCCAGTTAGCGCGGCGGGCAAAATTGACGTAAGCGTCAACCGCAAAGCGCACGCCCGGCAGCACGTGCCGCTCAGAGATCAGCTCTTCACGCGTCAGCCCGACCGCTTCGCCCAGCTGCAGCCAGGCTTCAATGCCGCCCTCTGCGCCGTTGCTGCCATCGTGATCGAGAATACGCTGCACCCATTTGCGCCGGGTCGACGGATCGGGGCAGTTGGCCATGATGGCGGCATCTTTCAGCGGAATGGTGGTCTGGTAGTAAAAACGGTTCGCCACCCATCCCTGAATCTGCTCGCGCGTCGCCTGACCGTTATGCATCGCGATGTGATACGGATGATGAATATGGTAGTAAGCGCCTTTGTCGCGCAGCGCCTGTTCAAAAGCCTGCGGCGAGAGCGTGTCAGTGATCTGCATGATTTAGTCCTGAAGGTGGATCGCCATCCCGTCCCAGCTCACCTCTATCCCTTGCTCGGTCAGAAACTGACGCTGAGGTGACTGCTCGTTGAGGATCGGATTGGTGTTGTTAATGTGAATCAGAATTTTGCGTTTAGCCGGCAGCGAGGCCAGCAGTGCCATCAGCCCCTGCTCTTCCGCCAGCGCCAGGTGGCCCATCGCTTTGCCGGTATTTTTACCCACGCCGGTGGTCAGCAGCTCATCATCCTGCCATACCGTGCCGTCAATCAGCAGGCAATCGGCTTTCTGCAGCCACGGCAGGATCACCGCATCCGGCTCACCGAGTCCCGGCGCATACAGCAGCGTCTGGCCGCTGGCGCGGTTTTCGATAAACAGCGCCACGTTATGGCCCGGCAGGGGCCGATCGCGGTAAGGCGAATATGGCGGTGCGTTGCTGAGAATCGGAATCGCGGTGAACTGCAGATCGCGGCAGACGTCAACGCTGAACGGCGTCAGCGGCGCAATGGGCCGGTGCTGCAGACCGCCGTTCCAGTGGGTCAGCATCGGGAAGACCGGAAAGCCGCTGCTGAGATCCTGATGCACTTCCGGCGTACACCACACCTGATGCGGACAGCCTTCGCGCAGGCTGAGCAGCCCGGTGGTGTGGTCGATCTGGCTGTCGGTCAGGATAATGGCGCCGATCGCCGTGCCGCGCAGCACCCCGTGACGGACTAATTCAGGCGTATGCAGGATCTGCTGACTGATGTCGGGCGAGGCGTTACATAACACCCAGTCTTCGCCATTATCGCTGAGAATAATCGATGATTGTGTACGGGGACTGGCCTGTAGGGTGCCAGTGCGCACGCCGTGGCAGTTGGCGCAGTTGCAGTTCCACTGCGGAAATCCGCCACCCGCGGCCGAGCCGAGGACTTTAATAAACATGAAGGAAAACCAGAAGTTGAAACAAAATGCCCGCACAGAGGGCGGGCAGAATTATTAACGGTTGGAGATGTACAGCGTCACTTCCAGGCCGAGACGCAGATCAACGAAAGTTGGTTTTTTCCACATGAGTTTTTCCTCTTTAGTAACAGTAAATTAGCGGCCATAAAATAACGGCCGGGTGTGAAACGCGATCCGAGTCACAAAATTGCCGACAGATGTTGCGCCAATGGCGCGTCGAGATCAACCCGAAAGAAGTAAGAAAATTGTTATCACAGACCGGTTTGTCTTAAAACCCGCTGCCAGTTTCCCCACGCCAGCTTCTCTGTCAGTCTCTGATCATAGCCCGCTTCCCGCAAAGCGGCGAGCAGACGCGGTAAACCGCTGACATCGCCCAGGGCTGCTGGCGGCGTGATACCGTCAAAATCGGAGCCAAAGGCCACATGGTCGCTGCCCATTATCGTCAACAGATGATCACAATGCTTAACAATTTCTGTCAACGGGGTGTTACTGTCGCGCTGTCCGTCGGCGCGCAAAAATGCGTTGCCGAAATTGATACCGACCAGCCCGCCGCTGTCGCGTATCGCCAGCAGCTGAGCATCGGTCAGATTGCGCGGCTGTGGACAGAGCGCATGCGCATTGGAATGGCTGGCGACCAGCGGCGCACTGGAGAGACGCGCGGTATCCCGGAACGCTTTTTCGTTCATGTGCGAGACGTCGATCATCATCCGCAGCGCATTGGCCTGCTGGATCAGCGCTTCACCGGCCGATGTCAGCCCGGGTCCGGTATCGGGCGAGCCGGGAAACGCCCCATTCACCCCGTGACCAAAGCGGTTCGGCAAATTCCAGAACGGGCCGATGCTGCGCACACCAGCCTGCCAGAACGCCTGTAACGCCTCGCCGTCACCGTCCAGCGCATCGGCCCCTTCGATATGTGCCACCATCGCCAGCACGCCCGCGGCGCGGCAGGCCGCGATCTGCTCGCTGTCACGACAGAGTTGCGCCCGCCCGTCCGATTCATCGGCCAGCTGCTGCAATATCGCCAGCTGTTGCCACATGATCTGCTGCGGTTGCCACGGCTCCGCCGCCCGTTCCGGTGCCATCCGGGCGACATATTCCTGCGGCGGAACGAAAATCGCAAACAGCCCGCCGCCCATGCCGCCCTGTTGAATGCGCGGGAAATCGAGGTGCCCGTGCGCAATGCCGCGATAAAACGCCTGCACCGGCGCATCACGGTGATGCAGCCACAGGTTCAGCAGCAGATCGTTGTGACCATCAAAAATCAACATAAACACCCGACTGTAAGAAAGATCGCGCCATGCTACCGCTGCAAGGCGGATTCATCAAACCCGAGCGCACCCAGCGTTCAATGGCGGTATGGGTCGCACTTGTCACTTTTGCGCATCAGGTTGTCAGCATTGCGCGCGCGCCACTGCCGCGCTGCCGCCAGACTGGTAAAAAACCACCAGGAGAGAACAATGCTGACCCATCCCGCTGAGAAATACTGTCCATCCCCGCTGATTACCCTGCCCGATCGCCAGTGGCCTGCCCGTCAGATCACGCAGGCACCGCGCTGGCTGGCGACCGATCTGCGCGACGGTAATCAGGCGCTGGCGCAGCCGATGGATCGCGCCCGCAAAATGGAATTCTGGGCACTGCTGCTGCGCTGTGGCTTTAAAGAGATTGAGGTTGCCTTTCCCTCCGCCTCGCAGACCGATTTTGATTTTGTCCGCGATCTGATTGAACAGCGCCGGATTCCTGATGACGTGACCTTGCAGGTACTGACCCAGGCGCGCCACGATCTGATTGAGCGCACCTTCGAAGCATTGCAGGGCGCGCCACGGGCGATTGTGCATCTGTATAACGCCACCGCCCCGCTGTTCCGTGAGCGCGTGTTTAAACAGAGCAAAGCGGAGATTGTGGCGCTGGCAACGGCCGGTGCGCAGCAGATCCGCGCCGCCTGCGAGGCGCAGCCAGAGACGGCATGGACCTTTGAGTATTCGCCGGAAACCTTCTGTTTTACTGAAATGCCGTTTGCACTGGAGATTTGTGACGCGGTGGCCGATATCTGGCAGCCAGCTGCCGATCGTCCGATGATCATCAACCTGCCCGCCACGGTGGAGGTCAACACGCCCAACGTTTATGCCGACCAGATTGAGCTGTTTTGCCGCCAGTTCAGCCGCCGTGATGCGGTCTGTATCAGCGTGCATCCACACAACGATCGCGGTACCGGCGTCGCCTGTGCCGAGCTGGCGCTGCTGGCGGGCGCAGACCGGGTCGAAGGCTGCCTGTTTGGTAACGGCGAGCGCACCGGCAATGTCGATCTGGTGACGCTGGCGCTCAATCTCTACACCCAGGGCGTGGCACCGCAGCTGGATTTCAGTCAGATGAGTGAGGTGATCGAGGTGGTGACCCGCTGTAATCAACTGCCGGTCCATCCGCGCCATCCTTATGCCGGTGAGCTGGTGTTTACCGCCTTCTCCGGTTCGCATCAGGACGCGATCCGTAAAGGATTCGCCTGGCGTGCCAGCCAGCCGGAAGCCCGCTGGCAGATGCCCTACCTGCCGCTCGATCCGGCCGATATCGGCTGCAGCTATGAAGCGGTGATCCGCGTGAACAGCCAGTCAGGCAAAGGCGGGGCTGCCTGGCTGCTGGAGCAAAATCACGGCTTGCAGTTGCCGCGCGGCTTACAGCAGGATTTCAGCCGCTGCGTACAGCAGCACACCGATCGTCACGGCGGCGAAATGACGCATTACGCGCTGTGGCAGCTGTTTTGCCGTCACTATGGCGTGGACCAGCCGAGGCTGCAGTTGCTGAATGCCCGCAGCCAGAGCGACAGCGGTGGCGAGACGACGCTTAACGCCAGCGTCAGCGATCGGTCGCGTACCCTGACGTTACAGGGCCGTGGCAATGGCTGGCTGTCGGCCGGCGTGAATGCCCTGCGCCACTGCTTCGACCTGTCGCTGACCATTGAGGATTATCACGAGCACACGCTGGGTAAACGCAGCGAGAGCCGCTCGGTCGCCTACATCAGTTGTCTGGACGCCAGTGGCAACCGCTACTGGGGCGTGAGCATCGATAATGATACGGCGCGCGCCGCACTGCAGGCGCTGTTTAATGCGGCGAGTCGTTTGAGGGAAAATAGTCCGTCGGCGCCACGCCCAGCAGGCGACGAAACATCGCGCTGAAGGCACTCGGACTCTCATAGCCGAGATCCAGCGCCACCTGCAGCACCGAATCGCCCTGTGCCAGCCGCGTCAGGGCGATGGCGAGACGGGCGCGCCGGACCCAGTCGCTGAACTGCAGGCCGGTTTCGCGGCTGAAGTGGCGCGCCAGCGTGCGTCCTGAGACGTTGAGGCTGTCGCTGGCACGCTGCAGCGTCCAGCTCTCGCCAGGCGTCTGCTGAATGCGGTCACACAGCGCCTGCAAGCGGGGACTGTGTGGCGCTGGCAGCGCAAACGGCAGCACGTCCATGCCGCGAATTTCATCCAGTATTAACTCCACGATCCGTTCAGCCCGACTGTCAGCCGTATAGGCGTCTGGCAGGCTCAGCGCGCTGACAATCAGCTCGCGCAGCAGTGGGGTAATTTGCACCACCTGGCAACTGGCGGGCAGATCGGCGCGCGCCAGCGGATGGATAAACAGCGTACGGGCCGCCACCCTGCCGGTGATCTGCAGCGCATGACGGGTGAAGGCCGGGAGCCAGACGCCACGACTAGGTGGCACAATCCAGCTGCCATACTCGGTTTCGACCCGCACCACGCCGCTCAACGTGTGGATCAGCTGGGCGCAATCATGCTGGTGCCACGGCTCGCTGGCACCGTGCGCATAATCATGCGCCAGCGGCACCAGCGGACGCTGGCTGAAGTCAAAACCCGGCGGACAACTCATTGCGCCTTCAGATAGCGATAAACCACCGCCAGATCCTGTTCGCCGAGGCCGTCATCCACCGCCTGCTGCCAGAAATCTGCAATATTTGCCAGTGCTGGCAGTGGCGTGTCGGAGGCTTCCAGCGCCAGCCGCGCATCTTTCAGCGCCCAGACCAGATTCATCTGCGGGGTGTAGTCGTCGCTGGCGATCATGCCCAGCTTCATTTTTGCATAGGGTGCTGCCAGCGGACCGCCCTCCAGCACCTGCCACAGGTCGTCGGTCGAGAAACCAAACTGCGCCGCCAGTTGGGTGCTCTCCGCCAGGCTCTGCATCATGCCGATTAGCCAGCTGTTGATCACCAGTTTCATGCGCGAACTTTTGCCCGCCTCGCCCAGCCACTGCGTGCCTTTACCAATCGCAGCGAATACCGTTTCCGCGGCGGCGGCGCGGCTGCGATCGCCACTGGCCAGCACCAGAATCTGGGCATTTTCCGCCGGCGCTTTGGTGCCGGAGACCGGCGCATCAATAAACAGCATATCGCCGCGCGCTTCAGCGAATAACGCGATCAGCGCGTCGGTTTTTTCCACGCCAATGGTGCCCATCTGACACAGGATGGCACCCGATTTAAACGCATCCTGACTCTGCTGCAGCACCTGCCCGGTGGTCTCACCATCCGACAGCATCGCAATCACTACATCTGCCTGCGCCACGGCCTCCGCAGGGGAATCGGCCAGCTGCAATCCGGCGTCCAGCAGATCCTCGCCGCGCGCGCGGGTACGGTTCCAGCCATGAACCTTAAAACCTTTCTTCAGCAGGTTGGCGGCAAACGCGTGCCCCATTGCACCCAATCCCAGAACCGCCACTTCAGGTTGTTGACTCATGCTGACTCCCTTTGATCATTATCGAGGTGATGCGGCACCACCCCGCAGGCATGGGCGCATCATGGGTAAAAAAGGCCGTCCCCAGCCTGGCGGCAAATGGCCAAAAAATCCAGCGTAACAGCACGAGGAACCACTGGAGAATGCGGCAGTGGCGCTGCAATTCCCCGCAGAGAATATCCCTGGCGTCAGTACAATCTCTTTTTTTGCGTCCATGAAACAGGTTCAGGTTTGCCGCAGGCAATCGGGACGGGGAATATTCCGCATTCCGGTACAGACTCATTTTGCGTACTGCCACCCCAGAACTATGCTTTATTCACTTTCATTTCTGAGAGCGCCCCTTATGCAGCAATTTGATCCGCAGATGCTTCTGTTACTTTATTTCGTATTACCCGTCTGGCTTATTGCTGGCTTTGCCGACTGGATCTGTCATCGGGCGACCGATATTGAAAACACCACCGGCCTGAAAGAAACCTGGATCCATATTCTGATGTTTTTAGAGATGGGGCTGCCGTTATTGTCGGCCCTGTTTTTAGAAGTGAATGCGCTGGTGTTCGCCTTTATGATTGTGCTGTTTTTCTGTCACGAAGCCACCGCGCTGTGGGATGTCAGCTACGCGGTGACGGCGCGCGAGGTCAAGCCGATCGAGCAGCATATTCACAGTTTTCTTGAGATGGTGCCGCTGATGGCGCTGCTGCTGGTTATTTCACGGCACTGGTCGCAGTTCCAGGCGTTATTTGGTTTCGGCGATGAGCGCCCCGTTTTGAGCTGATGTGGCGCGCCGATCCGCTGCCAACCGGTTATATTATTTTCGTGCTGTCCGCTATTTTCCTGCTGGAGATGCTGCCCTATCTGGAAGAGTACTGGCGCGGTAAAAAAGCGCGTAAGCGTGCCGCGAATAAAGCCGCAGCCGGCGATTAATCCCGCAGTCTGCTGACGGTGGTTATTTGCGCACAGCAGACGAGCAGAAAATAAAATAACCGCTGTCGGCCGCAGAACCGATATAACAGAGGCTGCGGCTGCGCGGCGTCGGGTGAACGGAATAAGCCTGACGACACGTAAAGATCTATACCAGAACCCGGCAAAGCATTACCATACGCGCCAATTGTTCCAGCTGGTTCATTATTCATCTTTTTCAGGCCGCTAAAAATGAAAATAACGTTACTGCGTCAGGCGACGCTGCCGCTGTTGATCCTGCCCGCCCTGTTTCCGCTTTCGCTGCTGGCAGAAGAGAATGACAACACCCTGGTGGTCAGCGCGACCCCGTCCGAGAGCGGCCTGAATGTGCTCGACACGCCCGCCGCGGTCAGTGTGGTCAGCGGTGAGGAGATGCGTCAGGCCGCGCCACGCGTCAACCTGTCGGAAAATCTCAGCAGCGTGCCCGGCCTGCAGATCCAGAACAGACAGAATTACGCCCAGGACCTGCAGCTGTCGATTCGCGGCTTTGGCTCACGCTCGACCTATGGCGTGCGCGGTTTACGCATCTACGTCGACGGCATTCCGGCCACCATGCCGGACGGCCAGGCGCAAACCTCGAATATCGATATCGGTTCAATCGACCATGTTGAAGTCTTGCGCGGGCCGTTTTCCGCGCTGTACGGCAACGCCTCTGGCGGCGTGGTGAATGTCACCACCCAGGCCGGGCAACAGCCACCCACGCTGGAGGCCAGCAGCTGGTACGGCAGCTATGGCAGCTGGCGCAACAGCGTCAAAGCCAGTGGCGCGACCGGCGACGGCAGCCACGCCGGTGATGTGAACTACACCGTTTCCGCCTCACGCTTTACCACTCACGGCTACCGTGATCACAGTTCAGCGCAGAAAAATCTGGGCAATGCCCGGCTCGGGGTGCGGATTAATGATGTCAGCAGCTTAACGCTGCTGTTCAACAGCGTGCATATTGATGCGCAGGACCCGGGCGGGCTGACGCCGTCCCAGTGGCGCGACAACCCGCGCCAGGTGGTAAGCAACGTTTCGCTCTACAATACCCGTAAAACTGTCGATCAGACCCAGGGCGGCCTGCACTACCAGCGTCAGATGAGTGAAAACGACGATCTCAGCGTGATGGTGTATGCCGGTGTACGCGAAACCACCCAGTTTCAGTCGATTCCCGCCAGTGTTCAGAGCAGTCCCAGCCATCCCGGCGGCGTAATCGACCTGACCCGCCACTATCAGGGTATTGATACCCGCTGGACGCACCGCGACATGCTGCTGTCGATTCCGGTGACCCTGACCGGCGGCCTCGATTACGAAACCATGACGGAGCGACGTAAAGGCTACGAGAACTTCACCGTCAGCAACGGCGTGACCCATTTTGGCGATCAGGGCAACCTGCGCCGCAATGAGCGTAACCTGATGTGGAACCTCGATCCCTATCTGCAGACCGCCTGGCAACTGACCGATAAGCTGTCGCTGGATGCCGGCGTGCGCTTCAGCACCGTCAATTTCGACTCCAATGACTTCTACGTTGGTAACGGCAACGGTGACGACAGCGGCAATGCCCGTTATCACAAATGGCTGCCAGCGGCGTCGCTGAAATATGCATTTGATCCCGGCTGGAACGCCTATCTCTCGGCCGGTCGCGGCTTTGAAACCCCGACCATCAATGAACTATCTTACCGTTCAGATCGCCAGTCAGGCCTGAATCTTGGTCTGAAACCAGCCACCAGCGACACGCTGGAGATCGGCAGTAAGAAACGGATTGGCAATGGCCTGGTGAGTGCAGCGCTGTTTCAGACCGATACCCAGGATGAAATTGTCGCTGATGCCAGCAGCGGCGGACGTACCACCTATAAAAACGCCGGAGAAACCCGACGTCGCGGGCTGGAGTTAGCGCTGGATCAGCAGTTTGGCTGGGACTGGCAGTTGAAAATGGCTTATACCCTGCTGGATGCGCGCTATCGCAGCAACGCCTGTGGCAGCGACAGTTGCGACGGCAACCGCATTCCGGGCATCGCCCGCAATATGCTCTACGCCGGACTGGGCTATGTGCCGGAACAGGGATTCTATGCCGGAGCTGAAATGCGCTATCTGAGTCAGATCGCCGCCGACGATCAGAATGACGTCAAAACGCCGTCCTACACCGTCGTCGCGCTGAACAGCGGCTATAAATGGCAGGTCAGTGACTGGACGCTGGATCTGTTTGGTCGGGTCGATAATCTGTTTGACCGGGAGTACGTCGGGTCGGTGATCGTCAATGAGAGCAATGGCCGCTACTTCGAGTCGGCACCCGGCCGCAATTACAGCGTCGGATTAACGCTGGGTTACGCTTTCCGCTAATCTGCCCGCGGGCCGCCCCGTGCGCGGCCCGCCTGAGGTATTACCCTTCAGCGCTGAGCTTCGCCATAATATCAGCGCTGCTGCCGGTCTCGCCTAACCGTGGGAAGATCAGGTTCACGCTATTGTTGTGCGTATTGAGGTCCAAATCGGTCATCGCATCTGTCGCCAGCGTGACGTTGTAACCGAGCTCGTACGCCTGACGTGCGGTCGATTCCACCCCAATACTGGTGGCGATGCCACAGATAACGACCTGCGTAATTCCGCGTTTCTGCAGCTCTTCATGCAGTGGCGTCGCATGAAACGCGCCCCAGGTTTTTTTGGTAATGGTCAGATCGTTCTGCTGAGGCGTCATCTCCGGCACCAGTGTCGCCCAGTCAGCCGGCAGTTCGCCGCCATGACGCGCCTGCTCAGTCCGACCCGGCGCTCCGCCCGCTACGTTAACCAGTACTACTGGCAGATCGCTGGCACGAAACGCCTGTGCCAGGCGCGCGCAGTGTTCAATCACCGGCTGCGGCTGATGGACCAGCGGCAGCGCAACGATGCCATGCTGCAGATCAATAACAATCAGCGCCGTTTTCGCATCAAGTGTGGTTACAGCCATATCGGTTCCTCTCAGGATTTATGTTCAGTCAGTCGTTGAAGTAGTGGAATGGCATCGATCAACTGCTGCCGCTCGACCGCATTTAGCTGCGTCTCAAACGCGCCGATCAGCCAGTCATCACGCCTCGCACGGCTGGACGCTATGACCGCCAGGCAGGCTTCTGTGGGACGATAGCGGGTTTTGCGCCCGTCATGGGGATCGGGCTCACCGGTCACCATGCCCGCGTCCAGCAGCGTTGCCACCGTGGCGCCCATTGACTGGCTGCGGACGCTTTCCGCCGCCGCCAGTTCGGTGACCGTCATCGCCCCATCACGCACCAGATAACCCAGTACGGCCACCTGCGACCAGCTGAGATCGTCGGGTGGCGCGGACTCGCGCAGTCGACGGCCCAGCTTACCCACCAGCATACGCAAAGTGGCAGCAGGTTCGCTTAAATCGCACATCGCCCTTCTCCTCAGGTTTGACGGCCAGTATAGAGATACGAAGGTAAACTGTGTAGTTTAGCCTGGTTTCAATTTGTAAGTTCGGGGCGCTGCAGATAGTGGATCAGGCTATGAAATCGCAGCGGAGTGCTGAGCGGATTACGGTAGCTGTGGGTCACGTCAGCACGGAACTGAAACGCTGCGCCGCGGGGCAGACGCCGCCAGAGATCGCCAACCCCAAGCAGCAGTTCCCCCTCAATCACCACCACCTGCTCAACGCAGCCCGCTTCATGGGGCGAAGAGATGCTTTGTGCGCCGGCGGCCAGTTCAACCGCCAGCAGATCAAACCGCAGTTGCGGATCGTAGGGTAGCAGTGGCTGGACCGACATCTCGGCGTTGGGCTGACTGAACGCCGCAGGGGCGCCAGGCAACGGATTACCGTCGATAAAAAACGAAAACGGCACGTTAAAGCCAGTGGCAATTTTCCACAGCGTCGCCACCGTCGGGCTGGATTCGCCGCGCTCAATCTGGCCCAGCATCGCTTTGCTGACGCCGGTTCGTTCAGCTGTCAGCGTCAGGCTCCAGCCGTTAGCCTGACGTAACTGTCTGAGCGCGTTGCTCAGATGGTGCTGAATGCTCTCCATTTCTGCTCCTGATTCTGGCGCCAGTCCACGTGCTGGCCTTATGGCGGCAGTGTAGCACTTGTGCGTTATAGCGCATCATGCGACCATGTGCGCTATAACGCACAATCTGGCTAACATCATGTCTCAGACTCCTGCTCAACCCCGCCTGACCCTATCGATGCTGGTCTCTGGCTTTGTTGCCGTGCTGGTCGGCTACAGCAGCACCGGCGCGATTGTTTACCAGACTTTTCAGGCGGCCGGCGCGTCGCCCAGCCAAATTGGCGGCTGGCTGGCGGTGCTGGGCATTGCTTTGGGTATTGCCACACTGGGATTATCGCTGCGCTACCGCATGCCGGTGCTGGCCGCCTGGTCAACCCCTGGCGCGGCGCTGCTGGCGACCAGCTTTCACGGTATTTCCCTCAACGAAGCCGTCGGGGTATTTGTCTTCGCCAATCTGCTGATCGTTCTTTCCGGCGTGACTGGCCTGTTTGCCCGCCTGATGAACTTCATTCCCGCCTCGCTGGCGGCTGCGATGCTGGCCGGTATTTTACTGCGCTTTGGCCTGCAGACCTTTGCCGATTTGCAGACCAATTTTGCCCTGTGCGGCAGTATGTGTCTGGCGTGGCTGCTGGCCCGCCGCTGGCTGGCGCGCTACGCCATCCTGATCACCCTGCTGATCGGAACCGGGGTCGCGCTGGCGCAGCAGGCGATCCATTTCCCGCCACAGCCGATTGTGCTGACGCTGCCGCAGCCGGTGATGCCGCATTTTACCCTGACCACGCTGATCGGCATTGGCCTGCCCTATTTTCTGGTGACCATGGCGTCACAGAATGCGCCCGGCATCGCCACGCTACAGGCGCATGGCTACCGACCGCCGGTTTCATCACTGATAAGCTGGACCGGTCTTATCGCGCTGTTACTGGCACCGTTTGGCGGCTTTTCGGTCTGTATTGCTGCCATCACCGCCGCGATCTGCATGAGTGATGAGGTGGATGCCGATCCACAGCGGCGCTGGCGGGCAGCCGCGCTGGCAGGGCTGTTTTATCTGCTGGCGGGTGCGTCCGGTGCGCTGATCGCGGTGTTATTCAGTGCGCTGCCGGCGGTGCTGATACAGGCGCTGGCCGGACTGGCGCTGCTGGCCACGCTGGGCGGCAGCCTGCAACGGGCACTGGATCAGCCAGCTGAGCGCGACAGTGCGCTGATCACCTTTCTGATCACCGCCTCGGGCGTCTCGCTGCTTGGCATCGGCCCGGCGTTCTGGGGGCTGGTCGGCGGCGTACTCGCCCATCTGCTGCTGGTGCGAAAATTACGCTAAGCTGCCGTCCGGGCAGGTTGTTTTTGCGCCAGCCGGTGAAAAAACCGCTGCATTTGGCCCCTTTTCCGCCGTTTGATTTGTCATTGTCCCGCGTAAAATCAACCCAATCGTCGATAACACGCGATTTTCTGCCTCAGACAACGACCGATAAGGGCCCAACAGGTGGCAAAAACTTTTCTGCGCAGCGGTAATTTAGATGCGGTTCTGGCGTTAGGTGAAAATGGCCAGCCGGTCTACGCCTCGGCGCAACAAATTCGTGAGACCCTGCGCCTGCGCCGTCAGCGCGCACTGGCAGACTGCCTGGCCATTCCTCAGGCCAATGAACGGGGCGATCGCCTCGACTGGTATGCGCCCTTCAGCGGCAGGGTAAAATCCTGGCTGGGCGCCAGCGATCATGAACGTCGCGCCGCCCTGCAACACCTCACCGCCTGCCAGCAGGATATGCAGGACCTCAGCACGCGCGCGCGCGCGGCTGAGAATCCGGCGATGCGCCTGTTCGGCGCCTTGCTCAGCAAAAGTCTGCAGTTTCCCGATCAGCAATATGTTTATCTGGTGGATGGCAAACCCGTTATCACCTTCTGGGGCTTTGTCGATGCGCAGGCCCGTAGCCGTGATGACGCGCTGGCCTGCCTGCGCGACACGCTGGAAGAGAGCCTGCCGACCGTGCTGGTTGAGCCACCCGTACCGGTCGCCGAACCGGTCAGCGCCGAGCCGGTTATGGCCGAGCCGCTGCCAGTTGAACCGCAACCCGAAGCGGACCCGGTGGTTGCGTCTGAGCCGCCTGTCGCCGTCACGCCACCAGGGGTAGCTGCCCGTGGTCGTTTCCGGGTCTGGATGATTCTGCCGCCGCTGGCGATTGCCGCTGCCGTGGCGATGACGGTGCTGCTGTACCGCCCGCAACCGGTTCCTGCCCCGTCAGCGATGCCGGCAGTTCAGGCGTCGTTGACACAGAGTAAACCGCCGGCCGTAGTCAATGCCGCCGGGAAACTGGCGGCCTCACTGCCACAGAAACCCGCCACGGTCAACGCCGCCAGCGCGCCGCCCGCGCCCGCGGCTGCTACCCTTGCCAGTGTGGTCACACCGGCCGTGCCAGCCCGGCCTGACGATCTGATTGTTACCCCGGATGCGGTACGCGACGGCCAGGTTGAGGTGATTGATGGCCGCTGGCGCGTTACCATCGGCCCGATGCCAACCCCAACCGGCAAACTTCCGGTGATGCAGTTCCAGTTTAAAAACGGTAAAGGCAGCGTGCAGATTGCCCAGGGCAACACCCGCTGTAAGGCGGATGTCAGTGCGGCAATGACCAGCGCCGGCAATCTGGTGATTGAAAGCCGCTATACCGCCCGATGCGAGAACAAATCCCGCTATCGTATGCCGCTGCTGATCTGCCATGCCAGCATCGGTGCCGCGGTCTGCGAAGCGCAGTATGGTGATGACCGGGTTTTCCCGATGACGATTAAGCGTGAGAGTAAATAAACATGCTGGCTCCCCTGATCGATGACAAACAAAAGATTTCGCTGATTGAAAACAGCGGTGTGCAGTTTCTGGATTTTGGCCTGCAACTCTCTGCGACGCAGGCGCGTCGCCAGTTCGTGCGTCAGACTGCCAATGGCCCGCTGCTGCGGCTGAATGTCGATGGCAACAGTGGTAAGTTCCTGCTCTACCCGGAAGATGGCGGCGCGCCGGAAGTGGTGCGTCCGGAGTCCGATATTGCGCTGGCTGATTCGCTGACTCTGCTCTCTGCCTGCTGGCTGCCGCTGCCGATGCTGCGCTGTGCCAGTGGACGCCGCTTTATCGGCGGACCGGAAAACTGGGCGCGGATGCGTCTGGTGGCGCTGAATGCCCCGGATGCCGCGGGCAATACCCATCGCGTCAGCCTCGCCTTCGATACCCGCTGCGTGGCGGAACAGGATGGCGGCGAAAAGCTGGGTCTGTCGGCGGCCGATGCACAGAATGGCGTGACTTTTGCGCTGGCGTGGCACAACTACGAGCTGGGCGAGTTTCTCGACCACACCTGGGTTGACGGCTGGCTGCGTGAAGCCTTTACCGATCGGGTCTCCGATCGCCGCGAGCAGGCGATTAATCAGGCGCTGCGTGAGTTTGAATATCAGGCGCACTATCTCAATCTGCTGGAGCTGCTGGGCGAGCAACTGAATCTCAGTGAGATCCACATTCAGGCCGCCACACTGCAAACGCCAGCAGTCAATGTCGATATCATTCTGGACGTCGGCAACTCGCATACCTGCGGCATTCTGGTGGAAGATCATCCGGAAGAGAGCAACGGACTCAGGCAGACCTATGAACTGCAGCTGCGTGATTTATCCCAGCCGCACCAGGTCTATAACGAACTGTTTGATAGCAGACTGGAATTTGCCGAAACCCGTTTTGGTAAAGAAAACTTCTCGCTGGAGAGCGGCCGCGAACACGCCTTTATGTGGCCATCGCTGACCCGCGTTGGCCGTGAAGCAAGTCGTCTGGCCCTGCAGCGGGTCGGTCTGGAAGGCAGTACCGGCCTGTCCAGCCCGCGTCGCTATTTGTGGGACGAAGCGCGCTATCAGCCCGGCTGGCGCTTTAACAACGCCGGCGCGCAAACCGAACCGCTGGCCTGTGCCGCGCCCTTCACCACCCTGCTGAACGATGAAGGCCAGCCGCTTTACACGCTGCCGCTCGACGATCGTCTGCCGGTATTTTCTCCGCACTACAGCCGCAGTTCACTGATGACCTTTATGCTGTGCGAACTGCTGGCGCAGGCGATGATGCAGATGAACAGCGCCGCACAGCGCCAGCGGATGCCGCAAAGTCACGCGCCGCGTCAGCTGCGTCATGTGATCCTGACGCTGCCGTCGGCGATGCCGAAACCGGAGCGTGAAATTTTCCGCCGCCGGATGCAGGAGGCGATTGCGCTGGTATGGAAAGCGGAAGGCTGGCTGAGCGATGATGACGATGTTGCGCCATCCCGCCCGCATCAGACCCCGAAACCGTTGCCGGATGTGCAGATGGAGTGGGATGAGGCAACCTGCGGTCAGATGGTCTGGCTGTTTAATGAAACGCAGGTGAACTTTGCCGGACGTGCTGAAGATTTCTTCAGCAGCATGGCCCGTCCGGACCGCCCGCGTGAAGCGGATGAGCTGCCGGGTAAAAGTCTGCGCATTGCCTCGATTGATATCGGCGGCGGTACCACCGATCTCGCCATCACTCAGTATCGTCTGGATGATGGACAGGGAAATAACGTGAAAATCACCCCACGGCTACTGTTCCGTGAAGGCTTCAAAGTGGCGGGTGACGATATCCTGCTGGATGTGATCCAGCTGTGGATCCTGCCCGCGCTGCAACAGCATCTGCAGAAAGCCGGACTGACGCTGGCTGAGCCACTGATGAACAAACTGTTTGGTCACGACAGCCGCATGGACGGTCAGGCTACCCTGCGCCAGCAAGTGACGCTGCAGCTGTTCATTCCGCTGGCGCAGGCGGTGCTGGAGCGCTATGAGAACTGGGACCCGCTGGAGAGCCACGCCGAGATCAACGCACTGTTTGGCGAACTGGTAGAGCAATCGCCTGGCGAGTCGGTGCTGGCCTTTGTCAACGGTGAAATTCAGCGTGAACTGGGCGTGAACAGCCGCTTCGACCTGTTGCAGGTTCCGCTGGTGGTCAGCCTGGCGCAGCTGCACGGCGAATTTATGCAGCATCGGATGGCGATCATTCCGGCGCTACGCTCAATGTGCGAAGTGGTGTCGCTTTACCAGTGCGATGTGCTGCTGCTCACCGGGCGTCCGTCGCGCTTCCCTGGCATCCAGGCGCTGGTTCGCCATCTGCAACCGCTGCCGGGCAGCCGCATCCTGTCGCTGGAGGGCTACCACACCAGCGACTGGTATCCGTTTAACAAACATGGCCGGATCGATAACCCGAAATCCACCGCTGCCGTCGGCGCGATGCTCTGCCTGCTGGCGCTGGATCTGCGCCTCAGCAGCTTCTGGTTCCGCGCCGGGGATTTTGAACCCTATTCCACCATCCGTTACCTCGGCATGCTGGATGAAAACCAGGCCCTGACCGACGAAAACCTCTGCTACAGCGAGATCGACCTCGACGATGCGGGCTTTGCGCTGGATAAGAAAAGCAGTTTCCGTATTCGCGGCAATGTCTGTCTCGGCTTCCGTCAGCTGGATAACGATCGCTGGCCGGCGTCACCGCTCTACAGCCTGACGCTGAACGATGCGACCCTGGCGCGTAAAGTGGCCGGTGAAAGCGTGCTGCGCATCAGGCTGGCGGTGAAAGCGGGTCCCGATGCGCCCGGCCCGGAAACGCTGGTGCTGAGCGATGCGCGGCTGGACGACGGTACCCGCGTGCCGCTGGAGCAGCTGAGTCTGAAACTGAATACCTTGTCGGCCACCGGCAACGCTAATGCGCAGTACTGGATTGACAGCGGGAGCGTATGTAAACGATGAAAGCCCTGAAAACCCGCCAGCCGCAGACGCTGGCCAAACGCCTGACCCTGCTGCAGGAAACGCTGAACGGCAGCCTGAGCTGGATCGAGACTACCCGTGAACAGTCGCCGCGTCTGGCGCTGGAAGCCGATACCCTGACTCTGCAACTGCGTCAGGCGCGGGTGCAGACCCAGGCGCTGGCGCAGCAGGTGGCGCGCCCGGTGACGCTGGCCCTGTTTGGTCAGTCGCAGGCCGGTAAGGCCTGGTTGCTGAATGAGATGGTGGCCGATGCCCAGGGCCAGCTGATGACCCGGCTGGGCGATAAATCGCTCAACTATTTTCAGCACATTAACCCCGGTAATCTCGATTTTGCGACCGCCACGCGCTTCTGTCACCAGCGTGAGCCGCTGTCAGGCGAATGGCCGGTTGAACTGACGCTGCTGACTGATGCCGAGATCGTCCGGCTGGTCATGGCCTGCGCCACCAGCACCGTACCGCCGGATGTGGCGCTAATTGACAGCGGCCTGCAGCGTTTACAACGTCATCGTCTGACCAGCCCGCAGGCCGGTCTGGAGAGCGATGCGCTGGTGACCTTATGGTCATGGTGCCGCCGCCGTCAGCGCTATGATGTCCGCCTCGATCGGCACTTCTGGCCGCAGGCGGTAGAGCTGGCACCCTGGCTAAGCGTCGATGACCGGGTACAGCTGTTTTCGCTGCTGTGGCCAACAGAGCCGGCACTAAACGATACGCTGCGCAGCCTGCTGCACCTGCGCCATCAGCTGCGCAACAGCAGCCGGGTGCTGGCACCGCTCAGCCTGCTGACTGACAGTGCTTTGCTGCCGGCCGAGCAGCTGATTGTGCCCGCCAGCGAGCAGGATCTGCAGCAGACAGTGGAAGTCTGCCCGATGAACGGCAACCGGCCAGGCAAACCGCAAAACGTGGCGCTGGGTTTACTGGCGCTGCTGACGCTGGAAGTGGTGATCCCGCTGAGTTCGACGCCGCGTACCGCACTGTATGATGAAGCCGATATGCTGGAGCTGCCTGCGCCAGGCCAGCCGAACGACAGCGCCGCCCAGGAGATCGTCAGCGCCTG
>NZ_MLFN01000012.1 GCF_002095315.1 Pantoea conspicua
CAATGACGCGCACTATAAACATCCCGTTTGGCGATGTAAAGCATCGATCAATTCATTCGCCTGAAAAACAGTCAAATTGTGATTTTTCGATGTCAAAATCGCCACTCTGCTCAAACAATTAGCGGAATGACGCGTAAAGAAGGGTAAAACGGCTTTTCCCTCATTATTGCCCTGCGTATTCTCAGCGCATATCTGGTGTTCTGCTAAAAGGAGCGCAACATGGAAAGAATTGTCACTTCATCGCAGTCGTCACTGCTGACGACACACAAAGTTCTGCGTAATACCTATTTTCTGCTCGGCCTGACGCTCGCCTTCTCGGCGGTGACCGCTACCGCCAGCACGCTGCTGGCTTTGCCTGCGCCGGGACTGATCCTGATGCTGGTCGGCTTCTACGGTCTGATGTTCCTGACCTACCGACTGGCCAATAGCCCAATGGGTATTCTGGCCGCTTTCGCCTTTACCGGCTTCCTGGGCTATTGCCTTGGGCCGATCCTCAGTTCGTTCCTGACTGCTGGCATGGGCGATGTCATCGCGCTGGCGCTGGGCGGGACTGCACTGGTGTTCTTCTGCTGTTCGGCCTATGTGCTGACCACCCGCCGTGATATGTCGTTCCTCGGCGGGATGATGATGGCAGGCTTTGTGGTGCTGCTGGTAGCGGTCATCGCTAACCTGTTCCTGCAACTGCCTGCGCTGCATCTGGCGATCAGTGCCCTGTTTATCCTGTTCTCAGCCGGGGCGATTTTGTGGGAAACCAGCAATATCATTCACGGCGGCGAAACCAACTATATCCGGGCAACGGTCAGCCTCTATGTTTCGCTGTATAACATCTTCATCAGCCTGCTGAGCATCCTCGGCTTCTCACGCAGCAACTAACCGACTGTCACCGCTGATACCCAGACAAACCCCGCTTCGGCGGGGTTTTTGCTTTTCCTGCCGGACGAATTTGGTAAACTGCGCCGACATTGTTCAGGAGAACCCAACGTGAATTTTAACGGTAACGAAATCGCCGTCGATGCCGAAGGCTATCTGAAGCATCTCGACGACTGGAGTGAGGCGCTGGCCACCCTAATCGCTGAGCAGGAAGGTATCCACATGACTGATGCGCACTGGGAAGTGGTGCATTTCGTGCGCGCGTTTTATCTCGAATACAACACCTCACCAGCGGTGCGGATGCTGGTCAGGGCAATGGCACAAAAATATGGCGAAGAGAAAGGCAACAGCCGATATCTGTTTCGTCTGTTTCCTGAAGGCCCGGCCAAACAGGCGACTAAAATCGCCGGTCTGCCCAAACCGGCCAAATGTTTGTAGCCTGGGTTTTTCATCAGCCGGTGGTGAAACCGCGCGGCGGCTGAGCAGGATGATGCGGTTCCACCAGCACCTTATCGACCCGGGCGCTGCGCGGTCCACCCGCCTTGAGCCAGTGGATTAATGCGTCAACCTGTTCAGGTTCGCCCCAGGCGAGCACCTCAACGCTGCCATCCTCCAGATTACGCGCATACCCCTGCACGCCGAGCGTTTTTGCTTCGGCCTGGGTGCTATAGCGGAAACCGACGCCCTGTACGTGGCCATGCACCCACGCTTTGACACAGGTTGCTGTCATAACTTACTCCTGCTGCTGTTCGTTGCATTTTCCCGTTATCCACCGGACAATGGCGCCTCATTTTTTCAGGTAAGCATAGCAAACTATGACAGTCAGATTGATTCTCGCAAAGGGACGTGAAAAGTCCCTGCTCCGTCGCCATCCCTGGGTCTTTTCCGGAGCGGTTGCCCGCATGGAAGGCAAAGCACAGTTGGGCGAAACCATTGATGTTTGCGACAGTAACGGAAAATGGCTGGCCCGCGCCGCCTGGTCACCCCAGTCGCAGATCCGCGCCCGCGTCTGGAGCTGGCAAGCTGATGAATCCATCGACATCGCCTTTTTTGTCCGCCGTTTTGAACAGGCGCAGCAGTGGCGTGAATGGCTGGCGGTTCGCGATGGCCTGGACAGCTATCGATTGATTGCGGGTGAATCAGATGGTTTACCTGGCGTCACCATCGATCGTTTTGGCAACTTTCTGGTGATGCAGCTATTGTCTGCCGGCGCCGAATATCAGCGTCCGGCAATTATCTCGGCGTTACAGCACTGCTTCCCTGGCTGCGCCATTTATGACCGATCTGACGTTGCGGTGCGCAAGAAAGAGGGACTGGAGCTGGCGCAGGGCACCGTTACCGGTGAAATCCCGCCACCGCTGCTGCCGATTACGGAACATGGCATGAAGCTGCTGGTGGATATCCAGGGCGGCCATAAAACCGGCTATTACCTCGATCAGCGCGACAGCCGTCTGGCGACGCGCCGCTACGCACAAGATGCCCGCGTGCTCAACTGCTTCTCCTATACCGGCGGATTCGCGGTCTCTGCGTTGATGGGTGGCTGTAAAGAGGTGATCAGCGTCGATACCTCACAGGATGCGCTGGATGTGGCACGTCAGAACGTCGAGCTTAACCAGCTGGATGTGTCGCGCGCCCGGTTTGAACGCGATGATGTATTTAAGCTGCTGCGTCGTTATCGTGACGCCGGTGAAAAATTTGATCTGATCATCATGGATCCGCCAAAGTTCGTTGAGAACAAAAATCAGCTGATGGGCGCCTGCCGCGGTTACAAAGATATTAATATGCTGGCGATCCAGTTGCTCAATCCAGGCGGCATCCTGATGACGTTCTCCTGTTCCGGACTGATGGCGACCGACCTGTTCCAGAAGATCATTGCCGATGCAGCGCTGGATGCCGGGCACGAGGTACAGTTCATTGAGCAGTTCCGTCAGGCTGCCGATCACCCGGTGATCGCCAGCTATCCGGAAGGGCTCTATCTGAAAGGCTTTGCCTGCCGGATCATGTGACTTGAAAAATCTGCTCCCGCCCCCATATTGGATAGAGAGCATTCTTTTCGGAGGTCACAATGATTGCCAGTAAATTTGGTATTGGTCAGCAGGTTCGTCATCGTTTGTCCGGTGTGCTGGGTGTTATCGTCGATGTCGATCCCGAATACTCGTTAGATGAGCCTAAAATTGAAGAGGTTGGCGCAGAAGAGAAGTTGCGCAGCGCGCCCTGGTATCATGTGGTGATGGAAGATGAGGAAGGCGATCAGGTGCATACCTATGTTGCTGAAATTCAGCTTGCCGGTGAAACCAGCGTTGAGCATCCGGAACAGCCGTCAATGGATGAACTGGCTGCGTCAGTACGTCAGCAATTACAGTCTCCTCATCTGCGACATTAATCTGTGGCGGCACGGTTGGCCGCCACGCCTGTTTTGCTACCGCGTTAACCCCAGACGCGGGATTTCAATCTTCGGGCAGCGATCCATTATCACCGTCATGCCCGCATCCTGTGCCAGCACGGCTGCCTGCTCGTTGATAACCCCCACCTGTAACCATAGCGTCTTTGCTCCGGCGGCGATCGCTTCCTGAGCAACGCCCCATGCCGCTTCGGAGTTGCGAAACACATCCACCATATCAATTTCCCCGGGTACCTCGGCCAGGCTGGCATAGGCCTGCTGACCCAGTAGCGTTTTGCCTGCCAGTTTCGGGCTGACCGGAATCACCTCATAACCCTGATCAAGTAGAAACTTCATCACTCCATAACTCGGGCGTTCCGGGCGATCGCTTGCGCCAACTAAGGCGATGCGCCGGGTGCGTGTCAGCACCTCGCGAATTGTCTGATCGTTCATGCTTTTCTCCTTTCAGGCCAGCGTTGAGTGTAGATTGGCAGAACGGTTTACGGGTATCCAGCCAGCGAAATTAATTGAACCTGCGCACGAATAAATATGTTTAAATGTAAATTAACTGCCATAATGTAAGAATTTGCTACACACCTTCCCTTGCGCCCTATGGTTCTGGAGTTGAAATGAAGCTGTCGCTGGCTGTCACGGGGTTATTAGCACTCCTCGTCTCGGCGTCCTGTTCTGCCATCACCTTAAAGCTCGATCCGCAGATTGACCTGTTAGTGCTGGATGGCCGAAAAATTTCGGGCTCACTCCTCAAAGGTGCTGACAGCTTAGAGCTTGATCGCGGTCAGCATCAGTTCCTGTTTCAGGTCGAAAAACTCCGCAATGACCGATCGGATACGGTTCAACGCTATCAGTCAGTGCCGATGATCGTCACGTTTACCGCCGCCGCTAAAACTATCACCATCAAGCTGCCGTCGCTGGATACCAAACGTGAGCGGGTCCATTTTGATCGCAGCCTGAATTTCAAGCTGGTGGATGAGCGCGGCAAAGAGATTATCAGTATGCGCGACCATCTGCCGGCCAGCTCTACCGCGGATATGGAAAAAGCGATGCTAAATTATAATCGCACCGGGCAGATCGCTTCCGTGCCGCAGTTTGCCCGTTCGGTAAATGTTGCCCCCTCTTCCAGCCGGTTAACCGCCGATCTTGCCTGGACGACCCAGGCGGAGACGCCCTCGCTGCATCGCTGGTTTCAGCGCTTTGATGAAGCGACCCGTCAGCAATTTATGACGCTGGTCAAAATGTTACGGACGAGTTGATAGAAAGGAAAGGCCAGGGGTAAACTCATGCCACCGATTCTGGCGCATGCGCTTATCAGGAAGCCCTTATGGAACAGACCGTTCGTACCCTCGGCATAAAAAAACATATTGCACTGGTTGCTCACGACCATTGCAAAGCTGCTTTACTCGACTGGGTTAAACAAAACCAGCCAGCACTTGAACCGCACACGCTATACGCCACCGGCACCACCGGTACACTGATCAATCGCCATACCGGATTAACCGTAAATGCCATGCTGAGCGGCCCGATGGGCGGCGATCAGCAGGTCGGCGCAATGATTTCCGAAGGAAAAATTGATGCGCTGATGTTCTTCTGGGATCCGCTGAATGCGGTGCCACACGATCCGGACGTGAAAGCGCTGCTGCGTCTGGCCACCGTGTGGAACATCCCGGTCGCCACCAACCGTTCAACCGCCGACTTTATTATCCAGTCTCCGCTGTTTGCCCGTGAGATCGATATTTTGATCCCTGACTACGCGCGCTATATGGCGGAACGGCTGAAATAACTCAGGCTTTGCGCAGCATCGGAACACCAAGTTCGCGGAACTGCCCGACGAATACCGACGGCTGCGCTTTATCGAACATCAGCCATACCTGCTGACGCGCTCGCGTCAGCGCCACATAGGCAAGACGTCGCTCTTCCGCGTCGGGAAACGCTTCTGGCTGCGGTAACAGACCCTGTTCAATGATCGATTCGCGCGCTTCGGCGGGAAAACCCTCTTTACCCTGCTGTAAGCCGAGCAAGATGACATAATCCGCCTGTTGCCCTTTGCTGGCATGAATCGTCATGAAATCCAGATTGAGCTTTGGCCAGCGGGTCTTTGCTTTCTCCATCAGTTCAGGACGCAGATAGTGGTAACGCGCCAGCAGCAATATGCGCTCCTCCGGTTTCGCATAGCCGCTAAGCTTGTTGAGTAGCCCCTCAAGCTGATCCTGCGGCAGCAGCGAAATCGATTTTTATTGCCTTTGGTCAGGCTGTTAAGCGGTTTACGTAATTGCTGCGGATTCTGCTGCACAAAGCGGTTAGCAATATCACCAATGCGATCGTTAAAGCGGTAGGTAGTATCCAGTACGCAGCGATCCCCTTCGCCAAAATAGTGATGAAACGCCGTGGTCAGCGTCATCTCTGCACCGCTAAAGCGATAGATCGCCTGCCAGTCATCCCCGACCGCAAACAGTGAGGTGCGCTTATTCTGCTGGCGTAACGCAGTAAGCAGTGCTGCCCGCTGCGGCGAGATATCCTGAAATTCATCAACCAGAATATGTTTCCACGGGCTGATGAACCGGCCCTTATCCAGAATCGCAATCGCCTGGTGAATCAGGCCAGAGAAATCGACCGCCCCCTCCTCTTTCAGCGCACTCTTCCAGGCTTTCAGTAGCGGTGCCATCAGTTTGATACGCTTACTGAACAGCTCACGGTTCTCGTCAGGCACGTCACCGATCATCGCTGCCTGTGCACCGCCGTGCATCCGCATCAGACTCAGCCAGCGCTCCAGTCGGGTGACCAGTCGGTTAGCCAGTTTGTCATCCTGCCAGAAGGCACCTTCAGGTAGATCCCATTCCAGCTCCTCTCGCAGCCACTGCCGCCAGCCGTTCGCCTGGGCTTTTTTTTCGCTGCACTGCTGACGCCAGTGGTGAATCAGTAAATCGCGGCGGGCTTGCGGGTCACTCTCCAGCTTGCTGATCGCCGGCTGCTTATTACTGCCTTCACGAATAATGTGCAGGGCCAGCGAGTGAAAGGTTCGCGCCTGAATATCACTGGCGCCCAGCCGCGACTGGATGCGGTGGTTCATCTCCTCAGCCGCCTGACGGCCAAACGCCAGCAGCAGGATTTGATCGGCGCTGGCCAGTTTACGCTGCATCAGCCAGCCTGCCCGCGCCACCAGTACCGAGGTTTTACCACTTCCGGCACCTGCCAGTACCAGCAGCGAGGCTTCGCCATTCACAGCGGCTTCGCATTGCGAGGTGTTGAGTGGTGTGCTTTCTACGCGGGCAAAGAAGTCGTGATAGCGCGTCAGGATGTCGGCGGTCCAGTCACGATTGCGCTGATGCAGCACCGTTTCGCCCTGCTCCAGCCAGCGCTGACAAAATTCCCAGTCATCGCGACACTGTGCAAACTCGCCGAGTCGGGTGAGCGGCAGGGGTAAGGCATCAAACTGTTTCACAATCTGCGTTTTCAGCGTCTGCAGTTCGCTGCGGTTCAGCCAGCGATCCTGGGTGCTGAACGCCTCAATGTCGCTGCGCAGCGCCTGTAACACCTCGCCACACACGGCACTCATTTCCAGGCTCCATTGCTGCCAGGATTGCAACAGATAGTGGTGAAAACGCTGCGTTTCCTGCCATTCGGTCCCATGCAGCCGGACCACTTTTTCGTCTGCCAGTAAGAATTCCAGCTCTCCCCACACCAGCCCGCGCTTACAGGTAATAGCCAGCAATTGATTGAAGGGGATCAGATACTCATGCTTGTCGCCACTGACTTCCACGCCAGCCGCCATCAGACGGACCCGATTATAAGGATGCTGGGCAAGCCGTTTGCCCATGGAGGTTGCTTTCAGTTCCACGCCGACACCAACGCCAGAGAATAGGATTAGGGGGAGTTTACCTGTCAGACTCTTGGCGCTCCAGCCTTAAAACAGGCTAAACTTGGCGTCACATCTTGCGGAATGCAAAAGGAAAAAATGTCATGCGCACCGTATTAAACGTCCTTAATTTTGTTCTGGGTGGTTTTTTCACCACCCTGAGCTGGCTGTTTGCCACCTTAATCAGCATCGTACTGGTCTTTACCCTGCCGCTGACCCGCTCCTGCTGGGAAATTACCCGGTTATCGCTGCTCCCCTTTGGCAATGAGGCGGTACACGTTGATCTCCTGCGGCCGGAGAGTAAAAGCCACATCATGAACACCGGCGGAACCCTGTTGAATATCTTCTGGCTGATCTTCTTCGGCTGGTGGCTCTGCCTGTCACATATTTCGATCGGTATTGTGCAGTGCATCAGCATCATCGGCATTCCGGTGGGTATCGCCAACTTCAAAATTGCCGCCATTGCGCTGTGGCCAGTGGGACGCCGCGTGGTTTCCGTAGAAGAGGCGCGTGCCGCGCGCGAAGCCAATGCCCGTCGCTATTAGTATGATGTCGAAGAGCCTGCCCGGCTGGCGGCAGTATCTGTTCAATAGTACCTGGCGCTACCTGCTACGCATTCTGTTTGCGCTCGGCGGGTGTGCGGCCATTCCCTGGTGGCTGCAGCAGATTGAGTGGACCATCCCTCTGACACTGGGCGTGGTGGCTGCCGCGCTGGCTGACCTTGACGACCGGCTGACCGGACGCCTGAAGAATCTGCTGATCACCCTGCTCTGTTTCTGTATCGCCTCGGTGTCGGTGGAACTGCTCTTTCCCTATCCGCTGGCCTTTATGGCCGGGCTGGCGATATCGAGCTGGGGTTTCATCCTGCTCGGCGCACTCGGACAGCGTTACGCCACCATCGCTTTTGGCGCGCTGCTGATTGCGGTCTATACCATGCTCGGCATTGGACTGTTCAGCCAGTGGTACATGCAGCCGATGCTGTTGCTGGTAGGCGCACTCTGGTACAACCTGCTGACCCTGCTCGGTCATCTGATGTTTCCGGTCCGGCCGGTGCAGGAACAACTGGCGGGCAGTTTTTCCCAGCTGGCGCGTTATCTGGATGCCAAGGCGAATCTGTTCGATCCGGATGCGGGTGAACAGGACGATGCCACCTTTATCGATGCCGCCATGGTCAACAGCCAGTTGGTGGCGCAGCTCAACCGGACCAAGACCACGTTACAGAGCCGGCTGCGAGGCGATCGCGGTTCACGCGGCACCCGTCGCAGCCTGCACTACTACTTTGTGGCGCAGGACATCCACGAACGCGCCAGCTCCTCCCACCTGCAATATCATCTGCTGCGGGGCGACTGGCGCTACAACGAAATCCTGTTCCGGTTTCAGCGCCTGCTGAATATGCAGGCCCAGGCCTGTCGCCAGCTGGCACATTCGATCCTGATGCGGGAAAGATGGGTTCACGACAGCCGGTTTGAGCGGGCTTTTGAACGGCTGCAAAAGGCGATAGAACGGCTGGAACAACGTGAGCCGGACGCGACCCATACCCGGGCGCTTTACTGGCTACTGCGCAACCTGCGGGCCATTGACGCGCAGCTCGCCTCCGTTGAATCAGAGCAGACGCTGGCGGGTGAAGACCCTCAGCACAGCGACAATCTGCTGTCGCGCGAAGGATTGAATGGCTGGAGCGATATCAGGCTGCGTTTCAGCCGCCACCTTTCCCCCGCCTCGGCGTTGTTCCGCCATGCGGTGCGGATGTCAGTGGTGCTCTGTATCGGTTACGGTTTTATTCAGGTCACCGGCCTGGAAAGGGGTTACTGGATTCTTCTCACCAGCCTGTTTGTCTGTCAGCCCAACTATAATGCGACACAACGGCGGCTGGCGTTACGTATTGGCGGCACGCTGGCGGGGATAGCAATTGGACTGCCGGTGCTCTGGCTGGTGCCCTCTGTCGAGGGACAGCTGATTCTGATTGTCATCAGCGGCGTGCTGTTTTTCGCCTTCAGACAGGTACAGTATGCCCAGGCAACGCTGTTCATCACCCTGCTGGTGCTGCTCTGTTTCAACCTCCTTGGCGAAGGCTTTGAGGTAGCTTTACCGCGCGTGGTCGATACGCTGCTGGGCTGCGGCCTGGCCTGGCTGGCAGTCGCCTTCATCTGGCCTGACTGGCGCTTCCGCCAGTTACCGGCGGTGGCGGAACGGACCTTACAAGCCAACTGCCGTTATCTGGATGCCATCATGGAGCAGTATCATCAGGGCAAAGATAACCGCCTTGCTTATCGTATCGCCCGGCGGGATGCGCATAATGCCGATGCCGAACTGGCCTCGGTGGTGTCGAACATGAGCAGCGAAAGCCGCACAAGTCAGACGATGCGTGACTCCGCTTTCCAGTTGCTCTGCTCTAATCACTCTTTCCTGAGCTATATCTCTGCGCTGGGTGCGCATCGCGATAAAATTGATGAGCCGCAACTGCTTGCCTTACTGGATGACACCGTCTGTTATGTTGAGGATGTGCTGCAAACGGATGTCGTCAGCGATCAGCAGGCTGAAGAGATGCGTCAACACCTTACCCAGCGAATCGGCCAGCTGGCCGCCGATGCTGATACGCGCGCGCCACTGGTATTACAGCAACTCGGCTTGCTGGTCGCGCTGATGCCGGACGTTGCACGCCTGCGCCGCACGCTAAATACTCACTAACTTCTGCCGCTCTTCGGGTTCAGGGTCATCAGTACGGTGCGCTGAAACCAGGCATTCAGTTCCGCCCTGACCGACGACGGCAGGGCAGCATAATGATGGCCTGATATTGCCCCCTGTAGCGCCAGCAATGTTTGTAATCCCACATGCTGGTTGACGGCCTTCAGCCTCAGCCAGCACTGCTTAGCACCAATATCATATAAATGCTGTACGTTAAGGATGCCCGCTTCATGCAACATCACCTCCATGCGTACGCTGAGATTAGGGAGATCTTTTAACCGGATGGATGACTGCTTGTGACGCAGATCGTACTGAGCGGTCTCCAGCGATGCGGCTGATAATCTCAGCAGATGCGCCGGTTCCTGCCAGAGCGCGTCATCAACCCGATAGTAATTAAGGCTGACCAGCACGCCACGCTTACGAAATACCAGGGGCTCCAGTGGACATTGCGTAATGTATTCCCGCAGGGGTTCGCTGGCTCGCAAATAGAGAGCATCATTGTTAACTAAAGCAAAAACCACCCGTTCCACGGCCAGCGCATAGCCGCCAAACTGGGTGCGTGACTCAATGGTTCCCAGCGGGGCCAGACGTTCCCGGGAGCGTTCGACAATCGGATTTACCTTTTTCATCACACCACCTCCATGTTATAGAAATATCTGAAATCACCTTTGCTTTCAGGCAATTAGAAGATAGGAAAAAGCCTTTGCGGGTTCAATGAATAATTACCGGTTCAGCTAACCTTGTAGCGTTTTTGCGAGGCGTTTTCAGAAATTTGGGTTGATCTTTATGCGGAACGACAGTACTGTATATTCATACAGTCCACTGCTGAGTGATTAACTTATGCGAACCCAACATCCGAATAATGCACGCTATGCTCATCATTACGCGTCCTCTTCTGTCCCCGCTTCTCATCGTGGCTGGATTACCGAGTTACGCTATAGTGAGCAGCCTGGAATGATGCAGATGTTACTGTTGCCGCTGCTGCAGCAGTTGAGTCAGCAATCGCGCTGGCAGTTGTGGTTAACCCCGGCACATAAACTCAATCGTGCCTGGCTACAGCAGTCCGGTTTGCCACTGGATAAAAGCATGCACATCGCTGATTCTGATCGTCTGAATGCGGTTGAGGCGATGATTAAAGCGCTGCGTACCGGAAATTACAGTGTCGTTTTGGCATGGATTCCGTATGAACTTGATGAAGATGAGCGTCGTCAACTGGAAAATGCCGCAGCGGAAGGCGATGCGTTAGGATTGATTTTGCGGTCGAGTGGATCACCAGAAGCGCCTCTCGGACCACAAAACGCGCTAAAAATTCAGTCGGATTTGTTTCATTAAGTAAAAATCAGAAGTTTCTCAAGCTATATTTCTTATCTGTCGTCGCTAAACCACTGATTCTGTTAGTTCGAGCGTTGACAATGGTTTAGCAGGTTTTTTGGGCATTGAGCCACGGCAATAATACCAGGCTAATTGTTAGAATTTGTGTATAAATCTCTGTTTTTTTACAGAAGCGCCTCACATCATACTTGTAAGTTTCCAATCTCGTTGTAGACTTTATCTCGCCAGGGTGCTCAATAACCTCCGTTTTTTGCGGTAGAGTCATAAGCGAGCGTTTTGACCCGGCGAAGGATTAAACCAAGAGCAACCTTTTTGCTCATTGCCTATTTGGATGATAACGAGGCGCAAAATGAAAAAGACAGCTATCGCAATTGCAGTGGCACTGGCTGGCTTCGCTACCGTAGCGCAGGCCGCTCCGAAAGATGACACCTGGTACACCGGTGCTAAACTGGGCTGGTCTCAGTACCATGACACGGGTTACTACGGTAACGGTTACCAAAACAATGACGGTCCAACTCACGAAAGCCAGCTGGGTGCAGGTGCATTCGTTGGTTACCAGGCAAATCCATACCTGGGCTTCGAGCTGGGCTATGACTGGCTGGGTCGCATGCCTAACAAAGGCAACGTGACTAACGGCGCATTCAAAGCACAGGGCGTTCAGCTGGCAGCTAAACTGAGCTACCCAATCTATGACGATCTGGACGTGTACACTCGTCTGGGCGGCATGGTATGGCGTGCAGACGCAACGCAGACTAACCCAACTACTGGCCGCATCAGCGACCACGATACCGGCGTTTCTCCGCTGGCTGCCGTAGGTGTTGAGTATGCGCTGACCAAAAACTGGGCAACCCGTCTGGATTACCAGTGGGTTAACAACATCGGTGATGCACAGACCGTTGGTACCCGTCCAGACAACGGCATGCTGAGCGTAGGCGTTTCTTACCGCTTCGGTCAGGATGAAGCTGCTCCAGCACCGGCTCCGGCTCCAGCGCCAGCGCCAGTTGTTGAAACCAAGCGTTTCACTCTGAAGTCTGACGTTCTGTTCACCTTCAACAAAGCGACCCTGAAGCCAGAAGGCCAGCAGGCTCTGGATCAGCTGTACAGCCAGCTGAGCTCAATGGATCCTAAAGATGGTTCCGTTGTCGTACTGGGCTTCACCGATCGCATCGGTTCAGAGCAGTACAACCAGAAACTGTCTGAGAAACGTGCTCAGTCAGTCGTAGATTACCTGGTATCTAAAGGTATCCCTTCTAACAAGATCTCTGCACGTGGCATGGGTGAATCTAACCCAGTTACCGGCAACACCTGTGACAGCGTGAAAGGCCGTAATGCCCTGATCGACTGCCTGGCGCCGGACCGTCGTGTAGAAATCGACGTTAAAGGCATCAAAGACGTTGTAACTCAGCCACAGGCTTAAGTTTACACGTGATAAAAAAAACCCCGCTAAGGCGGGGTTTTTTTATGTCATCATCACGGTCAACAGGCACAAGTCAGATGCCCTTGCCTGCTAATATAACCATCTGATTATTAACGACTTACTCTTTTTCTGAACCCGAATTGCCAAGAATCGCCTGGAGATCTTCCCGGAGACTCGACATCTGGGTAGCGTACTTCTCTTTGCGTTCGGCATCTTCAATTAACTGGACCACCGTCTCAGATAACGTACTGTTTCGCCGCTGCGCCAGTCCAGCCAGTCGTTGCCAGACCAGATACTCCAGATCGATCGACTTTTTACGCGTGTGCTGATGTTCAGCATTAAAGTGTCGTTTGCGACGCGCACGAATGGTCTGTTTTAGCCGGTTATCCAGATCCGGATGAATGTGCTCTGCAATCCATTCGTTAACCGTCACCGGATTATTTTCCATTGCCAGCAGTTTATCGACTGCCGCCTGCGCCGCACTTAATTCAAGGTGACGCGTGATCAGTTCACCTTCCCGATGTTTTTTCACCAGGTATTTCCATTTCCATCCACATTCAAGATTTTCGAGTTGCTGGTATTTCATCGGAATCTCATCGTGATCACGTAACGAGCTAAGAATAACAGCTTTTTTCCCGGATGCAGCAACGAAAAACATGCTGTCAATGTCACATCTTCAGCAGGAAGTCTGCAGTGCTTAACAAGGGTGAATCCTGTATAATCTCGCTTTTCTTAAATCAGACAAATGCGATTATTTTGACCGACACCCAACTTACGTGGCAAACCTTACAGCCGGATAGCGCGCAATACCAATCCGTTTTTTCCCGAATTGCTGATGAAGAAACCGATGCTCTGGCAACGGTGCAGCCCCGATTGCTGAATGCACTGGCGCATTTACATCACCAGTCGCAGGGATTCCCGTTACTGCTGGTGCGTAGCCAGGAAAATCGCGACTACCTGGCACTGATTGCCCAGGCCGCGCAGCACGTCATGGAGGAGTCCGCCACGCTGTATGGTGGTGACTACCATATCATGGCCGATAACGTCACGCTGCAGCCCCCTTCAGACCCTCAACGCCCTTTCACCAGTCAGGGCGGTATTCATTTCGCCGACTGGATTGAAACCGAACAGCTGTTTGGCTGTGTGCGTCAGTATAAAGATCGTATTCAGCTTGAGCCGGGACTGATCCATCGTGCCAACGGTGGCACGCTGGTGCTTACGCTGCGCAGTTTCATGACCCAGCCAATTCTCTGGTTACGTCTGAAAAAATGTATTGAGCAGGGCTACGTCGACTGGACCTCGCAGGATGAACGACGTCCCTTGCCGGTCGCGATACCGCCACTGCCGCTCCAGTTAAAACTGGTACTGTGCGGTGATCGCGAAGCGCTGGCTGATTTTCAGGAATTCGATCCTGAAGCCCATGAAATGGCAATCTATACCGAATTTGAAGAGAACATTCAGATTCTGGATGAGGATGACATGCTTGCCTGGTGTCGCTGGACCGTCGATCTGGCCCAGCAGGCTGAGCTGCCGTTGCCGGAAACAGACTTCTGGCCTGAACTGATTAAAGAAGGCGTACGCTACAGTGGCGATCAGGAGACATTACCGCTCTGCCCGCGCTGGTTACAGCGTCAGATGCGTGAGTCCGCGCTAATGGGCGAGACACTCAATGCGGAAGCACTGCGTGATGCGCTGGAAGCCCGCCTGTGGCGTGAAAATTATCTCAACGAACGGATGCGCGATGAGATCCTGCAGAAACAGATCCTGATTGAGACGGAAGGTGAAGTGGTCGGTCAGATCAACGGCCTGTCGGTGGTGGAATATCCTGGCCATCCTCGCGCCTGGGGTGATCCATCGCGGATTACCTGTGTCGTGCATCCTGGCGACGGCGAGTTTACCGATGTTGAACGCAAAGCCGAGCTGGGCGGTAACATTCATGCAAAAGGCATGATGATTATGCAGGCCTATCTGATTGCCGAGCTCGGGTTGGATCAGCAACTCCCCTTCTCTGCTTCACTGGTATTTGAACAGTCTTATTCTGAAGTGGACGGTGACAGTGCCTCGCTGGCTGAGCTCTGTGCGCTGATCAGTGCGCTGGCTAACCAGCCGGTCAATCAGCAAATTGCCGTCACTGGCTCAGTCGATCAGTTTGGTAACGTCCAGCCGGTTGGCGGTCTGAACGAGAAAATTGAAGGCTTCTTTGATATCTGCCATCAGCGTGAACTGACCGGCCAGCAGGGCGTGATTATCCCGGCCTGCAATGTGCGACACCTGAGTCTGAATCAGGCCGTGGTCAGTGCGGTTGAGCAAGGTCGCTTTCATATCTGGGCGATTGACCGTGCGGATGAAGCCCTGCCGCTGCTGACGGGTAAGGTCTGGGATACTGAGGATGGTGAAGGCGATACCCTGCTGCGCACCATTCAGGAACGCATTAGCCAACTGAACCAGCCGGACGCGTCGCACCGTCCCTGGGGACTGCGCTGGCTTAACTGGTTTAACCACCGTTAATCCGATTTGCTCAGCATACAACTGTTCGCTAATATTCGTGATTCACTAAAAAAAGGCTTATTGTAAACATGGTAGATAAACGCGAATCCTATACCAAAGAAGACCTGATTCTGTCAGGTCGTGGTGAACTGTTTGGCGAAAATGGTCCACCGCTTCCGTCAGGCAACATGTTGATGATGGACCGCGTGGTCAAGATGACCGAAGACGGCGGCAAATATGATAAAGGCTTTGTTGAAGCTGAGCTGGATATCAATCCCGATCTCTGGTTCTTCGGCTGCCACTTCATTGGCGACCCGGTCATGCCAGGCTGCTTAGGCCTGGATGCCATGTGGCAACTGGTCGGCTTCTATCTCGGATGGCTGGGCGGCGAAGGTAAAGGTCGTGCGCTGGGCGTGGGTGAAGTGAAATTTACGGGTCAGGTACTGCCTGAAGCGAAGAAAGTCACTTACCGTATCCATTTCAAACGCGTTATCAACCGCAAACTGGTGATGGGCGTTGCCGATGGCGAGGTGCTGGTCGACGGCAACCTGATCTATACGGCCAGCGATCTGAAAGTAGGCCTGTTCAAAGACACGGCGGCTTTCTAAACGTTTCCCCGGAAACGAAAACCTCCGCGCGCAGCGGAGGTTATATTCCCTTTTCAGTGACATCCGGCTAAGCAGCGACCGACCTGTCCTCCATGGCTTGTCGCCAACCTCCCAACCAGTGAGACTTAGCGTCAATCATCTGATACGGACACATCTCTTTTGAGCGTCCAGTAATGCCTGCCTGATAACCACGTGAATGGGCGCGTTCGAGGCGGTCTCGTTTCTGTCTCTTCATACTCCGTGTCCCTCATGTAAGGTCTGTGGAATCTGGTGGAAAGAAAAAGGTGGTGAATTAATGTTCAACCACTCTAATGTTCTACCCGCTACGCACCCAAAGATCAATGCGCAATCTTCACGCCAGTGTCATAAATGTGACCTCAGTTCGACAAAATGATGCTTTTTTGTGATGCGGATGGCAACACTATCTCGCTGATTAAGCTAACAATAAAGCCCCCGTTTTTCGTCAATAGCGCTTAACGAAAAATCGGGGGCTTAGCTTATTTATTCATACTCTTCTTAATTTAACGCAACCGTACTGTTGGCAATCTGCTGCGCGGTTTGCTGCCAGCCCGCTGCCAGCGTTCTGACCAGTGCATCGTAGCCATCTTCATTCTGAGGCAGCGCCAGATTAAACGCCTGCTTGATCAGACGGCCCTGATGTTCCAGCGTCCACTCGCCACTAATGACTGCCTTGCCGTCATAGCGACCCTGGAAGCCGGTGACGGTCACGTTGAGCGTGTCATGCTGCACGCCCATCGGCGTGCCTGCGACCAGTCGCCCCGGCAGGGCCTTGCTGAGGTTGGTAATCAGCGTCTGATGCAACTGCTGATCGAGCGGGCTGGCCCACAGATTATTGGCGGCGATAACATATTTCACGTCACTGGTCTGATAAACCAGTCCGTTGCCCGCCAGATAATCTGGCACTGTCACCTGCTGCACCCACAGCATCGGTTGAGCCTCAGTCGTGCTGCTACTGCTGACCTTCATCGGCGCCGCCCCGGAGGGCAGCTGATACCAGGTATTATCGATGGTGCTGCTGCACGCGCTCAGCAGCAGCGCGGCAGAGAGTATCATTCCTTTTTTCACTGTTTCGCCCTCTTAGGCTGGGGATCCTGTCCCGGTTTCGCCTCAAACACCAGCGCGTTGCTCTTGGTATTGAGCGTTTTTAATACCGGCTGCAGTTCGCGCAGCACCTGATCGAGTCGCTGCATATCCCCGACCAGCTTGCTGTAAGCCGGCGAGCCCGGCTGCAGTCCTTTCATGCTACGGTTCAGCTCACGCAATGTCTGCTGCATATCTTCCGGCAGCGTTTTCATTGCCGGGCTGGCCGTGACTTTATTGACGTTATCGATGGTGCGTTGTAGATCACGCATCGTTTTCTGACTCTCTTTCAGCGTGCCGGTGGCTTCGTTAATCATGCCGTTAAGTGGCAGTCCATTGATCTTATCCAGCGCCGCCATCAGCTTCTGCTGAATCTGGCTCAGGCCACCGCTGACGGTCGGAATCACTTCATAACCCGATACTTTCTGCGGCCCTTTAAAAGCCGGTGCATTTTCGTAGAAGTCCAGATCAACATATAACGCGCCTGACAGCAGGTTGCCGGTTTTCAACGTGGCACGCAGCCCGCGTTTCTTACCATCCTGCAGATGCTGTTGCAGATCGAAGTTCTCACCCAGTCGGCTGATAAACCGATCCGGTTCGATTCGAATTAATACCGGCACGCGGTAATCATTGTTCAGCGCCTGATCCAGACCCGCTTTCATCAACGGCGCTTCCGACACCGTACCGAGGCGGATGCCGCGGAATTCAACCGGCGCACCGGCCTGCAGGCCACGAATCGAATCGGTAAAGAACAGCAGATAATCAATATGGTTGGTATAGAGCGAGTCCTGAATGCTGCGCTGATCATCAAACAGATGATAATCAGACTGGTTCTGCGCCGCCTGGCCCAGATCCCAGCCATCCGGTACATCAAAGCTGACGCCGCCGCTGAACAGCGTAGTCAGTGAACCCATTTCTACCCGCATACCGGAAGCAGACATATCAACGGCAATGCCGCTGTCCTTCCAGAAGCGGACATTGGTGGTCACCAGTCGATCATACGGCGCCGCGATAAATAGCTGATAGGTCATCATGCGCTTATCGGTATCGAAGGTGCTGGTCTCCACCGTACCGACGCGATAGCCACGGAACAACACCGGATCGCCCGGATTAAGCTGACCGGCTTTTTTGCTGTCGAGGATAATGCGAATACCTTTGGCATCCGGCGGCGCTAACGGTGGCGCATCCAACAGGTTAAACTGTTCTGGCGCTTCACTTTTAGTGCCCGGCTGTAATTCAATGTAGGCACCCGACAGCAGTGTTCCCAACCCGCTGATACCTTCGCGACCAATCTGCGGCTTAACCACCCAGAAAACACTGTCCTTGTGCAACAGTTTTCCCATCCCGGCATTGAGGCGGGCCTTGATTTCAACGTGATGCAAATCGTCACTCAGCACTGCGCTCTCAACCACGCCGACATCCACGCTGCGGCTTTTAATGGTGGTTTTGCCGGCTTCGATACCCTCGGCATTTTCGGTAATCAGGGTCACTTCAGGCCCCTGATGACTGAAGTGATAAAACAGAATCCATCCGCCGATTAACAGCGTGACGATGGGGACAATCCAGACCGGCGACCAGCGCTTGATCTGCTCCACCTTTGCGTGGCCGTGGTTAATTTCCGTCAAGGCGCGACTCCTTTACATTGTTTTCGCGTACACGATCCCAGGTTAATCGCGGGTCAAAGGTCATTGCAGCAATCATGGTCAGAATGACCACCAGCGCAAATAACACCGCGCCCCACGCGGGATAAACACTCATCAGTTGCCCCATACGCACCAGCGCAGAGAGCACAGCAATTACAAATACGTCGATCATCGACCAGCGGCCAACAAACTCGACCACTTCATAAATCAGGTGCATTTTGTGGCTATCATGCCGCCCACGCCCGCCGGCATCCCAGCAGAGCCAGCCAATCGCCAGCATTTTCAGCGTCGGCACCATGATACTGGCGATAAAGATCACCAGCGCCACCGGATAGGAACCGTCACCCCACAGTAAGATGACGCCCGCCATGATATTAGAGGGATACGCGCTCCCCAGCGTTTCCGTCACCATGATCGGCATCAGATTCGCGGGAATATAGAGGATGATCGAGGTCAGCAGCAGTGCCATTGTCCATTGCAGGCTGTGCTTACGCCGTGCGGAAGCGACCACCCCGCAGCGAGTACAATGACGCTGAGTGGCCGGCAGGATGGCGGTGCAGCAGGGACAGGAGCGCAAATCCTGCTGCAGACCAGTGACACCGACCCGGGGAGGATGCGGCAGCGCGGGCATCGGCGCAATGTTCTGCCATAGCTGACGCCGGTCAACGCACTGAAAGGCCCGTAACTGCAGCAGACAGAACAGACACCATGGCCAGAAGCTGGTTTCCAGCCCGATATCACCGTAGGCCATTAGCTTAACGAAACTGACCAGCACCCCCGCCATAAAAATTTCAGCCATGCCCCAGTTGCGTAGCTGAAACAGAATGCGCGCCAGCCCCCGTTTCAGCCGGGTCGGTAGCGGGACCGGATTCACCAGCAGCAGGATAGTGACCATACAGAACGCCGGGATAGCCTGTACAAACAGCAGGAACAATGTCGCCAGACTGCTGTAGTCTTCTGACACCATTACCTGCGGTATCTCTGCCAGGCTGATCTGACTACTGAGCCCGGCCACTTTCATGGTGATAAACGGAAACAGATTGGCCAGCAGCAGCATAAATAAGGCTGCCAGCGCATAACCGGTTGGCCGCCTGCGTGGCTCGTGCCAGTTTGCCGTAAGAGAAGTCTGGCAGCGCGGGCATGAGGCACGGCTGCCAACGGGAATGTCCGGCAGCTTAATCATTAAATCGCATTGTGGACAAAGCATCCACGCGTCACTTTTATCTGCTGAACACATCCGTTATCCCTTGATCTACGCGCCGTTTTTCATTGACTCAAGTTCTTCCCAGCGCGCAAAAGCGGTTTCCAGTTCCTGCTCAGCCTGCGCCAGATTGTCCAGTACCGGTTGGGTCTGGTCATGCGCCTGGCTAAAGAAATCCGGATGACTCATTTTCGCCTGCAATTCACCAATGCGCGCTTCCAGCTGTTCCAGCTTTTGCGGCAACTGTTCCAGCTCACGCGCCAGGTTATAGCTTAGTTTGTTGGCGCTACGTTTGGCAGTATCACTTTTCTCTGCCGCCGGTTTTGCGACACTGCCGCCGGTTTTCGCCGGCGCGGACGCTTTCTGCTGCTTGTAAGCCGCACGCTGTTGCTGGGCATCGTGATAGCCACCGACGAAGGTGCCAATCTCACCGTTGCCTTCAAAGATCCAGCACTCGGTTACCGTATTGTCGACAAACTGACGATCGTGACTCACCAGCAGCACGGTGCCCTGATAGCCATCAATCAACTCTTCCAGCAGCTCCAGCGTTTCCACGTCGAGGTCATTGGTCGGTTCATCAAGAATCATCAGGTTACTGGGACGCAGGAACAGACGTGCCAGCAACAGACGGTTACGCTCACCACCGGACAAGGCGCGTACCGGCGTCATGGCGCGTTTCGGATGGAACAGGAAGTCCTGCAGGTAACCCAGCACATGGCGTGGCTTGCCGTTGACCAGTACTTCCTGTTTACCTTCCGCCAGGTTATCCATGACGGTGCGATCCGGATCGAGTTCGGCGCGGTGCTGGTCGAAGTAAGCCACCTCCAGCCTGGTGCCGGAATGCACGCGGCCATGATCGGCTTGCAACTGCTGCAGCATCAGGCGCAGCAACGTGGTTTTACCGCAGCCGTTCGGGCCAATCAGGGCAATTTTATCGCCACGCATCACCTGGGAAGAGAAGTCTTTCACCAGCACTTTGCCGTCAACCGCATAGTCGACGTTTTCCAGCTCAAACACGATTTTGCCGGAACGGGAGGCTTCGCCCACCTGCATATTGGCTTTGCCCATCACTTCGCGACGTTCGGAACGTTCACGACGCAGCGCTTTCAGCGCACGCACACGGCCTTCGTTACGGGTACGACGCGCTTTGATACCCTGGCGGATCCAGACCTCTTCCTGCGCCAGCTTGCGGTCAAATTCCGCGTTCTGCATCTCTTCAACCCGCAGTGCTTCCTCTTTCCCTTCCAGATACTGATCATAATTGCCTGGCCAGGAAACCAGCTTGCCGCGGTCGAGATCGACAATTCGCGTCGCCATGTTGCGAATAAATGAACGGTCATGCGAGATAAACACAATGCTGCCGCTGAAGTTCTTCAGAAACGTTTCCAGCCAGTCGATGGTTTCGATATCGAGGTGGTTGGTTGGCTCATCCAGCATCAATACGCGCGGATTGCTGACCAGCGCACGGCCCAGCGCCGCTTTACGCAGCCAGCCGCCCGACAGCGAAGAGAGTTCGGTATCAGGCTGCAGACCAATCTGTTCCAGCACATCATTGATGCGGCTTTCCAGCTGCCACAAATTCTGGTGGTCGAGAATGCTTTGCAGACGCGCCATCTCATTGAGGTTTTTATCGCTGGGGTCCTCCATCACCACATGGGAAATGGCGTGATAAGCCTTGAGGTGCTCGGCCTGTTCTTCCACACCTTCGGCGACAAAGTCATAAACGGAACCGGTAATATTGCGTGGCGGGTCCTGCTGCAGACGCGCAACAACTAAATCGGTTTCATAGACGATGCGACCATCATCCAGCGGTTGTTCGCCATTAATGATCTTCATCAGGGTCGATTTACCGGCACCGTTACGGCCTACCAGACAGACGCGTTCGTTCTCTTCGATGTGCAGTTCGGTATTGTCTAACAGCGGCGCATCGCTGAAGGAGAGATAGGCGCCGTGGATACTGATTAATGACATGTAAACTTATTCCTTACCGACGTGAGTGATCAGCCAGCAGTTGTGAATTTGACGGTTACGCGCGAAGTCCTGCGACTGCGTTTTCTGGGTAATGTCCTGCGCCTGCAGACCCAACGCCTTCAGACCCTCCATATCCATTTTGAAACCCCGTTTGTTGTTGGAGAACATAATGGTGCCCCCGCGGCGCAGCAGGCGCTTCAGGTTGCGCATCAGCATCATGTGATCGCGCTGGACGTCGAAGCTCTCTTCCATTCTTTTTGAGTTTGAGAAGGTTGGCGGATCGATAAAGATCAGATCAAAATTCTCATCACTTTCATTCAGCCAGCTCAGGCAATCTGCCTGCATCAGGCGGTGCTGCCGTCCGGTCAGGCCATTTAGCCGTAAATTGCGTTCCGCCCACTCCAGATAGGTCCGCGACATATCCACCGTGGTGGTGGAGCGCGCGCCGCCAAGACCGGCATGGACGCTGGCGGTGCCGGTGTAAGCAAACAGGTTGAGGAAATCTTTCCCCTGACTCATCTGACCCAGCATTTTGCGCGCAATACGGTGATCAAGGAACAGACCGGTGTCGAGATAATCGGTCAGATTGACCCAGAAGCGCGCATTAAACTCTTTCACTTCAAAATAGTCGCCCTTCTCGCCCAGCTTCTGATACTGCGCTTTACCTTTCTGGCGTTCACGCGTTTTCAGAATCAGACGGTCGGCGGGCAGTTCGAGCACGGTCAGCGTGGCGCTGATCACATCGAACAGGCGCTGACGCGCTTTATTTGGATCGATGGTTTTCGGCGGTGCATATTCCTGAATAATCACCCAGTCGGCGTAGCGATCGACTGCGACGTTATAATCTGGCAGATCGGCATCATAAATGCGGTAGCACTCAATGCCTTCCTGACGCGCCCACTTATCCAGCTTCTTCAGGTTTTTGCGCAGACGATTGGCATAATCTTCAGCGATCTGCCCGGCGCTTTCACCGCTGTTGACCGACAGCTGATAATTTTTCTGTACGCAGTCCAGCGGGCCATTTTTCGCTTTAAACTGGCGATCGGCACGCAGTTGCAGACAGCTAAGCAGCTCAGGTGAAGCGCTGAACAGCGACAGATTCCAGCCGCCAAAGTGCAGCTTCATCAAACGTCCGAGCTGGCTGTGCAGCGCAATCAGCGCCGGCTCGCTCTCCAGACGTTCACCGTATGGCGGGTTGCTCAGTACCGTGCCGTGGATCAGTGGATCGACCGGGTTGGTCAGCTTCAGCAAATCCTGCTGAGCGAAGGTAAAGAGCTCGAACACGCCAGCACGACGGGCATTGGCCTGCGCCCACTCCAGCACCCGACCATTATTGTCATAGCCGAAGAAGCGCGCCTGGGTTGCCGCCGTGCCGTTACGGGCGCGGTTCTGCGCCTCGGTTTTCACTTCCTGCCACAGCGCAGCGTTGAACTGGCTCCACGCCGTGAAGCCCCAGTGCTTACGCAACAGGCCAGGCGCACGATCGCAGGCGATCAGTGCTGCTTCAATCAGCAGCGTGCCTGAACCACACATCGGATCGATCAGCGGTGTGGTCGGCTGCCAGCCAGAGCGCAGCACAATCGCCGCAGCCAGGTTCTCTTTCAGTGGCGCCTGACCGGTCTGCTGACGGTAGCCGCGCTGATGCAGCGCGCTGCCGCTGAGATCCAGCGCAATGCTGGCACGATCGTCATTCAGCCAGACGTTAATGCGGATGTCCGCCTGCTCGCGATCCACATTCGGACGCGCCAGATTCTGACGGGTGAAGCTATCGACAATGGCGTCTTTAACTTTCAGGGCGCCGAACTGGCTGTTGCGAATCGAATCATTGGTGCCGCTGAAGTGCACCACAAAGGTTTTGTCGCTGCCGAACATTGTCGGCCAGTCAACGCTTTGCACGCCGAGATAGAGATCCAGATCGCTGTAGACGCCAAACTCTCCCAGCGGCAGCAGGATACGTGAGGCTAAACGGCTCCACATCAGGCTTTGGTACATGACGCGCTCATCGGCCTGGTAGTGGACGCCGCCCTGCACCACTTGCAAATCCTGCGCGCCCAGCGCGTCCAGCTCACTTTTTAACAGCTCTTCGAGCCCACGCGCCGTGCTGGCAAACAGAGAATTCATATCGTCACTTTTTAACTCTTGAGAAAATTGTCGCGCATTATAGCGAATCGCAGACCTATGTCATAAAGTTAGCTACTTTTGTCGTGCGCGTCGGGTTCAAGGAGAACACCATGATTACGCTTTCCCGCTTATTTATTCATCCTGTGAAATCAATGCGGGGACTGCAACTGTCACATGCGCAGGTGTCCGACAGCGGACTGGCGTTTGATCGCCTGTTTATGGTGACGGAACCTGATGGAACCTTTATTACCGCGCGGCAGTATCCGGAGATGGTCCGTTTTACGCCGGTTCTGTTACCTGATGGCCTGCTGCTGCAGGCGCCGGACGGCACGCATATCCCCATCCGCTTCAGTGATTTCAGCCAGCAGGAACATCCGACCGAGGTCTGGGGCAATCATTTCACCGCGTGTATCGCCCCCGAGGCGATCAATCAGTGGCTAAGCCAGTTCTTTCCGCGCGAGGTACAACTGCGCTGGGTCGGCCCGCAACCTGGCCGACGGGTCAGACATTTTGAATCGGTCCCGCTCAGCTTTGCTGATGGTTATCCCTTTTTACTGGTGAACAGTGCATCGTTACAGGATTTGCAGCAGCGCTGCCCGGCCAGCGTGCGCATGGAACAGTTTCGCCCGAACCTGGTGATCAGCGGTCCCGCAGCCTGGGAAGAAGACAGCTGGGCAGAACTGCGGATTGGCGACGTGGTTTTTGAAGTTACCAAACCCTGCAGCCGCTGCGTGTTCACCACCGTCAGTCCGGAAACCGGGCATAAACATCCAGCAGGCCAGCCGCTGGCAACATTGCAGCGCTTTCGCAGCGCACAGGATGGCAGCGGCGATGTCGATTTTGGCCTGAATTTAATTGCCCGCAACCCGGGCGTGGTGCGGGCAGGCGATAACGTCACCGTCATTAAACGTCACACGCCGCGCGTCTACGGTACCGGCGCGGTGGTTGAAACGCTGAAGCCACAGCAACAGGCGCCCTCGGCGGTGAAGATTACGTTTCAGGGCCAGACCTTTACCGGCGATAATCAGCAGGTCTTGCTGGAGCAGCTGGAGATGCAGGGTTTTCGCATCCCCTACTCCTGTCGGGCGGGTTTATGCGGCAGTTGTAAACTCAGTCTGATAGCGGGCGAGGTTAAGGCGCTGAAGCAAAGCGCCATTCGTCAGGATGGCACCCTGTTAAGTTGCAGCTGTATCCCGGCTGGCGATGTGGAACTGAACTGAAGTCAGACTGCGCGAGCGTAGCGCGGAATAATATCCTGACAGTAAGGTTGCAGGCGGTCGTTCATCACTTTGATGGCATCGCCGAGCACCATCGCTTTTCCCGCCAGCGTCAGGCCGGGCTGTGCCAGCAGGCAAAGCGCGGCGTTATCACCGTTTTCAACCACCAGCAGACGCGCCTGCTCGCCATTTTCCGCCAGTGTCACCTGCACCATTTCACCTACGCCTGGCCGCATGGCGGGCGCATAAGAGGAAAAATGCCAGCTCTTCGGCATCAGCGGTTTCAGAAATCGCGACGCCACCAGTGCGTTTAACACCAGTTCTGCGCGGTGCTGGCTGCTCAACTTACACTGGCGACAGGTCTCTTCAAAGGTGAAAAAGAGCGCAGCGTCATCAACACAAAAGCCGGATTGATTAAACGCGTCCGGGGTAAGCATTTTGCGGGAATAACGGGAACGAAAAAGCATACCGTCAGCCAGGTCGAGCATCATTCGGTCGTGGCTGGCGTCAAAATACCAACGCCAGTTATCATCAGGTTTGATTTTCATAGTGTGCCCTGTATTTACCGCTGCGCCAGAAATCACGCAGAATTCAGCGAAAAATGAAACGTAAGGAAAAGCTGAAAATTCGTGCAACAGGCCAAAATATAAACGAGCCGGAAGGATAAATAAACCCCCCGGCCTGTGATAGTAAGAAATGTCTTAGAGATAAGTGACGATATCTTTAATTAATCCGGGTCCCTGATAAATAAAGCCTGAATAAATCTGGACCAGCGTCGCACCCGCAGCGATCTTTTCACGTGCCGCTGTCAGTGAATCAATCCCGCCAACGCCAATGATCGGCAGCTGACCTTTCAGCTCCTGAGACAGGCGCTGAATCACCACGGTGCTGCGCGACTGGACCGGGCGGCCGCTCAGCCCCCCCGCTTCTTCCGCATATTTAAGGCCACTGACCAGGGAACGATCCAGGGTGGTATTGGTGGCAATCACGCCATCTATCTGGTGTCGGACTAAACTGTCCGCAACCTGAATTAACTCATCTTCAGAAAGATCGGGCGCAATTTTTACTGCCACCGGCACATATTTCAAGTGACGCTGTTCCAGCTCTTTTTGTTTTTGTTTGATTGAGGCCAGCAGATCGTCGAGTGCTTCGCCATATTGCAGTGAACGTAAACCTGGCGTGTTCGGTGAGGAGATATTGATGGCGATATAACCGGCATGGGCATAGACCTTCTCCATACAGATCAGATAATCCTCTTTGCCCTGCTCGACCGGCGTATCTTTATTTTTGCCAATATTGATCCCCAACACGCCGTTGAAACGCGCTTTTTTCACGTTTTCAACCAGGTGATCGACGCCGAGATTATTAAACCCCATGCGGTTAATAATGCCGCCCGCTTCGACTAAACGAAACATCCGCGGTTTGTCGTTGCCCGGCTGGGCGCGCGGCGTGACGGTGCCAACTTCTACAAAGCCGAACCCCATCGCGCCAAACGCATCAATGCATTCGCCATTTTTATCCAGACCTGCCGCCAGGCCGAGGGCATTTTTAAAGGTTAATCCCATGCAGGTTACCGGGCGTGACGGCAGATTCTGGCGGAATAACACTTCCAGCGGCGTGCCGCTCATAAAACGCAGTTGCTGAAAGGTGAGTTCGTGCGCACGTTCGGGGTCGAGTTTAAACAGCGCCGGTCGGACGATAGGATAAAACATGCACTCTCCTGAAGGACGGAAGCAATCGTGAAAGTCGGTGCACGGGAAAATGTGCGCCAGAATGGTAAAGTGCTCTGGCGCAAAAGTAAATCGAACGTCGGGGATGCGGGAAAGTATCTGAACCGGAGTTGATCTTACCCCGCGGAATCGTTTACGGGGCTGATTGGGGCGTGAGCTGGAAAAAGGTATTCGCGCAGAATACCGCGACGCAGCATGATGCCAAAAATGCCAATACAGACGAAGGCTTCCGCCAGTACCATCGACCAGGCTGCGCCAATCGCGCCATATTGCCAGGCCAGAAGACAGCAGAGCGGCACGTTAATCACCCCAGCCGCCATCATCACCATCATACGCTGGCGCGCCAGGCCGTGCGGGATCAGGATCTGTAAGCCCGCCGGATAAGAGATATTGCCGAACAGAAAGCAAATTACGAACACCCGCAGCACGTCAGCCGACGGCATAAAGGCTTTGCCCAGCAACAGCGACACGACCTGATCGGCAAACAGCCAGGTAAATATCACGATCGCCAGGCTGAGAGAGAAAGAGAGCAGCAAACTTTTGCGCGTCGCGGCAATCGCGGCACGCTTATCGCGCCCGAACAGATGGCTGACGCGCGGAAAAAAGGCGCTACCGATCTGTTCCGGCACCGAATTGGCCGCTTTACGCAGGCGATCCGCCCCGTTGTAAATCCCCACCATATAGTGCGAGGTAAATGACGCGAGGATCACCACATTGACGCTGTTAAACAGGTTGGCACCGGCAATGGCGATAAACACATCCATGCTGTCGGTGATGCGCTGTTTGATTTCGCGTGGCTCAAAGCGGTAGCGGCCAATGACCTTCATCTCCAGCACAAATTTCAGCGTGATGGCGGCGCTGATAATCGAAACCGCACCCGGGATCAGGGCAGCCAGCCAGGTATCATCAGGGGTTTTGACCAGCAGAAACGTCAGCGGGATCGCACAGAAGTTACCAAAGGTGGCGATCACCGCCGTTTTACCGAGCTTCTCAAATCCCTGCATCAGCCAGCCGAAGGAGAACAACGAGCCGATCAGCGTGGTGCAGTTGGCGAGGATAATAAAGAATAGCGGATGCCACGACGGGTTAAACCAGGTGGCCGTCAGCAGTGTGCCACTGGTGAGCACCAGCAGCATCAGTTTGGCATTAAAGGTTGACCAGAACAGCTGGCTGACCCGCGCTTTGTCATCACGATGGTGGGCAATATCTTTGGTAGTAAAGACATTGAATCCCCAGTCCGAGATGGTGCTGCAATAGAGCACACAAGCAATGGCCAGTGCCAGGGTCCCCATCTGCTCAACACCCAGAATACGGGCCAGATAGGGCAACGTTGCCAGCGGAAACAGAAACGAGGCGCCGCGGTACGCCAGCAGTGAGAAAATATTAACTATCAGACTTTTATCAAGTACTTTTGCCATGTCGCAACAACCTTATACACATTGCATGTCTCACCTTCTCATTTCGCTAAGGCATAAACAATATCGCTACACGCTTTTCAGAATCAGGCTGCGCGGTTAATTTCCTTTTTCACTTTGTATCGCTGTAATGCAATAAACAGATCCGGCTGATTAAATAGCAACCACTCTTTAAAATTCTGGGTTTTTACGCCACGCCCCATAAAACGAATCGCATTGCGCACATATTCTGGTACCGGCGTCTGGTTATACAGTGATAAATAGATCATCAGGCGGAAAGAATGGGTTAAATAGGCTTTTTCCAGTGTACTACGCCATTCTGATTTAGCCTGTGAACTGCTCAGCGTATTGTAGGCATGCATGAAGGCGTCATAACGCTGAAAGAAAAACTCATCACCTTTGGTACTGTTAGTGAGCGAACCGCTACGAATGCGCTGCTTATAATAAACCTGACGGCTGACCCACGCCTGCTGGCATTTCATAAATACCGACAGCGTAAAATTGTGGTCTTCATGAATCCGGCGAACGAAACGTAATTTATGCTGCTCTATAACGCTTTTTTTGATCGCATAGTTCCAGACTGCCGAGGTGTAGCTGCCGTTACGCAGCAGGCGCATAAAGACTTCCTGCGGAGACTGCAAACCAAACTGATCGTGTTTTACTTTGGGTGAGGTGATCTCGATATGCCCATCTTCATAGACGCAGGAATTAAAGCAGAACAGGTCGGTCTGAGGATGTTTTTCTGCTACGGTTGCCAGTTCTGCCACCAGCCCGTCAACCACCACATCATCCGGATCACAGAAGAAAAGGAACTCGCCCTGTGCCAGCGCGATACCGGTATCGCGGGCATTACCCAGCCCCCCATTTTCAATGGTGATCACTTTTACCTGAGAAAGGTGCGCATAATTCTGTTCAATCAGGGCCAGCGTGCCATCGGTTGATCCATCATTCACAATGATTATTTCATTGGGCGCTTTCACCTGGCGTAATAATGAATCAACGCACTCGACAATATATTTTTCAACATTGTAAGTCGGAATAATCACCGATAACAGGATGTCAGACATAGGCATTTCTCTGCTGTTAGAAAATGACAATACGATTCACCTGCCTGATGCAGGTCATGACCAGAGGCGAAGCGTCGAAAAAGAATAGTGTGTTATTAGGGCTGCTTACATTGAGCCTGATTATCTTAAACCGGTTAAGCCGATAAAGACCAGTCGGGAAAAACCGGTTGAAGTGTTCAGATGGCTATCACTGTTAAATAAGTTGCATCTATAGCGCGGTGCGATGTTAAAACGGTTGAGGTTTGATTTAAATTGCCGGCAAAAAGTCGCGGTAACCAGAATCGGGAAAGTGTAAGCGAATACCTGAAACCGTGAATATCTTCATCATTCCATTCTTTTCGTTTCACTAACGTTTCTGCAATTAATCCGAACATTTTCCCGTGTGACACCGACAGAGGGTTTGATTTTATATCGTTTTTTTCCCTTTCTTCTTTTCCCGCCCCGTTTAATCACTGCTTAACCATAATAAGAATGTTTAAGCAATCAGCCGCTGGATGATTTAACCGCGGCGGTTCGCTAATTTTGCAATCTCGCATCATCGCTTTTAATGAGTGATTGTCCGGATTAGGGGAAATTTAAGAATTATCGGAACCGGTTCAGACGCCGCTTATCACCCTGCCCGCCTATTTGCAGTTTTCACCCTTAGTTTGCCAGATAAATCATTTAAGCCCCTCTCGCGGCTCTGACAGTATGAAGGCATAAGTTCTCAACATTAGATAATCAATAACTTTTAGTTATAAGGAGTGACAATGCGAGTTATTACGCTGGCAGGTAGCCCACGGTTTCCCTCACGCTCAACCTCATTACTGACGCTGTGTCAGCACAAACTGGAAGCACGGGGTATCGAAGTCATTCCGTGGAATATTCATAACTTCCAGCCTGACGATCTGATCAATGCACGCTTCGATGCACCAGCGCTGCTGGCCTTACAGGACGATCTGGCCGCCGCCGATGGCCTGATCGTGGCGACGCCGATTTATAAAGCCTCTTTTTCCGGCGCGCTGAAAACCCTGCTCGACCTGCTGCCGGAGCGCGCGCTGGAGCATAAAGTCGTGCTGCCCCTGGCCAGCGGCGGCAGCGCCGGTCATATGCTGGCGCTCGACTACGCCTTAAAGCCGGTACTTAACGCGCTGAAAGCACAGGAAGTTCTGCACGGTGTCTATGCCGAAGATCACCAGATTCAGCACTACGACCGTCAGCCGCAACTGCAGGATTCACTGGCGCAGCGCCTTGATGATGCAGTAGCCGCGTTCTGGCTGGCACTGACCCGTCACCACCATCCCGTTGCACACGCCGTATAAAGGAGCAGATGTATGAAACTGACATTAACAAAATGGCTGACGGCAGGCTTATTACTGGCTGGCCTGCAGGTGCAGGCCGCGCAGCCCGATCCGGCACAGATTCGCATCGGGTATCAAAAGGGTTCAGTCAGTATGGTGCTGGCGAAATCGCATCAGCTGTTAGAGAAGCGTTTTCCACACACCAAAATTCAGTGGATAGAGTTTCCGGCGGGTCCACAGATGCTGGAAGCGCTGAATGTGAACAGTATTGATCTCGGCAGCACCGGCGATCTTCCGCCGCTGTTCGCCCAGGCGGCTGGCGCGGACCTGCTCTATGTCGGTGCTGAACCGCCAAAGCCGCAGGCGGAAGTGATTCTGGTCCCGAAAACCAGCGCGCTGAAACAGGTCGCGGATCTGAAAGGCAAGAAAGTCGCCTTTCAGAAAGGCTCCAGCTCGCACAATTTGTTGCTACGCGCCCTGCAACAGGCAGGACTGAGTTTCAAAGACATCACCCCCGTTTATCTGACACCGGCTGATGCGCGTGCCGCATTCCAGCAGGGAAATGTCGATGCCTGGGCGATCTGGGATCCCTACTACTCGTCGGTGCTGTTACAGGGCAACTCCCGGGTGCTGGTGGATGGCAGCAAACTCAATCTGACCGGGTCGTTCTATTTGGCCACCCGCAGCTATGCCGAGGCACACGGTGCTTTTATTCAGCAGGTGCTGGATACCTTTAGCGCCGCCGATGCGCTGACCCGCAGCCAGCGCCCGCAGAGTATTACGCTGTTAGCGCAGGCGATAGGTTTACCCGAGCCGGTGATTGCCAGCTATCTCAGCCATCGACCGCCCACCACCATTACGCCGGTTAGCGACAAAACCGCGGATGCACAACAGCATACCGCTGACCTGTTCTATGCCAATCATCTGCTGCCAGTGAAACTATCGATTCGCGATCGCATCTGGCAATCCCCTACCGTGACGCAATAAGGAGCAAAAAAATGGTATCCATATTCTGGTTTCTGCCGACGCATGGCGACGGTCACTATCTTGGCACTGCAGAAGGTGCACGCCCGGTGGATCACGCGTATCTGCAACAGGTCGCACAGGCGGCTGACCGTCTTGGTTTTGGCGGCGTGCTGATCCCGACCGGCCGCTCCTGCGAGGATGCCTGGCTGGTTGCCGCCTCACTGATTCCGGTCACCCAGCGGCTGCGTTTTCTGGTCGCGCTGCGTCCGGGCGTGATTTCACCGACCCAGGCGGCGCGTCAGGCGGCGACGCTGGATCGCTTATCCAACGGTCGCGCGCTGTTTAATCTGGTCACCGGCGGCGATCCGGAAGAGCTGGCGGGCGACGGGGTGTTCCTCGATCACCGTGAGCGCTACGCCGAGTCAGCTGAATTTACCCGCGTATGGCGTCGGGTGCTGGAGGGCGAAACGGTCGATTACGAAGGCAAGCACGTTAAGGTGCGCGGTGCCCGCCTGATGTTTAAACCGGTACAGCAACCGCGTCCGCCGTTGTGGTTTGGTGGCTCATCTGAACCGGCTCAGGATCTGGCAGCTGAACAGGTCGATGTCTATCTTACCTGGGGTGAACCACCGGCTCTGGTGAAAGAGAAAATCGACCAGGTCCGTGCGAAAGCGGCGGCCCAGGGCCGGTCGGTACGTTTCGGTATTCGTCTGCACGTGATCGTACGTGAAACCAATGAAGAAGCCTGGCAGGCGGCCGACAAACTGATCGCCAACGTGGACGATGCCACCATCGCTAAAGCGCAGGCTGCCTTTCAGCGGGCCGATTCTGTCGGTCAGCGCCGGATGGCGGCGCTACACGGCGGACGGCGCGACAAGCTGGAGATCAGCCCGAACCTGTGGGCCGGTGTCGGTCTGGTGCGCAGTGGCGCAGGAACCGCACTGGTGGGTGACGGACCCACGGTAGCGGCGCGCATCAAAGAGTATGAAGCGCTGGGGATTGAAACCTTCATTTTGTCGGGCTATCCGCATCTGGAAGAGGCCTATCGCGTCGGTGAACTGCTGTTCCCGCATCTCGATCTGCAGGTTCCGCTGGTGCCACAGCCGCGCGTCGTTCAGGCGCACGGTGAAGCGGTTGCCAACGATTTTACCCCTGAGAAAAAAGTCGCCCGGGGCTGAGGAGAGCATCATGGCCAGAACAGGTAAACGTCTCGCCGATACGCTGGTGCCGTGGGTGCTGCCAGCTCTACTGGTGGTGGCGTGGCAGATCGCCTCACAAACCGGCTGGTTATCGACGCGCATTCTGCCGGCGCCGGAAAAAATCGTGACCACGTTCTGGCAGCTGGCCGCCAGTGGTGAACTGTGGCAACACCTGGCGATCAGTAGCTGGCGTGCGCTGATTGGTTTCACTATCGGGGGTTCCATTGGGCTGCTGCTCGGGCTGATTACCGGCACCTCCCGCACCGGCGAACGACTGCTGGATACCTCGGTGCAGATGCTGCGTAACGTGCCCCATCTGGCGCTGATCCCGCTGGTGATTCTGTGGTTCGGTATCGATGAGTCGGCGAAAATCTTCCTGGTGGCGCTCGGTACGCTGTTTCCGATCTATCTCAATACTTATCACGGCATTCGCAATATCGATCGTGGGCTGGTGGAGATGGCGCGCAGTTATGGTCTCTCCGGCTGGAGCCTGTTTATTCAGGTGATCCTGCCTGGTGCGCTGCCAAATATCATGGTCGGCGTCCGTTTTGCGCTCGGCCTGATGTGGCTGACGCTGATCGTGGCGGAAACCATTTCGGCCAACTCCGGCATCGGTTATCTGGCGATGAATGCGCGGGAATTTCTGCAGACCGATGTGGTGGTGGTCGCCATCATTCTGTATGCCCTGCTCGGTAAACTGGCTGATGTCGCCGCGTTGTTGCTGGAACGCGTCTGGCTGCGCTGGCATCCGGCTTATCAACTGAAGGAGGAGAACGCATGAGTCAGACACTTTCCCCGGCGCGCCTGAATACCGGCACCCCGGTCGGCGTTAACCGCGTCAGCAAGCAGTATGGCAGCCGCACTATCCTGAACAATATCGATCTGCATATTCCGTCGGGCCAGTTTGTGGCGGTCGTCGGCCGCAGCGGCTGCGGTAAAAGTACCCTGCTGCGTCTGCTGGCCGGGCTGGAGCAGACTTCCAGTGGTCAGTTACTGACGGGCAATGCGCCGTTACAGTCGGCGCGCGACGATACCCGTCTGATGTTTCAGGACGCGCGGCTGCTGCCGTGGAAAAAGGTGATTGATAATGTCGGCCTCGGGCTGAAAGGCAATGCCTGGCGTAGTGCGGCGCAGGATGCGCTGGCAGCAGTCGGGCTTGCCGATCGGGCTAATGAGTGGCCCGCGACCCTCTCCGGCGGACAGAAACAGCGGGTGGCGCTGGCCCGGGCATTGATTCATCGACCGGGTTTGCTGCTGCTGGATGAGCCACTGGGGGCGCTGGATGCCCTGACCCGCATCGAAATGCAGGAGCTGATTGAATCCCTGTGGCAGCAGCATCATTTTACCGTTCTGCTGGTGACCCATGATGTGAGTGAAGCAGTGGCGATGGCGGATCGGGTGCTGCTGATTGAGGAGGGCGAGATTGGTCTGGATTTGCTGGTTGATCTGCCACGTCCCAGACGGCGTGGTTCGCCACGGCTGGCAGAGCTGGAGGCGGAGGTGCTGGATCGCGTGATGCGCCGTACCCCACCGTCGCAGCCGGTTCGTCTGGCCCGACAGCGGTAAAAAACGTCGGAGCCACACGCCTCCGCCGTTCTGTTATCAGGCGTTTAACGCCCGGGTGATCTTCTCATAGAGGTCGCCCGACAGCTTTTCCAGCCCTTTCAGCTGTTCAAGCGCATCGCGCATCATCGCCTGACGATCCTCGTCATAGCGTTTCAGTCGAATTAACGGCTCCACCATCCGCGCCGCGACCTGCGGGTTGCGGGTGTTGAGATCGATCAGCATCTCCAGCAGGAATTTATAACCGCTGCCATCTTTGGCGTGGAACGCAGACGGGTTGGCGGAGGCAAAGGCCCCTACCAGCGAACGCACGCGGTTCGGGTTACTCATGCTGAAGGAGCGGTGAGTCAGTAACTGACGCACGTTACGCAGCACGTTAGAGGCCGGACTGGTGGCCTGCAACACAAACCACTTATCCATCACCAGACCATCCTGGTGCCAGCGTTCATCGTAAGCCGCCAGCAACGCATCACGACAGGGCAGCTGCGCTGACACCGCAGCGGACAACGCCGCCAGCGCATCAGTCATGTTGGTGGCCTGATGATACTGCGTTTGCACCAGCTTATCTGCCAGTTGTGCATCGCCAAATGCCAGATAGGTCAGGCAGATATTTCTCAGGCTACGCTGACCAATTGCGGCATGCTCAACCCGGTATTCACTCTGCTGACTGGCGTTATAAATTGCAAAGAACTCGTCAGCCAGTTCACGTGCCAGCGTGCGCTGCAGCGCGTCACGTACCAGCGCAATCGCCTGTGGATCGATGACATCAAACAGCTCGGCGATCTCATTTTCAGTCGGCAACGTCAGAATCAGTGCGGTCAGTGCCGGATCGCAGTCGGTATCAAGCAGCACTGCCCGGAACGCATCCGCCACATGCAGCGGCAGTGACAGGTGTTGTCCCTGCTGATAGCGTGCCACGTTGAGACGGATGTAGGTCGCCAGCAGGCTCTGTGCCGCATCCCAGCGTGAGAAATCGTTACGCGCATGACGCATCAGGAAGGTGAGCTGCGCATCGCTCCATTTGTAATCGAGCTTCACCGGCGCAGAGAATTCCCGCAACAGCGACGGCACCGGCTGGAAGTAGACATTATCGAAAATAAAGGACTGAAACTCCTCGGTGACATTCAGCACGTGATGCACCGGATGACCGTTGTGCTGCAACGGGATCACCTTACCTTCATTATCATAAAGTTCGATATCGAGCGGGATGTGCAGCGGCAACTTCTCTTTCTGATCGGCAGTCGCCGGCGTGTGCTGGGTAACGTGCAGCGTATACTGCTCCAGTTCCGGATTATAGTCATCGCGCACCGTCAGCACCGGGGTACCAGACTGGCTGTACCAGCGGCGGAACTGTGACAGATCGACGTTAGAAGCATCTTCCATTGCCTGCACAAAATCGTCACAGGTGGCCGCACTGCCATCATGGCGATCAAAGTAAAGCTGCATCCCTTTCTGGAAACTGGCTTCGCCCAGCAGGGTGTGCAGCATACGGATCACTTCCGATCCTTTTTCATACACCGTCAGGGTGTAGAAGTTATTCATTTCGATGACCTGATCCGGACGGATCGGGTGAGCCATCGGGCTGGCATCCTCAGCAAACTGCGCACCACGCACGATACGCACGTTGTCGATGCGGTTAACCGCGCGTGAGCCGAGGTCTGAACTGAACTCCTGATCGCGGAATACCGTCAGCCCCTCTTTCAGGCTGAGCTGGAACCAGTCGCGGCAGGTGACGCGGTTACCGGTCCAGTTATGGAAATATTCGTGGCCGATCACCGCTTCAATGCCGAGATAATCTTTATCAGTGGCGGTTTCCGCTTTCGCCAGCACATATTTGGCGTTGAAAACGTTCAGACCTTTGTTTTCCATCGCGCCCATGTTGAAGAAGTCGACCGCCACGATCATAAAGATGTCGAGGTCATATTCGAGCCCGAAACGCTCCTCATCCCACTTCATGCTGTTTTTCAGCGAGGTCATCGCCCAGTCGGCGCGATCAAGATTGCCGCGATCGACAAAAATTTCCAGCGCTACGTCGCGTCCCGAACGGGTGGTGAAACTGTCGCGCAGCACGTCGAAATCGCCCGCTACCAGTGCAAACAGGTAGCACGGCTTCGGGAATGGGTCCTGCCATTTGACCCAGCTGCGGCCCTGCTCGTCCCGTCCGCTATCGATGCGGTTACCGTTCGAGAGCAGGAACGGATAACGTTCGCCGTCGGCAAACAGGGTGGTGGTGAAACGCGCCAGCACATCCGGGCGATCCAGATACCAGGTAATATGACGGAAGCCTTCAGCTTCACATTGGGTACAGAGCGCCTCACCCGATTTATACAGTCCTTCCAGCGCCGTGTTCTGATCAGGATGGATATCATTGATGATTTTCAGGGTGAAATTGTCCGGCAGCTGGCTTAATACCAGCGCGCCCTCTTCTTCGCGATAATCAGTCCAGGGCTGTCCGTTTACTTCAATCGCGATCAGCGTTAAATCTTCGCCGTCCAGACGCAATTCAGCCTGGCTGTCACCGAGGCGTTTAACCTGACTGATCGCCGTTACGCGGGTGGTCGACGCATCCAGTTCGAAGGTTAAATCGATGTCGGTGATGGTGTAATCTGGCGCACGATAATCGTGGCGATACTTAATTTGGGGCTGTTGCGTCATATTCCGTCTCGCGTTGTTATAAGTTTACCTGGCAAAGTCTAAGCTTGTTAATACAAGCTTGCCACGCACAATGCACGTAATGGGTGAAATGGCTACAATCTGTTAACAATGGCACAGATTGGCCTCGACCCACTACAGTGAAATATGCTGTGATTGGCGTTAATGACTGAATTATACTTCCGCGTCTTTAAGACTGTGTACAACACCGGGCTCTGCGCCACCGAACAGGATGCTGAAACGCGCCATGACAGGACATGCTTCCCCGATACTGACCTCGCTGCTCGATACGGACGCTTATAAGCTCCACATGCAGCAAGCCGTGTTCCACCGCTATCATGATGTCACGGTGGCGGCGGAGTTCCGCTGCCGTGGCGACGAACTGCTGGGTCTCTACGCTGATGAGATTCGTGATGCGATTCGCGCAATGCAAACGCTGGCGCTGACCGATGATGAATATCAGTGGTTATCCCGCCTGCCCTTCTTTCAGCAGGATTATCTGAACTGGCTGCGCAATTTTCGTTATAACCCCGATCAGGTTGAGGTGCGCAATCACCACGGCCAGCTGGAACTGCGCATTCAGGGGCCGTGGCGTGAAGTGATTTTGTGGGAAGTGCCGCTGCTGGCGCTGATCAGTGAAGTCGTGCATCGTCATCGCACACCTCAGGTCACCACTCAGCAGGCCGTCGATCATCTGCAGCAGAAACTCGCCACCTTTAAGACTGAGGTCGCCGATCTGGATATGTCCCGCTTTCAGCTGATGGATTTTGGTACCCGCCGTCGCTATTCGCAGGAGGTACAGCAGGCGATTGTGGCGACGCTGAAACAGGATTTCCCGTGGCTGATTGGCACCAGCAATTACGATCTGGCGCGACGTCTGACGCTGACACCGGTCGGCACCCAGGCGCATGAGTGGTTCCAGGCGTTCCAGCAAATCAGTCCGGTTCTGGCCAACAGTCAGCGTGCCGCGCTGCAGGCGTGGCTGGATGAATATGATGGTCAGCTTGGTATCGCCCTGACTGACTGCATCGCTATGGATGCCTTCCTGCGCGACTTTGGCCCGGTGTTTGCCCGACGTTATCAGGGGCTGCGCCACGACTCAGGTGATCCGGTTGAATGGGGTGAGAAAGCGCTGGCGCACTATCAGAAGCTGGGCATCGATCCGCAAAGCAAAACGCTGGTTTTCTCTGACAACCTGAATCTCGACAAAGCGCTGGCGCTTTACCGTCACTTTGGTCAGCGCACCAGTGTCGTTTTTGGTATCGGAACCCGTCTTACCTGTGACATTCCTGGCGTCACGCCGCTGAACATTGTGATTAAACTGGTGCAGTGCAACGGCAAGCCGGTAGCAAAACTCTCTGACAGCCCAGGCAAAACCATCTGCCAGGATAAGGCCTTTGTCAGAGCCCTGCGCAAAGCCTTTGATTTGCCGCTGGTGAAAAAAGCGAGTTAAACCCTTTCTCATCGGGGCGTTGATCCGCCCCGCCTCTGCTGTAATAAATCTTCCATTCCGCCGGAATTTTGCTTGTTTCCTGAAGACTCGCAAGTAACATAGCAAAACCCCGGTCTGGGGAACTTTTTACTCACTTCTTCTATATAGAGAGATATTTATGAGCGTAGTGCCTGTAGCGGACGTACTGCACGGTCGCGTCGCGGTTGACAGTGAAGTCACCGTACGTGGTTGGGTGCGTACCCGAAGAGATTCAAAAGCCGGTCTTTCCTTCATCGCCGTTTACGACGGCTCCTGCTTTAATCCCGTTCAGGCAGTCGTCAATAATTCTCTGAATAATTATCAGGATGAAGTGCTGCGTCTGACCACTGGTTGTTCGGTGATTGTCACCGGCACCGTGGTGGCCTCACCCGGTCAGGGCCAGGCTTTTGAGATTCAGGCGACCCGTGTTGAAGTCGTCGGCTGGGTGGAAGATCCTGACAGCTACCCGATGGCGGCGAAACGTCACAGCATTGAGTATCTGCGTGAAGTGGCTCACCTCCGTCCACGCACCAACCTGATCGGCGCGGTTGCCCGCGTCCGTCATACCCTGGCGCAGGCGCTGCATCGTTTCTTCCACGAAAATGGCTATTTCTGGGTTTCGACGCCGCTGATTACCGCCTCGGATACCGAAGGGGCCGGTGAAATGTTCCGCGTCTCCACGCTGGATCTTGAGAACCTGCCGCGCAACGATCAGGGCAACGTTGACTTCAGCGAAGATTTCTTTGGTAAGGAAGCGTTTCTGACCGTGTCTGGGCAGCTGAATGGCGAAACCTATGCCAGCGCCCTGTCAAAGATTTATACCTTTGGCCCGACCTTCCGCGCAGAAAACTCTAACACCAGCCGCCATCTGGCGGAGTTCTGGATGCTCGAGCCGGAAATCGCCTTTGCCTCACTGGATGATGCGGCTGCGCTGGCAGAAGCAATGCTGAAATATGTCTTCAACGCGGTGCTGGAAGAGCGTGCCGATGACATGGCATTCTTTGCTGAGCGTGTAGATAAAGAGGCGGTTGAGCGTCTGCAGCGTTTCATCACTACCGATTTCGCCCAGGTCGATTACACCGAGGCGGTTGAGATCCTGATGAACTGCGGTCAGACCTTCGAAAACCCGGTTTCCTGGGGAATCGACCTCTCCTCTGAGCATGAACGTTATCTGGCTGAGAAACATTTTAAAGCGCCGGTGGTGGTGAAAAACTATCCGAAAGATATTAAGGCGTTCTATATGCGCCTGAATGACGACGGCAAAACCGTCGCGGCGATGGATGTGCTGGCACCCGGCATCGGTGAAATTATCGGGGGTTCCCAGCGTGAAGAACGTCTCGATGTGCTGGATGCACGCCTTGAAGAAATGGGTCTGAATAAAGAAGATTACTGGTGGTATCGTGACCTTCGTCGCTACGGTACCGTGCCACATTCTGGCTTCGGATTAGGCTTTGAACGTTTAATCGCCTATGTGACCGGCGTACAGAATGTCAGGGATGTCATTCCGTTCCCACGCACTCCGCGCAATGCAAGTTTCTAAGTTTCAGCATTAATTATAAGAAATTCATATATATAAAGAGGTCGGCGCTGCCGGCCTTTTTTTATTTTTGTAAATTTTGAGTTCTCTCACAAAGTTCCGTGTTTTTTACATTTTGTAATACATATTTTCCTTTTGAAACCAGATTACGAGTTTAGTAGCATTTTCGAGGTAGAATTAAGGCGGGGGGATGGAAAGATGCGTGCAGACACAGGAAGACACCAAACTTCTTTCAAGGTTCCCGTAAAGGTTTCTTGACGGCAGTGGCAGGTGTACAAATAACTCCAACGAGGGTAATGAATAATGATGAAGCGCAATATTCTTGCAGTGGTTATCCCTGCTCTGTTAGCCGCAGGCGCAGCAAACGCAGCCGAAATTTATAATAAAGACGGCAACAAACTGGACCTGTACGGTAAAGCCGTTGGCCTGCATTACTTCTCTGATAACGACGGCAGCGATGGCGACAATACTTACGTTCGCTTCGGCTTCAAGGGTGAAACTCAGATTAACGACCAGCTGACCGGTTATGGCCAGTGGGAATATAACGTTCAGGCCAACAACTCTGAAGGTTCTGACGCGCAGGACGGCAACAGAACCCGTCTGGGCTTTGCCGGTCTGAAATTCGGCGATGCTGGCTCAATCGACTACGGCCGTAACTACGGTGTGGTTTACGATGCAATCGGCTGGACCGATATGCTGCCAGAGTTCGGTGGCGACTCAGGATACTCAGATAACTTCATGAACGGTCGTAGCACCGGCCTGCTGACTTACCGCAACACTAACTTCTTTGGTCTGGTAGATGGCTGGGATTTCGCCGTTCAGTATCAGGGCAAAAACGAGCGTGATGAAATTCGTCGTTCGAACGGCGACGGCTGGGGTCTGTCAACGTCTTACGTCTCACCAATCGGTTTAGGTGTTGTGGGTGCCTATAGCAGCAGCGACCGTACCGATGCACAGGCCGCTGGTGTTGCAGCTAACGGTACCGTTGTAGGTCAGGGTAAACGTGCTGAAAACTGGGCAACCGGTCTGAAGTATGATGCAAACAATGTCTACCTGGCCGCTTATTACGGTGAAACCCGTAACTCAACGCCGTTCACGCTGACAACTGGAGCGGGCACCGATACCACTGCATTCGCAAACAAAGCGCAGAACATTGAGCTGGTTGCACAGTATCAGTTCGACTTCGGCCTGCGTCCATCTATCGCCTACGTTCAGTCTAAAGGCAAAGATATCGAAGGCGTGGGCGATGCTGACCTGGTTAAATACATCGACGTGGGCGCAACCTACTACTTCAACAAAAACATGTCTACCTATGTGGACTACCAGATCAACCAGCTGGATGACAACAACCGTCTGGGTCTGAATACAGACGACGTAGTTGCACTGGGTCTGGTTTACCAGTTCTAATCTCGCTGTCAGAACTGTTTGAAGACGGGGCCATCGGCCCCGTTTTTTTATGTCTGTTATCCAGCCAGACGCCCTTTTTCTCCCGACGCTTACCCACGCTCCCCTTTTTTATTTCCTCTCGCTGAAGTAAGCCCGCAAAAAGTATCAATAACGCTCGCAAACGGTTGGCATTTGCCTGGCGTGACGCTAACCTGAGAGCTCATTTTGCTAACGTTCCCGCTACTGGACCTGACTCATGTTTGAATCGATCTCTGCTGCACCCGCCGATCCCATTCTTGGGCTGGCCGATCTGTTTCGCGCTGACGACCGCCCCAATAAAATTAACCTCGGTATCGGCGTCTACAAAGATGAAACCGGCAAGACACCGGTGCTGACCAGCGTTAAGAAAGCCGAACAGTACCTGCTGGAAAACGAAACCACTAAAAACTATCTCAGCATTGATGGTCTGGCGGATTTCGCCCGCTGTACCCAGGCGTTACTGTTTGGCAGTCAGAGCCACTGATTACCGCTGGCCGCGCACGCACGGCACAGACCCCAGGCGGTACCGGTGCGCTGCGCGTAGCGGCCGATTTTCTTGCCACTCAGACATCCGTTAAGCGGGTATGGGTCAGCAATCCCAGCTGGCCGAACCACAAAAATGTGTTTAATGCTGCCGGCCTTGAGGTATGTGAATACCAGTATTACGATGCTGAAAATCATACGCTCGATTTTGACGGTCTGGTTGCATCACTGAAACAGGTGCAGCCGGGTGATGTGGTGCTGTTCCACGGCTGCTGTCATAACCCAACCGGCATCGATCCCACGGCTGAACAGTGGCAGCAGCTGGCGCAGCTGTCACAGGCAGGCGGCTGGTTACCCCTGTTTGACTTCGCCTATCAGGGCTTCGCCCGTGGTCTGGATGAGGATGCCGAAGGACTGCGTATTTTCGCCGCGTCCCATCAGGAACTGATTGTTGCCAGCTCCTATTCGAAGAACTTTGGCTTGTACAACGAACGCGTAGGCGCAATTACCCTGGTGGCCGCCGAGGCAAGCGTGGCGGATACCGCCTTCAGCCAGGTGAAATATACCATCCGCGCCAACTACTCCAATCCGCCGGCACACGGTGCGGCTGTCGTCGCCACCATCCTCGGCAACGACGCACTGCGTACCATCTGGGAGCAGGAGCTGTCAGACATGCGTCAGCGCATCCAGCGTATGCGCCAGCTGTTCGTCAATACCCTGGCGGAGAAAGGCGCGCAGCGTGACTTCAGCTTCATCATCAAGCAGAACGGAATGTTCTCGTTCAGCGGCCTGACCAAAGGTCAGGTGATTCGTCTGCGCGAAGAGTTTGCGGTCTATGCGGTTAACTCAGGACGGGTCAATGTTGCGGGCATGACGCCAGATAATATGTCGGCGCTGTGTGAGGCGATTGTCGCGGTGCTGTAATTGCGTATAACGACTAAAAAAATGGGCCGGCTGGCCCATTTTTTATTGCAGGAAAGGATTACTGATTCGCTCACGGCCCAGCGTAGAGATCGGGCCATGCCCTGGCAGAAAAGTCACATCATCGCCGAGCGGCAATAATTTGCTCCGGATGGCATCGATCAGCTGCTGATGATCGCCCTGCGGGAAATCGGTGCGCCCGACGCCACCGTTAAAAATTACGTCACCGGAGATCAGTAAACGCCCCGGACGATCAAAGAACACCACATGACCCGGCGAATGCCCCGGGCAGTGCAGGACTTCCAGCGTCACTAGCCCTACCTGCACGCTCTCCCCCTCTTCCAGCCAGCGGTCCGGCGTAAAAGGCGCGCACTCTTCCAGTCCAAACATCCGGCTCTGAGTCGGTAAGGCTTCCAGCCAGAAGGCATCGCGTTTCTGCGGTCCGACGATCGGGATCTGATAAAACGCCGCAAGTTCCACCGCCGCGCCGACATGATCAAGATGACCATGAGTCAGCAGGATCTGCGCAGGCTTCAGCCTGTGTTGGTCCAGCGTTTGTTTGATACGTTCAGCATCACCGCCCGGATCGACCAGGGCAGACTCACCGGTGGTATCGCACCAGATCACCGAACAGTTCTGGGCAAAGGCAGTAACAGGAATAATGTGGTAGTTCATAACGCTCCATGACCGGCTCACGCAGCGTTGCCGGCGTCATTACCAGTGCCTGATCGGCCCGGTATCAATATGTACAAAGTTGCTGCGAGGATAATATCCTACACCACCCGCGCGCAGAGATAACGCCGCTTTGCGAACGTTGGCTAAGGTAATGCCCTCAATGTGGAAATCCATCGCCTGACCTTTGGTGTGATAGCTGTGTTTCGCTACCCCAGGTCCGCTTTCGCGCAACATATTATTGGTCGCCAGCGAGCGGTAACCGGAAATCAGCTGCACCGGTTTACGCGTTTCCAGCAGCGCCTGCAGACGAAAGATCTGATCAAACAGATGGGGATCGATGCTCTTCACTTTATTAGCGCGATAGTCACGGAAAAAGTGATTTAATCGTGACAACTCATCCTTGTCGTAACTCTTACCATTAAAAAACTCAGTTTTAAGGGTTTCACCGGTGTGAAGGTTGTTCAGCGTTAAGACACGCGGGCGAGAAGTTGAAAGCGAGGCCCTTGCAGAAGCGGGCAATAATGCCAGTCCGGCGGCCGCACTTCCGCAAAGCAGCAGTTTGCGACGAAAAGAATCAATAGTAGACATTAACCGTATTACCTGAGAGTGAAGCCATAGAAATGTGCAAAAAGCGCACAGGCCGAACCATAACTTTCTCTCAGGGAGGCGTCAACCCATGTGGGACCAGATTGTGCGGCGATCCCCCACAGGATCGCCATTTAAGCATCATTTTCGTTAACGATAGCCGACGGCTAACGATTGAAAATCAATCACTAGAGCAGCAACTGCTCAGCCCTTTTTAACGCCTGGCTGCCGGAGCGTGCTGTGTCATCATAATTGTAAATATCTGTTCGGAACTGCGGTTTGCCATCATCCGCTACCCATGCAGTCAGGTAATAGAGATTAACCGGAATGCGATGGCGAATCGGTACGTAGCGCGTGTCGCCCTCTTTGAGGGTGCTGGAGATACGTGAATCATTCCAGCCGGCATCCTGCAACAGCAGGCCCGCCAGTTCAGAGGCTTTATTTACCCGTACACAGCCTGAGCTCAGCGCCCGGATATCGCGCTGGAACAGGTTGTGATTCGGCGTGTCGTGCAGATAGATAGCATCTGAACTCGGCATGTTGAATTTGTAGCGTCCCAGCGCGTTCATCTGGCCTGGTGCCTGGCGCAGGCGATAGGGGAACGATGATGCGGACACCATGCTCCAGTCAATCATGCTCGGGTCGATCACCTCGGCATCCTCACTCCAGCCCGACAGCAGGGTATAGCCATGCTTATAAAGATAGGCTGGGTCCTGCTTCACCTTGGGAATAATGTCTTTACGCACCAGCGTGGTCGGCACGTTCCACGGTGGATTCAGCACCACGTTGTTGAGTGCGCTGCGCATCAGTGGCGTTTTGCGATCGGGACGACCGACGATCACCCGAGACGACAAAATTTTATTACCGTTGTTGTAGTAAATCAGCGAGTAGTTGGCGATGTTGACCATGATGCCGTTGTGCATATCATCTGGCAGCAGGCGCAGCCGCTGGATATTCAACGCCAGCAGTGAAGCACGCATCTGCGGTGACACATTCAGCCACTGACGCGTTCTGGCACCGATAGCCCCATCGCCATCCAGTCCCTGCCACTGCTGAAAACGCTTCACCGCTGCAACCAGCGTATTGTCGTAAACATTCGCGCTATTATTGTCATCCAGCGTCAGACTCTGCACATTACCCGGTGACTGCGGCGAAGTGACCGGCAGATCAGAAACCGGAGTAGCCGACGGACTGACCACCACCGGCTGGTCACTGTGGCTCACCGGGACAGAAGTCACCGGCACGGCATCCTCATTCGGCGCGGGCGCATCAACCTGTGGATCGAGCATCCCGCTGCGCTGCAGGATTTCACGTAGCGCTGGCACATCATCACTCACCTGTCCCGGACGCAGGGTTTGCCCATTCTTCAGCTGCGGCCATGGCCGTTTATCGGTGAGCAAGTTTTTTAGCGCGGCGTGCATCGGACGGTATTGCGGATGCTGCGGTTCCAGTGAAGTGATAAAAATGCTGTCAGAGCCGGCATTGACCGCATTCTGCCACTGATTCACCACCGCCACTGACGGCTGGGCCAGCTTGTACGGCACGTTACTGTAGAGCCAGGTTTCACCCTGCGTCGGCACGCTGGAGACGAACTGCAGATAGCCGAGCATCGCGTCAGAGAGCGCCACATCGCGGGCAAAGCCGGTAATGGCCGGATCCGTCAGGCGTTCGACCCAGCGGGTAAACTGTGGCTGCACGCCGGACAGCGCAACCTCTGCCAGCTGTTGCTGAAATTTTTGCACCGCCTGACGATCCTGCCACAGCGGCTGCATATGACGGGACGCATACAGCGCCGCCAGTGGCCCCAGATAAAAAGGCTGATCGGCACTGGAAAAGGCTTGCCGGATACGTTGCTGACTTTCGGTGACTGACATCGCACTCTGTGTGGTGCCCGGCATAGCGGCGATCACAGCGGCCTGCGGCTGTGTAAATGGAACCATGATTAGCGCCAGCGCTAACCATGAAACAACACGATGATGTTTAAACCTATTTGCCAGCAACATCCCTGCCCCCTTCTCTGTTCAACTGCGCAGCGTTCCCTGAAACTACTGCGACCGGGCTGCTTACTCATAATGTTGAGTATACAAACAAAAACGGCATTTGCCTCACGCGACAAATGCCGTTACCAGATTAACCAATGGATCAGTTTTTGACTATGTTTCCGCCTGCGATTTTTCACCGACTAAATCGGGCAGAGAATCGTTCTCCTGCTGACGTCGGGTCGGCGAAGGATCGGCCGCAAACCCACGCAGGCCAACCACATGTACATGCTCGGTATTGTTGAATACCTTACGTACCAGCTTATAGGTTGTGCCTTTCTCCGGGCTGATATTTTCCGGTGCCGCGATAACCAGCTGCATTTCCAGCCGTTCACACAGCTCGAATAGCGTGGCGATCGAACGCGCATCAAGACGGGCCGCTTCATCAAGGAACAGCAACCGGCATGGCGAGATGTCTTTACCGCGCAGACGGCGAGACTCCTCTTCCCAGCTCTGGACCACCATCACCAGAATTGACATCCCGGTACCGATCGCTTCACCGGTTGACAGCGCCCCGCTTTCTGCGCGCAGCCAGCCATCAGAACCCCGGTTAACTTCAACCTCCATCTCAAGATAGTTGCGATAGTCCAGCAACTCTTCACCAATGGTCTGCGGCGTCCGCTGCCCCATATCGATGTGCGGATTAAGACGCTGATAAAGTTTCGCCAGCGCCTCTGAGAAGGTCAGACGATTGCTGTTAAACAGATCCTGATGCTGTTCATGCTCTTGCGATAACGTATCCAGCAGCATCGCATGGGTTTCACGCACGTTAACGTTGAGCCGGACACTGTGCACCTGACCAAAGCTCACGGTCTGCAGACCCTGGTTCAGCTGGCGGATACGGTTCTGCTCACGCTGAATGGTTTTGCGGATGATGTTGGCGGCGCTGCGCGAGCTGATAGCCAGCGTCTGTTCACGCGCCGTCAGCTCTTCCGTCAGGCGATTCAGCTCAATTTCCATCTGCTCAATCGCTTCGACCGGATCGTCGGTGCGAATAATATCCTGACGAATACGCTCGCGCAGATGCTGATAAACCGCGATAAAGAACTGGATCTTGCGTTCCGGCCGTTTCGGATCTTCCGACAGACGCAGCACGTCACGCAGGTGTTCATTATCCGCCACCGCCAGACGCAGCGCACCCAGTGCTTTATCTGACATAGAACGCAGCTCGTCACCGCTCAGATAGGCCAGTTCACGACGATGCAGGCGACGTTCAACGCCATTCTCTTTCACCAGCCGCAGCACCGTACACCAGCCCGCTTTGGCGCTGACCACCTGTTCACGCACCTGATGATAGTTGCGTTCCAGCTGGCGCAGTCGCTTCTGCAGGTTGTCCATTTCCGCTTCACAGAAGGTCAGCTGTTTTTCCAGCTGATTACGCCGCGCACGGTTATGGCTCAGCGCCGTATAAAGCTCATCACGACGGACGCGTGCACGCGCTTCAGCGCTGGCATCGGCATGAACGCCAATATCCTGCATCTCCTGCTGCAACTCTTTCAGCATGTCGCGCTTGGCATCATAGGCACTTTTCAGCGAGGCCAGTACCTGAGCATACTGCGTCAGCTGCGCCTGATGTTCGCGCAGACGCTCACGGCTGCGGCTACGTTCAGCCTCAGCCTGCTCCAGGCGCTGCCGCAGCTTGTCACTGAGATCGCTGTTGCCGTTAAGCATGCCGGACGAATCATCGTAGCCAAAGTGCGCACGACGCTGCACTACTTCCGTCAGAGCGAACGCCTGCTGGCGGGCGTTGCGCTGCTGCTGCTGCGCCTGCTGATAATCGGCCTGCAGCTGCTCATGCTGTTCAGGATCGCTTTGTAACACGGCGATAATCGGCTCGAGTTTTGCCAGTTTCGCGCCGTGCTGATGCAGGAAGCGCGCCGCCTCCTGCGCTTCCTCAACCTGTTCCCGGATCTCTTCACAGCGATCGGCCAGCGTCTCATCCAGCAGCAAATTAACGCGCGGCAGCAGCCGGTTTAGCTGCGCTACGCCCTCTTTAGCCAGCTCAAACTGCTGACGCTGCTGCTGATTGTTACTTTCATGCTGATTAAGTGCCCGCTCCAGCTCACCGCGACGTGCGCCCAGCTGGCGAATCTGTGCTTCCGGGTCGGCATCAAACGCCACCGCGAGATGACTGCCAATAAAGCGGCTGAATGACTGATGCAGACGCTGAGTTTTCTGAACGTCGAACGACAGCGTGGCATAGCGTTCGGCCAGCTTGTCGCGCTCAAGGTGCAGCAGCTCCAGCTGATTCTCACGCGCCGCGCGGCCAAATAGCGGTATTTTCGGGAAGCGAGAATAGCGCCACTGCCGCTCTGCAACCTTCACCACCACCGCATTCTGCAGCTCATCAACGCTGAATACACTGTCATCAAACGACTGTGGATCACCCTCGATCAGATAGAGATCTTCCGGGCACTCTTCCAGACCGTCGAGCTGCTCACGCACCAGCGACAGATCCGGCACCACAATCGCGTGACGTGATGGACCGTACAACGCTGAGAAGTAAGGTGCGTCACCCAGCGTAACGTCATCATAAATTTCTGACAGCAGTACGCCGCCGAAGCGTTCGGCCAGCTGGTTCAGGCGCGCATCTTCGGCACCGCCAGGCTGACTGAGACGTTCAATCTGCTGCTCGATATCACGTTTACGTGCCGCCACTTCGTCACGTTCAACGGTGGTTTCACGTTCCCGCTCCAGCAGCTGCTGCATATATTCGGTCACGTCCTGACTGCTGACGAGCGCCTGGCCGGTCTGCTCACTCAGCTGCGTCAGAATTTCCTGCGCAGCCAGCCAGTGCGGCGCGCGGGCGGTCAGCGTGGCGATACGCTCGCGCAGCTGCTCCAGCTCCTGACGCATCATCATGCGCTGCTCACCGGCATCCGCCACGCTGCTGTTCAGCTGCTCAATCTGCGCTTCCAGCTCGCGTTGCAAACCGTCCAGTGCATCAGCTTCGTAATGCTGCCCCTGGCGTTTACAGAACTCCGCCAGCAAGCGTTCAGCCTCATGCTGCTCGCGCAGACGCTGCTCCAGCTCGCTGAGGCGCAGACGCAGTGAAGAGAGCTGCTCGGCGTGATGGCGCTGATTGCTGGCATCGCGCAGCAGCGTCCGGCCGGTCTGCCATGCGTCCTGACGGGTCACGTCGCCGGCAATGCTGTTCACCAGCGCCAGCGCCTGCTCAAACTGACTGTGCGCCGCTTCCGCCACACTCAGCTTCTGCTCAAGGTTGAGTAACCGTTCGGTGGCCTCTTCCTCCCTGGCCTGGAAGCTGGCCTGCCATTCCGCCGCGTTGTCGATGGTTAAATCGGGCAACTGACAGAGTGAACGGGCGCGTTCCAGCGCCTGCAGTGCCTGCTGATACTGAATGGCGCGAGTTTGCTGCACGTCAAGCGCCTGCTGGAAGTCCGCCAGCTGGCTTTTCAGTTCATCGACTTCCAGTTCAGCCGCTTCGGCTCGCGCTTCATTCTCTTCCTGAATCTCACGCGCTTCCGCCACCACTTCGCTCTGCTCTTCCAGCCGCAGCGTCAGGTCTTCGATATCAGCGTCATAGCGCTCAATCTTTTCCTGCTGGCGCATCGCGGTCTGAACCAGATTCAGGTGATCGCTGGCCGCCTGATAATCCACTTCGAGATCGTTTTCCGCCCCGCTGTGCTCGGCCAGTTCGCGCGCCATTTCAACATGGCGATACTGTTCAGACGCCAGCTGACCGCGACTACTGAACAGCTCATTACGCAGCTGCAACGCGTTGTCGAGATGGATCCGTCGCTCGTTAGCGTGGCGCATGTAGTCGGCGGAGACGTAGCTGGTCGCTTCCGAAATCAGATGCTTAAACAGATCGCGATCTGACTGGGTGACGCGAATCGCTTCCAGCGTCATGCGGTTTTCCCGCAACGCGGCTTCCATATCCTGGAAGGCTTTACGCACGCCGCTGTTTTCCGGCAGCAGGTAATCACGCAGTGAGCGGGTAATGGCGCTGGAGATACCGCCGTAAAGCGAGGCTTCAATCAGGCGATAAAACTTGCTGCGATCGCTGGCGGAGCGCAGACGACGCGGCACCACACCGAGATCAAACAGCATGGCGTGATAATCGGTAATCGAGCTGTAGGCGCGGAACTGCACCCCTTCCTGCGCCTCGACGCGTTCTTTAACTTCGTTAAGCGGCAGTACGCGCGCCTGGCGGCTGTTAAGAATCTCCGTCAGCATATCGGTCGGATTGGTGTCGGTCGGCAGGCCATGAATACTGAACGGCTTGATGTCGACCTTTTTATCGCGCCCCGCGATTTGCTGCAAACGGACGCCGACCACCACACGCTGGTGACGCGAGTTAACCACGTCGAGCATCGAATAGCAGACGCCAGCCCGCAGCTTACCGTGCAGGCCCTTATCTCGTGAGCCCGAGGTCGCGCCCGCTTCGGTAGTGTTACGGAAGTGCAGCAGCGTCAAATCAGGGATCAGCGCGGTGACAAACGCTGCCATCGTGGTGGATTTACCCGCACCGTTGCCGCCTGACAGGGTGGTGACCAGTTCATCGAGATCAAAGGTGCGGGCAAAGAAGCCGTTCCAGTTGATCAGCGTAAGCGAACGAAATTTTCCGCGTTCAATCATGCCTGTTGTTCCTCTGCGTTCTCACTCGCATCGCTTTCCTGTTCGTCGCCTTCCCCGGCGTCAGCTGTTGCGATGGCGTTCTCCAGCAGCATCGCTTCGCCATCGCGGATCAGGCGCAGCTGCGCTTCACGGGCATCGTCACCGCTACGCACGTCAGCGCCGAAGCGGAATACCGATTCGGTGATACGGAATTTGCTGCTGTCGTTACCGAAGAACCACACCATACCGAGTCGGCGCAGGCGGCTCAGCGAGGCGCGCACTTTCTCCTGCAGTTTGGTGCGGTCGAGATCCGAGCCGGTCGAACGCTGGTTGACCAGCTTCAGCAGCCTGCTTTCGTCAGCCAGTGACAGCAGTTCGTCATACAGCTCCTGCTGGGTGAAGATTCCTTCATTGGCCAGGCGTTCAGGGCTGAGGTAGAGATAGCAGAGGATTTTTCCCACCATCATGTCTAACTCAGAGAGCACCGAACGCGGGATCAGCGTGGTAGAACGCGGGCGCAGATAGAAAAAGCCCTCCGGCGCACGAATTAACTCAACGTTATAGCGGCTGTAAAACTCTTCGAGAAACGCCTGGTAATCCATCAGAAAAGCGTGATTATCCAGCTCTTCAATACCGATGTGTCGTCCGGCGCGCAACTGACTGTCGAGCGCGGGAAAGATCGGATTTGCCAGTGCCTGTGCCAGTTTAACCGGCATCACTTGTTCAATATTTGTCGATGACATGTGCCTGCACCTTGGCTCCGTAATCATTGATGGCTTGCCATTCCACAGGCAAGCCGGCTAAATCAGCTTCCGCAACGCCAAGACGCACGGCCTGGTCGACCACAATCCGCGCCAGGTCGAAATGACGGGCGCGAGGATACTGGGCCAGGTAGTCACGCATCACTGACGCGAGGTTGAGCGGTTTTTGTTGCGTTTTGTAGATCTGCAGCGCCTCTTCAATCATCGCTGCCAGCTGTTCGCGAATTTCGTTGAACTCTTCGTACTCCATCTCGGCCGGCAGTTCACCCATCACCTCGTCATTACGCAGCGTCAGCTCTTCATCGCGCATGTCATACAGGCGATCGGCGTTAGCGTAAGTCAGCGCCCAGGGCGAATCGAAGTAGTTCTGCACCGAAACCCGCAGACGCTGGGCAAAAACGCGGTTTTTGTCCATGTCGATGGCGGTACGGATAAATTTATGGACGTGGCGGTCGTAACCGATCCACAGGTCGATCGCCTGCTGGCCCCAGCTGGTGATACGGTCGAGTTTACTTTGCAGATCAAAGACCAGTTTGTCGACGAAGCCCAGGTCCGGACTGTCGAGCGTCGCATCCTGAATCCGCAGCAGGTTTTCCTGCAGCTTATCGCCCGCCGCCTCCAGCGTATCCTGCAGTTCACGCAGCGTACCGGAGGTTTCCGACAGCAGCATTTCACAACTGGAGATCGCCGCGCGCCAGTCTTTATTCAGCAGTTCAGCGATATCATTTTTCACCGCCTGCTGCTGTTCATCCATCAGACGCTGCGTCATGTCGATGCTGTCGAATATCTCAGCTACCGAATATTTCAGCGGCGCGAAGACATTGCGGTGCCAGTGAAATTCATCACCGTTTTCCTGAGCCGCATCGGCAGCCCGCCTGAGTTCATTGGCGACGATAGAGAGCTGCATCGACAGACGTAAGGTTGAAAACTCGCGCTGACGGATGTAGTAATCGGTTATGCCGATCGCCAGCGGGGTCAGACGATAGATGGCATTGCCTTCGGTCAGTTCGCTGGTAAAGCGGTTGAGCAGGCGCTGGCGCACCATATCGTTGATGGCGTTGTTGGCGCGAACCAACACGGTTTCGTGGGTTTGTTCGAAAGCCTTACTGACGTGACGGAAAGCATCAATCAGATCGCCTTCACTCATTTCGCCATCCATCCGCTCACCGTTAAGGGTGGCGATAGCCAGCAAAAAGGCCAGACGTTCTACTGGCAGCGCAAGAGAGAAATCATTCTTGCGCGCCCAGGATACCAGTTCAGGTACCGTCTGGGAAAATTCACTCATAATTCGTCCTTCTGCCCGGGTTTGCGCGCAGTCACATGGATGTAGCGCCCTAAGCTCAAAAAGGGTTCCTGACGGCAGTAACGCCGCTCCATCTCAATAATTTCGTCGTCGCTTTTGGGCTCGCCTTTCGGCGGCTTCATGTAGTCGCTGAACACCCGGATGCCGGCGCGTTGTTCAATGACGAAGCCACACGCTTCAAGCCAGCGGTAGACCTGATCGGGATCGCGCGGGTAATCAGGTGACAGCGTGCGCTTTTTACGTTTGGTCAGATTGGTCCGCAGATAGCCAAAATTGCCCAGCGTTAAGGTGCGTAGCGTCAGGCCGTGCAGGTTATAAAACATCAGCGACATGACGCCGCCCGGACGCAACAGATCAAATAACGCCTGCAGCACCTTTTCCGGTTCGGCGACCCACTCAAGCACAGCGTGAAACAATACCAGATCCACCGGCTTATCCAAATGTTCACCCACCTGCTGGGCGCTAATTTGTTTGAATTGCATGTTGTGGCTCACACCCTGCGCTGCCGCATTTTCCTCTGCCCGGCGCAACATTTCGCCCGAGAGATCACACAGCAGAACCTGATGACCGCGCGCAGCCAGCCCGCTGGAGACCTGACCCACGCCCCCGCCCGCATCCAGTACCGTCAGCGGATGCGGTGACAGTCCGGGCAGGATGGTTTCCAGCTCATCCCACAGGATCGCCTGGCGCACCCGCCCTTTGGTGGTGCCGTATATATTTTGCGAAAATTTATCCGCGAGATCGTCAAAGTTACGATCCTGCATGGCATGTGCTCCGGTATGCTGCGGTGAGACTTGTGCTATTTTGTCACAGGCACCAGAAGAATGAACCTTTCATCCCCATCTTCCCTTCCGGCTGCTGTTTTTTCGGACAACAGGAGTCTTTTTAGATGCTTTTTACCCTGAAAAAAGTGATCGGCGGGCTGTTACTCCCCCTGCCGTTTCTGCTTTTGCTGATGGCGCTCGGCATTTTATTGCTTTGGTTCACTGACTGGCAGAAAAGCGGCAAAATTTTGATCTCTGCCAGCTGGTTATTCCTGCTGCTGCTGAGTCTGCAGCCGCTGGCCGATCGGCTGCTGCTGCCGCTCGATAGCCGTTATCCGACCTGGAACGGTACGCAGCCGGTCGATAACATCGTGGTATTGGGTGGCGGCTATACCTTTAACCCGGCCTGGGCGCCCAGCTCGAACCTGCTGAACAACAGTCTGCCGCGCGTGGCGGAAGGGGTACGTCAGTGGTATCGCTATCCGCAAGCTACCCTGATTTTTACCGGCGCCGCGGGTGGCACTAATCCAAAGAGCAGCGCCTGGGTCGCCGCGCAGGTCGCCGAAAGTCTCGGCGTGCCAGCCGATCGCATTCAGATTCTCGATCAACCGCGGGATACCGCTGATGAAGCACAGGCGGTGAAGGAGAAGATAGGTCAGCGGCCGTTTCTGCTAATCAGCTCAGCCAATCATCTGCCCCGCGCAATGCGTTTTTTCCAGGCGGCAGGACTGAATCCGATTGCCGCGCCAGCCAACCAGCTGGCGATCACCTCGCCGCTGAATGGCTGGGAGCGCGCCATTCCGTCCTCTATCTGGCTGAGTCACAGCGAGCGTGCAGTGTATGAAACACTGGGTACGGTATTGCAGCGACTGAAGGGAGAGACAACGCGCTCATCCGAGCCAGGGGAGTAACTGCGTACGGGCATGATCAAAACGGAGTCGGTCAAACTCACCGGTCTGCACCAGCCGATCGATGCAGTCCCACAGCTGATAGAGCCACCGTCGCCAGACAAAGCCCTCTGCCACCGGTGCCCGCTGCAGGTACGCGTGCAGCAGCGCAGTTTCAGCCGGTGAATCATCGAGATGAATCAGATCATATTCACGCGGTGCCCACAGGATCGGGCCGGGCTGGGTCATCGCCAGCAGCTGATCGCTGCGTGGGTTTTTCAGCATACTTTGCAGCCTGACATTACCGTGCACCATGACACAGGGATCGTTAAAGTCGCGAAACAGGTGCGCTAACCGCGCCCGGCTGCGGAACAGAATCTGACGATCGTCCAGCGTAAAGCCTGGCGGGCGCAGATAGCTCAGGGTCGCCCACAGCACCTCAACCCGCTGTGCATACCAGGCGGGCCAGCGGTTTTCCTGCGTGCTGTCCACCGTACCGACCAGACCGTGGCTGTCGAGCCGGTGCCAGGCCAGCAGCCCTTCCACCACCTGTTCGCAAAACTGTTGCCAGCGTTGTGCATCACGCGCCGGTGCTTCAGCCGTCACGCCATTGAGTCGCGCCAGCAGCAGCATTTCATGCACTGGCGGCTGCTGGCTCATCACCAGGCCAAATACCACCGGCACCGCAATCAGCCCGGCGTGGCCAAGTAACGCCAGTTTTTTGGCTTCCAGCGCTGCACGGCCCTGATGACGAAAATATTTCGCCATGACCGGCATCGGCTCTCCTTTATCGTTGTACAGCGCATAAAGTCGGGCAGGCGGATGTTCGCTGATGATTTCGAGACGGCTGATGGGCTCGCCCAGCACCAGCGCCAGTTCGGTTTTGAGCTGTTCCATGCGGCATCCTCCTCAGATGAATAGCAGACTATCCTGAAGGGACTACAGATAAGAAGTTTAGCGGCGGATCAATAAAACTGCGCAGTAACGGGGAGTCTCTCCCCGTTTTATCAGGCCTGCATTGCCGCGCGAACGCGCTGCAGATCGTCCGGTGTATCTACGCCGACGCTGGGAATCGTTTTCGCCACCGCAACATGAATTTTCTCGCCGTACCACAGCACCCGCAGCTGCTCGAGCAGCTCGATCTGTTCCAGCGGGCAAGGTGCCCAGGCGACATAGCGGCGGATAAAGCCCGCGCGATAAGCATAAATACCAATGTGACGCAGCAGCGTGTCACCAATCTGCTCGCGAGAGTGGGCATAACGTTCACGATCCCAGGGGATAGTGGCGCGTGAAAAATAGAGCGCATGGCCGTGCACGTCCATCACCACTTTCACCGCATTAGGGTTAAACGCTTCCTCCGCATCGGTGATCGGTACCGCCAGGGTCGCCATTCCTGCCGTAGAACCGGCCAGATTGGTGGCCACCTGACGCACAATCTCCGCCGGGATCATTGGCTCATCGCCCTGCACATTCACGATGATCTCATCATCCGCAAACTGATATTTTTCGATCACCTCTGCCAGGCGCTCCGTGCCGGACTGATGATCGGCGCGCGTCATGCAAACTTCACCGCCAGCGGCTTGCACCGCCTGTGCCACATCCGGATGATCGGTGGCGACGATCACCCGGCTGGCACCCGATTCACGGGCACGCTCCATCACATGCACGACCATCGGTTTACCGTGAATATCCACTAACGGCTTGCCTGGCAGGCGGGTAGACGCATAACGCGCAGGAATGATGGCAGTAAAACTCATGGATGAATCTCTTCAACCGACAGCGTACGCGCTTCATTCTCCAGTAACACCGGAATACCGTCACGCACTGGAAACGCCAGTCCATCCGGTTTGCAGATCAGCTCCTGCTGCGCATTGTTATAGTAAAGTTTGCCATTGCACACCGGGCAGGCAACGATTTCGAGTAAACGGTGATCCATATGTCCTCCATCAGGGACCGAATGCGTAAGGGGTAAAGCATACCATAGCCCAGCCCGGGCGGCAGGGCGTAAAACGTATCACAGCATCACTGGTTGCCAGGCTCGCGTATCAGTGACCAGCAGGCCGGCCAGTACTGCCGCAGCGAGGCAGGTGCCTGCAGCAGAGAGACGGTTTCCGCCCCCTGCCACGCCGCAAAGCGCTCAATCGCCCGCCGGATATCCTGCACAAATCGCAACGTGACCCGTGTCTGCGGCTCAAGCCAGATATTCTTAATCTCCAGCTGTTTCGACTGGCGCAACATACGGGCATCCAGCCGGCCTTTGATCTCGCCACGATGCAGGATCGGCAACACGAAATAGCCATATTTACGCTTTGCCTCAGGCGTATAACACTCAATGCGGTAATCAAAGTTGAACAGCTCCAGCGCGCGCTTGCGATCCCAGATGACCGGATCGAACGGCGACAGCAGCGCGCTGTGAGTGGCCTGTAAAGGGGATTCAAGTAGCGGCAGCGAATCACGATGCAGCCACATTTCGCCCAGCCCTTCGGCCGTCACCGCAATCAGATCGCCCGCTTCCTGTGCTTCTGCCAGAAAGGTGCTGAGCGGCACCCGTTTCAGGCGGTAATAGTCTGCCAGCCAGCTGCCGCGAAAAATGCCGAGACTGCGGGCACTGTTGAGTAACATTAAGCGGGTCGCTTCGGCTTCGCTGATGCTGTGCAGAGCATCCTGCCAGTCGGGCATTACCCGGCAGCGCAGATCGTAAACCCGCTGAAAATTGCGGCGTTCGGTGACCATCAGCTCGCCAGCGCTGAACAGATTCTCCAGATGCCGCTTGTGCGGTTTCCACGCCCACCATCCCGGTTTATGGTTTTCGGTATGTGCAAAATCCGCAGCCCGCACCGGGCCATTTTCGCGGATCTGCTGCAGCAATTCGGCGATCTCCTGCTGATGGTCAGCAACCCACTGCGCGTTATATTTCCAGCCCAGCCGTTCCGGCGAAAGCATGCGGTGCCGCAGCAGTCTGTAGTCGGCGCGCGGAATAAAACAGGCTTCGTGTGCCCAGTATTCAAATACCTTTCCCTCCGCCAGAGCCTGTTCCAGCCACGCCTGGGGATAGTCACCAAGGCGACTGAACAGCACCAGATAGGGGCTGCGGGCAACAACATTAATGGTATCGATTTGCAGCAGTGACATGCGGGAGATGCAGTCAATAAGATCCTGGTAGCGGGCGCGTTTTGGTGGCGGGCGCAGCATGCCCTGCGCGGCGAGATGAAGGTGACGTGCCTGTCGTAACGAAAGTGAATGCTGCAGGTTCATTCTCTTCCTTATTGTTCGGGAAATTAATGTTCTGGCTGGCCGCTGCGGCACAGCTGTTCAATATCGGCCAGCAGCGGTGCTACGGCCTCTCCCTTCAGACTGGCATCGACCGGCAGATACCACCAGTTGGGCTGAGCAAAGTGGCGGCATTTCACCGCATCTTTTTCGGTCATCAACAGCTGCTGCCCGGCCTGAGTCAGCCGGGCCAGCTCATCCTGACTGTAAGCGTGATGATCGGCAAACGCGATCTCCGCCACCGGCGTCAAACCCTGCTGTTTCAGGGTGGTAAAGAAGCGCGGCGGGTGACCAATACCGGCCATGGCGACCACCGGATGAAGCTGGTCAGCCGGACGGGTTTCGCCGGTCAGCAGATGGGTCGCCAGTCCCGGCTGAAGCTGCATCGCAATTTCACCAGGCTGCGCTTCTCCGCCATTAACCACAATCGCATCAACCTGGCGCAGACGATCGGCACGTTCCCGCATCGGTCCGGCTGGTAGCCACCAGCCATTACCGAAGCGCCGGTCGCCATCCACTACCACTATTTCGCGATCGCGCTGTAATGCATAATGCTGCAGGCCATCATCGGTGACGATCACATCTAAAGGCCCCTGTTTCAGCAGCGCTTCAATCGCCAGCCGCCGCTTTGGCGCTACGGCCACTGGCGCGCCGGTGCGCTGGGCGATCAGCACCGGCTCATCTCCAGCCTGTTCAGTGGAGGTCTGTGCGGTGACCAGCAGCGGATACTGCTCGGCTTTACCGCCGTAGCCACGCGACACCACGCCCGCACGCAGACCGCGCTGTTGCAATGCCTCGACCAGCCAGATCACCACCGGCGTTTTGCCATTACCGCCAGCTGTCAGATTGCCCACCACCACCACCGGCAGCGGTGCGCGCCAGCTTTTACGCCAGCCGCGCTGATAACTGAATCGAATCAGAGTGGTAATCGCCCCATACAGCAGGCTCAGTGGCCATAACAGCAGCCATAAGGGTGATCGACCACTCCAGATACGTTCAATCATTGGCCGAATTGCATCTTATGCAGTTGGGCATAGGCCCCGCGCTCCGCTAACAGCACCTGATGCGTACCGCGCTCAACAATCTGCCCATCTTCGATTACCACGATTTCATCCGCTTTTTCGATAGTAGAGAGTCGGTGTGCAATCACCAGCGAAGTACGGTTCTTCTGCAGTTCGTCCAGCGCTGACTGAATTGCCCGCTCAGATTCGGTATCCAGCGCCGAGGTGGCTTCATCCAGGATCAAAATAGGACAATCGCGTAACAGGGCGCGCGCAATCGCAATACGCTGACGCTGGCCGCCTGACAGCAGCACACCGTTTTCGCCAATCACCGTATCCAGCCCTTGATCCATCTTATTAATGAAATCCATGGCATGCGCCATGGTTGCGGCTTTTTCGATCTCCGCGCGGCTGTACTGCTCGCTGCGGGCATAAGCGATGTTATTGGCAATGGTGTCATTGAACAGATGAACATTCTGTGACACCAGGGCCACCTGGTTACGCAGCGAACGTAAGGTGTACTCGCGCAAATCGTAACCATCCAGCAGAATTTCGCCCTGCTGAATATCGTAGAAGCGGGTCAGCAAACTGGCCATGGTCGATTTACCCGAGCCAGAACGTCCCACCAGCGCCACTGTTTTGCCTGCCGGCAGCGAGAGATTGATATTACGCAGCGCCGGAACATCACGACCCGGATAGGTAAAGGTGACGTTACGGAACTCAATGTCGCCCTTCGCACGGGGGGTTTCACGGGTACCGTTATCCACTTCCTGCTTACTGTCGAGAATGGAAAACAGCGTCTGACAGGCCGCCATACCGCGCTGGAACTGGGCATTAACGTTAGTCAGCGATTTCAATGGACGCATCAGCGCGATCATAGATGAGAAGACCACGGTAATGGTACCCGCGGTTAAGGTATCCATCACGCTCGGGAAGCTGGCAGCATAGAGTACAAAAGCCAGTGCCAGAGAGGCGATCAGCTGAATCACCGGATCGGAAATTGATGAGGCTGAAACCAGCTTCATTCCCTGCTGACGCATGCGATTACTGACCCGGGCAAAGCGCTCAGATTCAATCTCCTGACCGCCGAAAATCAGCACTTCTTTATGGCCCTTCAGCATCTGCTCAGCGCTGGTAGTAACCTGCCCCATGGTATTTTGCATGGTTTTACTGATGTTACGGAAACGCTTAGAGACGGTGCGGATTGCAAAGGAAACGATCGGTGCCAGCACGATCAGAATCAACGACAGCTGCCAGCTGTAGTAGAACATCATGATGAACAGGCCAATAATTGACGCGCCTTCACGCACTACCGTCACCAGCGCACCCGAAGAGGAAGACGCAACCTGCTCTGAATCGTAGGTGATACGTGACAACAGGGTACCGGTTGACTGCTGGTCGAAGAATGATACCGGCATGCCCATCATATGGCTGAACAGCCGACGGCGAATAGTCATGACCACATTGCCAGAAACCCAGGAGATGCAGTAACTGGAGATATAACTGGTCACGCCGCGGATCAGCATCAGGCCGATAACCACTAACGGCATCCACAGCATCACCGATTTATCGGCTTTACCAAACCCATCATCCAGTAACGGTTTCAACAGGGAGAGCATTAAGGCGTCGCCCGCAGCGTTAATAACCAGGGCAATGGACGCCACAATTAATCCCGCCTTGTTAGGCGCGATCATCGGCCAGAGTCGGCGGAATGTCTGCCACGTAGAGAGATCTTTATCTAGATGCATTATTTATTCACGCTGTTGGAAATAGCCGGCCATTCTACCTGGATTCGCGTTTGACGCCAAACCACTGATGATACCAACGGGGCATTAATTGTCCGCGCAGGCTGTAAACCCTCATTTTACCCTGTCGAATAGTGACGCTTATCTGGCCCGACTGGCCGGTGTCGAGCCAGTTAAATCCGGTTCGCTGATAATTTTCCAGCACGCTTTTTGCCGGCATGTGCCATGCGTTGTAGCGTGCCAGAGAGGCAATCGCTGTGTTGCCCGCCGCGCTGCGCAACAGCAGCGGGGTTGAGGAGGTGCGGCTGCCATGATGCGGCACCTGCAGGATATCGACCCTTAGACGCTGCTTCTCCAGCACCACCAGCTGCCGCTCCGCGATTGCCTCAATATCGCCGGTTAACAGCAATCTGACCTGACCATCATCAACGATGATGACACAGGAATCGTTGTTGTCGCCACGGGTCGGCAGGGACAATGGCCAGAGAACGTTAAAATGGAGCTGGCCCCAGCGCCATTGCGTACCGCGTACGCAGGGCAAATGGGCGTTGTTTGCCAGCGCGCTGCGCACTTTAACCGCAGGCCAGCGCGCGGTTATCGCCGCCAGTCCACCGCTGTGGTCGAGATGTTTATGACTAAGAATGACCTGCTGTAGCCGCAGCTGCTTGCGCTCCAGCCAGGGGATAATCACCCGGCTGCCAGCGTTGTCGCTCTGCCAGCGCGGACCAGTATCATAGAGTATCGCTTCATTGCCCTGACTGATCACCATACTTAAACCGTGACCGACATCCAGCATATCGATGCGCCATCCCGGCTCCTGCTTCGGCTGGCGACTCATTATTATCGCCAGCGCAATTGCACTGCTGCTCAGAGGCAGGGAGAAGAACAGCTGGGTTCGCCATAGGATCAGACCGCCCCATATCAGCACCGCGAAAAAAAAGGTGCCATGCAGTGGCCACCAGCCTGGCGGCAAGGCTGTCAGAGACTGCAATAGTGCCCGTAATGACAGATCGGCAGCCTGCCAGAAGAGTACCGATAACGCCGGTAGAGGCAGCAGCATAGCGATAAGAATCAGCGGCACGGTAACAAATGACACCACCGGAACGGCTACCACGTTAGCAATCAGTGCAGTCAGGCTGAGGCCATTAAAGATAGCCACCTGCAGCGGTGCCATCAGCACCAGCATTCCCAGTTGAAGATGGAGCAGTTGCACCGGCAACCAACGGCGTTGATGACGGAACCGGCGGGAGAGCGGGAACCAGTGATACCAGATCAGCAGCATGGCGACAGCCAGCGTCGAGAGCCAGAAGCTTTCCGACAGCACGGTCAGGGGATCGAGGATTAGCAGCAGCGCTACGCAATATGTCCAGACCTGCCAGCTATTGAGCTGAATGCTGGCAATACGGGTAAGCGTCCAGAGCGTCAGCGCCAGCAGTGCACGCTGCGCTGGCGGATGCACCCCCGACAACCAGGTGTAGAGCGCAGCAAACAGCCAGCTGACTAACAGTGGAAAACCGTAACTGATATAGCGGGCCGGCAGCACAGATTGCACTCCGCGTGCCAGCAGCCAGCCGCTGCCAGCCGCCAGCGCAATATGCATGCCTGAAATCGCCATCAGATGAGCGGTACCGGTATCACGCAACAACTGCCGCGTTTCGCGGCTCAAATCATCACGAATGCCGAAGGCCAGAGCCTCTAATGTGGCATGCGACGGTAAAGCGGCTGTCTGTTTGCGATGCCACAGGATGAATCGCCAGCGCCAGTTACACCGACTCTTCTCCGCAACCTGTTGAAGAATACGCCCCTGTAACGGCGTATTATTCGCCAGCGCAAAACGCTGAGCATCAAAATCGCCCTCATTCAGCCGGGCATGAACCGCCCGCAGTCGTAATCGCATTGTCCAGCGCTGGCCGGGACAAAACTGTTCAGGGTCGGCATCGAAATAAAGCCAGGCAAAACGGGGCGGAAACAGCCTGCGTTCGCCCTCTTTCAACAGGCGAACCCTGATTTGCCTGCTCTCCTTTTTCAGTTCGATAATATGGATGCTATAGGTTGCTGGTCGTGCGGCATGATGCTCAATATCCCTGATCATTAGCCTTGCATCGTTACACGCCCATGCCAGCAGCAGCAGGGCGAGGCCGGTTATGCGCAGGGTTTGCAGGCGACATTGCAGTAATACGATCCCTGCCAGCAGCAAGCCCAGAATGATTTCCACGGCAGGAAGCCGGGCGATAAACAGTAAAGGCAGCGTAGCCATAATGGCCAGCCGGGCTACAACCATCCATGTCAGCATAATCACATCCATCCTGATGAATATGTTTATTCTGAACGGTTTGTGTCGGCGTTAAAGCAGGTAATCAGACAGTAGCGAGCGGTATCGCATTAATTCGCAGGGGGGGCGGAACGGGTTGCACCAATCCGGATGTCAGCGCTGAGAAATAGCGGGCAAAAAAAACGACACCCGGAGGTGTCGTTTGTCTGGTTCGGTATCGGCTTAGCCGTAGATGTTTGCGCGATCGCGCAGCTCTTTGCCTGGCTTGAAGTGGGGAACGTATTTACCTTCCAGATCCACTTTGTCACCCGTTTTCGGGTTACGACCCGTGCGCGGAGCGCGATAGTGCAAAGAAAAGCTGCCGAATCCCCGGATTTCGATGCGTTCGCCCTGTGCCAGCGTCGTGGCCATGTGCTCGAGCATCTCTTTTACTGCATCCTCAACGACTTTCGCCGGTATATGAGTATGCTGTCCCGCCAGTCTTTCGATCAGTTCTGACTTGGTCATGTAACCTCCGGTTTATCCCTCTGGGAATGTATGACAGCTTTTACCGAAACCGGGTGGTTGCCCACCCGGTGCTTCAGGTCGATTACTCGCCTTTAGCCGCTTTGAACGCTTCAGCCATAGCGTTAGAGAAATTGCCTTCTTCCTGTTTGGTGTTAACAGTATTGATGGCTTCTTTCTCGTCAGCCTGGTCTTTCGCACGGACAGACAGGCTAACCACACGGTTTTTACGATCAACACCGGTGAATTTAGCTTCAACGTCGTCACCAACGCTCAGAACCAGAGTGGCATCTTCAATGCGATCCAGTGAAGCTTCAGAAGCGCGCAGGTAACCCTCAACGCCGTCTGCTAATTCAACTGTAGCACCTTTAGCATCAACAGCAGTTACTTTGCCGTTAACGATAGCGCCTTTCTTGTTCAGCGTGATGTAGTTGTTGAACGGATCTTCTGCCAGTTGCTTAACGCCCAGAGAGATACGCTCACGCTCTGCATCGACCTGCAGTACAACGGCAGCGATTTCGTCGCCTTTTTTGTACTCACGAACGGCTTCTTCGCCAGTCGCGTTCCAGGAGATGTCAGACAGGTGAACCAGACCGTCGATGCCGCCGTCCAGGCCGATGAAGATACCGAAGTCAGTGATTGACTTGATTTTACCTTCAACGCGATCGCCTTTGTTGTGTGTCTCAGCGAACTGCTGCCATGGGTTAGATTTACACTGCTTCAGACCCAGGGAGATACGACGACGCTCTTCGTCGATGTCCAGAACCATAACTTCAACCACGTCGCCTACGTTAACAACTTTAGACGGATGGATGTTTTTGTTGGTCCAGTCCATTTCAGAAACGTGTACCAGACCTTCAACACCTTCTTCGATTTCCACGAAGCAGCCGTAATCAGTCAGGTTGGTTACACGACCGGTCAGGCGGGTGCCTTCCGGATAGCGCTTAGCGATAGCCACCCATGGATCTTCGCCCAGCTGTTTCAGGCCGAGGGATACGCGGGTACGCTCGCGGTCGAACTTCAGCACTTTAACAGTGATTTCGTCGCCCACATTGACGATTTCGCTTGGATGCTTAACGCGCTTCCAGGCCATGTCAGTGATGTGCAGCAGGCCGTCAACGCCACCCAGATCAACGAATGCACCGTAGTCAGTCAGGTTCTTAACGATACCTTTGACTTCCATGCCTTCCTGCAGGTTTTCCAGCAGCTGATCGCGCTCTGCGCTGTTTTCGGATTCGATAACCGCACGACGTGAAACCACGACGTTGTTGCGTTTCTGGTCCAGCTTGATTACTTTGAATTCAAGCTCTTTGCCTTCCAGGTGCAGTGTATCGCGCACCGGACGAACATCAACCAGTGAACCTGGCAGGAACGCACGGATACCGTTCAGCTCAACTGTGAAGCCGCCTTTAACTTTGCCGTTGATAACACCGGTAACAGTTTCAGCGTCTTCGTAAGCTTTTTCCAGCGTGATCCATGCTTCATGGCGCTTAGCTTTCTCACGGGACAGCAGGGTTTCACCGAAGCCGTCTTCCACTGCATCCAGAGCAACATCAACTTCGTCGCCAACCTGGATTTCCAGTTCGCCGGCTGCGTTCTTGAACTGCTCTGCAGGAATTGCAGATTCAGATTTCAGACCCGCATCAACCAGAACGACATCTTTGTCGATAGAAACGACGATGCCACGAACGATAGAACCCGGGCGGGTTTCGATTGTTTTTAAGGATTCTTCAAATAGTTGAGCAAAAGATTCAGTCATATTGATAATCTTCAGGATTCTTCAATTTAACGTCCATCTGACTTCATGTCGGATGGGGTTGTTTCACATGCCCGGCACCGGATCCGTGGTACAGGGTGATAAATTCAGTTAAGCCGTAATGCCCAGCTTTTCCCGGGCATAGTGTAGCGCTTTTTCAATGACCTGATCGATAGACATTTCAGTAGAGTCCAGAACCAGTGCATCGCCAGCAGCTACCAAAGGCGCAATTGCGCGGTTACGATCGCGGTCATCACGCTCTTTTATCTCGGCTAAAAGGCGATCAAAGTTAACATTAAAGCCATTATCCTGCAACTGTAGCATACGGCGCTGGGCACGCTCTTCCGCGCTGGCATCCAGGAAAATTTTGACCGGCGCATCCGGGAAAACCACGGTACCCATATCGCGACCATCGGCAATAAGACCTGGCGCGTCGCGGAAACCGCGCTGACGGCGCAGTAACGCTTCACGTACCCGTGGGAAAGCCGCTACGCGGGAAGCCGTGTTGCTGACCTCCTGAGTACGAATTTCGCTGGTAACATCTTCACCTTCCAGAATCACCTGCATCTCGCCGTTTTGTGACAGAAAGCGCACATCCAGATGTGCGGCAATCGGCACCAGTGCTTCTTCAGATTCGATATCCACCTGATGATGTAACGCTGCTAATGCCAGCACGCGATAAATTGCGCCAGAGTCCAGCAGATGCCACTGCAAGGCTTCCGCCATTGCTTTGCACAGGGTCCCTTTTCCCGCACCACTTGGCCCATCGATAGTTATGACCGGGGCAGTTACTGTCATTATTCCCTCCTGTTGCTGCGCGCTTTTCGGCCAGTTGGCCATCGTTAATGACTAGCATTATACGCTGCCCAATCCAGCTTGGTTACCCTTTCGCACTGACGGTGTTAATAATTCCAGGTAAATCAGAGGATCTCTGCCGCAACACGGCCAGATAATATGAGGATTCCCGGTGCGGTATCGCACCGGAGATGAGGCATCAGGCAGGCTGACTGATTTTTGCCAGCTGAGCGAAGTAGTCGGGGAAAGTTTTCGCCGTACAGCCCGGATCGAGAATAGTGACCGGGGTATCAGAGAGCGCAACTAACGAAAAACACATCGCCATACGGTGATCGTTATAGGTGCCTATGTCCGCATGAAGCAGCGTCGCCGGCGGTGTAATCCGGATAAAGTCGTGGCCTTCTTCCACTTCCGCACCGACTTTACGCAGTTCAGTGGCCATCGCGCTCAACCGATCGGTCTCTTTCACCCGCCAGTTATAGATGTTACGCAACTGAGTGGTTCCCTCGGCGAACAGCGCAGTGGTGGCAATGGTCATGGCCGCATCCGGGATATGATTCATGTCCATATCGATGGCCTGTAACTGTCCGGCCGTGCAGGCAATATAATCGTCGCCCCACTCAATCTGCGCGCCCATTTTTTCCAGCACATCGGCAAAACGGATATCGCCCTGCACGCTGTTGCGACCAATCCCGGTCACCCGTACCGTTCCACCTTTGATAGCGGCAGCGGCGAGGAAATAGGAAGCCGAAGAGGCATCACCTTCAACCAGATAGTCGCCCGGTGACTGGTAGTGCTGCTCTCCTTTAATCAGGAAATGCTGATAGTTCTGGTTTTCAACCTCAACGCCAAAGCAGCGCATCAGGTGCAGCGTAATATCGATGTAAGGTTTCGAAACCAGTTCACCTATGATGCTAATGTGGGTGTCCTGCTCAGCCAGCGGTGCAGTCATCAATAACGCCGTCAGGAACTGACTGGAGACGCTGCCATCCACGCTGACATCGCCCCCGGTAAACCCCCCGCGTAAACGCAGCGGCGGATAATCCTGATTCTCCAGATAGTCAATATTGGCACCGCCCTGGCGTAATGCATCGACCAGATGCCCGATTGGGCGCTCTTTCATTCGCGGTTCGCCAGTCAGTTCAATATCCTGCTGACCCAGGCATAACGCCGCGGCCAGCGGACGCATCGCGGTCCCCGCATTCCCCAGGAACAGCGAGAGAGGCTGATCGGAATGCAGCGGGCCGCCCTTTCCCGTGACTTCACACACCCGGCGATCGCTGGAGAGCGTGTAGCTTACTCCCAATGCGCTAAGCGCGTTCAGCATGTGCTTAACATCATCGCTGTCGAGTAAGTTGGTCAGACGGGTGGTGCCTTTAGCCAGTGCCGCCAGCAATAATGCACGGTTTGATACGCTCTTAGATCCAGGCAGATTTACCGTGCCGTTGACGTGCGCGATGGGTTGGAGAGTCAGGGAGTCCTGCATGTGAAACGAAATCCTCAAATAATACGAAGACCTCGCCAACTGACGAGGTCTGGCATCAGCATTGATGCTGATATGTCATTAATCAGCCGTGACGGCGTTCAAAATCAACCATAAAGTCGGTCAGCGCCTTAACGCCTTCCAGCGGCATGGCATTATAGATAGAAGCACGCATGCCCCCTACTACCCGGTGTCCTTTCAGCGCATGCAGTCCCGCCCTGAATGACTCTTCAAGGAACACTGCATCCAGCGACGCATCAGCCAGCTGGAAAGGGATATTCATGCGTGAGCGGTTTTCTGTCGCCACGTCATTGCGGTAGAAACCGCTGTGATCAATCACGCCATAGAGCAGGTCAGCTTTGGCCTGATTGATCCGGTCAATCTCAGCCACGCCGCCTTTTTCCTTCAGCCATTTGAATACCAGGCCAGAAAGATACCAGGCAAAAGTTGGTGGGGTGTTGAACATCGAATCGTTGTCGGCCAGCACCTTGTAATCAAGGATTGATGGCACTGACGCCTGCGCCTGACCTAACAGATCTTCACGCACAATCACCAGCGTTAAGCCTGCAGGCCCGACGTTCTTCTGCGCACCGGCATAGATCACGCCATAGCGGCTGACATCAATCGGGCGGGACAGAATAGTAGAGGAGAAATCTGCGACCACTGTTTTGCTGCCAAAGTCAGGCTGCTCGTCGATCGCAATACCGTCGATGGTTTCGTTCGGACAGAAGTGCAGATAAGCAGAGGCGTCGCTGACATCCCATTCCCGCATCGGCAGAATCGCACGTTTACCGTCGCGTGTGGTTTTGACATCCAGGGTGCGCGGGGAGCAATACTTCTGCGCTTCTTTTATGGCGCTGTGCGCCCAGTAGCCGCCATCAGCATAGTCAGCCGATGACGCATTGCCCAGCAGGTTGCCCGGCACGGCAGCAAATTGCGCGCGCGCCCCGCCGTGGCAGAATAATACTTTGTAATTGGCCGGTATTTTTAGCAGATCACGGAAGTCCTGCTCCGCTTCTTCGGCGACCTGAATAAATTCTTTGCTGCGGTGACTGATCTCCATTACGGAGGTTCCCAGGCCACGCCAGTTTGTCAGCTCTTGTTCTGCACGACGGAGCACTTCAACCGGCAGCATCGCTGGGCCGGAGCTAAAATTATAAACTTGCGTCATTTCCCCTCACCACTGTCATATCGAACGGTTATGAATAACTTACCGGTTTTATCACTGCATCCTGATGGCTGCAATCATAAATCGGGTGGCGGTCACATTTTCCGAATCCGTCGCGCCGAAGGTTATATTACCAATGTAAACCAACACAAAATTTTGTGAGGCTTCGTCCAGCCTGCCCAATTGCCGTTTGGTCTGACAGCCTGGGTGATGAACACTAAGCCGGTAAAATTATCCCGCCTTGATAGCGGATCGTTGGCAAAATCCGTATCATTGCGCGCTTTACGCACCCTATGACAACTGAGAGAGCGGCACTATGACGCAAACATTTATCCCGGGCAAAGATGCCGCGCTGGAAGACTCCATTACCCGTTTCCAGAACAAGCTTCAGGACCTTGGCTTTAATATTGAAGAGGCCTCCTGGCTTAATCCTGTTCCCCATGTCTGGTCTGTGCATATTCGTGACCGCGATTGTCCGTTGTGCTTCACGAACGGTAAAGGAGCCAGCAAGAAAGCGGCCCTTGCCTCTGCGCTGGGTGAATATTTTGAGCGTCTCTCAACGAATTATTTCTTTGCTGACTTCTGGTTAGGAAAAAATATCGCCAATGGCGATTTCGTTCACTATCCCAATGAAAAATGGTTTGCGCTGCCGGCCGATGAATCGCTGCCAGAAGGCATTCTTGACCCGCGCCTGCGGGCTTTTTACGACCCGGATAATGCGCTGACCGCCGCAGAATTGATTGATCTGCAGTCCGGCAATGCTGAGCGTGGCATCTGTGCCCTGCCCTTTACCCGTCAGTCCGATCAGCAAACCGTCTACATTCCGATGAACATCATCGGCAACCTCTACGTCTCTAACGGGATGTCAGCGGGCAACACCGCTAATGAGGCACGGGTTCAGGGACTGTCAGAAGTTTTCGAGCGCTACATCAAAAACCGCATCATTGCGGAAGCCATCAGCCTGCCAGCCATTCCGGATGCCGTGATGCAGCGTTATCCTGATGTGGTCGAGGCGATTGCGCGCCTGGAAGCGGAAGGTTTCCCTATCTTTGCTTATGACGCCTCACTGGGCGGCAAATATCCGGTCATCTGTGTGGTCCTGTTTAATCCGGCAAACGGCACCTGTTTCGCTTCGTTCGGGGCCCATCCTGATTTTGGTGTGGCGCTTGAACGTACCGTTACCGAGTTATTGCAGGGTCGCAGCCTTAAAGATCTGGATGTGTTCACGCCGCCAACCTTTGATGATGAAGAAGTGGCGGAACACGCCAATCTCGAAACGCACTTCATCGATTCAAGCGGCCTGATCTCCTGGGACCTGTTTAAAGAGACGGCGGATTACCCGTTTGTTGACTGGTCCTTCGCTGGCACCACGGAACAGGAATTTGCCACGCTGATGGCGATCTTCGCGGCTGAAGATCAGGAAGTTTATATTGCTGATTATGAGCATTTGAGCGTCTATGCCTGCCGCATTATCGTACCCGGCATGTCTGACATCTATCCGGCGGAAGATTTGCTGCTGGCGAATAACAGCATGGGCGCAGGTATGCGGGAAACCCTACTGGCTCTCCCTGACAGCAACTGGAATCCGGAAGAGTATCTGGATCTGATTGGCCAGCTCGATGATGAAGGCTTTGATGACTTTACCCGCGTCCGTGAACTACTGGGGCTGGCGACCGGTAAAGATAACGGCTGGTATACGCTGCGTATTGGCGAGCTAAAAGCGATGCTGGCAATGGCCGGAGGCGACCTGGATCAGGCATTGATCTGGACGGAATGGACAATGGAGTTCAACAGTTCCATCTTCACACCTGAACGTGCCAACTACTATCGCTGCCTGCAGACGCTACTTTTACTGGCGATGGAAGATGAGCGCGACCCGCTGCAGTATCATCATGCGTTTGTGCGCATGTATGGCACAGAAGCAATGGAAGCCGCTTCCGCAGCCATCAGTGGTGAAAGTCCGTTCTATGGCCTTCAGGCGGTTGATGAGGAACTGAAAGCGTTCCCGGCACACCAGTCTCTGCTGGCGGCCTATGAAAAACTGCAGGCTGCAAAGCGTCGTTACTGGCAAAGCGCATAATCAATTCGCGCTGAGCTGTAATATGTGACGCCCCGGCTGCCGGATAATTCGGGAAATGGGGCGTTATTTTTAAGAAACATTAGCCTGATTAAGACTTTTTAGCGTCACAACACTTCATAATAATTAACATGTCACCCGACAATAAATTACATTCGCCGATTGAAAAGATGGCGCCAGTCATTTTTATTAAAATATATTTGTATTTTTAAAATTTTATTTTATTTTTTATTTATCAATATATTACGAGATTTTAATGCCTCTTAAATCAATCACAACCGCTGCCGCTCCGGCAAACATGATCCAAATCAATTACTGACCTATACTCCTTTGTTAGTATTTTTTCAGACAACTTATGGAGTAAGTTAGTGTGAAAGCTGACAACCCTTTTAATCTTTTATTACCGGCCGCGATGGCGAAAGTTGCTGAAGATGCGGGTATATACAAAGCGACCAAACATCCTTTTACTACCTTCTTTCTGGCAATAAACGCTGGCATATTTATCTCCATCGCATTTGTTTTTTATATCACAGCCACCACCGGTACCGCCGCAATGCCCTATGGCATCGCCAAATTGATCGGCGGGATCTGTTTCTCGCTGGGTTTGATGCTGGTTGTGGTTTGTGGTGCCGATCTTTTCACCTCTACCGTGCTGATCGTAGTGGCCAAAGCCAGCGGACGTATCAGCTGGGGTCAGCTGGCCCGCAACTGGATCAACGTTTATATCGGCAACCTGGTGGGGGCACTCTTTTTTGTCGCATTGATGTGGTTTGCTGGTCAGTACATGGTGGCTAACGGTGCCTGGGGTTTAAACGTCCTTCAAACCGCTGACCATAAAATGCATCACACCTTTGTAGAAGCCGTCTGTCTGGGGATCCTGGCGAATCTGCTGGTTTGCCTGGCTGTCTGGATGAGTTATTCAGGCCGCACGCTCACCGATAAGCTGGTGGTGATGATATTACCGGTTGCAATGTTTGTTGCCAGCGGCTTCGAGCACAGCATTGCCAATATGTTCATGATTCCGTTTGCGATTGTGATTCGTGACTTCGCCACTCCTGAGTTCTGGCAGGCGACCGGCACCACTGCCGCACAGTTCCACTCGCTCTCGGTCAGTAACTTTATTTTTGACAACCTGATTCCTGTCACCCTCGGCAATATTATCGGCGGCGGTGTCCTGGTCGGGTTGACCTACTGGATCATCTATCTTCGCGATGGTGACCAGTCACATTAACTGCATTTTTGACGGCGCAAGCATCATCGGCGCCCGACCGTAAAGTCTCCTCATATAAGGCAGGTATATTATGACCGAACTTAATGCAAAACTGGCTTCAGCCTGGGAAGGATTTGCTGAAGGCGAATGGCAGAATAGCGTCAACGTACGCGACTTCATCCAGAAAAATTACACACCGTATGAAGGTGATGAGTCTTTCCTGGCGGGCCCAACCGAAGCAACCACCAAATTATGGGAAAGCGTGCTCGAAGGCATCAAAATTGAGAACCGCACCCACGCACCGGTAGATTTCGATACCGACCTGGCGTCAACCATTACCTCCCATGACGCGGGCTATATTATCAAGCCGCTGGAAAAAATTGTTGGCCTGCAGACCGAAGCGCCACTGAAACGCGCCATCATTCCTTATGGTGGCATCAAAATGGTTGAGGGTTCATGCAAGGTTTATGGCCGTGAACTCGATCCTTCTCTGAAAAAAATCTTCACTGAATACCGTAAAACCCATAACCAGGGTGTATTCGATGTTTATACCCCGGATATTCTGCGCTGCCGTAAATCAGGTATTCTGACCGGCCTGCCTGATGCCTACGGTCGTGGCCGTATCATTGGTGACTACCGTCGCGTGGCGTTGTACGGTATCGATTATCTGATGGCGGATAAATTCTCTCAGTTCGCCTCACTGCAGGAAGATTTAGAGAATGGCGTGAATCTGGAAGCGACCATTCGTCTGCGTGAAGAGATTGCTGACCAGCATCGTGCGCTGGCCCAGATTAAAGAAATGGCAGCAAAATATGGCCATGACATCTCCGGCCCGGCGACCAATGCGATGGAAGCCGTGCAGTGGACTTACTATGGCTACCTGGCTGCAGTTAAATCACAAAACGGTGCTGCCATGTCATTTGGCCGCGTCTCAACCTTCCTTGATGTTTACATCGAACGTGACCTTAAAGCCGGCAAACTGACTGAAGAACAGGCACAGGAACTGATTGACCATCTGGTGATGAAACTGCGTATGGTCCGTTTCCTGCGTACGCCGGAATATGATGAGCTGTTCTCAGGTGACCCAATCTGGGCCACTGAATCACTGGCAGGTATGGGCGTTGATGGCCGTACCCTGGTATCAAAAAGTACGTTCCGCTTCCTGAATACCCTCTACACCATGGGTCCTTCACCAGAGCCGAACATGACCATTCTATGGTCTGAAAAACTGCCGATTAACTTCAAAAAATATGCCGCTAAAGTTTCTATCGATACCTCATCTTTGCAGTATGAGAACGATGACCTGATGCGTCCTGATTTCGACAATGATGACTACGCCATTGCCTGCTGTGTCAGCCCGATGATTGTCGGTAAACAAATGCAGTTCTTTGGCGCACGTGCCAACCTGGCGAAAACCCTGCTCTACGCAATCAACGGCGGCGTGGATGAAAAGCTGAAAATGCAGGTTGGACCGAAAGGCGACAAAATCAGCGACGACGTGCTGGATTTCGACACCGTCATGGAGCGTATGGATCACTTCATGGACTGGCTGGCAAAACAGTACGTGACTTCGCTGAACATCATTCACTACATGCATGATAAGTACAGCTACGAAGCGGCACTGATGGCGCTGCACGATCGTGACGTTTACCGTACCATGGCCTGTGGTATCGCGGGTCTCTCCGTTGCTGCGGATTCACTTTCTGCGATTAAATATGCCAAGGTGAAACCGATCCGCGACGAAGATGGTCTGGCCATCGACTTCGATATCGAAGGCGAATATCCACAGTTTGGTAACAACGACCCACGGGTTGATGACCTGGCCTGTGATTTGGTTGAGCGCTTCATGAAGAAAATCCAGCAGCTCAACACCTACCGTCATGCCGTACCGACGCAGTCTGTCCTGACCATTACTTCCAACGTGGTTTACGGCAAAAAAACCGGTAATACGCCTGATGGACGTCGTGCTGGCGCGCCATTCGGACCAGGTGCTAACCCGATGCACGGTCGCGATCAGAAAGGTGCCGTCGCATCTCTGACCTCAGTAGCGAAACTGCCGTTTGCCTATGCGAAAGATGGTATCTCTTATACCTTCTCAATTGTGCCGAACGCGCTGGGTAAAGATGATAACGTGCGTAAAGCCAACCTTGCCGGTCTGATGGATGGTTACTTCCATCATGAAGCCAGCATCGAAGGCGGGCAGCATCTGAACGTCAACGTGATGAACCGTGAAATGCTGCTGGACGCGATGGAGCATCCAGAGAAGTATCCTCAGCTGACTATTCGTGTTTCTGGTTACGCTGTACGTTTCAACTCGCTGACCAAAGAGCAACAGCAGGATGTGATTACCCGTACCTTTACACAGTCACTGTAATCACCCCTCCGTTCGATAAAAAAGGCTCCGCAGGGAGCCTTTTATTCAAAGTCTGCTCTGTTGGTGATCTCAGTTGAGGTCACAACCAGAATCGATTTCCTGCCCTGAGCGCAACAGAGATTGCGCCGTCTGTCCCGGCAGACTCACTGGAGAAAACATCGCAATGTCAGTCAACGGTCGTATCCACTCGTTTGAATCCTGCGGTACCGTCGATGGTCCCGGTATCCGCTTTATCACCTTCTTTCAGGGCTGCCTGATGCGCTGCCTCTATTGTCACAACCGCGACACCTGGGATACCCACGGTGGCAAAGAGATCAGCGTCGAGGCGTTGATGGCGGATGTGCTCTCTTATCGTCATTTTATGAATGCCTCAGGCGGCGGCGTGACAGCATCGGGCGGTGAGGCTATTCTGCAGGCCGAATTTGTGCGCGACTGGTTCCGCGCCTGTAAAGCCGAAGGTATTCATACCTGCCTTGATACCAACGGCTTTGTCCGTCGCTACGATCCGGTGATTGACGAGCTGCTCGACGTCACCGATTTGGTGATGCTCGATCTCAAACAGATGAACGATGACGTTCATCAGATCTTGGTCGGCGTCTCGAATCATCGCACGCTGGACTTTGCTCGCTATCTGCAGAAAAAAGGCAAGCGCACCTGGATTCGCTTTGTCGTGGTGCCCGGCTATTCTGACGACGACGATACCGCACATCAGCTGGGTGAATTTACCCGCGATATGGAAAACGTGGAGAAGATTGAGCTGTTGCCCTATCACGAACTGGGCAAACACAAATGGATTGCGATGGGTGAAGAGTACAAGCTGGATGGTGTTAAGCCGCCCAGCAAAGAGACAATGGAACGGGTTAAAAATATTCTCGCCAGTTACGGCCATGAAGTTATGTATTGATTAAGTAAAAAATGCCTGTAAAAAAGGGAGCCCGCGGCTCCCTTTTTACTCTCTGGCAATCAGGCATGCGCCACCGGCGTAGCGTGATGATTAGCCTTACGTAACAGCATCACCAGATAGATCAGCGCCACCGCAGCGATCATCACAAACAGCAGCCGGTCAGAATAATTCTGCATCAGCATTGAGGTCATCGCTGGCCCCACCAGACTGCCAACGGTATAGCTCATCAACAGCGCCTGGTTCATCGCCACCAGTTCATGGTGTGCAACGGTTTCACAGGCCCACGACATGGCAACCGGATAGAGCGTAAAACCGGCCAGCCCCAGCACAAACAGTGCCGGTGCCATCGCAGCGCTGGTCAGCATCGCCATCGCGCCCAGAATCACCACAAACACCTGTACCCGTAACACCAGCATCCGGCCAAAGCGATCTGCCAGTCGGCCAACTGGCCACTGTCCGACAATACCTGCGCTGACCAGCAGCGCCATCCAGTAGCCGACATTGGCATCGCTCATTCCCTGATGCGACAGGTAGAGCGGCATCAGGCCATAAAGCGAGCCCAGAACGATACCTGAAATAATGCAGCCATTGATACCTAAGCGCGAACTACGACGACGCAGCATCGGCCAGATGCGCCCTGGGGCGGCTTCTGCTGTATCTCCACTGGCTGACACGCGGGTAAACACCAGCGGTAACACTGCACAAAATACCAGGCTGGTCACCCAGGGGATCACACTTAACAGTTCGGTCGACAGCTTACTGACCAGCAACTGCCCCGCTACGGTACCGAGGTAATAGACGATCATATACGCCGCCAGCAGTTGCCCACGGTTGCGCACCGTCCCGCTGCACAGCAATGCGCTCTCTACCACTACCCACATCAGTGCACAGCCCACACCGGCGACAAAGCGCAGCGAGCTCCACGCCCAGAAGCCATCCATTATTGCCAGGCAGATAGTGGCTATGGCAAACAGACCGGTAGCAAAGTAATAGCTACGGTTGAATCCATGCTGGCGGATTAACCAGCCGGCCAGCAGCGTCCCGGCCAGATTACCGGTGTAGTAGGATGAGCTGACGATACCTACCTGCCAGGTTGTCAGTAAGTCATGGGTCAGCCACAGCGGAACCAGGGTGTTAAGCACGGCAATGGAGACGGTCATTAACAGCAGGCCGCAAAGCAGCAATATCACAGGGCGTGACCAGGTTGACATAGGGGAAAAAACCAAAACAAATGAAGGAAATTGCGCGCAGTTTGCCATTGGCTTTTTTAAAGTCAATGGCCGGGAATTTCCCGCAGCACATTTTGCTGTGTGACAATTTAATTTACTAATCTTCAGTGGGTTACAGCAGGACGAAGCGGCAGGACAATAAAAGCTATCTCTATGAAAAACCGCATTTTTAAGCCATTCAACCGAATGACTATCGATAACGTTTATTTGTGATAACCAATAAAACGAATTAATCCTATTCTGGAATGGCGGACATAAAAAAACCCGGCCAAAGCCGGGTTGATCAAAACGCGATGACTTAGCCGATAATTTCAACGCCGTTCATGTAAGGACGTAAAACCTCAGGCACGACAATGCGGCCATCCTGCTGCTGGTAGTTTTCCAGCACCGCCACCAGCGTACGGCCAACAGCCAGGCCAGAGCCATTCAGGGTATGAACCAGACGAGGTTTCTTTTCCTGTTTGCTGCGGCAGCGTGCCTGCATACGACGCGCCTGGAAGTCGCCCATGTTGGAGCATGAGGAGATTTCGCGATAGGTATTCTGCGCGGGTAGCCAGACTTCGAGATCGTAGGTTTTGGTCGATCCAAAGCCCATATCGCCGGTACAGAGTAAAACCTTACGATAAGGCAGGTTCAGCAGCTGCAGCACTTTCTCAGCGTGACCGACCAGCTCTTCCAGCGCATCCATCGACTGTTCCGGCGTGACGATCTGCACCATTTCGACTTTATCGAACTGATGCATACGGATCAGACCACGCGTGTCACGGCCGTAGGAACCGGCTTCAGAACGGAAACAGGGAGTATGCGCCGTCAGCTTAACCGGCAGACTCTCTTCTTCAAGGATCTCGTCGCGCGCCAGGTTGGTCAGCGGCACTTCAGCGGTCGGGATCAGTGCATAGTGACTGCTGTCTGATTCCTCTTCCAGCGGACGGGTATGGAAAAGATCTTCGCCAAACTTCGGCAACTGACCGGTTCCGTACAGCGTTTCATGGTTTACCAGGTAAGGGACGTAGGTTTCAAGGTAGCCATGCTGCTCAGTGTGAAGGTCAATCATGAACTGACTCAGCGCACGGTGCAGACGCGCAATCTGCCCCTGCATCACCACAAAGCGGGAACCGGTCAGCTTCACGGCGGCTGCAAAATCGAGCCCTTTAGCCGCTTCGCCCAGCTCTACATGATCTTTTACCTCGAAGTCGAACTGGCGCGGTTCGCCCCAGCGGCTGACTTCCTGGTTTTCGCTGTCATCTTTGCCCAAAGGCACTTCATCTGCCGGAATATTGGGCAGCGCCAGCGCAAAGTCACGAATTTGATTCTGCAGTTCATCCAGTTCTGCTTTAGCGGCATCCAGGCGTTCGCCCAGCGCATTCACTTCCTGACGCAGTGGCTCGATGTCTTCCCCACGTGCTTTGGCCTGACCGATGGATTTGGATCGGGCATTACGCTCAGCCTGCAGATTTTCTGTTTCTACCTGCAAGACTTTACGACGCTCTTCAAGCGAACGCAGCGTTTCCACATCCAGTTTAAATCCCCGGCGTGCCAGTTTTTCTGCGACTGCGTCTGGCTCGTTACGCAGCAGATTGGGATCGAGCATGCTTATCCTGTGTATTTAAAAGTTGATTGAAAGAAGGGACGCACTCCAGCGGAATGCGTTGAAAACCTTGACCACATTACCGTAACGTCTGTTTCAGCGGTAGCGTTTTGTCGGGCTATTTTGATCCTGCTCAGCCAGCCAGCTTAGCTTTTCGCCAATCTTACCTTCCAGCCCACGCTGCGTCGGAACATAATAACGTGCGCTGGCCATTTCGGGCGGAAAGTAGACCTCTCCGGCCGCGTAAGCGTTAGCCTCATCATGCGCGTAACGATACTCTTTACCCAGACCCATCTCTTTCATCAGTTTCGTCGGCGCATTACGCAGATGTTCCGGAACATCATAATCGGGATGATCGCGTGCATCACGCATCGCCGCTTTGAAGGCGGTGTAGACCGCGTTGCTTTTGGGGGCGCAGGCCAGATAGACGATTGCCTGTGCAATAGCGCGCTCCCCTTCAGCCGGTCCCACTCGGGTGAAACAGTCCCAGGCCGCAATCGCTACCTGCATACCGCGCGGATCGGCATTACCCACATCTTCAGAAGCAATTGCCAGCAACCGACGCGCCACATACAGCGGATCGCCACCAGCAGTGATGATCCGCGCATACCAGTAAAGGGCGGCATCCGGCGCGGAACCCCGTACCGATTTATGCAGTGCCGAAATCAGATCGTAAAAGCGGTCGCCTTTATTATCAAAGCGTGCCGATCGTTCACCTGAGACCTCATTCAGCAACTGCGGTGTCAGTTCGCGCTGGCCCGATGCGTTGGTTTCGGCCATGTCGGCCATCATCTCCAGCGTATTGAGCGCCCGTCGTGCATCGCCATTCACCAGCTCAGCGATCATCCGGCGGGTATTGTCGGGCAGCACAATGTCACTGTCGCCGTAGCCGCGCGCTTTGTCCTGCATTGCCTGATCCAGCACCTGCTCAATATCGTCGTGGGTCAGCGATTTCAACAGATAGACGCGGGCACGTGACAGCAATGCTGAGTTGAGTTCAAACGAGGGATTTTCGGTGGTCGCACCGATAAACGTGATGGTGCCGTCTTCAATATGCGGTAAAAACGCATCCTGCTGACTTTTATTAAAGCGGTGAACCTCATCCACGAACAGGATGGTGCGTCGCCCGACCTGTTTGCTCTGGCGCGCGCGCTCAATAGCCTCGCGGATCTCTTTAACGCCTGAGGTCACCGCAGAGATACGCTCTACATCGGCGTTGCCATAATGAGCAATAATTTCAGCCAGCGTGGTCTTACCGGTCCCAGGCGGTCCCCAGAGAATCATTGAGTGCAGATGGCCTGCTTCAATGGCACGCGGCAACGGCTTTCCGGTACCCAGCAGATGTTGCTGACCAATGTACTGTTTCAATGTTTCTGGCCGCATACGCGCGGCCAGAGGTTTGAAATTTTCAGTGGAAAAATCCAGGGACAGGTTACTCACTGCGACCTCACTGACGTTGGTCGTCCACCGTTACGCCTTTTGGCGGAGTGAACGTAAATTTATCCGGGCTGATTGCCCCATTCTGCTGACTTTTCAGTTGGTAATCGCTGCGCTGACCATCCTGCTCAATGGCGCTGAACCGGTTGATGGTGCCGCCTGGCGTTACCTGGATAGTGAACTGTTTCAGGTTGCCATCGCTGTTTTTAGGGGTCAGCTCGAAGTTGTCGCCCTGCTGTTTGATGTTGTACTGCTTCCAGTCATTAGACTGATTACGGGCGATCAGCATAAATGGGGTGTTGCTGGTGGCATTCTGCAGCAGGCTGACCGTCGCCTGTTCAACAAACGGATTGTAGAACCACAGTGATTTACCATCAGAGATTATGATGCTTTCATCCGGGGCGGTCATATGCCAGTTAAACAGGCTGGGACGTTTCACCCACAGCTCGCCTTCGCCATCCTGCACGTTAGCCCCGCTGCTGTCGGTCACTTTTTGTGTGAAGCTGGCATGGAAGCTGCTGACCTTATTCAGGCGCTGTTGCAGATCACTGGACGCATCAGCCAGTACGCTGGCTGAAGAAAAGGTGGCCAACAGGCCAAGAGCGATTATGCGTAATTTCATCTGCTTCAATTCCTTATTTAAACGTTCCCATGACTAACTCTCTTAAGCCTGGTCGCTATTCCGTTATCAGAACAGGAGAATAAACCGAAAGCATAGTCAGATATGGGGTTTAAACGCCTGAAAACAATGAGCCAGTCGAAACTGGCTCATTGATTAATGTTGCAAAACGTATCGTCAGTCGTCACATATCGTGTGGCGGTGGCGACAGGACTTCACGGTTACCGTTGTGGCCTGGTGCAGAAACAATGCCCTGCGCTTCCATCTGCTCAATGATTCGTGCAGCCCGGTTATAGCCAATACGGAACTGACGCTGAACGCCTGAAATCGAGGCGCGACGTTTATCGACAACAAAGCCCACCGCCTGGTCAAACAGCGGATCCAGTTCTTCATCACTGTCGATGCCACCGCTACCTTCGCTCTCTTCGCCCGCCGTGATGCTTTCGATATATTGCGGACGTCCGCGCGCTTTCCAGTCCTGAACCACCGCATGCACTTCCTGATCACGGACAAAGGCACCGTGAACACGCACCGGCATCGACGAGTTCGGTGGCATATAAAGCATGTCACCCATGCCAAGCAGCGATTCTGCACCGCCCTGGTCAAGGATAGTACGGGAGTCGATTTTGCTGGATACGGTAAAAGCAATACGCGTCGGGATGTTGGCTTTAATCAGGCCGGTAATGACATCCACCGACGGACGCTGCGTCGCCAGCACCAGGTGAATACCGGCAGCACGGGCTTTCTGAGCCAGTCGGGCAATCAGTTCTTCAACTTTTTTACCCACCGCCATCATCAGGTCGGCGAACTCATCCACCATCACCACGATATAAGGCAGTTTTTCAAGCACGGGTGGTGTCATGTCCATGCTGTCGCCCGGTTTCCAGAACGGATCAGGAATCGGACGGCCCATCGCTTCAGCCTGCTCCACTTTTTCGTTGTAACCCGCCAGATTACGTACGCCCAGCGCCGACATCAGTTTATAACGCCGCTCCATTTCACCCACACTCCAGCGCAGCGCATTCGCGGCATCTTTCATGTCAGTGACCACTTCTGTCAGCAGATGCGGGATCCTTCATACACTGATAATTCCAGCATTTTCGGGTCGATCATGATGAAGCGAACTTCTTCCGGCGTCGCTTTATACAGCATGCTGATGATCATGCGTTAACGCCCACCGATTTACCGGAACCGGTGGTACCGGCGACCAGCAGGTGTGGCATTTTCGCCAGGTCGGCCACCACCGGCTGACCTGCAATGTCTTTACCCAGCACCACTGCCAGCGGTGAAGGATTGTCGCGGAACTTAGGGCAATCCAGCACTTCGCGCAGATAGACCGTCTGGCGATGCTTATTTGGCAGCTCCAGACCCACATAGGGTTTGCCTGGGATGACCTCTACCACACGCACTGCGACGGTAGAGAGCGAGCGTGCTAAGTCGCGCGACAGGTTAGAGATGCGTGCGGCTTTAACACCCGGTGCCAGATCCAGTTCGAATCGGGTAATGACCGGACCCGGCGAGATGCCCACCACTTCGGCTTTCACCCGGTAATCGCCTAAGCGCGATTCAACCAGTCGGGCGGTCTGCTCCAGCGAGAACATATCAACCGGCTCTTCCTCTTCTGGCGGTGCGGTCAGCAGATCCAGCGAAGGCAGCGGAGTCGAAGGTTTTTCAAGCGGCTGTTCGTGACGCATCAGGAACGGATGAATCAGGCTTTCGTGCAATGACGGCTTTGATTCTTCGACTGGCGCGGCAGCAGGTGCCGTATAGGCAGGCTGCTCTGGCGCCGCAGCAACAGGCGAAGGATAAGCGGAGGCCTGTGGAGCCGCAGGTGCCGTATAAGCGGGCTGCTCTGACACTGACACCGCAGCTGGCGCAAATGCGGCGGGTGCCGGAACCTGTGCGGATGCCTGGGGTGATGAAACCTCACGCGTCTGCTGCCAGGGCTCATGCGAGGTGGCAGGCGCTTCTGGTTCAGGCGTGGCCGCAATGGTAAACAGCGGCTCGACCGGACCTTCATCCACCAGGTCCTTCATCGGTGAAAAGTCAAACGCAGACGCCGTATCCAGATTAAAGATCGGTGACTCTTTTTTCACTTCCGGCTCGTAGCGCTGCTGTTGCTGCTCGGCAAACTGACGGGCCAGAGCCGCCTGCTGTTGCGCCTCCTGCTCATCTTCGTCTTCCTGCTGCCAGCTGGCGCCATAGCGCTGCTGCTGCTCAGACTGGAACGCCTGACGCAGTTCGTCCTGCTGCAATGCCTCTTCCGCTTCGGCTTCGACAGCGGTAGTCGGTACATTATCTTCGTTTTTCGCTTTCTCTTCCGCCATACGCTGAGAGGGCAATTTAATGCCATACGAGGCCAGCTCACGGCGGGTCGGTAGTTTGACCGGATTTGGGCGCGGCAGGGCCGGACCGATTCCCTGCTTAACCTGCGGATTAAGGTTGGTCTCAGGCGCCAGATCGAACACTGGCGCAGTGCGCGTCGTTGCCTGAGCCGCAGCTGCAGCTGCCGCTGCAGTCGGCGCGGCTGGCATCGATGGCGTATCACGCCAGTTACCCATCTTAGGTTCATCATCATCATAGGCGCTGAATGACGGTGAAACAGGCGCTTCATCCGGCATTTCAAAGCGGTATAACGGAGGCGTTTCCGCTGGGGCGCTTTGCGCAGGCGAACGGGCTGCGGCAAACGCGGATTCAGTAGCGTGGCTGGCGGCTGGCGCAGGGGTTTGCGGCGCCATAAAGACCGGGGGATGCAGCAGGCTGCGACACGGGTGCAGCGGTTGCCGGGGTATTCGGCGCAACAGCTGGCGTCGCCGGTGCCGGAGGCGCAGACACGGCTGCCGGAGCGA
>NZ_MLFN01000013.1 GCF_002095315.1 Pantoea conspicua
TCGCAATGCGGCCATTTTCTTTCAGAGCGACGCCAGCTTAACGCTGGGCTTCACCGCCTAACGCTTCCACCAGGTTGCTGGTCAGCGCAGCCAGTTCGCTGGTCATCAGAATAAAGTCGGCGTCAAAACGCTGGGCAAAATCTTCACGATCAATATCATCGTTCTGGTCGCGCAGCGTGTCGCTGAACTTCAGGCGCTTGATTGAACCGTCATCGGCCAGCATAAACTGAATGCGCTCCTGCCAGTCCAGCGCCAGTTTGGTCACCAGTTTGCCCGCTTCGATGTGATTGGCGATCTCATCGCAGACCAGATCCTGTTTCTTGCAGCGGATCACGCCGCCATCTTCCAGCAGCGCTTTCAGCTCCGCTTCATCCATCAGGGCGAAACCGGCGGGCACCTCGCCAGAACGTACCCATTCGGTCAGGGTCAGTTCAATCGGGCTTTCCAGCGTCAGGGGCACCACCGGTAATGAACCAAGACTTTTGCGCAGCAGTGCCAGCGTATCTTCCGCCTTTTTGGCGCTGGCGCAGTCAACCATAATCAGGTTGTTCACCGTGTCGATCCACAACCAGGTCTGGCTAAAGCGGCTGAACGCACGCGGCAGCAGGCTGTGCAGCACTTCATCTTTCAGCGAATCTTTTTCGGTCTTCTTCAGCTTGCGGCTCTGTTCCGCTTCCAGCTTGTCGATTTTCGCTTCCAGCGCCTGTTTTACTACCGGTGACGGCAGCATTTTCTCTTCTTTGCGGGCGCAAATCACGATCTGACCGTTGTTTTCATGGGTCAGCGCATCGCTGCGGTTGCCCATCGGCGGTACCCAGCCGGTTTTGCTCATATCCTGACTGCCACACGGCGAAAAAGTGAAGGCGTCGAGCTGTTTTTCCATCTCATCTGCGGACAACGGAATGTCACGATTCAGACGATAAACCATCATATTTTTAAACCACAACATCGGGATTCCTTACCGTGGCGCGATCGGGCGCACAAGTCTAACAGAGTCAGCGCGCATGATAGCGAAACATCGGAGTGGTTTCATTGCCTTTCCGGCTGGCGCCTTCTACTGTATGTTCCACCTGAACGAATAATGAGGAATAAACCGTGCGCATAGGCATTGATTTGGGTGGCACCAAGACAGAAGTGATTGCGTTATCCAACGCCGGACAGGAGCTGTTTCGTCACCGGGTCAACACGCCGCGTGATGACTATCAGGCAACGGTACAGGCGATTGTCGATCTGGTCAGGCTGGCAGAGCAGAAAACCGGTCAGACCGGCACTGTTGGCCTCGGCATTCCCGGCACGATTTCGCCCTACAGCAAGCGGGTAAAAAATGCCAACTCCACCTGGCTTAACGGCCAGCCGCTGGATAAAGATCTGGCGCAGGCGCTGAATCGTGACGTGCGCATCGCCAACGACGCGAATTGTCTCGCCGTTTCCGAGGCGGTTGACGGGGCGGGAGCCGGACAGTCGCTGGTGTTTGCGGTGATCATCGGCACCGGATCGGGGGCCGGGATAGCGATCAACGGCCAGTCTCGTATCGGCGGTAACGGCAATGCCGGCGAGTGGGGTCACAATCCGCTGCCGTGGATGGATGAAGACGAACTGCGCTACCGGCAGGAAGTGCCCTGTTATTGCGGGCAGCAGGGCTGCATTGAGACCTTCGTTTCGGGCACCGGTTTCGGCATTGATTATCAGCGGCTGAGCGGCGTGTCACGTAAAGGAGCGGAGATCGTGGCGCTGCTGGAACAGCAGGATCCGATCGCCGAACTGGCGATAAGCCGATACGAACTGCGGCTGGCAAAGTCGCTGGCGCAGGTGGTGAATCTGATCGATCCGGATGTGATCGTACTGGGCGGCGGCATGAGCAACGTGGATCGTCTCTATCAGACGGTACCGACGCTGATGAAAAAATGGGTATTCGGTGGCGAATGCGAAACGTCGGTGCTGAAGGCGCAACACGGCGATTCGAGTGGCGTGCGCGGCGCGGCCTGGCTCTGGCCGCTCAACGACTGATTCTGGCTTCTCTGCCCGGGGCGCGACCACAGGCCGCGCTCTGCTATTCGCCCACCAGCATGCTGTCCTGCGGCGCACGGTCGCGCTGCGCTTTTGTGGCGAGGAAGTAGAGGTAACCCACCAGCATAAAGGCGACGAACAGCGCGCCAATCACCGGATTGAACCACAGCATCGCCAGCAGGCAGACCATCGATAACAGCAGGGCGATGCCCGGCACAATCGGATAGCCTGGCGCACGGAAGCTGCGCACCAGATCCGGCGCCGTTCGGCGCAGCCGGAACAGGCTCAGCATGCTCATGATATACATCACAATCGCGCCGAACACCGCCATGGTGATCATCGCCGCCGTCAGCGTCATCCCCTGCAGATTAATAATTCCGTCGCTGTAAATGGCGGCGATCCCCAGTATCCCGCCGGTAATAATGGCGCGATGCGGCGTCTGAAAGCGCGACAGTTTCGCCAGCCCGGGCGGCAGATAACCGGCGCGGGCCAGCGCAAAGAACTGGCGAGAATAGCCAAGGATAATGCCGTGGAAACTGGCGACCAGACCGAACAGACCGATCCACACCAGCATATGCATCCAGTTAGAGTGTTCGCCGACGATCATTTTCATCGCCTGCGGCAGCGGATCGTTGATGTCTGACAGTTTGCGCCAGTCGCCCGCACCGCCTGCCATCAGCATCACGCCAATCGCCAGCACCACCAGCGTCAGAATGCCGCTGATATAGGCCCGCGGGATGGTACGGGTCGGATCTTTCGCCTCTTCCGCCGCCATCGCAGCACCTTCAATGGCAAGGAAAAACCAGATGGCGAATGGGATTGCGGCAAAAATACCGGAAAACGCCGGCATACCGAAGCTGTCGCTGCCGGCCCAGCCGTGCGCGGCAAAGTTCGCCAGGCTGAAACCGGGCGAGACTACGCCCATAAACACCAGCAGCTCAATCACCGCCAGAATGGTCACCACCAGCTCGAACATCGCCGCCAGTTTTACGCCAAGAATATTCAGCGTCATAAACAGCAGATAAGCGCCGACCGCGGCGGTTTTCGGGTTGAGTGCCGGATACTGCACGTTGAGGTAGGCACCAATGGCCATCGCAATCGCCGGTGGCGCAAAGACGAACTCAATCAGCGTGGCCAGACCGGCAATCAGCCCGCCGGTTTCACCAAAGGCGCGGCGGCTGTAGGCAAACGGCCCGCCGGCGTGAGGAATTGCGGTGGTCAGCTCGGTAAAGCTGAAAATAAAGCAGGTATAAAGCGTAGCGATCAGTGCGGTGGTAACCAGAAAGCCCAGCGTGCCCGCCACGGCCCAGCCGTAACTCCAGCCAAAATATTCGCCTGAGATAACCAGGCCAACCGCAATCCCCCACAGATGCAGGGTGCCCAGCGTGGGCTTGAGTCTGTTTGTCATACTGTTATCCCCGTCGTTGTTGGTGCCGCGCGGCAGTGATACCGCACCTCATGGTTTACGCTACAGTGAAGGGATAATGCCGTTGCCTGGCGGGCCGCGACTTGACGCCGGCGCGGTCAATGCTGTCCTCCACGGTCAACTCACAGACAACGCCGGGCCAGATGCACGCTGCGGTCAACTTTGACTCCTCTGCGGTCAAGCAGCTCAGGTTCTGGCAACGCATGCTGACGTTACGTAAGTGACAGGAGCCGGAATGATGAGCGCGAAACAATATGACAACCTGACTGATTCTCAACTCACTGCACTGGCGCAGCAGGCGCTGGGCTGTTATCCCACCGCGCTACAGGGCACGCTGCGGCTGCTGTGTCGCTCGGAGAATGCCACGTTTCTGCTGCATGCGGGCACCAGGCGCTATGCGCTGCGACTGCATCGCGGCGACTACCATCAGAAAGCGGATATCCTCAGCGAGTTGCTGTGGCTGGACGCGCTGCGCGAAACTGGCATCGTGGTGCCGGAGGCGGTGGCGGACAGCCAGGGCGAGCGGGTGCTGACGCTCCGCTTACCCGACGGTGGTGAGCGTTACGTAGTGCTGTTTCACTGGATTGACGGCGAAATGCCGACCACCGAGGTGGACCCGCGCGCCTTTCAGCAACTGGGACAGATTACGGCCCGGCTGCATCAGCACAGTAAACAATGGCAGCCGCCGGCCGGCTTCCAGCGGATCATCTGGGATCACCACACCATGACCAGCGCACAGAGCCACTGGGGACGCTGGCAGGATGCCCCCAATCTGGCTCCCGCCGATCACGGGATCGTCGAACAGGCGATCGCTCAGGCGGGGGAGGCGCTGGCGGCGTTTGGCAAAGGATCGGATCGCTATGGCCTGATCCATGCCGATCTACGGCTGACCAACCTGCTGCTGCACCACGGCGAAACCCGGGTGATCGATTTCGATGACTGCGGGCTGGGCTGGTATCTGCACGATCTGGCGGCAGCGATCAGTTTTGTCGAGCATCATCCGCGGGCGGCAGAGTGGATCGATCACTGGATCCGCGGCTACGAGCAGGTATCGCACATCAGCGACCAGGAGATGGCGATGCTGCCAACGCTGCTGATCCAGCGCCGCATCCAGCTCACCGCGTGGGTAGGATCGCACGCCGAAACGGAGATGGCGCAGAGCCTGGGCCCGGAATGGGCCAGCCATTCGGTGCGACTTTGCCGTCGTTATCTGGAGAGTGAGCAGCTGCCGGTCGGGGCCTGATGCACCAGCGGCGGGCGCAGGTGCGCCACTGCAGTGCTGCCCGCCCGAGCGCCACGGCCTGACTCGCTGAAACCGCAAAGGATGAAGCTGGTACGGAATTTGCTCAGTCTGTGAATGGGTTTTCCCCCTGAATTCTGACTGAGGCGACCATGAATCCGATGATGATAAAACAGCCCGATGCATTTGCTGCCTGCTCCGCTGCGGCGGAGGCAGGTAATCACGGCGTGCTGGCCGCTGCGGCCACCGGCCTGAGCGATTTTATTCATACCCGTGGCGGCGATGTGGACCGTATCTTCGGCATCAGCGGTATCGATCCGGAACGGCTCGCCAGCCCGACGCTCAGCCTTGGGCTGGTCAACTACTGTCGGGTACTGGAGGAAGCGGCGCGACACTCCGGTTTTGATAACTTCGGTTTGCACTACGGCAGGCAGTTTAAACCGCAGTCATTAGGCCTGATTGGCTACATCGGCCTCTGTTCCGCCACGCTGGAACAGGCGCTGCACAATGTGGTCAATGCCTTTCCGTGGCATCAGCACGACACCTTAACCCGGCTGGTGGACAAAGGAGAGTGCTGGCGGCTCGACTATCAGGTTCGTCACGGGGCCATACTGATGCGCCGTCAGGATGCGGAGCTGACGCTGGGGATGTTCATGAATCTGATTCGTCATGTGGCGGGTAAAAACTGGGCGCCGCGCGAAGTGCATTTTGAACATCCGCGCCCGGAGCAGTGGCACGATCACGGGAAAGTGTTCGATGCGCCGGTCTGGTTCGATCAGCCGTTTAACTCGCTGGTGATCCCAAAGCGCGATCTGCTGCGCAACATGCCGGAAAGCGATCCGATGTTGCTGATGGTAATGCAGGATGCCATCCGGCAGCTCAACCGCGCCGCTTCGCAGCAGAGCAGGGTGGAGCAGGCGCGCTCTCAGGTTCACCTGTCGCTGATGCAGGGCGAACCGGTGCTGGAAGAGGTAGCCGATAAGCTGGGGTTATCGAGCTGGTCACTGCAGCGGCGGCTGCGCGAAGAGGGCTGTAGCTTCAGTGCGCTGGTGGATCAGGTGCGCTGCGAAATGGCCACTCACTATCTGCAGCAGAAGCAGCTGCCGATCTCCGAGATGGCGCTGCTGCTGGGCTATTCGGAAGTCAGCGCCTTTTCACGGGCATTTCGGCGCTGGTTCGGCATCAGCCCGCGTCAGTGGCGTCAGCATGGGCTGGCAAGCTAGCCTTGCGCGGCGCAAAGCCAAACCACGCCGGTTGTCCAGGCACCGGCGGCGGCGGCAAGCCTTTGGTCTGCGCTGCCAGCTGCCAGGCCCGTAAACACAACGCCTCATCGCCCTGAGTCTGCGTCACCGCATAGCGTCCACTCTGCTGCCACTCCAGCCGGACCAGACATTGCTGGCCCGCATAGCGCGCTGCATCACTGAACTGCTGATTCAGCCGGTGCTGCATTTGATTAGTCCACTGACAGGATGCGCTGTTGGGGTCCCTGGCGGGCTGACACAGGTTGGCCACGCTATCCCGTTGCTGTGGTTCAGAATGCTGACAGCCACTGAGTGCCGCGGCAATAATAACGCCCGGCAATACTTTCCCAAATAGATTAATTAAATTCATTTAACTGACCAATTCTGATTAAAGTTCTCTTCTTCTGCTGCCGACAGTCTACAGACCGGACTGGCGAATGCTATGGCATTACTCCGACTGTCGGCAGAACCAGAATTTACCGCCCCATCGCGGTTTCTTATTATTTATTCATGGATTAGAAATGCAGAAAAAATATGCCGTTGCGGCACTCACCTTACTCAGTGCTTCGCTGATCAGCGGCTGCGCGACTGAATCATCACGTGCGATTGAAGCACCCCAGGTTCGTGCAGCCAGCCAGCCCGCTTACCAGGGCGTGCGCAGCCCGATAGCGGTTGGTCAGTTTGATAACCGTTCCGCTTATATGAACGGTATTTTCTCGGATGGCGTCGATCGACTGGGCAATCAGTCAAAAACCATTCTGATCACCCATCTGCAGCAGACTAACCGGTTCAGCGTGCTGGATCGCAGCAACCTGAAAGAGCTGCAGCAGGAGTCAGACTTCAAACGCAGTCAGCAAAATATCAAAGGCGCGAACTATATCATCACCGGTGATATCACCGAGTTTGGCCGCAAAGAAGTGGGTGACCAGCAGCTGTGGGGCATTCTCGGCCGCGGCAAGAGCCAGATCGCCTATGCCAAAGTCAATCTCAACGTGGTGGATGTCACCACCTCTGAAGTGGTGTTCAGCGCGCAGGGCGCTGGCGAATACCAGCTCTCAGCCCGGGAGATTATCGGCTTTGGTGGCACCAGCAGTTATGACTCGACGCTGAATGGCAAAGTGATGGATCTGGCGATTCGCGAAGCGGTCGATCATTTAGTGGATGGAATCAACAACGGCGCCTGGCGTCCGGCTAAATAAGGAAGCAAGAAATGAAAGCGATCACACTGGGCGGCCTGCTGATGGCGGCTGCGCTGCTGGCTGGCTGCGCGCCAAAAGCGCCAAAAACCCTTTACTACTGGGGCGACTATCAGCAGCAGCTGTATAGCTACTACCAGAAAGATAGCGATCCACAGAAGCAGATCGACGCACTGAATCTCGACGTAGAAAAAGCTCGCGCGGCAAACCAGCCGGTCGCGCCAGGACTGCACGCGCAACTCGGCCTGCTCTACGCCAAAACCGGCGATACCAACAAAGCCTTCGGCCAGTTTGCGACCGAAAAGCAGCTGTTTCCGGAAGCGGGCCCTTACATGGATTTTCTGATGAGTAACAAACAAGGAGTGACCCGGTGAAAAAACTGATTGTTTTGTGTGGCGCCCTGGCCGCGCTGCTGCTGACCGGCTGTGCGCAGCATAAAAAACCTTATGATTACAGCGCGTTCCGTGCCAGTAAGCCTGCGTCGATTCTGGTGTTACCCGCCGAGAACAAAGCGCCGGATATCAATGCCGCTCACAGCCTGACGTCGCTGGTTACCCGGCCACTGGCTGAAGCCGGTTACTACGTCTTTCCGGTGGCGGTGGTAGAAGAGACTTTCCAGCAGAATGGCCTGTCCGGCGGCAGCGAAATCCAGGCAGTCAGCCCGGCGCGTCTGAATAAAATCTTTCACGCCGACAGTGCGCTCTATATCTCCATCAGCGAGTACGGCAGCAGCTACCGGGTGATCGACAGCGTTACCACCGTGTCAGCGACCGCGCGACTGGTGGATCTGCGCAGCGGCAAAGAACTCTGGCAGGGTTCCGCTACCGCCAGTGACAATGAAGATGGCAACAACAATAACGGTGGGCTGGTCGGCATGCTGGTCAGTGCGGCAATCAAACAGATCGCCAGCAACGTCAGTGACAAAGCCCATTCGATTGCCGGTCTGACCAGCAATCGCCTGCTGGCACAGAACGAGCAGGGCGGTTTACTGACCGGCCCGCGCTATACGCTGATCAGCGCCCGTTGATTGGTGGCAAAGCGGGCGCTACGGCGCCCGTTATCCCTGCGGCAGTTCCAGCTGGCTGTAGCCCAGCCCGTTCATTTTCCGCACTTTAATCTGCACCGGTATCCGCTCTTTCATCGCTTCAACGTGACTGATCACGCCGATGGTTTTGCCGCTGGCGTTGAGCGCATCCAGCGCGTCGAGCGCGGTGTCGAGCGTTTGCGCATCCAGCGTGCCAAATCCTTCATCCAGAAACAGCGATTCAATGCGGGTCTTGTGGCTGACCAGGTCAGATAACGCCAGCGCCAGCGCCAGGCTGACGAGGAAGCTCTCGCCACCCGACAGCGTACGGGTATCGCGCGCCGTGTCAGCCTGCCAGGTATCCACTACGTCCAGCTCCAGCAGATCCTGCGCGCGACGCTGCAGCAGATAGCGGCCATGCAGTCGATCGAGCTGGCGGTTCGCCAGTGCCACCAGGTGATCCAGCGTTAAGCCCTGAGCAAAGCGGCGGAACTTATCGCCGCTGGCGGAGCCAATCAGATCGTTGAGCAAGCCCCACTGCGCCAGCACCGTTTCATCCCCGGCAATCTGCGTCATCAGGCTCTGCTGCTGGTCACGCAGGCTGGCATCGCTCTGCAACTGCTGCTGGATCTGGCCCTGCTGGCTGGCATTGTCGCGCAGCGCCAGGCGCAACTGTTCCAGTTGCTGCGCCAGGGCCTCTGCCGAAGCCGGTAACCCGGCGGGCTGGGCCTGCTGGTGGGTCGCCAGCCGCTGATGCAGATCCGCCAGCCGTGCCTGCTGCTGCTGCTGCTGCTGATCGATCTGCTGCAGCTGCTGACGCAGTTGCTGCACCGTCTGTTCATCCAGCAGTGCGGTGCGCAGCCGGGCTTCATCACTGAAACCGGCGGCGGCCAGCGCCTGCTGCAACCGCTGTTCCGCCTCCGCCAGGCGGGTTGCCAGCGTCTGCTGCTGACTTTCCAGGACCGCCAGCTGACCCTGCAGGCTGCTGACCTCGCTTTGCGTCCGCTGTAAGCCATCCCGCAGCTGCGCGAGCTGCGCCTCGTGCTGGCGGAGGTTTTCCTGCATCTGCTGACGGGCGGCGGCAACCTCGCGATCGCCAAACAGCGCCTGGCGCTGCTGGCGCATCTCATCGAGTCGGGTCTGCTCGTGGTGCAACTGCTGCTGCTGGGTGGTCAGCTGCTGCTGTTCCCGTTCTGCCTGCTGTTGCAGGGCAGCCAGCTGGGTTTCGCCGCGCAGCAGCTGCGGCTGCAGATTAGCGAGTAACTGCTCACTTTCCTGCCAGCGCTGCCAGCGGGTCTGCTGAGTCTCCAGCCATGACGCGCGTTCAGCAGCGGCAGGCAAGGTCAGGTTATGCTGGCTGAACTGCTGTTGCAGCCCATCCTGCACCTGCTGCCAGTCATGCTGTTCCTGCTGCTGGTGCTGTTGTAGCGCGCTGAGTGCCTGCTGCTGGTTCTCCAGCGACTGCTGTGCCAGCTGCTCAGCCTGCAGATGCTGCTGCCAGATCTGCGCCTGCTGAAGATGGTGGTCTTTTGCTGCCTGGCGCGCCTGTTCAGCCGTTTCCAGCGCCAGCCGTTGCTGCTCAAGCTGCTGTTCCCGTTCACTTTGCTGCTGCTGCCACTGAGTTAATGCGTCAGCGTCTGACAAGGTGAAGGTGAGTGCCAGCTCACCGCTTAGCGCCTGCCATTGCTGCTCCAGTGTAGTGATTTGCCGCTGGGTTTCTGCAATGTCGTCGCGCAGCGACTGCTGCTGGATCGCCGACTGTTTCAGTTGCTCTTTTTTGGCGGTGCCCGCTTCGCGTAGCGCGTCGACCTGCTGTTGCAGAACCGAGCGCCGCTGCTGACTGGCACTGATTTCCAGTGTGCTGTAAGCCTCAACCGCCGGATGGCTGCAGGAGCCGCACAGCGGGCAGGGCTGGTCAGGCGTCAGCTGGGCGCGATAGTGCGACAGATCGGCAATCTGCTGCTCCAGCGCGCAAATTTTCTCCACATCGTCCAGCTGCTGTTTTTCGCGTTTCCACTGCTCGCGCAGGCTCTGTAATTCCGCCTCCGCCTGCTGGTGGGCCTGTTCCAGCCCGGCCAGCTGCTGCTGGCGCTGACGCTGTTGTCGATGCAGCGGTTGCCACTGAGTCGAGAGCAGCAGCAGCTGTTGGCGCGCCGCGCGGCTGGCGTGCAGCTGGCTCAGCGCTTCACGCAGCGCCGCTGGCGGGTGCTGCTCCTGCAGCGAAGTTAGTGCTTGCTCCGCTTGCAGCAGCGCCTGTGCAGCGGCCTGTTCGGCTTGCTGGCGCGGTAATGCTTGCTTCGCCTGCTGCTCCCGTTCGTCCTGCTGCGCCGTGATCTTCTGCTGCTGTTGCTGCTGCTGTTGTGCCAGTCCGGCCAGCGTCGCTTCACGCTGCGCCAGCTGAGCAAAGCGTTCCTGCCACAGCGGCAGCAAGGCGCCCCATTGCGCCATATCGGCTAACTGCTGTCGCAGGGTTTGCTGCCCGGCGATCGCCTGTTGTAAGGCGGCAAGCTGGCTTGTCTGTTCCATCAACGCGCGTTGGGTCTGATCGTACTGCTGCTGCTGGCGATCTTTTTCCTGCTGCTGCCGGGTCAGTTGCTGTTGCAGCGCGCGCAGTGACTGATCAAGCGGAATGACCTGTTCGGTCAGCAGGCTCTCCTGCTGCTGCTGTTGCTGGTGCGCCTGTTCAGCGGCGGCCTGCGCCGCGGCGGTGTGTTGCTGCTGGCGTTGCTGTTCAGCCTGCGCCTGCTGATGGGCTCCGGTCAGCTGCTGCTGACGGCCGCGCACCTCGTGCTGCTCCTGCGCCAGCTGGTCGCGCTGTTGCAGGGCTGGCCGCAGTTTTTCCGCCGGTTCGCTGCGCGCCAGTCGCTGCCGATCCGCTTCGGCGGCCTGCACTGCTGCTTCAGCCTGCTGCAGGGCGGCGCTCGCCGTAGCGATCTCCTGCTCCAGCTGCTGCGCCTGTTGCTGCCACTGCTGTTGCTGCTGAGCCTGCTGGTAGTCGCGGCTCAGCGTCTGTTCCATCTCGCTCAGCCGGGCGATCTGCTGTTGCAGCGCAGTACGTGTCTCATCATCCAGTAGCGCCATTGCCCCCGCCCGGCTACGCAACAGATCCAGCGCGGTTTTCGCCTCTTTATGACGTTCATATATCGCCGTGGAGATCAGGCCGTAAATTTCGGTACCGGTCAGCTCCTCCAGCAGTTCGGCACGCTCGCTGGCTTTAGCGTTGAGGAACGCGGCGAACTGGCCCTGTGACAGCATCATGGAACGGGTAAAACGTTCGAAGTCGAGGCCGGAGAGGGTCTCGATCAGCCGGAGTTTGTCACCGACTTTGTCGGCGACGATGGTGTCGTCAGCACAGCGCGCCAACTCAACTCGCGGTGCCTGCAGTTTGCCGTCTGCGGTGCCGCGGGCGCGGTTCTGACTCCAGAAGGCGCGCCAGGCTTCGCCTTTGATCTCAAACTCCACTTCGGCCAGACACTCGGCGCAGTCGCGGGTCATCAGCGCATTCTGACTCTGGGAAATGGCGCCGAGGCGCGGCGTCTGGTGATAGAGCGCCAGGCAGATGGCATCCAGCAGGGTGGTTTTGCCTGCGCCGGTAGCGCCGGTAATCGCGAACAGCCCGTTACTGGCGAAGGGTTCGGCACGGAAATCGATAAACCATTCACCGCGCAGCGCGTTGAGGTTTTTAAAGCGTAGCGTGAGGATCTTCATTGTGGCTCCTCAATGTCGGCCAGCGTCTGGCGGAACAGCGTGGTCATCTGGTCGAGCTGCTGCGGCTGCAGCTCACTATTCAGCGCCAGCCGACGGGCAAACACCTCTTCCACTTTCAGCTCGCTCAGGGTTTCGTTGTCGAGTCGCGCCAGGCTGTGCTGACGCTGCTCCCGGCTGCGGCGTAACAGTAAGACTTCCACCGGCAGTTCTGCGGTCAGGGTTTCTACCTGTCGCTGCAGATCGCTAAGATATTCCTGGGTCGTGACTTCAATATCCAGCCAGGTCGGCTTTTCCTGATTTGCGCCGCTGAAATCGTTGAGCTGCTGCGCAATCTGCGCCAGCGAGCCTTTCAGCACCTGCATCGGCTGCACCTGCGGCACCACCAGTGGGGTCACCGATTGCAGACCGCTGAGGGTAAATTCCAGCAGGAAGACGCTTTTTTCACTGCCCAGTTCATCAAAACTGAGCGGAATCGGCGAGCCGCTGTAGCGGATATGCTCACTGCCCGCCACCCGCTGCGCACGGTGAATGTGGCCCAGCGCGATGTAATCAGCGTCCGGAAACGCGGAGGCGGGAAAGGCGTCCAGCGTGCCGATATAGATGTCACGCACCGAGTCGCTCTGGCTGACGCCGACGGTGGTGAGATGGCCGGTAGCCACGATTGGCAGTGCCGGCTCCAGCGCCCGTGCGGCGGCAACGCGCTGCTGATAGTGGTGAGCAATCGCCTCCAGCAGCGACGTCTGCTTGTCACGTCCGGACTGACCGGCGCGGCTGCGCAGGATGTCGCGCGGTCGCAGATAGGGAATGGCACACAGCCGCACGCCCGGTTCGCCCTGACGGGTGGTGAGCACTATCACGTCACTCTCCGCCTGCGGCGTGGCGATCACCCGGGTATTCAGGCAGGCGAGCAGTTCGCGCGACTCATTGAGCGTTGCCACCGAGTCGTGATTACCCGCCAGCACAATCAGCTGACAGCCGCTGGGTTGCAGTGCCACCACAAAGCGGTTGAACATTTCGCGCGCGTAGCTGGGCGGGGTGCCGGTATCGAACAGATCGCCAGCGACGATTAACGCATCCACCTGATGCTGTTCAATCTGGATCAACAGCCAGTCGAGAAACGCCTGATGTTCCGCCGCCCGACTTTTGTTGTAAAAGAACTGCCCCAGATGCCAGTCCGCAGTATGAATGATGCGCATAAGAGTCCCTGCCGTTGTGATTCGCCCGGCGATTATACTGGCTCTGCGGCCAAAGCAAAAAATTGTCGCTGCGCTGTCATAATTGATTACTACTGGCACCGGCTGGTGAGGTAGGTTTTTCATAAAAGTGTCACAAATCTGACGCATAATGGCGCCGCGAATCTCAGTGACAGCCGTCATATCAGCAGGAGTAATAATGGCTAAGCGCATTTTGGTTGTGGAAGATGAAGCCCCAATCCGTGAAATGTTGTGTTTTGTTCTGGAGCAGAACGACTATCAGCCAATCGAGGCGGAAGATTATGACAGCGCAGTGGGTAAGCTGATTGAACCCTGGCCCGACCTGATCCTGCTGGACTGGATGTTACCTGGCGGCAGCGGCATTCAGTTTATCAAACACCTGAAACGCGAAGCGATGACCCGCGATATTCCGGTGATGATGCTGACCGCCCGTGGTGAAGAGGAAGACCGGGTGCGCGGGCTGGAAGTCGGCGCTGACGATTACATCACCAAGCCCTTTTCGCCAAAAGAGCTGATGGCACGCATCAAAGCGGTGATGCGCCGTATCTCTCCAATGGCGGTGGAAGAGGTGATTGAGATGCAGGGGCTGAGTCTCGATCCCTCTTCGCATCGGGTGATGTCCGAAACCACGCCGCTGGAGATGGGGCCGACTGAATACAAACTGCTGCACTTCTTTATGACGCACCCGGAGCGGGTATACAGCCGCGAACAGCTGCTGAACCACGTCTGGGGCACCAATGTGTATGTTGAAGATCGCACCGTCGATGTTCACATTCGCCGTTTACGTAAAGCGCTGGAAGTCTCCGGCCACGATCGCATGGTACAAACCGTCCGTGGAACAGGGTATCGTTTCTCTGCCCGCTACTAAACGGAGTTTTCACCGTGCTGGAACGCCTCTCCTGGAAGAGATTACTGTCAGAACTGCTGCTGGCCTGTTTGCCTGCGTTGCTGCTGGGTCTGCTGTTCGGCTATCTGCCGTGGCTGCTGCTGCTGAGCGTGCTGGCGGTGCTGCTGTGGCATTTCCACAACCTGATGCGCCTGTCGCACTGGTTATGGCTCGATCGTACCATGACGCCGCCTGCCGGACGCGCCAGCTGGGAACCGCTGTTTTACGGGCTTTATCAGATGCAGTTACGCAACCGGCGGCGGCGGCGTGAGCTCGGCAACCTGATTAAACGCTTTCGCAGCGGCGCCGAGTCGCTGCCGGATGCGGTGATCCTCACCACCGAAGAGGGCACCATCTTCTGGTGCAACGGGCTGGCGCAACAGCATCTCGGGCTACGCTGGCCGGAAGATAATGGTCAGAACATCCTCAACCTGCTGCGTTACCCGGAATTTTCGCGCTATATCCGCCAGCGTGATTTCGATAAGCCATTAACGCTGGTGCTGAATAACCAGTACCACATGGAGTTTCGCGTTATGCCTTACAGCGAAGGGCAGTGGCTGCTGGTGGCGCGCGACGTGACGCAGATGCACCAGCTGGAAGGGGCGCGGCGTAATTTCTTTGCCAACGTCAGTCACGAACTGCGCACCCCACTGACGGTGCTGCAGGGCTATCTGGAGATGATGAACGACTCGGTGATGAACGAGCGTTCGCGTGGCAAGGCGCTGCATACCATGTCGGAACAGACGCGCCGCATGGACAGTCTGGTCAGACAGCTGCTGACGCTGTCGCGGATTGAAGCGGCACCGGCAATCGATCTGAAAGAGAAGGTCGACGTGCCGGTGATGCTGAAGCTGCTGCAGCATGAGGCCGCGACTCTGAGCAACGGGCGGCACGAGCTTCATTTCCATACCGATCCGCATCTGAAAGTGTTCGGCAACGATGAACAGCTGCGCAGTGCTATCTCCAATCTGGTCTACAACGCGGTGAACCACACGCCGGATGGCACCCGCATCGACATCAGCTGGCTGCGCAGCAAGCAGGGCGCCACCTTCCGGGTCTGTGACAACGGACCGGGCATCGCGGCGGAACATATTCCCCGTCTCACCGAGCGTTTCTACCGGGTCGATAAAGCGCGGTCGCGCGCCACCGGCGGCAGCGGACTGGGACTGGCCATCGTGAAACATGCGCTGAGCCACCATAATGCGCGGCTGGATATCACCAGCGTGCCGCAACATGAAACCTGTTTTACCTTTACGCTGCCAGCAAGGTTGATTGTCAGCGGTGTGATGCAGGAAAATGCCGTTCATTAATCGCTGCCGGATCTCCCTGATGCGCCTCTTTCTTTTGTTGATCGTCACTCTGCTGCCGGGCGTTGCGCTGGCACAGTCCGGCGCGCTGTCGGGCAACCTCAGCAGCGTCGGGTCCGATACCCTGGGCTACCTGATGACGCTGTGGGGCGAAGATTTCAGCCGACAGGCACCGGGGCGTCAATGTGCAGGTACAGGCATCCGGCTCTTCGACCGCGCCCACGGCGCTGGCGGCGGGTGCCGCGCAGCTCGGCCCGATGAGCCGGCCAATGCAGGCAGATGAGCGTCAGGCGTTTGAAGCGCGCTATGGTTATCCGCCGCTGGCGGTGCCGGTGGCCATGGATGCGCTGGTGGTGGTGGTGAATCAGCGCAACCCGCTACAGCAGATCACGCCAGGTCAGCTCGACGCCATCTCTCGATTACCCGGCTGTGTGGCGCGACGTCAGTGCCGCAGCGCTGGGGCGACCTCGGCGCACAAGGCGCGGAGTGGGCCAGGCGGCCAATCCAGCGCTACGGCCGCAACTCCGCCTCAGGTACCTGGGGATTCTTCAAGCAGCAGGTGCTCTGTCAGGGCGATTTTCGCAACGACGTCGCGGAATTTCCCGGATCGGCGGCGGTGGTGCAGGCGGTGGCCGGCAATCCCCGCAGCATTGGCTACGCCAGTTTTGGCTTCCATCTCAGCGGCGTAAAGATGCTGTCAGTGGTTAACCCGCAGGGCGAAGCTGTGCCACCCGATGCGGAAGCGATCCGCAGCGGCCGCTACCCGTGGGCGCGTCCGCTCTATCTCTATGTCAATAAGGCACCGGGCAAGCCGTTACCGCCGCTGGTGGCGGCCTTTCTGCAACAGGTGCTCTCGGTGCAGGGACAGCGGCGCGTCAGTGAAGCGGGTTACCTGCCGCTCTCTGATCGTCAGATGGAACAGGCGCGCGCGGCGCTGCACTGATCGGTAACGGCAACGCGCTGTCGCCTTCCCGCCATCAACATGAATTTTCTTCACGTCTGTTGAATTTTCTTCTGTTGCAGTTGCACCGCACGCATGTCACTCTGCCTTCAGACATTTAGCCGTCCAGATGGCTATTTATATCCGAACGCAATTATTTCCTGCCGTAACCATCGGCAGGCGAGTCAGGAGTGATCATGCAAAGACAAACCGCCCCGTTCCGCGCCGATACCGTTGGCAGCTTCCTCCGTCCCGCCGCCATTAAGCAGGCGCGTGAGCAGTTTGCTGCCGGAGAGATTGATGCCGCCGCCCTGCGCCAGGTTGAAGATGACGCCATTCGTGATGTGGTCGCGAAACAGCGTGAAAATGGTCTGCAGGTAGTGACCGATGGCGAGTTTCGTCGCGGCTGGTGGCACTTTGACTTTTTCTACGGTCTGGATGGCGTAGAAGCGTATGAAGCCGAGCAGGGGATTCAGTTCAACGGCGTGCAGACCAAAGCGCATGGCGTGAAAGTGGTGGGCAAACTCGGCTTTTCCAGCCATCCAATGCTGGAGCACTTCCGCTTCCTGCAAAGCGTTGCCGGTGATGCAGTGCCAAAAATGACCATTCCCAGCCCCAGCGTGCTGCACTTCCGTGGCGGGCGCAAAGTGATCGACGCGCAGGTTTATCCGGATCTGGCGGATTACTTTGACGATCTGGCCCGGACCTACAAAGAGGCGATTAAGGCGTTTTACGATGCGGGCTGCCGTTATCTGCAGCTGGATGACACCGTCTGGGCCTACCTCTGCTCAGAAGATCAGAAGCGTGAGATCCGGGCGCGCGGTGACGATCCGGAGGCGCTGGCGCGGACCTATGCGCAGGTGCTGAATAAGGCGCTGGAAGATAAACCGGCCGATCTGACCGTGGGCCTGCATGTCTGCCGCGGCAACTTCCGCTCAACCTGGATCTCAGAAGGCGGCTACGAGCCGGTAGCAGAGATCCTGTTTGGCAGCGTCAACGTCGACGCCTTCTTCCTGGAATATGACAATGCCCGCTCCGGCGGATTTGAGCCGCTGCGCTTCATTAAGCCGGGTCATCAGCAGGTAGTACTGGGGCTGATCACCACCAAATCGGGTGAACTGGAAGATCCCGCGCAGGTGAAAGCGCGTCTGGCAGAAGCCGCGCAATACGTGAGTCTCAGCCAGATCTGCCTCAGCCCACAGTGTGGCTTTGCCTCTACTGAAGAGGGCAACAGCCTGAGTGAAGATCAGCAGTGGCAGAAGATTCGCCTGGTGGTCGATATCGCAAAACAGCTCTGGTAAGGCTGTAAAGCTGTGCAAACAGGCGCGTAAAACGCGCCTTTTGTGCATTTATGACTGTCGTTATGCGGAGAATCCTCGCGGTCTGTTTATTATTTAGGCACATCATCTTGGGTGCCTGCGCTAAAAATTAACGCTATCCACTGGCTTCATTCTAAATAACAGGATAACCTTCTGGTTTTCCGATCCCGTATTGCCTTTCCTCGCTATAAACGTTTTACTTAGCCCCGTTGTCGATCCATCCCCCGTGAACAGAAAAAAAGCAGTTTAAATCACCTGCGCTTCACCTCACGACGAGCATAATGCGCTGACATTGGCTGGCTGGTCGCGGTTTTAACGCAGCGAGGGGACAACATAAACTCAACTTCCACCGCAACATCAGTGACAGGCCGTATGACACATCGTTTAACTTCGAAAGACATTCTCGCGCTGGGCTTCATGACATTTGCCCTGTTTGTTGGCGCGGGCAACATCATTTTTCCGCCGATGGTGGGCATTCAGTCCGGTGAGCACGTCTGGACCGCCGCTATTGGCTTTCTGATCACCGCGGTGGGTTTACCGGTGATGACCGTGGTCGCGCTGGCTCGGGTCGGCGGCGGCGTCGATGCGCTCAGTACCCCAATCGGTAAGGTTGCCGGTCTGGTGCTGGCCACCGTCTGCTACCTGGCTGTCGGACCGCTGTTCGCCACGCCGCGCACCGCCACCGTTTCGTTTGAGATGGGGATTGCGCCGCTGACCGGTGACGGCGCGATGCCACTGTTTATCTACAGCCTGATCTACTTTGCGCTGGTGATTGGCGTGTCGCTCTATCCAGGCAAACTGCTCGACACCGTCGGTCATTTTCTTGCGCCGTTAAAAATTGTGGCTCTGACCGTGCTGGGCGTCGCTGCGCTGGTGTGGCCGGCGGGCGGCACCATCCCGGCGACCGCAGATTATCAGCGTGCGGCCTTCTCCAGCGGTTTTGTTAATGGTTATCTGACCATGGACACGCTGGGCGCGCTGGTGTTTGGCATCGTCATTGTGAATGCTGCCCGTTCACGCGGCGTGGATAATGCCGCGCTGCTGACGCGCTATACCGTGCTGGCTGGCCTGATTGCTGGCGTTGGCCTGACGCTGGTTTACCTCTGCCTGTTTAAACTGGGCTCTGGCAGCGGCGCGCTGGTTGCGCAGGATGCCAACGGTGCGGCGATTCTGCATGCCTACGTGCAGCAGACGTTTGGCAGCATGGGCAGCTTCTTCCTGGCAGCGTTGATTTTCGTGGCTTGTATGGTCACCGCAGTCGGTCTGACCTGCGCCTGTGCGGAATTTTTTGCGCAATACCTGCCGTTGTCGTATAAAACGCTGGTGTTTATCCTTGGTCTGTTCTCGATGGTGGTGTCGAACCTCGGCCTGAGCCACCTGATTCAGATCTCCATCCCGGTACTGACGGCGATTTATCCGCCCTGTATCGTGCTGGTGGTGCTGAGCTTCACCCTGAACTGGTGGAACAAGAGCAGCCGGATTATCGCGCCTGCCATGCTGATCAGCCTGCTGTTCGGCATTGTGGATGCGATTAAAACCACCGGGTTTAAAGATTTGCTGCCTGCATTCAGTCAGCACCTGCCGCTGGCCGATCAAGGTCTCGCCTGGTTGCCGCCGTCGCTGGTGATGCTGCTGGTTGCCGCCGTGGTCGATCGGGTTAAGGGACGCGAACAGGTTACCGTTCACTCGTAACAGACGGCACTGATTTTTCTTTAACCACGGGCTTGCCCGTGGTTTTTTCATTTCACAGGTACAGGTTGTTATGCAAGAAACCAACAAGCTCAAACGCGGACTGAGCACGCGCCACATCCGCTTTATGGCGCTGGGATCGGCGATTGGCACCGGGCTGTTTTACGGTTCCGCCGATGCGATCAAAATGGCCGGACCCAGCGTGCTGCTCGCCTATATTATCGGCGGGGCAGTGGCCTACATCATTATGCGTGCGCTGGGCGAGATGTCCGTCAACAATCCCCAGGCCAGCTCCTTCTCACGCTACGCCCAGGATTATCTCGGGCCGATGGCGGGCTACATCACCGGATGGACCTACTGTTTTGAAATTCTGATTGTGGCGATCGCCGATGTGACGGCGTTCGGCATCTATATGGGCGTCTGGTTTCCCGAGGTGCCGCACTGGATATGGGTGCTGAGCGTGGTGCTGATTATCGGCGCGGTCAACCTGATGAGCGTGAAGGTGTTCGGCGAAGTCGAGTTCTGGTTCTCCTTCTTTAAGGTCGCCACCATTATCGTGATGATCCTCGCCGGTTTCGGCATGATTATCTGGGGCATCGGTAACGGTGGCCAGCCGACCGGCATCCACAATCTGTGGACCAACGGCGGCTTCTTTGCCCACGGCGTGGTCGGGATGCTGTTGTCGCTGCAGATGGTGATGTTTGCTTACGGTGGGATCGAAATTATCGGTATCACCGCCGGTGAAGCGAAGGACCCGGAGAAGTCGATTCCACGTGCCATTAACTCGGTCCCGTGGCGCATCCTGGTGTTTTATGTCGGCACCCTGTTTGTGATTATGTCGATCTATCCGTGGAACCAGGTGGGCACCTCCGGCAGTCCGTTTGTGCTGACCTTCCAGCATCTGGGCATCGCGGCGGCGGCCTCGATTCTGAATTTTGTGGTGTTGACTGCCTCGCTGTCCGCCATTAACAGCGACGTGTTTGGCGTGGGGCGTATGCTGCACGGCATGGCCCAGCAGGGACACGCACCGAAGATATTTATGAAGGTCTCTTCACGCGGCATTCCGTGGGTCACGGTGGTGGTGATGATGTTCGCGATGCTGATTGCGGTCTATCTTAACTATCTGATGCCGGAGAAAGTGTTCCTGGTGATCGCCTCGCTGGCAACCTTTGCCACGGTCTGGGTGTGGATCATGATTCTGTTGTCGCAGATCGCTTTCCGCCGCAAAATTGGCAAACAGGCCGCCAGCCAGCTGAAATTTGCGTTACCTGGCGGCAGCTGGACCGCCGGGGTTGGTGTCGCCTTCCTCTGCTTTATCATTGCGCTGATTGGCTATTTCCCGGATACCCGGGTGTCGCTCTATGTCGGCATGGTGTGGATAGTGGTGCTGCTGCTGGGCTATAAGCTGGTGCGCAAACCACACTAATCTCTCTGCGGCTCCCCGAATGCCGGGGAGCCGCAGGCGCAACGCATCCTCCTCTCCCCCTGATACTGATTTGCTGCTCCTTTACGGACGTTTCATCTGAGCAACCACACTGCGCCCACCAGGTTTTTCGTCTCCTGTTGGGGGAATGACCTTTTACCCCAGGCAGCGGATTATTTGCAGGCAATGGCTGGCGGTCAGGTAAACATCTGCGGTGAGGAGGTCAGGTTGGGGGGAGCTGGACGGCAGAGAGCGGTGAAGAAATAAAAAAACGGCGAAACCAGTCGCCGAAATATTCAAGAGAATCAGAGTAATAAAAAGGGATGATTGACGCACTTATCGTAAATCAAAATTAACGCCGCGGGTAGCCAGGCTATTTTAAATAAGAAAACTCCCCGCCCGCGGTGATCCAACCAATTAATCGTGGAAACGCCGCATACCGACAGCGGCGCAAATTTGATTAGCCGCAGGATCAGGGCAATCTGACCGAAACCGGGAGTGTGGCGCGATCGTCCAGCCGTTTTTGCCATTGGGCCAGCGTCGATTGATAAGGGCAAAGCAGACCCATCTCGGTGATCCTGCAGTCTGGCTGATGCCACTCCTGACGTAATAAGGCATGTGCATTATCAATCGGCTGCAACTGCCGCAGGCCATCCAGGCTCTGGGCCTGAAAGTAAAGCCGCAGAAAACGCTCGCCGCTCTGGCTGTCACGCCAGCGCTCCAGCACCAGGCTGCCGCCGGGTGGGATATTACCACGGGCGTATCCGGGCAACTGCCAGTCAAATCCCAGCAGCGTACGCACCATCGCAATATTGGTGTCATGCGCCACCAGAATCAGCCAGCGGGTGGAGGAGGTTGTGCTGGCAATTTCGGTCAGCATCGCGTTAAGCAGGATCGATCCCCGACGCTGCGCCTGATAGAGCAGATCGTTGCTCAGATCATAATTGGCGGTCAGCAGCGGCAGCAGAGAGGTGATCTGCGCTGCGTGGGTGATATGTCCCCATGCCAGCTGATCGAACGGCAGATTTTCGCTGTAACCCAGCCGCAGCGTCTCCACCATGCTGGCCATCACGCTCAGCCCCTGAACATAGGTGTTGCCGCTGCGGGTTTGTTTAAATTGCCACGGACGATCAAAAAAATCACAGCGAGCGGTGGGCGGGCAGACCGCCGCTTTCAGCTGCTGAATCGCCGGCTGCAGTTGCTGCTGTAGCTGTGCCAGATCGCCCGCTTTCTGCTGCTTTGCCGCTAACTCCCGATCGGGATCGGTTTTTGCGATTGCCAGCTTATCGCTCTGGAACAGCGGATCAATCTTACCCGCCACGTAATGGATTGGCACGCCGCAGCCAGGAAACGCGCCATCAGCTATCGCCTGAGCGGTGCCGCGGGTACGCTGTGGCGGACTGGCGCGCAGATAGACGTCGGCTGAGGACGGACAGCCGGCCGGCAGCAAACCGATCTGACGGTAGTGCTCGCCCTGCCAGCGCGCCTTGTTGACCACGGCGCTGTAACCGTGACCGGTCAGCTCGCCATCCGCCGTTGACCACACCGTCCAGGGTTGCTGGCTGGCGGCTTCGATCTCTTTCCGGTTGCCCGGCGTCGGTGGCCGCACGCCGTGGCGGCTCAGCTCGACCACTTTTTCCAGCTGATAGTGAGGCTGCGGCGCCGCCTGTAGCGGCAGACTCAGCAGCCAGAGGGAACTTAGCGTTAACACCCAGCTGCGCCACCGGTTACGCATCATTTATTCATCCAGGGCGCGATTGCCGGTCAGCGCTTTAATCTGTGGATAGAGTGCGGCATTCGCCAGCAATACCGGATTCCCTTTTTTCAGGCCGTCATTAGCAAGGTAATCGTTGGTCATGCCGCCCGCTTCGCGCATTAGCACGATACCCGGCAGGCTATCCCACGGATGCATATGCGCTTCGTAGTAGCCAATCAGCCGACCCGCCGCCGCCCAGGCACTGGTCAGCGCGCCAGAACCGATGCGGATAAACATGCCGCCCTGTTGAATCAGCCCGCTGATCAGTCGGGTGACACTTTCTCCGCCGGTGCGGCTGGAGTTGCTGATACCGAGCAAGCCTTCGTTGAGCTGCTGGCCGGCATGAACCTGCAGCCGGGTCTCATTGACCCATGCGCCCTGGCCCTGTCGGGCATGGAACAGCTCCTGATGATTGGGATCGCATACCACGCCAATCACCGGTTCCCCGTCACACACCACCGCCAGTGAAACGCACCAGTTAGGCAGTCCGTTGACGAAACAGGCGGTGCCGTCAATCGGATCGACCACCCAGATAAACCTGGCATCAGCGAGCTCGCCGCCGCTCTCTTCGCCGTAAACGGCATCGTCCGGAAAGCGCTCGGCAATCAACGTCTTGATTAAGGCTTCGACGTTGCGATCGGCTTCGCTGACGACGTCCTGCAGATCCCTTTTGTGTTCCACTACCAGGTTTTGACGCTGCTGATACCACGAATAAGCCCGGCTGGCCGCCGCGCGGGCGATGTCGCAGGCGTAACGGTAACGCGCGTCAATTTCAGAATGCGAAGCGGATGACATCTTTCCCTCTTATGATTTTTTTGCCATAGCGAACGGAAGTCGCGCCTGAACAGGCGGTCTGGCTGTGTGTTTTGCTTAACCATTGTTAAGAAAGGCTTCATTAAGCCGCAGTTGAGAGACGATGGCAAGATGGGGAGGGGGCGGGTAGCCCGCTTTTTTTGTGCGGTGTTGGCCGGCATCGGCCGGCCAACAGAATAGAATCAGCTTTTACAGCGTCCTGGCCGTCGCCAGCGCCATTAAACGCGGATAAAAAATGAAAAACAGCGCTTCGAGCTGATCGTAATTTTCCGTGAAATCCTGATAAGAGTCGCGCAGCGCTGCCAGTCGCGGGCGACGACTGGCCATGCCATGCAGCACCCGTTCCAGACGTGCAGGCTCGGCATAGTGCTCAAACCAGCGCTCACGCCACATCACCGCATTCAGCTGCTGAAAGGGTTCCGGCGTCGCCGCCAGCTGCGGCATAATTTCGCGCTCGGCGGCGGCAGAAAATTGCGTCAGGGTCAGGTCCGGAGTGAATTTCAGCCAGTGACGGGCGAGAAAATGGTCCCAGATGACATCAAGGGTGATCGGGGCGACGCGGTAGGTTTCCGGCCGGAACAGCTGACGAGCGCGTCGCACTTCCGGCAGTGCATCGGTCATCACGTCGAGCCGGCGATGCATCAGAATGCCGTCCGCCACCGGCGTGGACCAGTGTTGGTGCGGGTTACCGCGGATAAAATCGGCCATTAAATTGCCGAGTAACGAGCTGTCGGCCAGTCTGGCCAGATGGAGATGCGCAAGAAAGTTCATGGCGTATTATAGGCTGAACTGCCTTTGCGCAGCCAGTTGTTCAGAATTGGTCGGTTTTCCGCTAAACTGTGCCGCCTGTTTTTGCCTGAGAAAGAACTCTTTCATGCGTGTCGCCGATTTTGCTTTTGAATTGCCTGAATCCCTGATTGCCCACTATCCGCAGGCGCAGCGCAGCGGCTGTCGTCTGCTGTCGCTCGATGGTCCCAGCGGCGCACTGACGCACGGTGTCTTTACCGACGTGCTGGATAAGCTCAATCCAGGCGATCTGCTGGTGTTCAACAACACCCGCGTGATCCCGGCGCGCGTCTTTGGTCGTAAAGCCAGCGGCGGCAAAATCGAAATGCTGGTGGAGCGGATGCTCGACGATAAGCGGGTGCTGGCCCATGTGCGCGCCTCAAAAGCGCCTAAGCCGGGCGCCGCCCTGTTGCTGGGAGAAGATGAGAGCGTTAAAGCGACCATGGTGGCGCGCCACGATGCGCTGTTCGAGATCGTCTTTGACGATGAGCGGGCGGTGCTCGATATCCTGAACAGCGTCGGCCATATGCCGCTGCCGCCCTACATCGTTCGCCCGGATGAAGAGGCTGACCGCGAGCTTTATCAGACCGTTTACAGCGCCCGTCCGGGTGCCGTCGCGGCCCCTACCGCCGGTCTGCACTTCGATGAACCGCTGCTTCAGGCGCTGAAAGAGAAGGGCGTTGAGATGGCGTTTGTTACGCTGCATGTCGGGGCCGGAACCTTCCAGCCGGTGCGCGTCGACAACATCGAAGAGCATCACATGCATGCCGAATATGCGGAAGTGCCACAGGAGGTGGTGGATGCGGTGCTGGCCTGTAAGGCGCGCGGCAACAAGGTGGTCGCGGTTGGCACCACCTCGGTGCGTTCGCTGGAGAGCGCGGCCAAAGCGAGTCAGGATGCGCTGATTGCGCCGTTCTTCGACGATACTCAGATTTTTATCTATCCGGGCTACCACTATCAGGTGATCGATGCGCTGATCACCAATTTCCACCTGCCCGAATCTACCCTGATTATGCTGGTCTCGGCGTTCGCCGGTTACCAGCACACCATGGCAGCCTACCGCGCTGCCGTGGCTGAGCAATATCGTTTCTTCAGTTATGGTGACGCGATGTTTATCAGCAAAAATCCGCAGGCGCCGATGGAAAAAGTTGGCGACTGATTTATTAACCCATGACCTTTTACGCCTGGCGGCGCAGGGTTATAGACATCGGACTGTTTCTCCGGTGGAGGCTTTGTGAAATTTGAACTTGATACCACAGACGGGCGCGCGCGCCGTGGCCGTCTGATTTTTGATCGCGGCGTGGTGGAAACCCCCGCATTTATGCCGGTCGGCACTTACGGCACGGTAAAAGGCATGACGCCGGAAGAAGTACAGGAGACCGGCGCACAGATTATTCTGGGCAATACCTTCCATCTCTGGTTGCGTCCCGGTCAGGAGATCATGAAACTGCATGGCGACCTGCATGACTTTATGCAGTGGAAAGGGCCGATCCTGACGGATTCCGGCGGTTTCCAGGTCTTCAGCCTCGGGGACATCCGCAAGATCACCGAAGCGGGCGTGCACTTCCGTAACCCAATCAACGGCGACGCGATTTTCCTCGATCCTGAAAAATCGATGGAGATTCAGTATGACCTCGGCTCCGATATCGTCATGATCTTCGACGAGTGTACGCCGTACCCGGCGGACTGGGACTATGCCAAACGCTCAATGGAGATGTCGCTGCGCTGGGCAAAACGCAGCCGTGACCGTTTTGACAGCCTCGGCAACAAAAATGCGCTGTTTGGCATCATCCAGGGCTCGGTTTACGAAGATTTACGAGATGTGTCGGTGAAAGGTCTGGTAGAGATTGGCTTTGATGGGTACGCTGTGGGCGGCCTGGCGGTGGGTGAACCTAAACAGGACATGCACCGTATTCTTGAGCACGTCTGCCCGCAGCTGCCGCAGGATAAACCGCGCTATCTGATGGGTGTCGGTAAACCTGAAGATCTGGTGGAAGGCGTCCGTCGCGGTGTCGATATGTTCGACTGTGTGATGCCAACCCGCAACGCGCGTAACGGCCATCTTTTTGTCACTGACGGTGTGGTGAAAATCCGCAACGCGAAATATAAAGATGACACCGCACCGCTGGATGCTGAGTGTGATTGTTACACCTGTCGCAATTACAGCCGCGCCTACTTGTATCATCTGGACCGTTGTAACGAAATACTGGGCGCGCGTCTCAACACGATTCACAATCTGCGCTATTACCAGCGCCTGATGGCAGGTTTACGCCAGGCCATCGAAGAGGGTAAATTAGAGCGCTTTGTAAACGAGTTCTACCAACGGACGGGCAAAGAAGTTCCGCCTTTAACGTCTGATAATTCATCTATGAGGGAAATTTAATGAGCTTTTTCATTTCTGACGCCGTGGCCGCAGCAGGCGCACCGTCGCAGGGAAGTCCGTATTCTCTGGTGATCATGCTGGTGGTGTTTGGTCTGATTTTTTACTTCATGATCCTGCGTCCGCAGCAGAAGCGTGCCAAAGAGCACAAGAAGCTGATGGATTCCATTTCTAAGGGCGATGAAGTACTGACCAGCGGTGGCCTGGTAGGTCGCGTAACAAAAGTGTCTGACACTGGCTACGTTTCTATCGCGCTGAATGAGACCAATGAAGTGGTCATTAAACGTGATTTCGTCGCTGCCGTTCTGCCGAAAGGTACTATGAAGGCGCTGTAATTCTATCTTCCCTAAGGGAACTGCCGTGTTAAATCGTTATCCTTTGTGGAAGTATGTGATGCTGGTCGTCGTGATTCTCGTCGGCCTGCTGTATGCGCTTCCCAACCTCTATGGTGAGGATCCGGCCGTTCAAGTCACTGGCGCGCGCGGAAGCGCCGCCAGTGAGCAGACGTTGGATCGCATTCAGTCCGCATTAAAACAAGACAATATCCAGAGCAAATCCGTTGCGCTGGAAAATGGCGCCATTACCGCGCGCTTTGCTAATACCGATGTGCAGTTACGCGCTCGTGAAGCGATCATGAAAGCGCTGGGCGAAGAGTATGTGGTGGCGCTGAACCTGGCACCGGCTACGCCACGCTGGCTGACGATGCTGTCAGCGGAACCGATGAAACTCGGTCTCGATCTGCGTGGCGGCGTACACTTCCTGATGGAAGTGGACATGGACACCGCCTTAGGCAAGCTGCAGGAGCAGAATGCCGATACCCTGCGTAGCGACCTGCGCACCAAAAATATTCCCTATACCAACGTCAACAAAATCGCGAACTACGGCGTGGAAATTCGTTTCCGTGACGCCGCCAGCCGTGATGCTGCTGTCTCCTGGCTGGCCTCCCGTCATCAGGACCTGGTGATCAACAGCAGCGGCAACGATGCGCTGCGCGCCACCATGAGCGACGCACGCCTGAGCGAAGCGCGTGAATATGCGGTTCAGCAGAACATTACGATTCTGCGTAATCGTGTGAACCAGCTGGGCGTGGCCGAACCGCTGGTGCAGCGTCAGGGTTCTGATCGTATTGTGGTTGAGCTGCCAGGGATTCAGGACACGGCACGCGCGAAAGAGATTCTGGGTGCGACCGCAACGCTGGAGTTCCGTCTGGTTAACACCAGCGTTGATCCTGGCGCGGCGGCCAGTGGCCGGGTGCCGGGTGACTCTGAAGTAAAAGATATGCGTGACGGCCAGCCGGTGGTGCTCTACAAGCGGGTGATCCTGACTGGTGACCATATCACCGACTCAACTTCCAGCATGGATGAGTACAACCAGCCACAGGTGAACATTTCACTGGATGGCGCGGGCGGTAACATCATGTCGAACTTCACCAAGGACAACATCGGCAAGCCGATGGCGACCCTGTTTGTGGAGTACAAAGACAGCGGTAAAAAAGATGCCAATGGCCGTTCGATTCTGGTGAAACAGGAAGAGGTGATTAACGTCGCTAACATCCAGTCTCGCCTCGGGAACAGCTTCCGCATCACCGGTATCAACAACCCGAACGAAGCGCGTCAGCTGTCGCTGCTGCTGCGTGCCGGTGCGTTGATTGCGCCAATTCAGATTGTGGAAGAGCGCACCATCGGCCCGACCATGGGTCAGCAAAACATTACTCAGGGTCTGGAAGCCTGCCTGTGGGGCCTGCTCGCCTCGATCCTGTTTATGGTGGTGTTCTACAAGAAGTTTGGTCTGATTGCGACCAGTGCGCTGCTGGTGAACCTGGTGCTGATTGTCGGCGTCATGTCACTGCTGCCAGGTGCGACCCTGACCATGCCGGGTATTGCCGGTATTGTGTTAACGCTGGCAGTAGCGGTCGATGCTAACGTACTGATTAACGAACGTATTAAAGAAGAGCTGCGTAACGGGCGCTCGGTTCAGCAGGCGATTCATGAGGGCTATAAGGGTGCCTTCTCCAGTATTGTCGATGCGAACGTGACCACCCTGATTAAAGTGATCATTCTTTACGCGGTCGGCACCGGTTCGATCAAAGGCTTTGCGATTACCACCGCAATTGGTATCGCGACCTCAATGTTCACCGCGATCGTCGGTACCCGTGCCATTGTTAACCTGGTTTACGGTGGCAAACGCATCAACAAGCTGTCTATCTGAGGAGTGCGTTGTGGCACAGGAATATAACATTGAGCAGTTGAACCACGGGCGTAAAGTCGTCGACTTTATGCGCTGGGATAAGCTGGCCTTCATCATCTCAGGTCTGCTGATCGTCGCCGCGATTGCCATTGTCGGCATCCGTGGCTTCAACTGGGGACTCGATTTCACCGGCGGTACGGTGATTGAGATCGCGCTGGAAAAACCGGCCGATCTCGATACGCTGCGTGGCGACCTGGTGAAAGCGGGCTTTGACGAGCCGCTGGTGCAGAACTTTGGCAGCAGCCGTGACGTGATGGTACGCATGGCGCCGGTCAGCGGACCGGCAGGCACCGAGTTAGGCAACAAAGTGGTCTCGGTGATCAACCAGACGACCCAGCAGAACGCCACTGTTAAGCGTATCGAGTTCGTGGGCCCGAGCGTGGGTAGCGATCTGGCGCAGGCGGGTGCGATGGCACTGCTGTCGGCACTGATTGCGATCCTGATCTATATCGGTTTTCGCTTTGAGTGGCGTCTGGCGCTGGGCACCGTACTGGCGCTGGCGCATGATGTGATCATCACCTGCGGCCTGCTGGCGCTGTTCCGGATTGAGATTGACCTGACGATTGTCGCCTCGCTGATGTCGGTAATTGGCTACTCGCTTAACGATAAAATTGTGGTTTCCGACCGTATTCGTGAGAACTTCCGCAAGATTCGGCGCGGCAGCTCTTACGACATTACCAACGTGTCGCTGACCCAGACGTTAAGCCGTACCCTGATTACCTCACTGACTACGCTGGCGATGATCCTCATCCTGTTCATCTTTGGTGGTGCGTTGCTGAAAGGCTTCTCACTGACCATGTTGATCGGTGTGACCATCGGTACGATTTCATCGATTTATGTCTCGTCGGCGCTGGCGCTGAAGCTGGGCATGAAGCGTGAACATATGCTGGTGCAGAAAGTCGAAAAAGAGGGTGCGGATCAGCCTTCTATTCTGCCGTAAACGCGGCAGAGTGATGAAAAACGGGCGGCCAGTGATGGCAGCCCGTTTTTTTTTTGCGCCGGTTAAGGCGCAGCAGGACCGGTTTGAGCCGGTGCGTCAGCAGTGACATCATGCACGCGGATGTATCCCAGCTGATCCGGCGTCAGGCCACTCAGCCGCAGTGGGACATCAGCCGTATGTTGCGGTAACAGTGAGGCGGGGAGAGCAATGGTCTGGCTCAGGCTGTCGCTGTTAAGCGGCTTGCCGGTTGCCGGGTCCAGTACGCCCCAGATGACCGTCGCATGCAGCGCAGGCAACGGTTGATCGCCCATGGCACGAATCGACAGCGTAGCCCGTGATCCACTGGCTTCTGCCACTACCGGCGATAGCGTCAGTCGCAGCGTGCCAAACTGAGTTTGCAATGCCACCGGGATATTTGCCTGTGGCACCAGCCATGCGCCGTTGGTTGAGTGACTGTTAAGCTGCCCCTGAATCTCCAGCGCACTCGCCTGAGTGGTTAGGTGCTGCATCTGCTGATTAAGCTGGCTTACTTCCTGATGCAACTGTTTAACCTGCGGGTTCGTCACCGGGGTACTACACCCGCTCAGTAACGCCAGTGAAAGTGCTGCTGGCGCCCAAACCGTCCTGATCATAAGTTATCCTTGTCGGTTATTTTGGAATGCGTAAAACCTGACCAGGATAGATCTTATCAGGATGCGACAGCATTGGCTTGTTGGCTTCGAAAATCTTATTGTATTCATTAGGATTTCCATAAACCTGTTTTGAAATAGCGCTCAGCGTGTCGCCTTTTTTCACCGTGTAAAGTTCCGACTCGACTGCGCTGTCGTTCACGGTCACTTTGTCTTCCACTTTGGTGATGCCTGCGACGTTACCGGCGGCAACCAGAATCTTCTCTTTCAGCTCCTGTGACAGGCCATCACCGCTGACTGTAACGGTGTCGCCATCCACTTTCACATTCACTTTGTCACTGTCCGGCAGGCCGAGCTTATTGATGTGATCCTGTAATTTTTTACTCTGGTCATCGCCGCCATTCACGGCATCCCACAGTTTTTCACCCGCTTCTTTCACGAAATTAAACAAACCCATAAAACCTCCAATGTGTCAGGTAAAATATTTTACTTGCAGCTCATTAAGCGTAGTCCCTTTTGCCGCAGGTGAAATTTACCACTGTTTATGCTGCGAAGTGAATTCTGCAAACGCACGGAAGAGATTTTGTTGATCGGCAGTTCGCGCTACACTGTCAGACCCATTTCTCTCGCGTCAGGAAACGTCATGCATTGCCCATTCTGCTCCGCTGTGGACACCAAAGTGATTGATTCTCGTCTGGTTAGTGAAGGATCGTCGGTGCGGCGCCGGCGCCAGTGTCTGATGTGTCACGAGCGTTTTACCACCTTTGAAGTGGCAGAACTGGTGATGCCGCGCGTGGTGAAAAGTAATGACGTACGCGAACCTTTCAATGAAGACAAAATGGCCAGCGGGATGATGAAGGCGCTTGAGAAGCGCCCGGTCAGTGCCGACGCGGTTGAAAGCGCGGTAAACCACATTAAAACCCAGCTGCGCGCCACCGGCGAACGCGAAATTCCCAGCAAACTGATTGGCAATCTGGTGATGGATGAGCTGAAGAAGCTCGATAAAGTCGCCTATATTCGTTTTGCTTCGGTTTACCGCAGCTTCGAAGATATACGTGATTTTGGCGAAGAGATCGCCCGGTTACAGGATTAAGCGATGACCGATGAAATCTATATGGCGCGCGCGCTGGAACTGGCGCGGCGCGGCCGCTTTACCACCATGCCGAATCCGAACGTCGGCTGTGTGATCGTGCGCGACGGTCAGGTGGTGGGCGAGGGCTGGCATCAGCGTGCCGGCGAACCCCATGCTGAAGTCCATGCTCTGCGGATGGCCGGTGAAAAAGCGCGTGGCGCGACCGCCTATGTCACGCTGGAGCCGTGCAGCCATCATGGACGCACGCCACCCTGCTGCGATGCGTTGATTGCCGCCGGTGTCAGTCGGGTGGTTGCGGCGATGCAGGACCCCAATCCACAAGTCGCCGGTCGCGGATTGCACCGTCTGCATCAGGCCGGGATTGCGGTCAGTCATGGCCTGATGATGGATGAAGCGGAAGGCCTGAACCGCGGTTTCCTGAAGCGGATGCGTACGGGTTTCCCGTGGATCCAGCTCAAACTGGGTGCCTCGCTGGATGGTCGCACCGCGATGGCGAATGGCGAAAGCCAGTGGATCACCTCAGCGACTGCGCGTCGCGATGTCCAGCGGTTGCGGGCGCAAAGTGCCGCGATCCTCAGCAGCAGTGCCACGGTGCTGGCTGACGATCCCTCACTGACGGTGCGCTGGTCCGAACTTAACACCGGCACCCGGGCGTTACTGGATGAGCAGCAACTGCGGCAGCCGCTGCGGGTGATCGTCGACAGCCAGAACCGGGTGACACCGCAGCATCGCCTGATTGACCAGCCGGGTGAGACCTGGCTGATGCGCCATCAACCCGATCAGCAGTCTTGGCCTGCCAGCGTCACGCAAATCGCTGTGCCGCTGCGTGAACAGCAACTGGACCTGGTGGCGATGATGATGCTGCTCGGTCAGCGTCAGGTGAACAGCGTCTGGGTCGAAGCGGGTGCCAGCCTGGCGGGCGCACTGTTGCAGGCCGGACTGGCCGATGAACTGATTGTTTATCTGGCGCCGAAGTTACTCGGCGACCAGGGCCGTGGCCTGTGCCAGCTGCCGGGCCTTGATCGTCTGGCCGATGCGCCGGACTTTGTTTTCCGCGACGTTCGTCAGGTCGGCGACGATTTACGCCTGACCCTGACGCCGCAATAACACGGACGGAAAAGCGAGAGCACGCCGCCGAAGAGTATGATAGAATCCGCCCCCCTGCGCGGGGCCAAACAAACCCCCTGAAAGGATAAGTATGAACGTTATCGAAGCTGCTGTTGCAACGCCTGAGGCCAATGTCGCCATCGTTATTGCGCGTTTTAACAACTTCATTAATGACAGCCTGCTGGATGGCGCAGTTGATGCCCTGAAACGTATTGGCCAGGTCAAAGATGACAATATCACCGTAGTCTGGGTTCCAGGCGCGTATGAACTGCCTCTGGCAGCGCGCGCGCTGGCAAAAACCAGCAAGTATGACGCCGTTATTGCACTGGGTACCGTGATTCGTGGTGGCACCGCTCACTTCGAATATGTGGCCGGTGAAGCCAGCTCCGGTATCGCCAGCGTCGCCATGAACAGCGAGATTCCAGTCGCGTTCGGCGTGCTGACCACCGAAAATATCGAGCAGGCCATTGAGCGTGCTGGCACCAAAGCCGGTAATAAAGGTGCCGAAGCGGCCCTGACCGCGCTCGAAATGATCAATGTATTGAAAGCCATTAAAGCCTGATTTTTGTAAGGGGAATTTTGTGAAACCTGCTGCTCGTCGTCGCGCCCGTGAGTGCGCTGTTCAGGCGCTTTACTCCTGGCAGTTGTCTAACAACGACATTGCCGATGTGGAATACCAGTTTCTGGCGGAACAAGACGTCAAAGACGTCGACATTAGCTATTTCCGCGAACTGCTGTCCGGTGTGGCGACCAACAGTGCGTATCTGGATGGACTGATGAAGCCTTACCTGTCGCGTCAGCTCGAAGAGCTGGGCCAGGTCGAAAAAGCTATTCTGCGTATCTCGCTGTATGAGCTGAGCAAACGCGATGATGTGCCGTATAAAGTGGCCATCAACGAAGGGATTGAGCTGGCGAAAGTGTTCGGCGCTGAAGACAGTCATAAATTTGTTAACGGTGTACTGGATAAAGCCGGTCCACAGATTCGACCCCATCGCAAATAAACAAAAAGGCCGGCTTGCCGGCCTTTTTTCATAAAGGGTTAAGCGGAACGCAATTATGTCTTGTGGTGAATTCGAACTCATCGCACGCTACTTCAACCGCAGAACGCGCAGCCGTCGTGACGTCGAACTCGGCATCGGCGACGATTGTGCGTTACTTAGCGTGCCGGAAAAACAGACGCTGGCAATCAGCACCGATACCCTGGTCGCGGGCGTGCATTTCTTACGGGATATCCATCCTGCCGATTTAGGCTACAAAGCGCTGGCGGTTAACCTCAGCGATCTCGCTGCTATGGGCGCCGATCCGGCGTGGCTGACACTGGCCTTAACCCTGCCACAGGTCGATGAGAGCTGGCTCTCCGCGTTCAGTGAAAGTCTGTTTGAGCTGCTGGAATATTACGACATGCAGCTGGTGGGCGGCGATACTACGCGCGGCCCGCTGAGCCTGACGCTGGCGATTCATGGCCTGGTACCGCAGGGACGTGCCCTGAAACGTTCGGGTGCAAAACCGGGTGACTGGATCTACGTCACCGGCACGCTGGGTGACAGTGCGGCCGGTCTGGCGCTGCTGCAGCATCACTGTCGCATCAGCGATCCGGCGGTGCATGAAACGCTGATTAAACGGCATCTGCGGCCGATGCCGCGCATTCTGCAGGGGCAGGCGCTGCGCTCTCTGGCTTCCTCGGCGGTCGATCTCTCGGACGGGTTGATCTCTGACCTCGGTCATGTGCTGAAAGCCAGCGGTTGCGGCGCGCGCCTTAACCTCGACGCGTTACCGCTTTCCGCCGCGCTACGCGATCACTTCGAGCCCGATCAGGTGTTACGCTGGGCGCTGAGCGGTGGCGAAGATTATGAGCTCTGCTTTACCGTGCCTGAGGTGAACCGCGGCGCGCTGGATGTGGCGCTGGGTCATCTTGGCGTGCCTTATACCTGTATTGGTCAGATGGCACCGGAGTCGGAAGGGCTGATGTTGCTGGAAAATGGCAAGCCAGCAACGTTCCGCCATAAAGGGTTTGATCACTTTGATGCTAAATAACGATGTGGCAAAAGGCCGCCTGCGGATGAGCAATCCCTGGCATCTGCTGGCGACCGGTTTTGGCAGCGGACTCAGCCCGGTGGTGCCCGGCACCATGGGATCGCTGGCGGCGATTCCTTTCTGGTGGCTGATGACATCTCTGCCGCAGGATCTCTATTCGCTGGTGGTGCTGGTGGGGATCTGCCTCGGCGTTTACCTCTGTCATCGCACCGCCAAAGATATGGGCGTACACGATCACGGCAGCATTGTCTGGGACGAGTTTATCGGCATGTGGATCACGCTGATGGCGATCCCGGTCAACAGCTGGCAGTGGGTGCTGGGCGGCTTTGTGCTGTTCCGCATTCTGGATATGTGGAAACCCTGGCCGATACGCTGGTTCGATCGCAACGTGCATGGCGGTATGGGCATCATGGTTGACGATATTATTGCCGGCGTGATTGCCGCGGCGATGCTGTATGGCATCAATGTCTGGCTGGCCGGTTAATAACCCGTTATCGTCTGCCGCGTTAGCCACGCACCCTGACCCGCACTAAGCGGGTAGGGTGCGGTTTTTTACTCGAATCCCACCGCCTGATGCGGTTGATAGACCTCTTCCAGCGCGGCAATCTCGGCCTCACTCAGCGTCACGTCCACCGCCCTGACCAAATCATCAAACTGCTCAGCCCGCGAGGCACCGATAATCGGTGCGGTGACGGCCGGCTTACTCAACAGCCACGCCAGTGCCACCTGCGCCCGGGTTACCCCTTTATCCTCAGCCACCTGCGCCAGCCGCTGCGCGATCGCTGCATCGTTCTCTTCGGTGTTGGCATACAGTGATTCCATCACCTTATCTGAACTGGAACGCGCTGTGGTTTCGCCCCACGGACGGGTCAGCTTGCCGCGCGCCAGCGGGCTCCACGGCAGCACGGCGATCTGCTCCTGCAGGCACAGCGGGTGCATTTCGCGCTCCTCCTCACGCTGAATCAGGTTGTACTGATCCTGCATGCTGACAAAGCGATGCCAGCCCTGCTGCTTCTGCAGAGTGAGTGCCTGGGCAAACTGGCTGGCATGCATTGACGAGGCACCGATATAGCGCGCTTTGCCGGACTGCACCACATCGTGTAGCGCTTCCAGCGTCTCCTCCAGTGGTGTGTCGTAATCCCAGCGGTGGATTTGCAGCAGATCGACATGCTCCATACCCAGGCGCTGCAGACTGTCATCAATTGACTGCAGGATATTCTGGCGCGACAGACCCTGAGACAGGTTACTCAGCGGAAAGTAGACTTTGGTGGCGACCACCACCTCGTCACGGCGGGCGAAATCTTTCAGTGCCCGGCCGAGGATCTCTTCACTGCTGCCATCGGAGTAGCTATTGGCGGTGTCAAAAAAGTTGATGCCGGCATTCAGCGCCTGCTGGATCAGCGGACGACTGCTGGCTTCCGGCAGCGTCCAGGCGTGATTACCGCGCGTCGGCTCTCCAAAGGTCATACAGCCGAGACAGAGACGCGAAACCTGCAGATCGGTATTACCCAGTTGAATGGTTTTCATAATGACTCCAGCGGCATAGCGCATGATTTTGAGCAGAGAATAAGCATAGCAGGGGTTGCGCTCCCCGAGGGGGAGCGCAGAGGAGGGGATTACTGTGCCAGCCAGCTGGCGATCTGTTGCTGAATACCTTCTGCGTCCAGTAGGTAGTCATGACGGATTTCGTCCTGTGTACCCTGCGGGATGAACTCATCAGGCAGACCGATATTCAGTACCGGAATACGCAGACGCTTCGCCATCACCAGTTCGTTGACGCCACTGCCCGCACCGCCTTTGATCGCACCTTCTTCCAGCGTAATCAACGCCTCGTGACTGGCCGAAAGCTCAGCAATCAGCGCCTCATCCAGCGGCTTAACGAAGCGCATATCCACCAGCGTGGCATTAAGCGCTTCCGCCGCGGCCGCCGCTTCCGGTAACAGGGTACCGAAGTTGAGGATCGCCAGTGTTTCGCCCTGACGCTTCACTACGCCTTTACCCAGCGGCAGGCTTTGCAACGGCGTCAGCGGCGTGCCGATGCCGGTGCCGCGCGGATAACGCACCGCGCTTGGGCCATCCTGATAGTGATAGCCGGTGTAGAGCATCTGCCGGCATTCGTTCTCATCGCTCGGCGTCATGATCACCATATCCGGCACGCAGCGCAGATACGCCAGATCAAACGCGCCCTGATGGGTCTGACCATCGGCGCCAACAATGCCGCCGCGATCGATAGCAAACAGGACCGGCAGTTTCTGGATAGCCACGTCATGGATCAGCTGATCGTAGGCGCGCTGCAGGAAGGTGGAGTAGATGGCAACAATCGGTTTGTAACCGCCAATCGCCATCCCGGCCGCGAAGGTCACCGCATGCTGCTCGGCAATCGCCACGTCAAAATACTGGTTGGGATACTCGCGTGAGAAACCGACCATCCCGGAGCCTTCACGCATCGCGGGCGTAATCGCCATCAGTTTCGGATCGTCGGCTGCCATTTCGCACAGCCAGTTACCGAAAATCTTCGAGTAGCTCGGCAAGCCTTCTGCGCTTTTGGGCAGTTCGCCGCTGGCGGGATCAAATTTCGGCACTGCATGCCAGGCGATCGGATCTTCTTCTGCCGGCGCGTAGCCTTTGCCTTTCCGGGTCATGATGTGCAGGAACTGCGGCCCTTTCAGGTTGCGCATGTTGCTCAGGGTATTGACCAGCGTCAGCACATCGTGACCGTCAACCGGACCGATATAGTTGAAGCCGAGCTCTTCAAACAGCGTACCCGGTACCACCATGCCTTTCAGGTGCTCTTCAGTGCGGCGCACCAGCTCTTTTATTGGCGGCAGGCCGGTCAGCACGCGCTTCCCGCCTTCACGTAGTCGCGCATAGGTTTTGCCCGACAGGATCTGCGCCAGGCGGTTGTTCAACGCGCCGACGTTCTCTGAGATCGACATCTCGTTATCGTTGAGGATCACCAGCATGTCCGGTTTGATATCGCCCGCGTGGTTCATCGCTTCAAATGCCATGCCTGCGGTGATGGCACCGTCGCCGATAATACAGGCGGTGCGACGGCCCAGACCTTCGCGCTCTGCCGCCGCTGCCATACCGAGACCCGCGCTAATCGAGGTCGACGAGTGACCGACGCTCAGGACGTCATATTCACTTTCGCCGCGCCAGGGGAACGGATGCACGCCATTTTTCTGGCGAATGGTGCCAATGCGATCGCGACGACCGGTCAGGATTTTATGCGGATAAGCCTGATGACCCACATCCCAGACCAGATGGTCGAACGGGGTATTGTAGACATAATGAAGCGCAACCGTCAGTTCGACCACGCCTAAACCCGACGCAAAGTGGCCGCTTGAGCGGCTCACGCTGTCTAGCAGATACTGACGCAGTTCATCACAGAGCGCGGGCAACTTCTCTTTCGGCAGGGCGCGCAGCTCCTGAACCGTATTTGCCAGCGCCAGTGTCGGGTATTTTGCAATATCAAAACTCATCAGAGACTCATTATGGAAGTTATTTGTCGCGTTCAATTATGAAGCTCGCCAGCGCCTGCAATGCTGTGGTGTTATAGGATTGCGCTGCGAGAATTTCTAATGCATCAAGGGCTTCCTGATACAAGTCCCGCGCTTTGGCACGGGCCTGTTCTAACCCTAACAGTGAAGGATAGGTGCTTTTGCCGAGATGTTGATCGGCTCCCTGACGTTTTCCGATAACCGCGGTATCGCCCACCACATCCAGAATGTCGTCCTGTACCTGAAAGGCGAGCCCGATAGCCTCAGCATAGCGGTCAAGTGCCGGTAATGCTCCACGACCCGCTTCGCCCGCCGCCAGCGCACCCAGCCGCACTGCGGCCCGAATCAGCGCTCCGGTCTTGTGGCGATGAATCTGCTCCAGCTGAACCAGATCCACCGACTGACCCTCTGCCGCCAGATCCAGTGCCTGACCGCCACACATCCCCGCCACGCCGCTGGCCTGCGCCAGTTCCGACAGCATCATCAGCCGATACTCCGCGCTGACGCCCGGCATCGGCGTATCGGTCAGAATCGAGAAGGCCAGCGTCTGTAAGGCATCGCCGGCCAGTATCGCGGTATCTTCGCCATATTTAATGTGACAGGTCGGCTGCCCGCGACGCAGTGCATCGTCGTCCATAGCAGGGAGATCGTCATGAATCAGAGAGTACGCGTGAATGCATTCAACCGCCGCAGCGGGCGCATCCAGACTCGCCGGGTCGGCATGAAGCATTTCGCCGGTGGCATAAACCAGAAAAGGGCGCAGGCGTTTACCGCCTAATAATGCCCCATAATGCATGGCATTAACCAGAGGAGAACTCTGAAAAGGGAGTGGCTCTATAAAGCGCGTCAGCGCGGCATTCACCTGCTGGTGATACCCATTGAGCATCCGGGCAAAATCCATTAGTCGTTTTCCGGGGTAAAAGAGGTGAGTTCAGCATCTTTATCGTCGCTCAGCAAAATGCGCACACGCTGTTCAGCCTGTTGCAACGTTTGCTGACCGGTACGCGCCAGTTGCACACCTCGCTCAAACTCATTCAGCGCCTCTTCCAACGGCAGTTCACCACTTTCCAGACGGCTGACAATCTGTTCCAGCTGCTGCAATGACGTTTCAAAGCTGGCTGGCTGTTCGGCTTTTTTCGGCATATTTTGGGTCGACTCACGGTTGGGACATTATCCTGCAATCGGTCATGGTAGCTGAGACCAAATGATTAGCAAAATAATCAATGCGGCGGCTGTTGAAGAAGCAGTCACCTGACAAAGGTGATATACTCCTGCGCCTCGGATGCGGATGCGCCATGCAGCCCGCAATTTTGTGATTTTACCAGCTAAGTGCTGCCTGTTTTAGCACTTATTTGCTCAACGAAGCTGTGTCGCCATGAAGTTTATCATCAAGTTATTTCCTGAAATCACCATCAAGAGTCCGTCGGTGCGTTTGCGCTTTATTAAGATTCTTGCCAGCAATATCCGCAATGTCCTTAAGACTGTCAGCGAGGATATCGCGGTTGTGCGCTATTGGGATCATATTGAAGTGCGTTCTAAAAATCCGGCGCTCGGGGAGATTATTCCTGATGAGCTGACGCGCATTCCAGGGATCCATCACGTTTTAGCGGTAGAAGATCGGGAATATACCGATATTCATCACATCTTCGAGCAGACGTTAGCCCAGTACCGCGACAGTCTGGAAGGAAAGAGCTTCTGCGTCCGCGTTAAACGTCGCGGTAAGCACAGCTTCAGTTCACAGGATGTGGAACGCTATGTCGGTGGCGGACTGAATCAGCACATCGAAAGTGCGCGCGTTCAGCTTAAAACCCGGACGTGACGGTCAATCTTGAAGTGGAAGAGAACCGTCTGACGCTGGTGACGGCGCGCTACGAAGGGCTGGGTGGATTCCCGATCGGCACGCAGGAAGATGTGCTGTCGCTGATTTCTGGTGGCTTTGACTCCGGCGTCTCCAGCTACATGCTGCTGCGTCGCGGCAGTCGCGTACACTACTGCTTCTTTAATCTGGGGGGTGCGGCGCATGAAATCGGCGTGCGTCAGGTCGCGCACTACCTGTGGAATCGCTTTGGTCGTTCGCACCGGGTTCGCTTTGTAGCGATCAATTTCGAGCCGGTGGTGGGTGAAATTCTGGAAAAAGTGGATGACGGCCAGATGGGCGTGGTGCTGAAACGCATGATGGTGCGTGCCGCCTCAATAATCGCCGAGCGCTACGGCGTGCAGGCGCTGGTGACCGGTGAAGCGGTCGGCCAGGTCTCCAGCCAGACGCTGACTAACCTGCGCCTGATCGATAACGCCTCGGATACTCTGATCCTGCGTCCGCTGATCTCGCATGATAAAGAGCACATCATCAGGGTGGCGCGTGAGATCGGTACCGAAGATTTTGCCAGCACCATGCCGGAGTATTGCGGCGTAATCTCAAAAAGCCCGACGGTGAAAGCGGTTAAGGCGAAGATTGAGGCAGAGGAGCAGAACTTCGATTTCGATATCCTGAATCGGGTGGTAGAAGAGGCGACCAACGTCGATATTCGTACCATTGCCGAACAGACCGAAGAAGAGGTGGTGGAGGTCGAAACCGTGGCCTTGCTGGGCGATAACGACATCGTGCTGGATATCCGGGCGATTGATGAGCAGGAAGAGAATCCGCTTAAGCTCAATGCGACCGAGGTCAAATCGCTGCCGTTTTACAAGCTCAGCAGCCAGTTCGCCGATCTCGATCAGAATCGTACCTGGTTGCTCTATTGCGATCGTGGCGTGATGAGTCGTCTGCAGGCGCTTTACCTGCATGAGCAGGGCTTTAAGAACGTTAAAGTTTACCGTCCATAGTGCTTTTTTGCCGGTAACACGGCCAGTCGGGACGATCACCGTCCTGCCTGGCCGCCTCGGGTATCATCAGGCCTGATAGTCGTAAATACCTGGCGCCAGCACCAGCTGTGCTGCAACCTCGCGCGCTTTCTCTTTCCCCACCAGCAGATCAATCAGCTTCAGGGCAAAATCCATCGCAGTACCGGGTCCCTGACTGGTCAGCAGCTTCACCCGCGGGTCCCAGACCACCCGACGCTCCATCCATTTCTCTTCAGGAATCGTCTGTTTCAGGCCGGGAAAGCCCGTCATGTTGCCTACCGGGAACAGATCGTGCGGCACCAGTACCGTACCGGCCGCGGCACAGATGGCCGCAACAATTTTATCGTTGAGATGATACTGCCGCACCGTTTCGACCAGCAGCGGACTGTCGCGGAATGTCTCTGCGCCTTTCAGCCCGCCGGGCAGCACAATCGCCGCATAATCGTTATCAGCCACCTCGACCAGCGGCGCATCCGCCAGCAGGCGAACGCCACGTGAGCAGCGGATTTCGAGACTGCCATCACTCTCAACGCTGGCGGTCACCACTTTCAATCCGGCCCGCACCAGCAAGTCGATAGTGGTAACGGCTTCGGTCTCTTCACTGCCATGTGCCAGGCAAACCAGTACCGATGCGTTCACGGACATAATAGGACTCCTTACGTTTAACAATGTCATACAGGCGGCTGTTTTCGGTCAGCACCAGACCGTGGGCCCGGGCGCGGCGCAGTAGAAAGCCGCTGATATAGTCAATTTCACTCAGCCGCTGAGCGCGGATATCCTGCAGCATCGACGAGGTATTGGCGGCGGTGCTTTCAATCACGTCGAAAATCATATCCTGCAGGCTTTCGCTGGCGACGGTCTGGCCTTCGCGCTCCATGACCCAGCTGATCTCCTCGCACAGTCGTGCGATCTGGTCGGCATAGGCGCGTAAGGCACCGTTCTGACACTCATATTCTACTGTCATCGGATTAATCACGCAGTTAACCGCCAGCTTGCGCCAGCAGGCGGCTCGGATATTGTCGTGCCAGGCGACGTCGGGTAGCGCGTGATGCAGGATCTCGGCAACATCGCTGTAAGCAGCGCTTTTGCGGTTGCCGGGACCGATATGAGTGATACCGCTGGCAATGTGTTTGATCACCGTGCCATCGCGCATCGCGGCATGGGTGGTAACGCCGCGCAACAGCGGCTGAGTCAGCCCTTTCAGCTCCTCCAGCGTCCCCATGCCATTGTGCAGCAGCAGCACAGGGCAATTTTCTGCCAGCACGCTTTCAAGATTTTTAACCGCCGGGGAAACCTGCGGGGCTTTCAGGGTCACCAGCAGCAGCTGACTTTCAGCCAGAAACAGCGGATCGTTAGCAATGAATGTACGGTTTGAAATGTTGCCCTGGGGATCGACGACATTGGCTGAACAATAAGGTTGAGGGACCCGCAACCATCCCTGAACCTCGTGTCCCTGGCGGGCCAGCGCCGTGAGCCAGACCTGCCCCAGAGCACCGCAACCTAACACGGTAATTTTCATACTGCCTCCCGCTGGCGGGCTATCCATTTATTATTTACTGTCACAGAACAAGTATAGCGTTGTGCGCAGCCTGATTTTATTTAGCGCCGTAAGACGCGTATTATGCATGTCACTTTAGCGTCAGGAGAAGAAGAGATGCCATCTTTCGATATCGTTTCAGAAGTCGATCTGCAGGAAATTCGCAATGCGGTGGAAAATGCCAACCGTGAAGTGTCTACCCGCTTTGATTTCCGCAACGTGAGCGCCGAATTTGAGCTCAACGAAAAGAATGAAACCATCAAAATCACCAGCGAATCCGATTTTCAGGTTAAACAGCTGGTCGATATTTTGCGTGAGAAACTGCTGAAGCGCGGAATTGAAGGGGGTGCCTTAGAGGTACCGGAAGAGATTGAACACAGCGGTAAAAGCTGGGCGGTGGATGCCAAACTGAAAAAAGGCATTGAAAGCGACGTGGCGAAGAAGCTGGTGAAGCTGATCAAAGACAGCAAGCTGAAAGTACAGACCCAGATCCAGGGGGAAGCATTACGCGTGACCGGCAAAGCGCGTGATGATTTGCAGGGTGCGATGGCGATAGTGCGCGGCAGCAATCTGGGTCAGCCGTTCCAGTTTAAAAATTTCCGCGATTAAGCGGGCAGGCTGAATTTTCAGCCTGCATGCAGTGATAAAAACCCGGCTAAGGCCGGGTTTTTTGTTGTTGAGTTTGGGTGGGCTTCTGTTGCTTTAAACAAGTCGAAATTCTGGAGATAGTTGGGAGTTGATAGCTGGCGGGCGTCTTTCCGATCTGACCGTGTTCCCTGAGCCAGATCCGACCCTCTAGCGAAACGGGCTAATCGGCCAGATCTAACCGGCAGAACCCGTTTTAAACTAGCAACTACCCAGCAAGGCTTCCAGTTCAGGACGGCTGGTGACCTTACTGTCAATTTTAATATAGGCGCTTTTCTCTTCGGGTACGATGAACACCGAGTTGACGCCCGGTTGCGCTTTCAGGCGCTGCTCAAGATTGGGGGCCGCCAGCGCCGCATCGCTCAGCACCAGTCGCAGGCTGCTGACGTAAGGTGGCTCCTGCATCGTCATGCTGACAAACAGCCAGGCGGCAGCAACGATGGCTCCGACCAGGAATACGGTCTGCGCATCGAAGTGACCGAATACCCAGCCGCCCATGCTGCCGCCTACCGCCACGCCGAGGAACTGGCTGGTGGAGTAAAGACCCATCGCCGTGCCTTTATAGCCGGCGGGCGACTCTTTACTCACCAGCGACGGCAGAATCGCTTCCATCAGATTAAAGGCGAAGAAGAAGAGCTGAACACCGATCACCAGTGTCCAGAAGTGACCCTCCGCGCCCCACAGCACAATCTCAGCCACTACCAGCATGCCGACGCAGCCGACAAACACCCGCTTCATGCGACGTTTCACTTCGGCGTAGATGATGAACGGCACCACGCCGGCAAAGGCGATCAGCATGGTGGCAAGATAGACTTTCCAGTGTTCGGGTGCCGGTAATCCCGCCTGTTCAAACTGGCCGGGCAGGGCGACAAAGCTCGACATCAACAGCACATGCAGGCAGAAAATACCGATATTGAGCTTAACCAGTCGGGAATTGGCCAGCACTTTTCGGAAGCTGCCTTTTACCATGCCCGATTCACGGTTCAGTACATGGTGAGAGGCGGAGGGCACCACCAGCAGCGTAATCACAATGCCGAGCGAGGCCAGAATTGCAATCATCCAGAACAGCGCATGCAGACCCAGCGCATGGGTGACGATCGGACCGACCACCATCGCAATCGCAAAAGTGATGCCGAAACTGATGCCGATAAAGGCCATCGCCTTGGTGCGGTTCTGTTCACGGGTCAGATCGGACAGCAATGCCATCACCGCGGCGGCAATCGCACCGGAGCCCTGCAGGGCGCGTCCCAGGATAATTCCCCAGATCGATTCGGTGCAGGCCGCGATGACGCTGCCGAGCACAAACAGCAGCAGCCCGCCCACGATCAGCGGTTTACGCCCTATACGGTCAGAGAGCAGTCCAAAAGGAATCTGAAATATCGCCTGAGCAAGGCCATAGATACCAATCGCCAGGCCGATTAAGGTTTCGCTCGCACCCTGTAACGCCATGCCATACGTGGTCAGTACCGGCAGGACCATGAACATTCCCAACATGCGCAGGGAAAAGACCGTACCGAGGCCCCATGTGGCGCGCAGCTCCACCGGAGTCATTTTATTATCGTTCATTCCAACCTCTGTTAATGTGCTGCGTTCATTTTAGGGGGCGGGGCAGGGCGGGTAAAATAATAGTTTTTAAGCAGTGGTAACAAAAAGAAAGGGCGCGAAAATCGCGCCCTTTTCATGCTGTTGCGGTATCGGTTACCCGATGTAAGTCAGCAGGTCTTTTGAGGCGGGTGCCATCGAATCTACCGACATCATCACGCTGAGTGCAGTGATAGCGACAATAGAGAAGACAAACAGTTTACGCGCCCAGACACGATCGTTTGAGGTCTTGTAACCCGATAACGCCATGCCCAGCCACCAGACGCTGACGGCCGCTGCCACCACCAGATATTTGTAGCCAGCGTAACCCCCCAGCGTCAGCATCAGCGTGGCAATCATAAACGCCAGAATGTAGAGCGTAATATGATTCTTCGCCACCGAGATGCCTTTCACCACCGGCAGAACCGGGATGTTGGCGGCCTGGTAATCTTTAAAGCGGAAAATAGCAATCGCATAAGAATGCGGCATCTGCCACAGGCTAAAGATCGCCAGCAGGATTAACGCGCCCGCATCAAACTCATTGGAGACCGCGCAGTAACCGATCACCGGCGGCGCGGCGCCAGACAGGCTGCCGATCAGCGTACCGTAGACGGAATTACGCTTCATATAGAGGCTGTAAACGCCCACGTACACCACGAAGCCCATCACCGCCAGCCACATGGCCAGCGGGTTAGCGCCGAAATAGAGCAACGCAAAGCCAGCAATACCCAATACAGTGGCATAAACCAGGCTTACTTTCGCGGAGATGAGGCCTTTTACCAGCACCCGATTCCTGGTTCTCTCCATCTTGATATCGATGTCGCGGTCAATCACGTTGTTGAAAACACAACCTGATGCGACCACCAGTGACACGCCAACCAGTGCGGTGAGAAACAGGGCGTAATCAATGCTGCCTTTAGAGGCCAGCAAAAATCCGCCGATCACAGAAATTAAATTCCCGAAAATAATTCCTGGTTTTGTAACTTGCAGGTATTGCTTAAACATTACGCGCGACTCTTTAGTGAGGCATCATGTTGTAGTTGAGGTTCCACATGATCCACAGTGAGCCTACAACGACAATCAGGATGATGATTGCCGAGAAGACAATGGCCACCATGTTCCAGCCACCCTCAGATTTGCTGTCTAAGTGCAGGAAGTAAACCAGGTGCACCAGCACCTGAATCACTGCACAGACCAGCACAACACCGAGAATGGTACCGTGAGAGGCACCGCCATCCATTACCATCCAGAACGGGATCGCCGTCAGGATGATAGAGAGGATGAAGCCGATCATGTAAGACTTCACGCTACCGTGAGAAGCGCCATGTTCGTTAACAGAATGACTCATTACATGGCTCCCATCAGGTAAACAACGGTGAAGACGCAAATCCAGACCACGTCCAGGAAGTGCCAGAACAGGCTCAGACACATGATACGGGTACGGTTAGTGGCATTCAGGCCGCGTTTAGAGACCTGGAACATCAGTACCAGCATCCAAATCAGACCTGAGGTCACGTGCAGACCGTGGGTACCGACCAGCGTAAAGAAGCCAGACAGGAAGCCACTGCGATCCGGACCAAAGCCTTCAGCAATCAGGTGATGGAATTCATAGATTTCCATGCCGATGAAGCCCAGACCGAACAGGAAGGTCAGCGCCAGCCAGCCGATAACGGCACCTTTTTGCTCCTTGTTCATGGAGATAACAGCCATGCCGTAAGTGATCGAACTCAACAGCAGCAGGGCGGTTTCTACCAGAACAAACGGCAGTTCAAAGATATCTTTACCTGCCGGGCCACCGGCAGTGTTGTTGACCATAACTGCATAGGTCGCAAACAGGGTTGCGAAGATAATGCAGTCACTCATCAGGTAGATCCAGAAGCCAAAGACTTTATTGGCTCCTGCATCGTGATGCCCATGCTCCGCATGGGCGTCGTGGTGATGCTTAATCAGAGTTTCAGTTGACATTATTTCAGACCTGCTTTGCTGATATCGTCAAAGTGCTGCTTCTCAATTTTCTGTACTTCGGCAACCGGTACGTAGTAATCCACGTCCTCGTCGAAGCTCTTCACGATCCAGGTAACGATCATGCCGAGGAAAGAGAGACCTGTCAGCCACCAGATGTGCCAGATCAGCGCGAAGCCCATAACCGTGGCGAATGCACAGATGATCAGAGCAGCACCACTGTTTTTCGGCATATGAATTTCTTCATATTTTTCCGGCTGTTTGTACGCTTCGCCTTTCTCTTTCATTTCCCAGAAAGCGTCACGCTCATGCACATGCGGGATAACGGCAAAGTTGTAGAACGGTGGTGGTGAAGAAGTTGCCCACTCCAGCGTACGACCGCCCCACGGGTCACCGGTCAGATCACGGTTCTGATCACGGTCACGGACCGAAACGTAGAACATGGTCAGCTGACACAGGATACCCATTGCAATCAGACCGGCACCGACCGCAGCAACCACCAGCAAGGAGTGGAACTGTGGATCGATATCCTGGCTCAGACGACGGGTCATACCCATGAAGCCCAGTGCGTACAGCGGCATAAAGGCAACGAAGAAGCCAATAATCCAGAACCAGAATGCGCGCTTACCCCAGGTTTCGTTCAGGGTGAAGCCAAAGGCTTTCGGGAACCAGTAGGTCACGCCCGCCATACAACCGAACACCACACCACCGATAATCACGTTATGGAAGTGTGCAATCAGGAACAGGCTGTTGTGCAGAATGAAGTCAGCACCCGGAACGGCCAGCAGTACGCCGGTCATACCCCCTACGGAGAAGGTCACCAGGAAGCCCACAGTCCACAGCATGGCAGAGTGCATCTGAATGCGGCCCTGATACATGGTGAACAGCCAGTTAAAGATTTTAACCCCGGTCGGAATCGCGATGATCATCGTCATGATACCGAAGAAGGCGTTAACGTTGGCACCTGCACCCATGGTGAAGAAGTGGTGCAGCCAGACGATGAACGACAGCACGGTAATGGCGATGGTCGCCCATACCAGCGAGGTGTAACCAAACAGACGTTTTTTGGAGAAGGTCGCGGTAATTTCTGCGAACACACCAAACACCGGCAGGACCAGAATGTACACTTCCGGATGACCCCAGACCCAGATCAGGTTGACGTACATCATCATGTTCCCGCCCATTTCATTGGTGAAGAAATGGAAGCCGAGATAACGATCAAGTGTCAGCAGCGCCAGCGTAACGGTCAGAACCGGGAACGCTGCGATGATCAGGACGTTGGTACACAGCGCAGTCCAGGTAAAGACCGGCATTTTGAACAGACTCATGCCCGGTGCGCGCATCTTCAGAATGGTCACGAAGAAGTTAATACCGGTTAAGGTCGTACCAATACCGGAGAGCTGGAGACTCCAGATCCAGTAATCGACCCCGACGCCGGGACTGTACTCCGCGCCGGAGAGCGGCGGATAGGCCAGCCAGCCGGTCTGTGCGAACTCGCCCACACCCAGCGACAGGTTAACCAGGATCACACCGACCGCAGTAAACCAGAAGCTCAGGTTGTTCAGGAACGGGAACGCAACGTCGCGTGCGCCAATCTGCAGCGGAACGGCGATGTTCATCAGGCCAACCACGAACGGCATCGCCACGAAGAAGATCATAATCACGCCGTGCGCGGTAAAGATCTGGTCGTAGTGGTGCGGTGGCAATATGCCTGCTTCCCCGGCCGAAGCCAGTACCTGTTGGGTACGCATCATGATCGCATCGGCAAAGCCACGCAGCAGCATGACGAAGGCCATGATGATATACATGATACCCAGTTTTTTGTGGTCGACAGACGTTAGCCATTCTGACCACAGATATTGCCATTTACCAAAATAGGTGAGGGCAGCAATGACCGCCAGACCACCTAAGATGATACCGGCGACCGTAACCATGATAATCGGCTCATGGTACGGCACTGCATCCAGTGTTAATTTTCCGAACATCGTATTATTCCTCGGCTCCCGCGGAAGCGGCGTGACTCATGTCCATACCTTCGTGCTCAGGCATGTCCATTTTCCCGTGGCTCATCTTGAACTTGTTAATGACTTGCAAGAACAGTTTCGGATCAGCTGAAGAGAAATATTCCACCGGATGATTTTCGCTTGGTACAGCCACTTTCTCGAAATCTTCCATAGTGTTCAGCGTGTTAGGGGCTGCTTTAACTTTAGCCACCCACTGCTGGAATTCCGCGTCGTCTTTGGTTGCAATGGCTTTAAACTTCATGCCAGAGAAACCGCGACCACTGAAGTTCGCAGAGATACCGTCGAAAGTCCCTGGCTCATTCGCAATCAGATGCAGCTTGGTCTGCATACCAGCCATTGCATAAATCTGGCTGCCGAGTGTCGGGATGAAGAAAGAGTTCATGACGGAGTTAGACGTGATTTTGAAGTTCACTGGCGTATTTGCCGGGAAGGCAATCTGGTTCACGGTCGCAATACCCTGTTCCGGGTAAATGAACAACCATTTCCAGTCCAGTGCAACCACATCGATCTCAACCGGTTTCACATCGGATTGCAGCGGTTTGCTGGGCTCCAGTGCGTGGGTTGATTTCCAGGTCAGCACGCTGAGGAAGAGAATGATCAGGATCGGAATGGTCCAGACCACGGCTTCCACTTTGTTAGAGTGTGACCAGTTCGGGCTGTACTTCGCATTCGTGTTGGACGCCCGATATTTCCAGGCAAACACCACGGCCATCAAGACTGCGGGGATGACGACGATCAACATCAGGCCAAAGGCAGTCAGTATCAGCGAACGTTGCTCCAGTGCAATCTGTCCTTTGGGATTTAACAATGCACTATCGCAGCCACTCATTAATAAAGTGCCTGCAATTAATGACAAAATCCCCAAACTTTTATTGTATTTACTGAGTCTCATTTAACGACCTCAATGACAAAGGGCTCTATTGTCGTTTAAGTGTGCGCGCATTTTACGGGAAGGTTTATGCAGTGTAAACCAGCTTAAGGATGTGTCAGAGGCGTGTTGACACCTTTTGCTAAGGGTGTCACAGATGTTGCTTCAGGTGACAAATTATTAACGCAGACAAGCAGTTGGGGCTAATATAACAAAAACCAATGGAAGTAACCGCTAAAAAATCAGGGAAAGGAATAACCCTTACTTTTATCTCCAGATTATTTAACAAATTCGCATCATTTGATCGATGAAATTTAACCAAACTAATTGCTCACCGGTTTTTAGTATTTCAGAGGTTCCTATTTTGGCAAGAATGTTTTTTTTAAAATAACACGCGTTGATAAAACTCAGCGACTTCCGGGGGCGGGCAAAACAATAAATGGTCGCCGGTGAAACATTGATTTCGCTAATGACTGATGGCGGGCGAGGATGGCGTATTTTTCAGCGCCCGGTAGTCCAGCAGCACGCCCGCCAGCACCGCCAGCAAGGTTAGCGCCATCCCGATTTTAAACAGTGTTGAAAGCCACGGTGCCAGTGCCACCACACCAAGCGCGTTGATCGCCAGCGTCAGCAACCACAGTGTTAGCACGCCGCATCCTGCGGCGAACAGACGGTTAGTCCAGCGATAGCCCTGCGGGTAGCAACAGCGCACCAGGAAGGTGCCGCTTTGCTGTACCTGATCCAGCGTCTGGCGGCAGAATGCCAGCAGCAGTAATCCCGGCATGCCGGCGACCACGGTAAAGGCATAAAATGTCGGCCAGCCCCAGAGTTCGACCAGCCAGCCGGCAGCCGGACCGACATAAACCCGGCCAACGGCGGAGAGCGCCGATAACAGAGCAAACTGCGTCGCTGAAAAGGACTTGTTACACAGCGTCATTAACAGCGCCACAAACGCGGCAGTACCCATACCGCCGCACAGATTTTCAACAAATACTGCGCTCGCCATGCTCCACAGCTGCTTGTCGGTTACCGCCAGTAGCCAGTAGCCAAAATTCGATACTGCCTGCAGCACGCCAAAAATCATCAGTGCCCGGAACAGGCTCAGACGCTGCATCAGCACGCCGCCATACAGCGCGCCGATAATGGTGGCCAGCAGCCCCAGCGTTTTATTCACCAGTCCGACATCACCGGCATTAAAACCCACTCCCCGGATCAGGAAGGTGGTGGTCAGCGAGGCGGCAAACGCATCGCCCAGTTTATACAGGATGATCAGCGTGATCAGCAGCCAGGCATTGTTGCGCTGGAAAAAGTCTTTCAGCGGATCGACCACCGCCTGCCGCAGTGAATGGGGCGCGGAGACGCGCATATCAGGCTCACTGGCCAACAGCGTGGCAATGATGCCCGGTACCATCATCAGCGCCATCAGCCAGTAGGTTGCCTGCCAGCCCAGATAGCGGTCAGCCAGCCACAGCGCCAGTCCGCCCGAAATCAGCATCGCCAGCCGGTAGCCCAGTACGGTAATTGCCGCGCCGCTGCCGCGTTCTTCAGGCGGCAGGATATCCGTTTTCCAGGCATCGAATACGATATCCTGCGACGCGGAACAGAAAGCGATCAGCACCGCCAGCGCGGCCATCAATGTCAGATCCCGGCTGGGTTGCAGAAAACCCATCGCCACAATGCCGCCGACCAGCGCCAGCTGGCTCAGCAGTAACCAGCCGCGACGTCGCCCGAGAAACGGCGGCGTATAGCGGTCCATCATCGGCGACCAGAGAAACTTAAACACGTAGGCCTGACCCACCAGCGAAAAGAAGCCGATGGTTTTCAGGTCAACATTTTCCACCGTCATCCACGCCTGCAACGTACCGGCGGTCAGGGCCAGCGGCAGCCCGGAGGCAAAGCCAAGCAGCAACAGGACGGCGGCGTTTTTCTGACTGAAGAGGCGAAGATAGTGGTTCATGCTGACCCTGATGGTAACGATGTGCCCGGCGTAGCGCCGGGCAGGCGTGAAGCGGAATTAACGGGCGTTTTGCTTGATGAAGTCGTTGACGCTGGTGTCCTGCGCCATATCAGCGATGACATCGCTCATGGTGGAGTTCACTGCGTTGGTGATCTTCTGGTTACTGGCGCTGAACGCACCTTCTACGCTGTAGGTCTGGCGGTAGTTTTTAACCTGCTTGTTGCCATTTTTCGCGGTGGCGATGATGGAGATATCCGCTTTGGTAGTAATGCTGTAGCGCACATTGCCCTGAGTCACGTCGGCATAGAGGTTGTTCACCACAATCTGCAGATCGACCGCGCCATTCGGACCCACCATATAACCGCGAGCGGTCATCTGCTTCTCCAGCACTTCCTGCAACAGGAAACGCAGATCGCGCGACGGGGTCAGGGTCACTAACTGGCCATCACGGTTCACTTTTGCCAGCGCCTGATCGCTGCGCTGATCGGCTCCATTAATGCTGACGGTCACGCCCATCAGGCCGGGATCCTGCTGAGGCAACTGAATTTTTGGCTGAATGGTGAGGGTATTATTGCTGCTTGCACAGCCGGCCAAAATGAATGCAGCCAGCAGCGGGAATAACAGTTTTTTCAACATACTTTTTCTCGTTGGTGTCGGGGGTTGGTTTGCAAAAACTGCCGCCATCATAGCATTGCCCGGCAGTGAAAAAAGCCCCGTTAAGGGGGAAAATGCGTCTCAGGCGGATTTTAGATTGGATCGTTCAGGTCAGGGTTTGCTGCCGCTTTCCTCTGCGTTATCATGCGCGCCGTTGTGGTCCGGCCCGCAAATGTAATATTTACCGTCACGCTGCGGGAAAGCGCGATAAAAGCGACTAATATTGAAAGAGATGGGGCACAGCGCTCGCCATTGAGGAGTAACAGCCATGATTCGCGAACAAATAGAAGAAAAGCTGCGCCTGGCTTTTGAGCCGGCTCATCTGGAAGTGCATGACGAAAGTTATCGCCACAACGTTCCTGCCGGGTCTGAGAGCCATTTTAAAGTGGTCATTGTCAGTGATTGCTTTGCTGGTCAACGTTTCCTGGCGCGTCATCGCGCCATCTACGGTGAACTCGCAGCCGAATTAGCCGGCAGCGTGCATGCTTTAGCCCTTCATACCTATACCCTGAAAGAGTGGGAAGGACTGCAGGATACGGTGCTGGCTTCGCCAAACTGTCGCGGTGCCGGAACGCTCGCCTGACGCTCTCCTCTGAAACGGCCTGCGGGCCGTTTTTTTCTGTTATTTCGCCAGAAACGCGATCTCCGGCTCAAAAAAGCAGCAAACCTGCTGAAAAGTGGTGAGTTAGCATCCTCGACTCATTCCAGCGATGCCGCTATAATGCTGCGTCTATTTTTCCGGAATGTCTTCGGGACGCTTCTGGTAACAGGGATCAGGTTCTCTTCACGGAAGCCGTCCCGGTTGTTGGATACGGCGCATTTCACTATGTGTGGTGTCTGAAGTTGACCGAGCACGTGATTTTTTGAGGTAACAAGATGCAAGTTTCTGTAGAGACCACTCAGGGCCTGGGCCGTCGCATTACGATTACTGTCGCTGCTGACAGCATCGAAAGCGCTGTAAAAAAAGAACTGGTTGATGTTGCCAGGAAAGTCCGCATCGATGGTTTCCGTAAAGGCAAAGTGCCGATGAACATCGTTGCGCAGCGTTATGGCGCTTCTGTCCGTCAGGACGTGCTGGGCGATCTGATGACGCGTAACTTCGTTGACGCCATCATCAAAGAGAAGATCAATCCGGCTGGCGCACCAAACTATGTGCCGGGCGAATACAAAGAAGGTCAGGATTTCACCTACGCAGTTGAATTCGAAGTCTATCCGGAAGTTGAGCTGAAAGGCCTGGAAAACATCGAAGTTGAAAAACCGCTGGTTGAAGTGACCGATGCTGATGTTGACACCATGCTAGACACCCTGCGTAAGCAGCAGGCTAACTGGATCGAAAGCGATGCAGCAGCCGGTCCGGAAGATCGTGCCACCATCGATTTCAATGGTTCAGTAGACGGTGAAGAATTCGAAGGCGGCAAAGCCTCTGATTTCGTACTGGCGATGGGCCAGGGCCGCATGATCCCAGGCTTTGAAGAAGGCGTTGTGGGTCACAAAGCGGGCGAGACTTTCACTATCGATGTGAAATTCCCGGACGACTACCACGCGGAAAACCTGAAAGGGAAAGACGCGAAGTTCGAGATCGTGCTGAAGAAAGTTGAGACGCGCGAACTGCCAGAACTGACCGAAGAGTTCATCAAACGTTTCGGCGTTGAAGATGGTTCGGTTGCTGGTCTGCGTGCAGAAGTGCGTAAGAACATGGATCGTGAGCTGAAAGGCGCAATCCGTAACCGCGTGAAAACGCAGGCGATTGATGGTCTGGTTGCGGCTAACGAAATCGACGTGCCAGCTGCCCTGATCGACAGCGAAATCGACGTGCTGCGTCGCCAGGCTGCACAGCGTTTCGGTGGCAACGAGCAGCAAGCGCTGGAATTGCCACGCGAACTGTTTGAAGAGCAGGCGAAACGCCGTGTGGTCGTGGGTCTGCTGCTGGGCGAAGTGATTCGTACCCACGAGCTGAAAGCTGACGAAGACCGCGTCAACACGCTGATCGAAGAGATGGCGTCTGCGTATGAAGATCCGCAGGAAGTGATCGAGTTCTACAGCAAGAATAATGAGCTGATGAACAACATGCGCAACGTTGCGCTGGAAGAGCAAGCGGTTGAAGCGGTACTGGCGAAAGCGAAAGTCACCGAGAAAGAGACCAACTTCCAGGATCTGATGAATCAGACCGCTCAGGCCTGATCACGCAGTTAACCGTCTGTGCTAAGCCCGTGACTGAAAAGTCGCGGGCTTTTTTGTGTTTCGCGTTTGAGCGCACACTCCTGACCGCTATTTGCCTAATTAATCGGCAAATTATTCACGCATCGCTTTTTCCGGGTTAGCGATTGAGGAAAAGGTTGTTATGCTTGAAACAACTGGGCAGCATCCCCAGATACAGGGAGTATGCAAGAAAACAGTTATGCTGACTGATTAACCGTCCTGAGGTGTCGGAAAGAGGCGGAGCGTGGTTTTTCCCGCTCGTCTTACGTAGAATCGGTACAGAATGTTGCCAATGAAATTTATCCAGGAGACGGTAATGTCATACAGTGGCGATCGTGAATATACAGCACCGCACAATGCGCTGGTGCCAATGGTGGTCGAACAAACTTCGCGCGGTGAGCGTTCTTACGACATCTACTCCCGTCTGCTCAAAGAGCGCGTTATCTTTCTGACCGGCCAGGTTGAAGATCACATGGCGAATCTGATTGTGGCGCAGATGCTGTTTCTGGAAGCAGAGAACCCGGAAAAAGATATCTATCTCTACATCAACTCACCAGGCGGCGTGATTACCGCCGGGATGTCGATCTACGACACCATGAAATTTATCAAACCGGATGTCAGCACCATCTGTATGGGACAGGCCTGCTCAATGGGCGCCTTCCTGCTGACGGCGGGCACCAAAGGCAAGCGTTTCTGCCTGCCAAACTCACGCGTAATGATCCACCAGCCATTGGGTGGCTATCAGGGTCAGGCTTCAGACATTGAAATCCATGCGCGTGAAATTCTGAAAGTTAAGCAGCGTATGAATGAGCTGATGGCTGAACATACCGGTAAGACGCTGGAAGAAATCGAGCGTGATACCGAGCGTGACCGTTTCCTCTCAGCGAATGAAGCGGTAGAGTATGGATTAGTCGATTCAATTCTGACGCATCGAGAATAAGACCCGCTTTACCCTTGTCCTTACGCTATAGTTAACGGGAAAAGGGTACTAGCATGGGTTGAATGAATTTCGGCCGTCTCCGCACGGCCAGCGCCGTACGCCGGTATGGCCTGAGAACAAGAAGAGGTTAACTGATGACAGATAAGCGCAAAGACGGTTCAGGAAAATTGCTGTACTGCTCTTTTGCGGCAAAAGCCAGCATGAAGTGCGAAAGCTGATTGCCGGGCCGTCAGTGTATATCTGCGATGAGTGTGTTGATCTGTGTAACGACATCATTCGCGAAGAGATTAAAGAAGTTGCCCCGCATCGCGAACGTAGCGCGCTGCCTACACCGCATGAAATTCGCCATCACCTCGATGATTATGTAATCGGCCAGGAAAAGGCGAAGAAAGTGCTGGCTGTGGCGGTGTATAACCACTACAAACGCCTGCGCAACGGCGATACCAGCAATGGCATCGAACTGGGCAAAAGTAACATTCTGCTGATTGGCCCGACCGGTAGCGGTAAAACGCTGCTGGCAGAGACTCTGGCTCGCCTGCTGGACGTCCCTTTCACCATGGCGGACGCCACCACGCTGACCGAAGCCGGTTACGTGGGGGAAGATGTCGAGAACATCATTCAGAAGCTGCTGCAGAAGTGTGACTATGACGTACAGAAAGCACAGCGTGGCATCGTCTACATCGATGAGATCGACAAGATTTCGCGTAAGTCTGACAACCCGTCAATCACCCGTGACGTCTCGGGCGAAGGCGTGCAGCAGGCATTGCTGAAACTGATTGAAGGCACCGTGGCTGCCGTGCCACCGCAGGGTGGACGTAAGCATCCACAGCAGGAGTTTTTGCAGGTTGATACCTCTAAAATTCTGTTTATCTGTGGCGGCGCCTTTGCCGGACTGGATAAAGTGATTGCCCAGCGTGTAGAAACCGGATCGGGTATCGGTTTCGGTGCCACCGTGAAAGGCAAATCGCAGAAAGCCAGCGAAGGCGAACTGCTTTCACAGTGTGAACCGGAAGATTTGATTAAATTTGGTCTGATCCCGGAATTCATTGGTCGTCTGCCGGTGGTTGCCACCCTGAGCGAACTGAGTGAAGAAGCGCTGATTCAGATTTTGCGTGAACCGAAAAACGCCCTGACAAAACAGTATCAGGCGCTGTTTAACCTGGAAGGCGTTGAGCTGGAGTTTCGCGACGAGGCGTTAACGGCTATCGCGAAAAAAGCGATGTCACGTAAAACCGGTGCGCGTGGTTTGCGTTCAATCGTCGAAGGGGCGTTGCTGGAAACCATGTACGACCTGCCGTCGATGGAAGATGTCGAAAAAGTGGTGATTGATGAATCAGTTATTGATGGTCAGTCTGAACCGATGCTGATTTACGGCAAGCACGAAGCGCAGGCTTCTGGCGAATAAATAAACAGATCATCCAGGTTGTCATCTTAAAAAAGGGGAAAATCTTTCCCCTTTTGCTTTTCTCACCTCTGTGACGTTGAATGTCGGACGATCATCCCCATATACTCAGATACCTGTGGGTTTAACTGCATACCTGCCTGATGCGGTTCCCATCACCTGGCGGACATTAAACTAAGAGAGAGCTCTATGAATCCTGAGCGTTCTGAACGCATTGAAATCCCCGTGTTGCCGCTGCGCGACGTGGTGGTTTATCCGCACATGGTAATTCCGTTGTTTGTTGGCCGGGAAAAATCAATTCGGTGCCTCGAAGCCGCAATGGATCATGATAAGAAGATCATGCTGGTCGCACAGAAAGAGGCTTCAACGGATGAACCTGGCATTAACGATCTCTTCTCAGTAGGGACCGTTGCGTCTGTATTGCAAATGCTGAAACTGCCGGACGGCACGGTTAAAGTGCTGGTCGAAGGTTTGCAGCGCGCCCACATTACGACGCTGGCCGATAACGGCGATCATTTTGTGGCACAAGCTGAATATCTGGTTTCACCAGAGATTGAAGAGCGCGAGCAGGAAGTGCTGGTGCGCACCGCAATCAATCAGTTTGAAGGCTACATCAAACTTAATAAAAAGATCCCGCCTGAGGTATTAACCTCGCTGAACAACATTGACGATGCGGCGCGCCTTGCCGACACCGTCGCCGCACACATGCCACTGAAACTGGCAGACAAACAGTCTGTGCTGGAGATGTCCGACGTTAACGAACGTCTGGAATATCTGATGGCGATGATGGAATCTGAAATCGATCTGCTGCAGGTTGAGAAGCGTATTCGCAACCGCGTTAAAAAGCAGATGGAAAAGAGCCAGCGCGAGTACTATCTGAATGAGCAGATGAAGGCGATTCAGAAAGAGCTGGGCGAGATGGACGACGCGCCCGACGAGTACGAAGCGTTAAAACGCAAAATCGACGCGGCAAAAATGCCGGAAGAAGCGCGCGAGAAAGCGGAAGCTGAGCTGCAGAAGCTGAAAATGATGTCCCCGATGTCCGCTGAAGCGACCGTGGTTCGCGGCTATATCGACTGGATGGTGCAGGTTCCGTGGAACGCGCGCAGCAAAGTGAAGAAAGATCTGCGTAAAGCCCAGGAGACGCTGGATACTGACCATTACGGCCTTGAGCGCGTGAAGGATCGTATCCTTGAATATCTTGCGGTTCAGAGTCGCGTCAGCAAAATCAAAGGCCCGATCCTCTGCCTGGTTGGACCGCCAGGGGTAGGTAAAACCTCTCTCGGTCAATCGATCGCAAAAGCGACCGGACGTAAGTACGTGCGTATGGCGCTGGGCGGCGTGCGTGACGAGGCTGAAATCCGCGGTCACCGCCGTACTTATATCGGTTCGATGCCGGGCAAACTGATCCAGAAAATGGCAAAAGTTGGGGTTAAAAACCCGCTCTTCCTGCTGGATGAGATCGATAAGATGTCGTCTGATATGCGTGGCGATCCGGCTTCGGCACTACTGGAAGTGCTTGATCCAGAACAGAACATTGCGTTCAACGACCACTATCTGGAAGTCGATTATGACCTGTCGGATGTGATGTTTGTGGCGACCTCAAACTCAATGAACATTCCGGCACCGCTGCTTGACCGTATGGAAGTGATTCGTCTGTCGGGTTACACCGAAGATGAAAAACTGAACATCGCCAAACAGCATTTGCTGCCGAAGCAGATTGAGCGTAACGCGCTGAAAGCCCATGAAATCACGGTTGAAGACAGTGCAATCGTCGGCATCATCCGCTACTACACCCGTGAAGCCGGGGTGCGTAGCCTTGAGCGTGAGCTGTCGAAACTGTGCCGTAAAGCCGTGAAGTCATTGCTGATGGATAAAACGCAAAAGCACATCACCATTAATGGTGAAAACCTGAAGGATTTCCTGGGTGTGCAGCGCTTCGACTACGGTCGTGCCGACAGTGAAAACCGTGTGGGTCAGGTAACGGGTCTGGCGTGGACTGAAGTGGGTGGCGATCTGCTGACCATCGAAACCGCCTGCGTGCCGGGTAAAGGCAAGCTGACCTATACCGGTTCACTGGGTGAGGTGATGCAGGAGTCGATTCAGGCAGCCTTAACCGTAGTCCGTGCCCGCGCAGAGAAACTGGGCATCAATGGCGACTTCTATGAAAAACGTGATATCCATGTTCACGTTCCGGAAGGCGCAACGCCAAAAGATGGTCCAAGTGCTGGTATTGCCATGTGTACCGCGCTGGTTTCCTGTCTGACCGGGAATCCGGTCCGCGCCGACGTGGCGATGACTGGTGAAATCACTCTGCGTGGTCAGGTACTGCCGATTGGCGGACTGAAAGAGAAGCTGCTGGCAGCCCACCGTGGTGGGATTAAAACAGTCCTGATCCCGGACGACAATAAACGCGATCTGGAAGAAATTCCGCAGAACGTGATTGCCGATCTCGACATCCATCCGGTGAAACGCATTGAGGAAGTGCTGAATCTGGCGCTGGAAAATGCGCCTTACGGTATGCAGGTCGCGACAGCAAAATAGTGATTAACGGCATAAACCGTTAAAAAGCGAAGCTGGCAGGGCAAATGGTGCTTGCCAGCTTTTTTTTGTGCCGCTAATTTAGGTGGCTGTCGAAGCGGTGTTCTCGGAGAAATTACGTTGTTTCGGCTCCACAGGCTTGATATAACTTGCTGCGCGTTCGGATCCGGCGGGAAGCGCGGGGACGAAGTGAAATAATAAAAGAGGGGATGAATAGAGTGAATAAGTCACAGTTGATCGACAAAATTGCTGCGGATGCTGATATTTCTAAAGCAGCAGCGGGACGTGTTTTAGATGCATTTATGGGTTCTGTTTCTGACGCGCTGAAAGGCGGCGATGAAGTGGCGCTGGTCGGTTTCGGTACTTTCTCGGTGCGCGAGCGTGCTGCACGTACTGGTCGTAACCCACAAACCGGTAAAGAGATCACTATTCCGGCCGGTAAAGTACCGGGTTTTCGTGCTGGTAAAGCATTGAAAGACGCAGTCAATTAATAACAACGAAAACGTTCATTGACGTATTTTCTTCAGTGGATTAGAGGACGGTTAACGCGTTCTCATGTAACATACGGGCACATCAATCAGATGTGCCTTTTTTGTTTTAACCGGCGATAATCAGGCCGTAACAGGGACCTGATCCGGACTGAGGCTGACAGCGAAGTCTGCAGCTGCGTGATGCGTCAGGAAACGGCGTATTGCGCCCGAGCTTTACATTCACACTACAGCGGAGTGTTGTCATACCATGATGGACAATTTACGCGCGGCGTCGAACCATGTCGTGCTCAAGATTATTTTGGGGCTGATTATTCTCTCCTTTGTGCTGACGGGCGTTGGCAACTATCTGATTGGCGGCAACAATGATTATGCAGCCAAAGTTAACGGTCAGGAAATCAGCCGGGCACAGCTGGAGCAGGCGTTCAACAGTGAGCGCAGCCGTCAGCAGCAGATGCTGGGCGATCAGTTCTCTCAGCTGGCCAGTAATGACGGTTACATGCAGCAGATCCGCCAGCAGGCGCTGTCGCAGTTAGTCGATCAGGCTCTGCTCGCCAGCTACATCAAAGATTTGCATCTCAGCATCAGTGACGATCAGGTAAAGCAGGCGATTTTTAATCAGCAGGCTTTCCAGACCAACGGCAAGTTCGATAACGCCAGATATCTGAGTATGATCGGCAGCATGGGCTTCAGTGCTGACCAGTATGCTGAAGCGCTGCGTAAGCAACTTTCTAATCAGCAGCTGATTAACGCGGTAGCGAACACGGACTTTATGCTCAAGGGCGAAACCAGCAAACTGGTGGCGCTGGTTTCACAGCAGCGTGTTATTCGTCAGGCGACGCTGGATGTCAACGCGCTGGCGTCAAAGCAGACCGTGACTGATGATGAGATCAATCAATATTATCAGCAGCATAAAGCGAATTTCATGGCGCCGGAGCAGTTCCGTGTCAGCTATATTCTGATGGATGCGGCCAGCATGCAGCAGGCTGCCAGCGAGGCCGATATTCAGGCCTGGTACGACCAGCATAAAGCAGACTATACCCAGCCGCAGCGTAACCGCTACAGCGTGATTCAGACCAAAACAGAAGCGGACGCCACGGCGTTGCTGGCCCAGCTGAAAGAGGGTGCCAGTTTTGCTGATCTGGCGAAAACCAAATCCATCGACCCGATTTCCGCGCGTAAAGGCGGTGATATGGGCTGGCTGGAACCTGCGACCACACCAGATGAGCTGAAAAATGCCGGTCTGACTGAAAAAGGCCAGATGTCCGGGGTGATTAAATCGTCTGTGGGTTTCCTGATTGTGCGCCTCGACGATATCCAGCCAGAGCAGGTTAAACCGCTGGATGAAGTGCGCGATGCCATCGCTGCGAAAGTGAAGCAGGAGAAGGGCGTGGATGCCTTCTATAAACTGCAGCAGAAAGTCAGCGAAGCGGCCAGCAACGACAACGAATCGCTGGCGGGTGCCGAGCAGGCTTCCGGTCTGAAAGCCAAAGAAACCGACTGGTTCAGTCAGGATGCGCTGCCTGAGGAACTCGATTTTGATGCGGTGAAACAGGCGATCTTTAACGGCGGTCTGGTCGGTCAGAACGGCGCGCCAGGCAATAACTCTGACATCATCAGCGTTGACGGCGATCGGGCCTTTGTACTGCGCATCAGCGAGCACAAGCCGGAAGCAGTCAAGCCGCTGGATCAGGTTAAAATCCAGATTGCTGACACCCTGAAACAGGATAAAGCGACACAGCAGGCGAAATCGCAGGCGGACAAGTTGCTGGTCGATCTGAAAGCCGGTAAACAGGATGTGTTAACCGCCGCGGGCCTGAGCCTGAGCGCCAGTAAAACGGTTGATCGCAACGCGCAGGATCCGGTAGCACAGGCTGCCTTTAACCTGCCACAGCCGGCGGAGAATAAGCCATCCTGGGGCGTGGCCGAAGATATGCAGGGCAATGTGGTGCTGGTGGCGGTTGATAAAGTGACGACCGGCAGCATGCCGCAGGCGCAAATTGATGAAATGGTCAAAGGCGTGACGCAGAATAATGCCCAGCTGACCTTCGAAGCGCTGCTGCAGAATCTGCGTAAAGAGGCCAAAATTAAGTACGGCGCTGCTGCACAAATGCAGTAAGCCTCGCAGAAACTACGTAACAACTGAAATAATCAAAGGCCGCATTCGCGGCCTTTTCCATATCTGAGATCTGCGTTTTGAAGCCTCTCTTCTTTGGTGCCACGCTGTGATGGCTGTTAACCACAAGGAGAAATACAGCATGGCTAAATCTACTTTATTCGCCCTTTACCTTTCAGTTGCGCTGGGCGGCGCGCTTTATCAGACCTCACTGTCTGCCGCACCTGCACCCGCGCCCGCATCGGACAGCCGCGCAGCCGCGAAAACTGAGTTATCCTCAACGCCATCTTCAGCCGTACCGCAGCAGGAAAAGGTCAGCATCAATGAGGCGACAGCAGAACAGCTCTCGGCGGCGATGAACGGGGTCGGGCTGAAGAAAGCGCAGGCGATTGTCAGCTATCGCGAACAGTACGGACCATTCAGCGCGATTGAGCAATTAAATGAGGTGCCGGGTATCGGTAACGCATTGGTGGAGCGTAATGCGGCCCGACTGAAATTGTGAAGCGCCGCGCATCTCTGATGCTTTCTCTGCTGTAGAGAAACCACTCTGCTAAAGTGAACAGGTCCAACCAGTTCACTCGCAGCAGCAGGAGAGCATAAACATGCAGACCACAATTAAAGTGCGCGGCTACCATCTTGATGTCTATCAGCACGTTAACAACGCGCGCTATCTGGAATTTCTTGAGGAGGCGCGCTGGCAATGGCTGGAAGAGGCTGAAGCGTTTCACTGGTTGCTCGAACAAAAACTGGCGTTTGTGGTGGTGAATATCAACATCAACTATCGTCGCCCGGCAGTACTGGGCGACGTGCTGGCTATCGACAGCGAGATTACCCAACTGAACGGTAAAAGCGGCATTATTACGCAGCGGGTCTTGCTGGCGGGAGGAGAAACGGTGGTCGCCGATGCGGCGTTAACCTTTGTCTGCATCGATCTGCGCAGCCAGAAAGCGGTGCCGCTGGAGGGCGAGTTACGTGAGCGGCTGACACGACTGATCGCATCCTGACAGAGCAGAAGCGGCAACCGGGATTGATTGCCGTCCGTAGTGGGTTATTTCAGGCCGCTTTTGGCCTTGAGCGACGCCATTACGCCGCTACGATCGTTAAGATAACCCTGCAGACCGTTGGCGCGTAAGTGGCAGGCGGCACAGTCACCACAGCCGTCTCCCTTGATGCCGTTATAGCAGGTCAGGGTCTGCTCGCGTACCAGCGGCAACTGCTGCCAGTAATCAGCCAGCGCCCAGGTTTCCGCTTTGTTCAGCCACATCAACGGTGTTTCAAAGCGTACTTCGCGCGCCATCCCGAGGCTGACCGCATGATTCAGCGCTTTTACAAACTCATCGCGGCAGTCGGGATAGCCGGAAAAATCCGTTTCGCACACGCCGGTGATCACCGCTTCCGCTTCGACCTGGTAAGCATAAACCGATGCCAGCGTCAGAAACAGGATATTGCGGCCCGGCACGAAGGTGCTCGGCAAACCGCTGGCGTTGGGATCCCAGGTCGGTACCGGAATGTTATCCCGCGTCAGGCTGCTGACAGCGAGATCGTTCAGCATTGTGACATCCAGCACTTTATGGGCCCGAGCGCCTAATCTGATGGCCAGATCGCGTGCTACATCGATCTCTTCGCGATGGCGTTGACCGTAATCGAAAGTAACGCAATGAACTTCATCATATTGCTGCAAAGCCTGAATAAGGCAGGTAGTGGAATCTTGTCCACCACTAAAAACTACTACGGCGCGTTTCATGCTGTTTTCCCGATCGTTAATTATCTGCTTATGGTAATGCCTCATTCCGCCGCTGAACAGCTGCGTGGCGGATCAATCGGTGGTGGGATCCAGGCGCGACTAAAATCGAACCAGCCCAGGGTGTTCAGTTCGATTCCTTCTACGCCGGGCGGGGCGTAAATCTGATAGCGATAGTTAAACAGCGGCAGCAGGATGCCCGTCGTCATCAGCTGTTGATAGAGCTGGTGCAACGCCTGGCTGCGGGCCTCACTGTCAGCAACCTGCTGAATCGCCAACAGACGGGTTTGTATTGCGGCGCCCTGCGGCGTCAGCCAGAAGGGGTGCCACAGCCGATCGATCTGTAACCAGTTCGCCAGGGTAAAAACCGGGGCATCGCCAATCAGCCGGTCACCCATGACAATATCGGCATCATCCAGCTGCCGGATACCGTGCCAGCTCTTTACCGGATGAAACACCACGCTGAGCCGGCAACCGTGTTGTTGCAACAGCTGGCGTAGCGCCTCTGCCGTCTGGTGCAGTTCCATCGGCAGTTGATAATGCAGCGTCAGGCTGGCGGGTAGCGGCAGCGGTTCGGCGTCCATCTGTGGCACCGGCCAGCCAGGCAGCAACTCCTGGCTGGGGGTAATCAATCCCTCATCAAGCGGTAAGCGACCAATAATGCCGCTTTGCTGGATCAGCTGAAACAGCCGTCGCGCCTGATCCGGGGAGAAGCCCGCGCGTGGCCGACAGGCCAGATAGCAAAAACCCAGGCTGATACTGCTGCTCACCGGTTGCAGGGATTTCAGATCATCGGCATCGCCTATCGCAATCTGTACCGGATGTCGACAGCTACTGCCCAGCATCGGATCAAACAGCTGTGGGGTAATCCAGTACTCCACCGCCTGCAGCAACGGCAGACGCAGATGCCAGCGAGCATGACTTTCGATTCTCACCAGCTCAGGGGTGAAATGCATGAGCTTCCACGGACCACTGCCGATGCGGGCATCGTCGGGATGCGGGAGCAGGCACAGCAGATGAGCGAGGCGATGGGGTAGCCAGAAGTCGCTACGTCGCAGGGTAAACCGCACGGCCAGCGGATGGGGTGCATCAACGCTGACCACATCAGCCAGCAGCGTGCTGATGCGCGGGTCCTGCATCAGTTGCCGGAACTGCGCGACCAGCTGAGCGGCGCGTATAGGCTCCTCGTTGTGCCACACCAGTTGCGGTCGTAACCAGAATAACCAGCTACAGGCTGACGCATCCTGTTGCCAGTGATGGGCCAGATCCCCGACCGGCTCATCCTGTTCAAAGCGGGTCAGCCCCGAATAGAGTTGCCGCACCAGATGCTGCTCGGCGCGGCCCGTGATCTGCCGCGGCTCGGTACTCTCCAGCGGACGATAGTAGGGAATGCGCAGCACCGGTGAATTGTTCTGCCACTGTCCGCCCATCAGTGGCCGCAGCATGTTAATCAGCCGTTCCGGCGGTACATCCAGCAACTGCAACGCATCGGCGGTATCTCCCGCATCAAGCTGGTGTTGAAGTAACTGCTGACGCAGCTCTTCAGGCGAGCGCAGGAATCTGAGCTGGCCCTGTTTGCCACGCCCCGGCTCACCGTGCCACTGCAACCAGCCCGCATGCTGCCACTGAGAAAGCAGGGTACGCAGATGGCGTTCACTACAGATGCAGTGACGCGCCATGTCAGCGACGCAGGTTTGCTGAGCCGCGCCCTGGCTTTGCTGCCAAAGGCGCTGAAACTGATTAAGACGGTTGAGCTGGCGCATGATAAACCCGGAACAGTTTTTTCAAAGTATTCACTATTAGTTCCGTAATTAACAGGCAATAGTAGTGCTCATCATTACAGCAGAGGAATGATTATGGTGCGCTTAGCCGCCTTTGATATGGATGGCACGTTGTTACTGCCTGACCATCAGTTGGGCCAGCAAACGCTGGCAAGCCTGCACGCGCTGCATCAGCGCGGTATTCATCTGACGCTGGCCACCGGACGTCATTTGCTTGAGATGCAGATCCTGCGGCAAAAGATGATCCTGCCGGCCTGGTTAATCACCGGTAATGGCACCCGAATACATGATCAACAGGGTAACCTGCTGTTGGCGCACGATCTGCCACCTCAGGTGGCGGAAGAGGTCATCCACAGTCACTGGGAGACCCGTGCCAGTATGCATGTCTTTAACGATAGCGGCTGGTTCACCGATCGTCCGCAGCCAGCGCTACTGGCCGCCCATCAGATGAGCGGATTTCATTATCAGTTGCGTGACCTGAAAACCCTGCCAGCCCATCAGGTCACCAAAATCTGTTTCGTTGATCATCATCCGTCGCTCTGTCAGCTGAAAACCCAGCTGGATGCCGTGCTGGGCGAGCAGGCCAATATCTGCTTCTCTGCGCTGGATTGCCTGGAGGTGTTACCAAAAAACTGCAACAAAGGCAGCGCACTGGCGCGGTTATGCGATCATCTTTCACTGACGCTGGCGGAGTGCATGGCATTCGGCGATGCGATGAACGATCGGGAGATGCTGGCGCAGGCGGGCCACGGTTTCATCATGGGAAATGCGATGGCGCAGTTAAAGGCGGCGTTACCGCATTTACCAGTATTGGGGCATTGCGAGACACAGGCGGTGTCTCACTATTTAAATCACTGGCTGGCCACACCCTGCCTCGCGTATTCCCCCGAATGCTGAGGATTGCCGTGTACCGGACAGGATGTCCGGTTTTTTATTCCAGCTCGCGCTGCCACGGGGTAATATCGCCAATGTGCTTCGCGACCCATTCTGGCTGGTAATAGCTATCCGGATAGCGCTCGCCGCTGTCGCACAGCAGCGTCACCAATGCGCCTTGCTGATTGGCGGCTCGTAAGCGTTTCGCGACCTGCATCATGCCCCAGAAGTTGGTGCCGGTAGAGGCACCGGGTTTGCGTCCAAGAATCTTTTCCAGTTTCAGCATGGCGGCCAGTGTCGCCCCATCGGGAACTTTCATCATTTCATCAATCACGTCTGGCATAAATGAAGGCTCTACCCGTGGACGACCAATGCCTTCAATCTGGCTGCCACGCGTGCTGGTCAGACTGGCATCGCGCTGATGCCAGTAATCAAAAAACACGGAGTGCTGCGGATCGACCACCAGCAGTTGGGTAGCGAAGCCCTGATAGCGAATATAACGTCCCAGCGTGGCGGAGGTACCGCCGGTGCCGGCGCTCATGATCAGCGTATGCGGAACGGGGTAAGGCTCATGCTGCATCTGGCGAAAAATGCTTTCAGCAATGTTGTTATTACCGCGCCAGTCGGTTGCCCGCTCGGCATAGGTGAATTGATCCATAAAGTGGCCCTTCAGCTCCCGCGCCAGCCGTTCAGATTCCACGTAGAGCTGACAGGGATCGTCAACGAAATGGCACTGCCCGCCATAAAAAGTGATCTGCTCAATTTTCCGTTTCGCCGTGCTGGCGGGCATCACCGCGATAAACGGCAGGCCCAGCAGCCGTGCGAAGTACGCCTCAGAAACCGCAGTGCTGCCTGACGAGGCTTCAATTATTGGCGTATCCTGTTTAATCCAGCCATTCGCCAGGCCATACAGAAACAGCGAGCGCGCCAGCCGGTGCTTCAGGCTGCCACTCGGATGGGTGCTCTCATCTTTCAGGTAAAACCAGATGCCGGGAAAATCCGCCAGATCGAAACGGATCAAATGGGTCTCGGCCGATCGTTGAAAATCGGCGTTAATTTCGTTGATAGCGTGGCGAATCCAGCAGCTGTGCATTCTGAGTGTCCGGCAGTAAGAGTTACGGCTATTTTAAGGCACGGGCAGGAAAAAGAGATTGCAATATTGACGCTAAAATAGCGCTAATGGAGAAAATCATTCTCTCGGAGTGGCGAATGTTAGATAAAACTGACCTGAAACTGCTGGCGTTGCTACAGCACGATTGCACCCTGTCGCTGCAGGCCTTAGCCGAGGCGGTCAACCTCACCACCACACCCTGCTGGAAACGCCTGAAAAAGCTCGAAGATGATGGCATTATTCGCGCGCGGGTAGCGTTACTGGATGGTGAAAAAATCGGATTGTCATTGACGGCGTTTATGTTTGTGAAAACCCAGCAGCATAGCAGCGACTGGTATCAGGCTTTTGTCTCGGTGGTCAACAGCATGCCGGAAGTGATGGCCTTTTACCGGATGGCCGGTGAGTATGACTATCTGCTGCGCATTCAGGTCTCTGATATGAAAAGTTATGATGCTTTTTACAAGCGGTTAGTCAACGGCGTCCCAGGACTGATTGATGTGACCTCCAGCTTTGCCATGGAAGAGATTAAATACACCACGGCTTTACCCGTCGCCCCATAAAGGCATGAGATTGAGAACAGCGTTGTGCGATTATTCAGTCAATTAAGTTGGTATTTTCTGCGGGAGTGGCGGCGCTATCTGGGCGCGGTCACCTTACTGATCATTATTGCCGTTCTGCAACTGTTGCCGCCACATGTGGTCGGGGTCATTGTCGATGGCGTGACGCAAAACAGCATGAGCATGCGTCAAATTATGCTGTGGATCGGCGTGATGCTGGCGACCGCGGTGGTGGTGTATCTGCTGCGCTACGTCTGGCGCGTGCTGCTGTTTGGTGCCTCTTACCAGCTGGCGGTTGAGCTGCGTGAAGATTTTTATCGTCAGCTCAGCCGTCAGCAACCGGCCTTCTATCTGCGCCACCGTACCGGCGACCTGATTGCGCGCGCCACCAATGATGTCGATCGGGTGGTGTTTGCCGCCGGGGAAGGGGTACTGACACTGGTCGATTCGCTGGTGATGGGCTGCGTTGTGCTGCTGGTGATGAGCACCCAAATCAGCTGGCAGCTGACGCTGCTTTCGCTGGTGCCAATGCCGATTATGGCGATCGTTATTCATCGCTACGGCAATCAGCTGCATCATCGGTTTAAGGTGGCGCAGGCTGCGTTCTCCAGCCTCAACGACCAGACGCAGGAGAGCCTGACCAGTATCCGGATGATCAAATCCTTTGGTCTGGAGCAGCATCAGTCTCAGCAGTTCTCTGATATCGCCCGCGACACCGGTGAAAAGAACCTGCGGGTGGCGCGGGTCGATGCCCGTTTCGATCCCACCATCTATATCGCTATCGGTTTCTCAAATTTGCTGGCAATCGGCGGTGGCAGCTGGCTGGTCTGGCACAACCAGATGACGCTGGGTCAGCTCACCAGTTTTGTGATGTACCTCGGTTTAATGATCTGGCCAATGCTGGCGCTGGCGTGGATGTTTAACATCGTTGAGCGCGGCAGCGCCGCCTGGAGCCGTATCCGCGCATTGCTGGCGGAAGCACCGGCGGTGGAAGATGGCGATAAAACCCTGCCGCCGGAAGCCGGTTCCCTGCAAGTGGCGATCCGGGCGTTTCACTATCCGGCCAGCGCCCAGCCGGTGCTGAGTGATGTCAGTTTTGAACTGAAGCCCGGCGAGATGCTGGGACTGTGCGGCCCGACCGGCAGCGGCAAGAGTACGCTGCTCAGCCTGATTCAGCGCCATTTTGACATTCAGCAGGGCGATATCCGCTATCACCAGATTCCGCTGCCGCAGTTGCGTCTGGACAGCTGGCGCAGCCGGCTGGCGGTGGTGAGTCAGACGCCGTTTCTCTTTTCCGATAGCGTCGCCAGCAACATCGCGCTGGGAAAACCGGGCGCGACGCAGCAGGAGATTGAACAGGCCGCCATGCTGGCCTGCGTCCACGACGATATTCTGCGCCTGCCGCAGGGTTACGAGACTGAAGTCGGAGAACGCGGCGTGATGCTGTCGGGCGGGCAGAAGCAGCGAATTTCTATTGCGCGCGCGTTGCTGCTGAACGCCGAGATCCTGGTGCTGGATGATGCGCTGTCGGCGGTGGATGGCCGTACCGAGCATGAAATTCTGCTTAACCTGCGCCAGTGGGGGCGGGGCCGGACGTTGATCATCAGCGCTCACCGCTTATCGGCGCTGACGGAAGCCAGTGAAATTCTGGTGCTCCAGCACGGCACTATCGCCCAGCGTGGCGATCATGATGCGCTGGCAGATCGTCCCGGCTGGTATCGCGACATGTACCGTTATCAGCAGCTGGAAGCCGCGCTGGATGACGATGAGAATGAGAAAGGAGTGCCGCATGGCTAAGTCTGCACGCTTGTGGCCGACCCTGAAACGTTTACTCAGCTACGGCAAGCCGTGGCGGAAATCCCTGTCGCTGGCGGTGGGCATGTTATGGATTGCCGCCGCTGCCGAGGTGACCGGACCGGTGCTGGTCAGCTACTTTATCGACAATCTGGTGGCGAAACACCAGATGCCCTGGGGGCTGGTCGCCGGGCTGGTGGTGAGTTTTATCCTGCTGCAACTGCTGGCGGCGGCGCTACATTACTGGCAGGCACTGTTGTTCAATCGCGCCGCCATCGGCGTGGTGCAGCAGTTGCGCTGCGACGTGATGAATGCTGCGCTGTGTCAGCCGCTCAGCGCCTTTGATACCCAGCCGGTCGGACAGATTATTTCACGCGTGACCAATGACACCGAAGTGATCCGCGATCTCTATGTCACGGTGGTGGCGACGGTACTGCGCAGCGCGGCGCTGGTGGGCGCTATGATGGTAGCGATGTTCAGCCTCGACTGGCGCATGGCGCTGGTGGCGATGATGATCTTTCCGCTGGTGCTGGTGGTGATGCTGATTTATCAGCGTTACAGCACGCCGATTGCCCGTCGGGTCCGCAGCTATCTGGCCGACATCAATAATGGCTTTAACGAAGTGATCAGCGGCATGAGCGTGATCCAGCAGTTTCGTCAGCAGGCGCGTTTTGGCGAGCGGATGGGGGAGGCGAGTCGTTCTCACTATCTGGCGCGGATGGAAACGCTGCGGCTGGATGGTTTTCTGCTGCGCCCGCTATTAAGCCTCTTTTCAGCGATGGTGCTGTGCGGATTACTGATGCTGTTCAGTTTTTCCGTGCCCGGCGTGTTTGAAGTCGGGGTGCTGTACGCCTTCATTACCTATCTGGGACGGTTGAATGAGCCACTGATAGAGCTCACCACGCAGCAGTCGATGCTGCAGCAGGCGGTGGTCTCCGGTGAGCGTATTTTCGAACTGATGGATGCGGCGCAGCAGCACTATGGACCCGATGCACGGCCGCTGGCGTCGGGTCGTCTGACCCTGAAGAATCTGAGCTTTGCCTACCGTGAAGATCGTGATGTGCTCAGCGATATCAATCTTGAGGTGCCGTCACGCAGCTTTGTGGCGCTGGTCGGACATACCGGCAGCGGCAAGAGCACGCTGGCGAACCTGCTGATGGGTTACTACCCGATTACCCGCGGCGAGATTTGCATTGATGACCGTCCGATTGGAGAACTCAGTCATGCGGTGCTGCGGCGGGGTATCGCGATGGTTCAGCAGGACCCGGTGGTGCTGGCGGATACGTTGCTGGCCAACGTCCGGCTCGGCCGTGATATCAGCGAAGAGGTGGTCTGGACGGTACTGGAGCAGGTGCAGCTGGCTCCCCTGGCGCGTGCATTGTCTGACGGCATCCACACCCGATTAGGCGAGCAGGGCAATAATCTGTCGGTAGGGCAGAAGCAGTTGCTGGCGCTGGCGCGGGTGCTGGTCGACCTGCCGCAGGTAATGATCCTCGATGAAGCGACCGCCAATATCGATTCGGGTACCGAGCAGGCGATTCAGCAGACGCTGCGAACCCTGCGCCAGCACAGCACGCTGGTGGTGATTGCGCACCGGCTTTCAACCATCACCGAAGCCGATAACATTCTGGTGCTGCATCGTGGACGGGTGGTCGAACAGGGCAATCATGCGCAATTACTGGCGCTGCAGGGCCGTTACTGGCAGATGTATCAGCTGCAGCAGGTAGGCGATGATCTGGCGACGGGCATCCCCTTAACAACTGAAGCCTAAGTTGCACCTTTTTTGCGCGGTTTTATCAGAATAATCTGGTTAAATGCACTCCTTTGACGCCGGGCGCACCAAAGGAGTGCATTGGCTGTTCTGACGCGCGCTCATTCCCTCCTCTCCTCACCGATCCTGGCTAAAACACGCCTTGCCCCGTCTCGCCTCAATGATTGATTCCGCTGTTTTTTTATTTGTGGCACAGGCTTTGCTTAACTCTCTGCGTGTCTGTGAGACTCACTCATTTAATCGCTGGAGGGGATCCAATGAAGCTGGTTACCGTCGTAATTAAGCCATTCAAGCTGGAGGATGTGCGTGAAGCCTTATCCTCTATCGGCATTCAGGGGCTGACCGTCTCCGAAGTAAAAGGGTTTGGTCGCCAGAAAGGCCATGCGGAGCTTTACCGTGGCGCAGAGTACAGCGTGAACTTCCTGCCTAAGGTCAAAATTGATATCGCAATTGCCGACGACCAGTTAGACGAAGTGGTGGATGTCATCAGTAAAGCGGCTTACACCGGCAAAATTGGCGACGGTAAAATTTTCGTGGCTGAACTTCAGCGCGTCATCCGTATTCGTACCGGCGAGACCGACGAAGCCGCTCTGTAATCAAGACTCAGTACTGTGATGGGATGGATAAAAATGAATAAAGTTTTCGCTAAGTTGGGCCTCACCAGCCTGGCACTGTTACCATCGCTCGCGATGGCTGCACCTGCCGTTGCGGACAAGGCTGATAACGCATTTATGATGATTTGCACCGCGCTGGTGCTGTTTATGTCGATTCCAGGAATTGCGCTGTTTTACGGCGGTTTGATTCGCGGCAAGAACGTCCTGTCGATGCTGACTCAGGTGGCGGTCACCTTCTCGCTGGTGTGCGTATTATGGATGGTTTATGGCTATTCACTGGCCTTCAGCGAAGGTAACGCCTTCTTTGGTGGCTTTGGCTGGGCGATGCTGAAAAATATTCAGCTGACCGCGGTAATGGGCAGCTTCTACCAGTATATCCACGTTGCCTTCCAGGCGTCATTTGCCTGTATCACCGTCGGCCTGATTGTCGGTGCTATCGCCGAACGTATCCGCTTCTCTGCGGTGCTGATTTTTGTCGGCGTCTGGCTGACCCTGGCTTATCTCCCTATCGCACACATGGTGTGGGCGGGCGGCTTCCTGGCTCAGGATGGCGCGCTGGACTTCGCTGGTGGCACCGTGGTGCATATCAATGCCGCAGTGGCGGGGCTGGTCGGTGCTTATCTGGTGGGTAAACGTGCTGGTTTCGGCAAAGAAGCGTTTAAACCGCATAACCTGCCAATGGTCTTCACCGGTACCGCCATCCTTTATGTCGGCTGGTTTGGTTTCAATGCCGGTTCTGCCTCAGCGGCTAACGAAATTGCAGCGCTGGCCTTCCTGAACACCGTTGTCGCCACTGCGGGCGCGGTGCTGTCATGGACCTTCGGTGAGTGGGCCGTGCGCGGTAAACCTTCACTGCTGGGCGCCTGTTCCGGCTTCATCGCTGGCCTGGTCGCCATCACCCCAGCCTGTGGTTACGTGGGTGTCGGCGGGGCACTGATCATTGGTCTGGTTGGTGGACTGGCCGGTCTGTGGGGCGTCACCACCCTGAAAAAATGGCTGCGGGTGGACGATCCTTGCGATGTGTTCGGCGTGCATGGCGTCTGCGGCATCGTAGGCTGTATCCTGACTGGCGTCTTTGCTTCTTCTTCGCTGGGCGGTGTGGGCTACGCAGAAGGCGTGACCATGGGCCATCAGGTATGGGTGCAGCTGTTCAGCGTCGGCCTGACCATCGTCTGGTCTGGCGTCGTCGCCTTCATTGGCTTCAAGCTGGCGGATATGATTGTGGGACTGCGCGTGCCGGAAGAGCATGAGCGTGAAGGTCTGGACGTCAACAGCCACGGCGAAAATGCTTATAACCAATAACCTTGAGTATTAAATAGCAAATCAGGGGCGAGCAATCGCCCCTTTTTTTATTCGCTGCGCTGACGCATCACCCCTTCCTGTACCGTCGAGGCCACCAGCACGCCTTGCTGATTATAAAACTCGCCCCGCACAAAACCGCGCGCGCCCGAGGCAGAGGTGCTGACCACGCTATAGAGCAGCCATTCGCTGAAATCGAACGGACGGTGGAACCACATTGAGTGGTCGATGGTCGCCACCTGCATATCCGCTTCCAGAAAACCCTTGCCGTGCGGCTGCAGCGCCACCGGCAGAAAATTGAGGTCAGAGGCATAGCCCAGCAGGTACTGATGGATACGCAGATCGTCCGGTAATACGCCGTTGGCACGGATCCAGACCTGACGTTCAGGTTTATCAACGTGCCCCTTGAGCGGGTTGTGCAGTTGCACCGGGCGAATCTCCAGTGGCCGTTCGGCGATAAATTTCTCCCGCAGTTTTTCCGGCAGCAGATGTGCCATTTTCTGCGCCATCACCTGCTCGGAGAGCAGATTTTCAGGACCGGCCACGTCGGGCATCGCATTCTGATGTTCAAAGCCGCTTTCTGGTGCCTGGAACGAGGCGGTCATATAAAAAATCGGCTGGCCATTCTGTATCGCGCTGACGCGACGGGCGCTGAAGCTCTTGCCGTCACGCAGGGTTTCAACATCATAAATAATCGCTTTCTGGCTATCGCCGGGCCGCAGGAAATAGCTGTGAAATGAGTGGATGATGCGATCTTCCGCGACTGTCTGCTTGGCCGCATACAGCGCCTGTCCGACTACCTGACCGCCAAATACCTGACGCAGCCCGAGATCTTCACTCTGACCGCGATACAAACCCTCTTCCAGCTTTTCCAGATTTAATAAATTCAGCAGATTTTGCAGTGCCTGGCTCATGGCGCATTCCTCAATATAGTGACCGGCTCAGTGTGAAAGATCCGACCAGTTCACGTCAATCAGACTTTCCACTTTAGCGTGGCCAGGCAAAATCCCGATTTTGTGCCAGTATTAAGCACATACGGCGAGTGAAGCGCTGTACGCAGGATTCGCTGCCGAAATCATTTTGATCAAAAGGAGACGACATCAATGAAACTCTGGCATGTGTTCAGTGGGGTAGTTATGGCGGTTGCTGTTGCAGGATGCGCCGACAAGAGTAAACCGGTACCAACACCAACGTTGGGATCGGCCGTGGCAGGACAGCAGGCGGCGATAGCGCAGCCTAACGTCAGCGGTTCGGTCTATATCCGACAGCGTATTGCGCTGCCGCCAGATGCGGTACTTACCGTGACGCTCTCTGACGCGTCTGTGTCGGATGCGCCATCGAAAGTCTTGTCGCAGCGCGTGGTGCGCACGGAAGGTAAACAGGCGCCATTCCAGTTCGTGCTGCCGTTTAATCCAGCCGATATTCAGCCAAACGCGCGTATTCTGCTGAGCGCCGCTATCTCAATTGATGGCAAACTGGCCTTTATTACCGAAGGCGTGAAACCGGTCATTAACCAGGGCGGCACTAAAGCTGAACTGCTGCTGGTACCGGTACCGTCAATGGCGATGCCAACCCAGCCCGGCGCCGCGACCACCGTACCGTCAACGTCACCGACTCAGGTGACGCCGTCCGCTTCTGTGCCGGCACCGACCAGCCTGTAATTTTATGCGGGGCGACGCTGTCGCCCCTTTTCAGGCTTAAAAGCGCCAGCGATAAGCCTCAAGATCGATGCGACCATCATCACTCACCACCACACCTTCCGCCTCCAGCGCATCGCGCTGACGAAACAGTCCGTCCCCCTGAAGTGAGATCGCCCCATGCCGGTTAACCACCCGATGCCAGGGCAGGGTGCTGCCCTGCGGCAGGCGGCTCAGCACACCGCCGACCTGACGGGCGGCACGTGGAGAGCCAGCCAGCAGCGCGACATCACCATAGGTCGCTACCTGGCCCGCAGGAATCGCGGCAACAATTTGCCAGATGCGTTGCTGAAAACTGTCAGGGTGATCCATCTGCTTATCCCGTCTGGAAAAAAGGGCGTCAACTTTATCATGTGAAACGCCAGCGGAGCGCGGCAAACTGTGGATTGTGCAAGAAATCAACGGTCGTCCCGACTGCGCTTGCAATTGCCAGGGCCTTCCCCGATAATGCCTGCGCTCTCGAAATGAGGGCTTGTCAATGGGGGCCCTGTTGGTTCTCCCGCAATGCTAGCTTGTGAACTCGGTCAGATCCGGAAGGAAGCAGCCGCAGCAGGTGACGCGTGTGCCGGGATGTAGCTGGCAGGGCCCCACCACTTTCATCTCCCCCATAACCTATCCCTTATCAGATTCCAGACAGGCGAAACTCGCCTGAGGCCGATCCATTGCCGGCAGGCGAGAGGATTAAATGCTTAGGATGAGGCAATCAAACGAAAGGGTTGTGCAAATTAACGCACAAATTTCCACACCGAACCTGGGACTTTATCGTAAAGCTTGTTCATCGTCAGTTCAGCCAGGCGATGATCGGCCGCTGAGTAAAATACCGCTAACTCATCTTCAGGTAATTCATACTTGTTTTTTTCAATGACCCTTTCAAGGGTATCGATTGAGCGACAACGACGCAGTCGCATCAAATAATCCGTTTTAGTCAGGTTTTTGTTCATAAATAAACCGTTCTCACGTCAGTACTTATAATGAATGGCTCGGTTGCTGGAGAAAAGCGCACTCTTCAGTGAACAGGTTAAATAAGCGTTTAGCTGAACGTTGCCACCGTTGCAGATCCTGAGTATTGACACCATAGTTGCTGAACAACATAAAGGTATCATCAAGATATTCATCGATTTGCGAAATCAGCGCTTCATCTTCAACGTGCTTAATTTTGTAATTCATGGTGAAAGAGGCGATATGCTCGATCAGATCATTGAGCTGTAAATTGCTTTCAGAAGTGGGATCATTAACCCAGCCGTGATGGCTATCCGTTAATGTTGCCATGCTCTCGTCAAACAGACTCTCACACAGGTATTTAAGCTGGGCAATATCATGCCGTTTCGGTGAGTATTCGTCCATCTTTTTCCCCTCCATAGCTAGCACAGTTGCCGCGCGGCGGCGATATAGGATAAAGCGGCCAGGAAGCGATTTATCAGGCAGTTACTAAACGGGATTCGTCAAATATAGTGTAAAACCATTAGCTCTGCTCACCTCCATTACTAAATATTACAATTCATCGGCGGGAGAGGGACGCGAGTTGTGGATCACATCAAACACAAGCGCACCGGGCTCAATATGAAAGGTAACCCGTTCTGACTGGCTAACAGTTTCATTTAGATCCAGGCAGGGACTAAATAAATTCCACTCAAAATCGTAAAGTAACTTAAAACTATTAGGGGCTGCTTTTCAACAGAAATAATTTTCATACTACCTGGAACTAACCGCGCTTCTTGTGAATACCAGCGTAAATCGCCTGCCAGTTCATCCGATATTTTGAGAATATTCCGCTGAATAATCGCGGCTATTTTTGGGCAGTCCTTCTCGTCCTGCGCAATATCACATTCAATTCTTAACAGCATAACTCATCCGTTAATAACAGTTGATAAACCTATCATTGGTTTTCTGCAACAGCTTTGCAAGCCAGCCGCGAGTGAAATTGACAATTTCTGTCATTTGCTGACCGTTGATTCCGGCGTCATAGCGACTCTGCCTGCATCGGGACCGTGGCGTCGTCAGATGAAATTTAATTTTTTGATACACATTGGCCAGGTCACCGGAGAACAACATCAGATATTATAGTTGTTATGTTATAACATTTTGGTGAAATGATGCGGCAGAGTGGACTTTTGATGTCACTGGGTGGACGACTGGCGGTAGCGATGTTTTTTATCGCCTTACTGACGGCGGCAATGTGGTGGGGAATCAGCGGATGATTACGTTTAATGCACTGCAGGCGGGTTATCAGGGGCGGGGAGTGACACCTGAAATTACCGGTTGGCTTGCGCCAGGTAGCATGACCGCGCTGGTCGGGGCTAACGGCAGCGGCAAGTCAACGCTGTTAAAGACCATTGCCAGGTTGTTACCGCCAGTAAAAGGGCAGTGCCAGCTACAGGTTACCCGACGCGATACCGGCTGGCTGCCTCAGCGTAGCGAACTGGAAACCCGTTTTCCCCTGACGGTGTATGAACTGGTTTCGATCGGCTGCTGGCCGCGCTGTGGCTGGTTTGGCGGCATTAATCGGGCATTGCGTCGCGAGATCTGGCAGGCGCTGGAGGCGGTGCAGATGGAAGAGTATGCCGATGCGCAGCCGGTTACCTTATCCGGAGGGCAGCTGCAACGCGTGCTGTTTGCCCGACTTATGCTGCAACGTAGCCGGCTGTGGTTGCTGGATGAACCTTTTAACGGCATTGACAGCCAGACCGTGACTTTACTGATGTCGATCCTGGAGCAACAGCAGCAGGCGGGCACCACCTTGCTGGTGGTGCTGCACGATCGTCCTCTGGTCGCGCGCTACTTCAGGGAGGTGCTGTCGATGGATGACGGTACCTTCAGCCAGACGCTTGTCGCCAATTCAGCGTTGCAGAAGGTGGCGCCGTGACGTTGATTCAGCCCTTTATCGAATTTGGTTTTATGCGTCGTGCGCTGGTGGCCTGTATCGCACTGGCGGTCAGCGCGACCCCGCTGGGTGTATTCCTCTCGCTACGTCGCATGAGCCTGATTGGCGATGCGCTATCCCATGCCGTATTGCCCGGTGCCGCCATCGGTTACCTGATCTCCGGCCTTTCGCTGGTGGCGATGGGGATCGGGGGGCTGATTGCCGGCCTGGCGGTGGCGCTGCTCTCCGGCGCGGTGAGCCGTTATACACCTTTGAAAGAGGATGCCAGCTTCGCCGGTTTTTATCTGGGATCGCTGGCGCTTGGCGTCACGCTGGTTTCACTGCGCGGTTCAAGCGTGGATCTGCTGCACGTCCTGTTCGGATCGCTGCTGGCGGTGGATAACGGCGCGCTGCTGCTGGTCGGCGGTATCGCCGCCTTCACCCTGATCCTGCTGGCGATACTCTATCGCCCACTGGTGATTGATGCTTTTGACAGTGACTTCCTGCGGGCGCAGGGCAAATGGAGTGCGCCGCTGGTACATGGTCTGTTTCTGATGCTGGTGGTGCTGAACCTGGTGGCAGGTTTTCAGGTGCTCGGCACGTTGATGTCGGTGGGATTAATGATGTTGCCCGCCGCCAGTGCCCGATTCTGGAGCCGCCATCTCGCTGCGATGCTGGCGATAGCCATTCTGATGGCGGTGATCTCGGCGCTGGTGGGGCTGATACTCTCCTGGCACTTTTCGCTGCCGGCCGGGCCCGCCGTGGTGCTGAGCGCCGCCATGCTGTTTTTTCTCTCGATTTTGACAGGGCCGTGCGGTGGCATTTTGCGCCGCCATTAAACGTAAGGGGTAGCTATGAAGAAATTACCGGTTAGTCTGGCGCTCGCCGCGCTGTTTACCGCGCCATTGGCTATGGCAAAAACGGTGGATGTGGTAGCCAGTTTTACCGTGCTGGCAGACATCGTGAAACAGGTCGGTGGTGATCATGTGAAGGTTAAAAGCCTGGTCGGACCGGATGGCGATCCGCATACCTTCGAACCGACGCCGCAGGACAGTCAGGCGCTGGCGAAAGCCGATCTGGTGTTTGTCAGCGGTTTAGGGCTCGAAGGGTGGATGGACCGGCTGGTTAGCGCATCAGGCTATCGCGGGCGGCCGGTGGTGGCCTCCACCGGCATCACCACGCGCAGCATGGAGGATGAGGGGAAAACCATCACCGATCCCCATGCCTGGAACAGCATGCAGAACGGCGTGATTTACGCCACCAACGTGATGGATGCGCTGGTCAAGGCTGACCCGGAGGATGCTGCGCAGATTCGTCAGCGTGGTGAGACCTACATTCAGCAGTTGCAGGCGCTGGACAGCTGGGCGAAAACGGCTTTTGACCGGGTGCCCGCCGAACGACGCAAAGTGCTGACCAGCCACGATGCGTTTGGCTATTTTGGCCAGCGATACGGCGTCACCTTCCTGGCACCGGTCGGTTTCTCCACCGAGTCGGAAGCCAGCGCCAGTGAGGTAGGCAGCCTGATCTCACAGCTGAAACAGCAGCATATTCAGCGTTACTTTATTGAGAACCAGACCGACCCGCGACTGGTGAAGCAAATTGCCAGTGCTACCGGTGCCCAGCCAGGCGGGGAGCTTTATCCGGAGGCGTTGTCATCGGCGACCGGTCCGGCACCGACCTATGAAGCGGCATTCAGACACAACGTAGATGCAATGCTGAAAAGTATGCAATAGTCATAGAAAATCCCGCACCTGGCGTAATGCTCGACAGTGAAGGTTAAATTTGCAAAAGCTGTCACGGTCAAACGTGGCAGCTTTTTGTCTGGGCAGGCGGGCCTGAGCG
>NZ_MLFN01000014.1 GCF_002095315.1 Pantoea conspicua
GGCACCTGAGTAGCGGCTGGCTCGCTTCAGCCCTGCTGAACAGTTTCGGTGCCGCCGGTCAGGCAGCGTTGCCAGCGCCGCTGCGGTACGCGTCAGCTGATCGGCACTGGCTTCACCGCCATGCATCGCCGCTGCGCTGACCAGCAGGCCCAGCGCCCAGATAGCACCACGATGGGTATTCACGCCGCCGGTGGCCGCCATCATCTGCTGCTCGCCTTCCCGTCCCAGACGTCCTACCGTTTCGCGCAGGGCGATGTCGGCCGGGCGCATCCAGCTCTGCCGGGCCAGCGCCAGAAAGGTCGGTACCAGGCTCTCGGCGGAACGCTCCATCAGTGCCAGCGTCAGGTCCTGATGCGCGCCGTTTCCCCGACTGTCGACCAGACCCGGCTTTGGACTCAGCCGCGCTTCATCGGTCAGACAATCGCGCGCCGTGATCGCCAGCAGGCTGGCTTGCGCCTCGGGTTGAGTCTGCGACAGGAGTTTCATTACCAGCTCCGGAATTTTGCGGGTGGGTTATAAAGACCGCCCGACCATTCCACCAGGTCAGAGACGCTGCTGGCGGCCAGCAGTGAGCGCGTCGCATCGGAACGACGGATGCCCATATCTTCCGGATAGACCACTTTGCCGCTTTTACGCAGGGCAGCGACACGTGCCGCATCGACGCCAAGACCGATATCCGTGATGCCGGCTACCGCAGCGACCATGGCACGGCGCTCTTCAAGGCTTTCTGCACGATAGAGATAGGCAATACCCTCTTCGGTCAGCACGTGGGTAACGTCATCGCCATAAATCATCACCGGAGCCAGCGGCATACCGGTCGATTTTGCCACTTCAACCGCATCAAGGGTTTCAACGAAGGTCGGTTTTGCCCCGGCCTGGAAGGTCTCAACCATCTGCACCACCAGTTTTTTCCCGCGCTGCATCGGGTCCGGCTCGGTGATCATATTGAGCCAGGCAGGCGAGGCGTGACGTCGGCCGTGCGGATCGTGGCCCATGTTAGGTGCACCGCCGAAGCCGGAAAGGCGACCGCGAGTGACAGTCGAAGAGTTTGCCAGCCCATCAACCTGCAAGGTGGCACCGATAAACATATCGACCGCGTACTGGCCAGCCAGCTGACAGAAGGCGCGGTTAGAGCGCATCGAGCCATCGCTGCCGGTAAAGAAGATGTCAGGACGGGCGCGAATGTACTCTTCCATCCCCAGTTCACCACCGAAGCAGTGGACGCTCTCAACCCAGCCGCTCTCGATGGCCGGGATCAGCGTTGGATGCGGATTCAGCGTCCAGTGTTTACAGATTTTGCCTTTCAGGCCGAGCTGTTCACCGTAGGTCGGCAGCAGCAGCTCAATCGCGGCGGTATTAAAACCGATGCCGTGGTTAAGCGACTGCACCTGATGCTCGGCGTAGATGCCTTTGATCGCCATCATCGCCATCAGGATATGTTCCTGCTTAATCAGGCGCGGATCGCGGGTAAACAGCGGTTCGATAAAGAACGGTTTGTCCGCCACCACGACATAGTCGATCCAGGAACCGGGGATATCGACGCGCGGCAGGTCGGTTTCGTCATCGACCAGTTCATTGACCTGAGCAATCACGATACCGTCACGAAACGCGGCGGCTTCCACCAGCGCAGGGGTATCTTCCGTACTGGGACCGGTATACAGATTACCTTTGCGGTCCGCTTTATAACCGGCAATCAGCGCAACGTTCGGGCTGAGGTCGACGTAGAGACGGGAATAGAGTTCGATATAGGTGTGGATGGCACCGATTTCCAGCTGGCCATCTTCTAACAGCTGGGAAATACGCAGGCTTTGCGGGCCGGAAAAAGAAAAGTCGAGTTTACGTGCAATGCCTTTCTCGAAAATATCCAGATGTTCGCTGCGACCAACGCTCGGCATAATCATGTGCAGGTCGTGGACTTTGGCCGGATTCACCCCAGCCAGCGTGCGTGATAAGAAATCAGCCTGTTTCTGGTTATTCCCTTCCAGCACCACCCGATCACCGGGTGCTATCAGTTTTTCGAATGCTTCAACGGCTCTTTCAGTAGGAATGACTTTGCCATCAACAGGAAAGGAGGCCAGACGTCGCGCTTTTTCACTGCGGCGTGTGTTCCATTCCCGGGCAGGCGTTTGGCCTGTGTTCATTTCAACCTCCTGATTAAAATAACGGATATGTCGTTTTGCTAAGAGAAGTCTCTACTTTCTTGATCGGTGGTTCAATTAAGCAAAAAGCCTGAACGTTAGATTTACAGTAACAATAAGAGATGACCGTTTTGATAAGCGAAACAGAAAGAGTTGAGTTTAGGCGCTGAGGGGGGATATAAACGAAGAAAGGGTATTGCGTGTAAAGAATGGTGTGGGGTCCGCATAATAAATAAGTCGCGGTAAAAACAGAAAGTCTGCTAGCGAGATGTGGGGCAACGCAGACGCAATAAAATCGACATCACCGGTGCTGCGCGCATAAAAAAAGCAGGCCGGAGCCTGCTTTCTGATGCGGTATCGTCAGATTATGACGCCAGCGACAGGGTGGGTTTCGCTTTCTGCGCCAGCCATTCTGCCACGCGGGCCTGCTGCTCTTTGCTCAGCCACATGCCCTGCTTGGTACGACGCCAGATCGCATCCTCCACTTCACGCACCCATTCATGCTGCACCAGGTAACGTAACTCCGCCTCGTAGAACTCATGACCGAAGTTCTCGCCCAGATCGTCCAGGCTCTTCGCACCGGCTAACAGCGTTTCGGTATTGCTGCCGTAAGTGCGGGCAAAGTGGCGCGCCATATTTTCGCTGATGAACGGATAGCGGCGACGCAGACTGGCGGCGTAATCTTCGCGGGTGCCGGAAATATTGCCGCCTGGCAGCACGCAGTTCTTCGTCCAGGCCGGACCAGCATTCGGATAGTACTTCGCCAGTTTCTCCAGCGCATGTTCCGCCAGCTTACGGTAAGTGGTCAGCTTGCCGCCGAACACTGACAGCAGCGGTGCCTGACCGTTATCGTCACGCACATCCAGCGTGTAATCTCGGGTAATCGCCTGCGGTGAATCTGATTCGTCGTCGCACAGCGGACGAACACCGGAGTAGGACCAGACAATGTCGTCAGCGGTCAGCTGCTTTTTAAAGTGACCGTTAAACACTTTCAGCAGATAGTCGGTCTCGCTGTCGTCAATATGCACGTTTTTCGGATCGCCTTTGTACTCCACATCGGTGGTACCGATGATAGAGAATTCATCCATCCACGGGATGACAAACACGATACGGTTATCTTCGTTCTGCAGAATGTAAGCCTGCTTCTCGGTATGCACGCGCGGCACCACGATGTGGCTGCCTTTAATCAGGCGAATGCCATACGGCGATTTTAACTTCAGACCGTCGTCGAACAGCTGCTTGACCCACGGACCCGCGGCGTTGACCAGGCCTTTGGCACGCCAGGTGTAGGTTTTGCCGCTGTCGACATCTTCCGCTTCAACCATCCACATGCCGCCTTCACGCCAGGCGCGGTTAACGCGGGTACGGGTACGCACTTCACCGCCACGCTTCACCACTTCCTGCGCATTCAGTACCACCATGCGTGCATCATCGACCCAGCAGTCTGAGTATTCGAATCCGCGCGTGATTTCTGGTTTCAGGGCCGAATCCGCGCCAAAACGCAAACTCTTACTGCCCGGCAGGCTGGTACGCTTACCCAGGTGGTCATACATAAACAGGCCGGTACGGATCATCCACGCCGGACGCAGATGCGGGCGATGGGGCAGACGGAAGCGCATCGGGAAAGCGATGTGCGGGGCCATTCTCAGCAGAACTTCACGTTCGGCCAGCGCTTCGCTCACCAGACGGAATTCGTAGTGCTCCAGGTAGCGCAGGCCACCGTGGATCAGTTTTGAACTGGCGGAAGAGGTCGCGCAAGCCAGGTCCCGCGCCTCCAGCATCAGCACCGACAGTCCGCGTCCTGCAGCATCTGCTGCAATGCCGGCACCGTTGATGCCGCCGCCGATCACGATCAGGTCTTTGGTTTCCACGTCATCTCCTCCGATGTTCGGAATAGTTCACTAATGTTCGTTTTCGAGCATAATCATAATCGCAAACCAACATTGATGCCAGCTTTTAACCGGGTAAAAACATTTTTGCGTGATATAGCTAACATTCTGCCCGCGAAAAAAATACAAAGCCGCAATGATTGTCAGGTTATCGGCGCTGATTCTCGGGTTACACTAGGCGCCATTGTGACGATGTATGAGAGAGACCATGGAAACGTTTGAATGTATTAATGTGCAGCAGGCACAGGACCATCTGACGCAGGGTGCGCTGCTGGTCGATATCCGTGACCCGCAAAGTTTTGCACTTGGTCACGCCGCCGGTGCGCTGCATCTGACCAACAGCAATCTCAGCGAGGTGGTTGCCGGTGCGGATCACAGCCTGCCAGTGCTGGTGATGTGTTATCACGGCAACAGCAGCAAAGGTGCCGCACAATATCTGCTGGAACAAGGGTTCAGCGCGGCGTACAGCATTGATGGCGGCTTTGACGCCTGGCGTGCCGCGTTCCCTCAGCAGGTTGCTCACGGCAGCGAATAAATTGCCGCTCGTCACATGGAGAGTTACTGATGCGCATTACCCAATTTAACCAGCCGCGTATGGCGCAGGCGTTTGTTGACTATATGGCAACGCGCGGCGTCACGCTGCGTATTGAGCATGAAAACCACTACGTCATCATGCTGGATGATGAAAGCCAGCTGGAGATGGTCGAAAACGAACTTCAGCAGTTCGTGCGCGACCCGAACCATCCGCGCTATCAGGCCGCGAGCTGGCACAGCGGTAAAACCGACAGCGGCTTGCGCTATGAGCGCAGCAACATCTGGGCGAATATCCGCGAACGCGCCGGTCCGCTGACCATGACGGTGATGCTGCTCTGTATCGCGGTCTTTATTCTGATGCAGATTCTGGGCGATCGTACCGTGATGTACTGGCTGGCATGGCCGGATGCCGATCAGCATCTTGAGGTATGGCGCTGGTTCAGCCACGCGCTGCTGCACTTTTCACTGCTGCACATTCTGTTCAACCTGATGTGGTGGTGGTATCTGGGCGGGGCAGTAGAGAAGCGGCTCGGCAGCGGAAAGCTGTTTGTAATTATGCTGATCTCCGCGCTGCTCAGCGGCTGGATGCAGGCGAAGTTCAGCGGTATCTGGTTTGGCGGTCTGTCGGGCGTGGTCTATGCCCTGATGGGCTATTGCTGGCTGCGCGGCGAACGCGATCCCGACAGCGGCATCTATCTGGAACGCGGCTTGATCGGTTTTGCACTGGTCTGGCTGGTGATTGGCTGGTTTGGCGTGTTTGGCCTGGCGATCGCCAATGCGGCGCACGTCGCCGGTCTGGTGGTAGGACTAGCCATGGCGCTGGTCGATACGCGAAAAATCACGCGCCGTTAGTTGTGGCATAGCAGGAATAAGCGAGTAAACAGGAGAGGAATGTGAAGCAGACGCAACGTCATGACGCGATTATCGATTTAGTCCGGCGTCAGGGATATGTCAGTACTGAGGAGCTGGTGGATCATTTCGAGGTCAGTCCGCAGACCATTCGTCGCGACCTGAACGATCTGGCTGACCAGAATAAAATTCAGCGCCATCACGGCGGCGCGGCGCTTCCCTCCAGTTCTGAAAACACCGCCTGGCACGATCGTAAAATGATGTTGTCAGCGGAAAAGGCACGCATTGCGCAGCGGGTGGCCAGCCAGATCCCGGATGGCGCCACGCTGTTTATCGATATCGGCACCACACCGGAAGCGGTGGCCCACGCGCTGCTGAATCATAACGATCTTAGGGTGGTCACCAACAACCTGAACGTGGCGATGCTGCTGATGGGCAAACCCGATTTTCGGGTGATCATTGCCGGTGGCGAAGTGCGGACCCGCGACGGGGCGGTGATGGGCGAAGCCACGCTCGACTTTATCTCTCAGTTCCGCCTTGATTACGGCATTCTCGGCATCAGCGGTATCGATATGGATGGCTCATTACTGGAGTTCGACTACCACGAAGTGCGGACCAAGCGCGCCATCATCGAAAACTCACGCTGCGTGATGCTGGTCGCGGACCACTCTAAATTTGGCCGTAACGCGATGGTTAACCTCGGCAATATGAGCCTGCTGGACCATCTCTATACCGATAAAACGCCGCCAGCCAGCGTGATGAAAGTGATTGAGCAGCATGAGGTTCATCTCGAACTCTGCTGATTTCCCCTGCCGCCAGCGGCTCTGCTGGCGTTTTTCTTTGATCGCTGTCGCTTTTTTCTCCACTCCCGTCTTTACTTAACGCGTTGCTGGCGCTCAGTTGCCAGCCCGTGCGCTTGCTCGTTTTGCTTCACCTCATTGCGTAACAGAAGGGAGTGATATGCCGCAGCAGAAATTCAATAAAGCCCGTTTTAACGCCGCATTAACCCGTCAATGGCAACACTCAGGTCTCACCTCCGCACAACAGATGACAACGCACCAGTGGTGGCAGGCGATTAGTGCGGCGCTGGCAGAATTGCTGGCGGCGCAACCGGTGCCCCGCGTCTCTAAGGGGCAGCGCCACGTCAATTACCTGTCGATGGAGTTTCTGATCGGCCGTCTGACCGGAAACAATCTGATCAATCTGGGCTGGTATGACGACGTGAAGGCGCTGCTGGCTGATCAGCAGATCGATTTAACCGAACTGCTGGAGCAGGAGGTCGATCCGGCACTCGGCAACGGCGGGCTGGGACGGCTGGCGGCCTGCTACATGGATTCAATGGCTACCGTTGGTCAGTCCGCCACTGGTCACGGACTCAACTATCAGTACGGCCTGTTCCGCCAGTCCTTTCATCAGGGACATCAGATTGAAGCGCCCGACGACTGGCAGCGTGACCGCTATCCGTGGTTCCGCCACAATGCGGCACTGGATGTTGAGGTGGCGATGGGCGGCAGTGTGGTGAAGCTGGAGCAGGGCGGCGTCCGCTGGCAGCCCGATTTCTTTCTGCGCGGTGAGGCGTGGGATCTGCCGGTAACCGGCTACCGCAACGGTACCACACTGCCGCTGCGGTTGTGGCAGGCGACCAGCGCTCATCCTTTTGACCTGACCCGATTTAACAACGGGGAATTTTTGCAGGCGGAGCAGCCCGGCATTGATGCGGCAAAACTGACGAAGGTGCTCTATCCCAACGACAATCATCAGGCGGGCAAACGCCTGCGCCTGATGCAGCAATATTTCCAGTGCGCCTGTGCGGTCGCTGACATCCTGCGCCGCCATCATCAGGCGGGGCGCAGCATCCACAGCCTGCCCGATTTCGAAGTGATACAGCTCAATGATACTCATCCCACCATCGCCATTCCGGAGATGCTGCGACGGTTGCTGGACGAGCATCAACTGAGCTGGGATGAGGCCTGGCATATCACCAGCCGGTTGTTCGCTTACACCAACCACACGCTGATGCCCGAAGCGCTGGAGCGCTGGGATGAAAAACTGCTGCGCAGCCTGCTGCCGCGTCACATGCTGATTATTAAAGAGATCAATCAGCAGCTGAAAAAGCAGGTGAAGCAGCGCTGGCCGGATGACAAAGCGCTCTGGCACAAACTGGCGGTGGTGGCTGACGGCGAAGTGCGCATGGCAAATCTCTGCGTGGTCAGCGGTTTCGCGATTAACGGCGTAGCCGCGCTGCACTCCCGGCTGGTGATTACCGATCTGTTCCCGGAGTATTACCAGCTATGGCCGCATAAATTTCATAACGTCACCAACGGTATTACCCCGCGCCGCTGGCTGAAGCAGTGTAATCCGGCGCTGGCGTCGCTGATTGATGAGACGCTTGAGGGAGAATGGGCCAGCAACCTCGATGCGCTTAAAGGACTGGAGGCCTATGCCGACGATCCGGCGTTTTGTCAGCGTTACCGCAGCATCAAGCAGCAGAACAAAGCGCGGCTGACCGACTACATTGCGCAGCACACCGGCATTATCGTCAATCCGACGGCGATGTTTGATGTGCAGATCAAGCGCTTACATGAGTACAAACGCCAGCATCTCAGCCTGCTGCATATCCTGCACTGCTATCAGACCCTGCTGGATAACCCGGAAGATGCGCACTTTAGTCCGCGGGTCTTTCTGTTTGGTGCCAAGGCGGCCCCGGGCTATTACCTCGCGAAAAATATTATTTACGCTATCAATAAAGTGGCGGAAGTGGTGAACAACGACCCGCGGGTCGGCGACAGACTCAAAGTGGTGTTTATTCCCGATTACCGCATCACCGTGGCGGAGTTGATCATCCCGGCGGCGGACTTGTCTGAGCAGATTTCCACTGCCGGCTATGAAGCCTCCGGCACCGGCAATATGAAGCTGGCGCTGAATGGCGCGCTGACCATCGGCACGCTGGACGGGGCCAATGTCGAAATTGCCGAACAGGTTGGCGAGGAGAATATTTTTATCTTCGGGCATCACGCTGATGAGGTGAAAGCCCTGAAAGCGGCCGGTTATAACCCGAAAAAAGTGCGCAAGCAGAACAAGGCGCTCGACGCGATACTCAAATCGCTGGAGAAGGGCAAGTTCAGCGACGGGGACAAACAGGCGTTTGACCTGATGCTGGCGAGCCTGACTAAAAACGGCGATCCCTGGCTGGTGCTGGCAGATTATCAGGCCTACATCGAGGCGCAACAACGGGTGGAAGCGCTATGGCGCGACCCGCAGCGCTGGACGCGCGCCGCTATCCTTAACACCGCGCGAACCGGCATGTTCAGCTCGGATCGCGCCATTCGTGATTATCAGCAACGTATCTGGCAGGCAGCACGCTAAGGAGCAGCATGAAACAGAACTCACTTGATCAGGCCGCCCGGGCGGCCGGTATTTCGCTGGATTACATCAACGTTAACGGCGAAAAAGAGGCGATCAGCGATGACACCAAGCGCGCCTTGCTGGCGGTGATGGGCGATCCGCATGACGCAAAGAAGGCGCCACTGCCGCCGGTTGCGGTGTTCAGCGGCAGCGGTAAACGTCAGCTTACCCCGCAGGCAGCGGTGTTTATCACTGGCAGTTGCAAACCGAAAACGGCAAACAGCTCAGCGGGGAACTGACCGCTGGCGAACCTTTTACGCTGCCGGGTCCGCTGGCGCAGGGCTATCACCAGCTGACGCTCAGCAAGGGAAAAAAACAGTGGCAGACCCGCATTATTGTTACGCCGCGCCGCTGCTATCTGCCGCCGGGGCTGGAAGCGGGCGAGAAGCGCTGGGGCGCGCTGGTGCAGCTCTACACGGTGCGTTCGGCGCAGAACTGGGGCATCGGTGATTTTGGCGATCTGCAAATCCTGCTGGAGCAGCTTGCGGCGCGCGGCGGTGATTTCGTCGGGCTCAATCCCTTGCATGCGCTCTATCCGGCCAGTGCCGATTTTGCCAGTCCTTACAGTCCATCATCACGTCGCTGGCTCAACGTTATCTACATCGACGTCGCTCAGGTGATCGATTTCCAGCAAAGCCCGGCGGCGCAGAAGTGGTGGAAAAGCGCTAAAACGCAGCGGGCGCTGAACAAAGTGCGTGAGGCGGATCTGGTCGATTATGAGGCAGTGATGGCGCTCAAACTGGCCGCGTTACGCCTCGCCTGGACCCACTTCCAGGCGCGGGATGCGGAGAGCGAAGATAAACAGTCGTGGTCCGCTTTTGTGCGCGAAGGTGGCGACAGCCTGCGTTATCAGGCGCCTATGACGGCATACAACTTGAGCGGCGGGCAGGCAATGCGCAGCACTGGGGCTGGCCCGCCTGGCCGGAAGGCTGGCGTAACAGCCAGTTGCCGGAGGTGCAGCGTTGGTGTGAGCGGCATGAAGAAGAGATCGCCTTCTGGCAGTGGCTGCAATGGCTGGCGCAGCAGCAGTTCTCTCGCTGCTGGTCGCGCAGTCAGGCGCTGGGGATGAGCGTGGGTCTCTACCGCGATCTGGCGGTAGGCGTGGCGGAAGGCAGTGCCGAAACCTGGCACGATCCGGAGCTTTATCGCCTGCAGGCGTCGATTGGCGCACCGCCCGATCGTCTTGGTCCGCTGGGCCAGTACTGGGGCTTACCGCCGATGGATCCGCATGTGATGCAGGCGCGTGGCTATCAGCCGTTCATTGACATGCTGCGCGCCAACATGCGCGATTGCGGCGCGTTGCGTATCGACCATGTGATGTCACTGCTGCGTCTGTGGTGGGTATCCGCCGGTGAAACGGCGGATAAAGGCGCTTACGTGGCCTATCCGGTGGATGATCTGCTCGGTATTCTGGCGCTGGAGAGCCACCGGTTGCGCTGCATGGTGATCGGGGAAGATCTCGGCACCGTACCGAAAGAGATTGTCAGCCTGCTGCGCAAAAGCGGGGTGTTTTCGTGGAAGGTGCTCTGGTTCGAGCAGGAGAAAAACGGCAGCTATCGCGCGCCCGCGGACTACCCGCGGCAGTCGATTGCCAGTGCCAGCACCCATGATTTGCCCACGCTGACCGGATTCTGGGAGCAGGGCGATCTGTCGCTGGGGGAGAAGATTGGTCTCTATCCGGGGGACGCGGTCAACGCGCTGCATCAGCAGCGGGCAGAGCAGAAGCAGGCGCTGCTGGATGCGCTGCATCAGGCAGGCGCGCTACCGGCCCGCAGCCCGAAAAAAGCGGATAAGCTGGCAATGACACCGACGCTGAATCGGGCGATTCATCGCTTCCTGGCTGATACCGACAGTGCGTTACTGGGCCTGCAGCCGGAGGACTGGCTCGGGATGACCACGCCGGTGAATGTGCCGGGCACGGTTGAGCAATACCCCAACTGGCGGCGTAAGCTGAGTAAAACGCTGGAAGAGATGTTTGCTGACGAGGAAGTGAATAAGCTGCTCAAAGCGGTCAGCCAGCAGCGTAAGCCTGGCTGAGAAGGTTAGCGCGACAGCTGAGCTGTCGCGCTGACTTCATCAGTAGAACGAGTGTTCGCCGCGCTGGTGCTCGGTGATGTCGCGCACGCCTTTCAGTTCCGGGAAGGCGGCCAGCAGCTCTTTCTCGATGCCATCTTTCAGGGTGACGTCGATCATTGAACAGCCGTTACAGCCGCCGCCGAACTGCAGGATGGCGTAACCGTCATCGGTGATCTCCATCAGCGACACGCGACCACCGTGGCCCGCCAGCTGTGGGTTGATCTGCGCCTGCAGCAGATACTCAACGCGCTCCACCATCGGCGCATCATCAGAGACCTTCCGCATTTTGGCATTAGGCGCTTTCAGCGTCAGTTGCGAACCGAGGTTATCGGTGACGAAATCGATTTCAGCGTCTTCCAGATAAGGTGCGCTCAGTTCATCCACATAGGCTGACAGTTTTTCGAACTTCAGCTCGGTATCTGTTGCTTCGACCGCGTCAGGTGGGCAATAAGAGACACCACACTCAGCTGTTGGCGTACCCGGGTTAATCACGAATACGCGAATCTGGGTGCCATCTTCTTGTTTGGATAGCAGTCTGGAAAAATGCTCTTGGGCAGAATCAGTAATTCGGATCATGTCGATTGCTCAATAGTTGACTAATTTAGTTGGTTATAATACGCCCATCAATGGCGCTCTACAAGGTACGGCACAGGCACCAGATCTGCACGCTGGCCGCGCCCTGCGCCAGTAACAGGCGACTGATTTCTTCTGACGTGCTGCCGGTGGTGACCACATCGTCCAGCAGGGCGATATGCCGTCCGCGCACCGCCATTTCAAGGCGGAAAGCACCGCGTAAGTTGCTGCGGCGCTGGCGAGCGCTCAGCTGATGCTGTAACGCCCCTTGTCGCTGACGATGTAATCCCGTTCCCCACTCGCAACCCAGCCAGTGCGCCAGCGGCGCGGCCAGCAGATCGGTCTGATTGTAGCCGCGCTGCCAGCGTCGTCGCCGGTGCAGCGGGACCGACAGTAGCAGGTCAGGGCGTGGCAGGTCGCCACGCCGGTAGACATTCTGCCAGCTTAGCAAAAGCAGCCGCGCCAGCATCACCCTGAGTGCGGTTACGCGAGAAAATTTGAGCTGATTGACCCATAGGCTGAACGGCGGGCGATAGCTGTTAACGCAGATCAGTGCCTGCCAGGGGGGTGGCTTCTGCAGGCAGCGTCCGCAGGGATGGCGCACGTTACCGGCGGGTAACCCGCAGCGCGGGCAGAGCAGCGGCAAAGCGGGCAACTGGCGTAAACAGGGGCTGCACAGGCCGTGTTGCGTCATCCGCAACGGCAACCGGCATAGCCAACACAGGGCAGGCATTGATAGCATAGCGACCTCCTAATCACTTTCAGGATAGTAATTGATGACGTCGCTTTACTGGCACACCTGTGGAACAGGGAATGATGATCTTGTGCTGCTGCACGGATGGGGACTGAATGCGGAAGTCTGGCAAAGCATTATCCCGCGACTCAGCCCGCACTACCGTCTGCATCTGGTCGACCTGCCTGGTTATGGTCGTAGCCAGGCCTTTGGTGCGCTGTCGCTGGCAGAGATGGCGCAGCAGTTGCTGCCTGCGCTGCCGCCGCAGGCGATTGTCGTGGGCTGGTCGCTGGGTGGACTGGTCGCAACACAGCTGGCGCTGGCCGCGCCGCAACGGTTGCGGGCGTTGATTACCGTTGCCTCTTCACCCTGTTTTACCGCAACAGAGGAGTGGCCAGGCATCAAACCCGATACGCTGCAAAACTTCCAGCAGCTGCTCAGCAACGATTTTCAGCGCACGGTCGAGCGCTTTCTGGCGTTGCAGACGCTGGGAACGGAGACCGCCCGCGCCGATGCGCGCCGCCTGAAAGAGGTGGTGTTGTCGCAGCCGATGCCGTCGGTCGCGGTGCTGGATGGCGGGCTGGAGATTTTACGCCAGGTCGATCAGCGCGACGCGTTACCACAGATATCGCTGCCGTTCCTGCGACTGTATGGCGCACTGGATGGCTTAGTGCCGCGCAGCATTGCTGCCCGCCTCGACCAGACGCTGCCCGCGTCGCCGTCATGGGTGATAGACAAGGCGGCCCACGCGCCGTTTATCTCTCATCCTGGGGCGTTTTGTCAGCACATTATTAATTTCATCAACGATTTGCCGACATAATTGCGGCGGTGACTGGCAAAATTGGCCGGAGCGGCAATACTTCTCTCTGTGAGCAAGGCCGCTGCAATTTTATGTGATTAGTCCCGGATGACTATGCCGTTCCATACTGCCTTACGCGTTTAGCGGCTGCTTACATCTCACAATGGATCATGAATGAGGGTAAACATAATGAAGGTTTTAAAATGGGTTGTGGCTTCAATGATGATGGGCGCGATTTCATTTTCTGCGATGGCAGCGAAAGAAGTCACCAAAGAAGAAGTTAAAACAATGAACCTGCAGAAGATTGGCACCGTTAACACCACGGCGGAAACGACCTCGCCAATGGATGCTAAAAAAGTGCTGTCGCAGCTGGCTGACGAAAAAGGCGGTAAATATTTCCTGGTCATCGCCGGCCGTGAACACGGTAAATTCAGCGCCACGGCTGACGTCTATAAATAATTAGCGTAGCCACATGAACTGCCAGGCATCCAGCCTCACCGGCTGGGTGCCATCAACCTTCCTGCCACTCACCACATCCTGCAAGGTATGCGCCACCGGCAACCGGGTCTCAATCGGGCGTCCGCTGAGATTAAACACGCACAGTAATCCATCGCCGCTTTCTGGCTGATGCCGACGCATCACCAGCAGTGCGTTTTCGCTGTCATAAAGCGTCATCGGATTGTCAGGATGAAAGGCTGGCTGGCGACGACGCAGCTGAATCAGCTGACCCAGTTGGGTATAGACCTGATGGCGCAGCCAGTCGTCTCCTGCCAGCGCTGCCTCAATCTGCCTGAGATCGTATTTCTGACGGTTAATCGCCCGGTTATGCCCGGCCGTCCGCACGCCATCATAATGGTTGCGTGAGCCGAGAATGCTTTGAATATAGATAGCTGGCACGCCAGGAAAGGCCAGCAGGATGGCGTGAGCCAGCAAAAAGCGCTGCAGGCGGGTCGCGTCATCATCGGCTTCACGGTTTAACGCATCCAGATAGGTGACGTTGATTTCATACGGGCTGGTCGTGCCGTCCGGGTTATTTTTGTAGGAGACCAGCGCCCCCTCCAGCGCCAGATCGCGCACCAGCGCTACAATCTCTACCTCGCTGAGAATGCCGCGTGCCGGATTGAGCCCGATACCATCGTGTGACGCCAGAAAGTTGAAGAAGGTGGTGTCATTACTGCTGAGATCCAGGCTGCTGGCCCACTGCCGCAATGCGCGTGCCGAGCCGGTATGAATGCCGTGAAGCACCAGCGGCGGCAGGGAGAACTGATAGACCATCTGCGCCTCATCATGGCCGTTGCCCAGATAGCTGATGTTGTCCTGATGCGGCACGTTGGTCTCGGTGATGATCACCGTGCCGGGCGCGACAATATCGGCGATGGCGCGGAACAGTTTCACCAGCTGGTGGGTCTTTTCCAGATGAATACAGCGGGTGCCTGGCGTTTTCCACATGTAACCAACCGCATCCAGCCGCACATAATCGGCACCGCGTTTCAGGTAGTCGAGCAGCACATTAACCATGCGCAGCAGCACCACCGGATTGGCGAAGTTGAGGTCAATCTGATCGGCGCTGAAGGTGGTCCAGATAAAGCGGGTCTCACCATCGGCCATCTGAAACGGTGTCAGCAGCGGGGAGGTACGCGGGCGCGTCACCGCGCTGAGATCGGTGGCGGGCGGCATACTGATGAAGAAGTCATCCCAGCCGGGGTCCTGCGCCAGGAAGTGTCGGAACCAGACGCTGTGCGACGACATGTGATTACAGACGAAATCAAACATCAGGCGGGTTTCCTGATGCAGCCGCGCAACGTCCTGCCAGTCGCCACAAAGCGGGTCCACCTGATGATAATCAATCACCGAGAAGCCGTCGTCAGACGAATAAGGGAAGAACGGCAGCAGATGCACCAGCGGGAAAATAGATTGCAGGTGCTGCTGATAGAAACGGGAAAAAGTGCTGAGCGTCGGCTTATCAGCCTCGCGAAACTGATCGGCGTAGCTGATCAGCACCACGTCCTGCTCATCCCAGTGCGCTTTGCGCGGCAGCTTGATGGCATCGCGCGCGTCTGCAATATCCGCCAGCAGCTGCGTACGCGTTGCCTCAGGAAAAGTGCCGGCATAAATCTTATCGATTAGATCGGTGATCGTTTCCATCGTAAATTGGGTGCCACTGCAGGTGTTGTTTTTATGACAGGCGTCTTTCTAGCGTAGCGCTATGGCGGGGATTTTCCACTGAGGGAACGAGATTGAAAGGGGGACGACGCGCGTCCCCCTGAAAAATTTAACGTTTCTTACCGAAGGCAGCCGCCAGCGCATCACCCATCGCGCTGTTACCTGCGGGCTGGCTGGCCGGACGGGCGCGTCCTTTGCCAGCTGCCGGGCGCTTCTCATCACGTGGCGCGGCGTTCTTTCCACCACCGCGGACATTGCCTTCACCGGGCTGCTCATCCAGACGCATCGTCAGGGCAATTCGCTTACGGGGCAGATCGACCTCCATCACCTTCACTTTAACGATGTCGCCTGCCTTCACCACCTGATGTGGATCCTCGACGAAGCGATCGGAGAGTGAAGAGATATGTACCAGCCCATCCTGATGCACGCCGATATCAACGAATGCGCCGAAGTTGGTGACGTTGGTCACCGCGCCTTCCAGAATCATGCCCGGCGTCAGATCGTTCAGCGTTTCGACGCCTTCAGCAAACTGTGCGGTTTTAAATTCAGGACGCGGGTCGCGGCCCGGCTTCTCCAGCTCTTTCATGATATCGGTGACGGTCGGTAAACCGAAGCGCTCATCGGTGAAATCGTGGGCGCGCAGATTACGCAAACTGCCGGCATTGCCCATCAGGTCACTCAGTGCCTGTTCGGTGGCGGCCAGAATTCGCTCCACCACCGGATAGGCTTCCGGGTGGACGGTCGAGGCATCCAGCGGGTTATCGCCGTGGTTGATGCGCAGGAAGCCGGCGCATTGCTCAAAGGCTTTCGGGCCAAGACGGCTCACTTTCAGCAGCTGCTGACGATTCTGGAAACGGCCGTTCTCATCACGCCAGCCGACAATATTTTGCGCCATCATCCGCGTCAGACCGGCCACGCGGGTCAGTAGCGGCACCGAGGCGGTATTCAGATCGACGCCGACGGCGTTCACACAGTCTTCCACTACCGCATCCAGTTTCTTCGCCAGCAGGCTCTGACTGACGTCATGCTGGTACTGGCCAACCCCGATCGATTTCGGATCGATCTTCACCAGCTCCGCCAGCGGGTCCTGCAGACGACGGGCAATGGAGACCGCGCCGCGCAGCGAGACATCCAGATCCGGGAACTCCAGCGCCGCCAGCTCAGACGCCGAGTAAACCGAGGCACCGGCTTCGCTGACAATCACTTTCTGCGCCGTGACCTGCGGGAACTGCTGTTGCAGATCGAGGAAGAAACGCTCGGTTTCGCGTGATGCGGTGCCGTTGCCGATCGCCACCAGCTCAACCTGATGCTTAATACAGAGTGCGGCTACGGCGGCGGCGGCTTTTGCCGTCTGGCCGGTGTGCGGATAGACGGTATCGGTCGCTACCAGTTTGCCGGTGGCATCCACCACCGCCACTTTGACACCGGTGCGCAGACCGGGATCGAGGCCCATGGTGGCGCGCATCCCGGCGGGTGCCGCCATCAGCAGATCGTGCAGGTTACGGGCAAAGACATTGATCGCTTCATCTTCAGCACGCTCGCGAACCGTACCCATCAGCTCGGTTTCCAGATGCAGCATCACCTTGATGCGCCAGGTCCAGCTCACCACCGCTTTGCGCCAGCTATCGGCCGGGGCGTTATTCAGGCGCAGGTTGAGGTGCTCAGCAATCAGCGTTTCGCCATGGCTTTCACGCGGTGCTTCATCAAACTGCGGATCGGCGTTGAGCGAAAGCTGCAGTACACCTTCATTACGGCCACGCAGCATCGCCAGCGCACGGTGTGACGGCACGCTGCTCAGCGCTTCATGGTGATCAAAATAGTCGCGGAACTTGGCCCCGGCTTCCTCTTTGCCTTCCACTACGCGTGACACCAGATGGGCGTTCTTCCACAGGTAGTTACGCACTTTCGCCAGCAGGGCGGCGTCTTCGGCGAAACGCTCCATCAGGATATAACGGGCACCGTCCAGCGCGGCGCGTACGTCGGCCACGCCTTTATCCGCATCGACGTAGCGTTCAGCCAGTTGCTCTGGCTGATGGGAAGGCTCCTGCCACAGCGTTTCCGCCAGCGGTTCCAGACCGGCTTCAATCGCGATCTGGCCACGGGTGCGGCGTTTCGGTTTATAGGGCAGGTAGAGATCTTCAAGCTCGGTTTTGCTGAGGGTAGTGTTGATGGCGCGCGCGAGGTCATCGGTGAGTTTTCCCTGCTCGTCAATCGACCTGATAATCGACTGACGGCGCTCTTCAAGTTCACGCAGATAGCTGAGGCGGGTTTCCAGCTGGCGTAGTTGGGTATCATCCAGCCCACCGGTGACCTCTTTACGATAACGTGCGATAAACGGCACGGTATTCCCTTCATCCAGCAGGCGAACGGCGGCATCAACTTGCTCTGCCCGCGCCTGTAGCTCGCTGGCAATTATCTGGCTCAGAACTTTCATCATCAGGACTGTCTTGCTTTCCGGGTTGAGAAATAGCGGACAGTTATACGGATTGATGGTTGAAATTGCCAGAGATGCGGGCGGCTTTCAGCGATATTCTGAATCGCTATTCCTGATAGCGGATTTCGTTGACGTACCACAGCGCCGGACCGGCTGGCGTCGCAACGGTAGCGGCATCGCCGACCTCTTTTTTCAGCAGAGCGCGCGCCATGGGCGAGTCGATTGAGATGTAATCCTTGCGGCCAAAAATCTCATCATAGCCGACGATACGGAAGCGCTTGAGGTCACCATCATCGTTCTCAATTTCCACCCAGGCACCAAAGAACACTTTGCCATCCTGCTGCGGTGAATAATCAACAATCCGCAACTGCTCCAGGCTTTTGGTCAGATAGCGAACGCGACGGTCAATTTCACGCAGACGCTTTTTGTTGTACTGATAATCAGCATTTTCGCTGCGGTCGCCGAGACTGGCAGCCCAGGTGACTTTTTTAGTCACTTCCGGTCGCTCTTCACGCCACAGGTAATCGAGTTCTGCTTTCAGCTTATCGAAGCCTTCGCGGGTAATCAGTCGGGTTTTCATGCTGCATCGGCCAGAGAGAATCAAAGAGCGTCAGTGTAAGGCAAAGGGGGCGTGGCAAAAAAGAGTCGGGGAAGGGTTTTTAAAGTCTAAAACCCACGTTGACTTCCCCGGCGGCGAAAGGGGTGAGCGCAAAATCGTATTCTGAAACAGAGTATTTACTAAAGGTATTAAACAGGACGATAAAATTATTTTCCAGCGTGGGTCGCCGTGGTGGTTGAGGTGCTGCTGCCGTGTCCGTCTCCGCCACCGCCCGCTGTAGCCAGCGCTACGCCGAGCAGTGCCGCAACCGCGCCCACGCCAATCGCATTTGAGTTGCCCTGGGCGGTGGTGGTCGCCAGAGCGCCCGCCGCTTCACCGGTAGCGGTAGCGGCATAAACCGGGCTGACGCTCGCAAATGCCAGCGCGCTCAGCAGTAAAATTGTTTTTTTCATAGTGTATCCCCGTTGAGACGATCATTGATGCCAGCGCAGTCTGGTTGAAATTTTTCGGGGCGAAAAAGTTGGGTTTACTGATTGATTTAAAGCACTTTAATTTTCAATGGCCTTGCAGGTAAGGTGAATCAAATTAATCCGAGAGAAGTCAGGCGGGAATAAGCTGTTTGCTGGAATTTTATGCTGTGAATCATGCAATGCTGTAGATTATCTGGAGCTAATCAATAATGATGGCTGATGTTTAAGTCAAATTATCTGGTAACCTGCTGAAATTGCTCACTGAATAAATGCTGGCATGCTTCTGACGCCAGCGATGAAGAGAAATTTCGCCAATATTTCGGAATTGCCGTAACGCATTTATGACGCCGTAAAAAGGGTTATATCCTGGCCCTGATACGCATAAATTAAATATAACCTGCTGTTTAATATGCTTTGTAACAATTTTGGCTAGAATATAAACCATTAATGACTGTCACTATAAGGCATCTTTTTTTAACAATATTGGCTCAGGCAATAGCGCCTTTGGGAGTTGAAAATGCAAGAGAACTACAAAATTCTGGTCGTCGATGATGATATGCGTCTGCGTGCACTGCTTGAACGCTATCTCACCGAGCAGGGCTTTCAGGTGCGCAGTGTTGCTAACGCCGAGCAGATGGACCGTTTGTTAACCCGTGAATCTTTTCATCTGATGGTGCTCGATCTGATGTTGCCAGGCGAAGATGGCCTCTCGATCTGTCGACGTCTGCGCAGTCAGAGCAACCCAATGCCGATCATTATGGTGACCGCCAAGGGCGAAGAAGTGGATCGTATTGTCGGGCTGGAAATCGGCGCGGATGACTACATTCCGAAACCGTTTAACCCGCGTGAGCTGCTGGCCCGTATCCGGGCGGTGCTGCGTCGTCAGGCTAATGAACTGCCGGGCGCGCCTTCACAGGAAGAGGCGGTCATCGCCTTTGGTAAGTTCAAGCTTAACCTCGGTACCCGCGAAATGTTCCGCGAAGATGAGCCAATGCCGCTGACCAGTGGTGAGTTCGCGGTGCTGAAAGCGCTGGTCAGCCATCCGCGTGAGCCACTGTCGCGTGACAAGCTGATGAACCTGGCACGTGGTCGTGAATATAGCGCCATGGAACGTTCGATCGACGTCCAGATCTCCCGCCTGCGCCGCATGGTGGAAGAGGATCCGGCGCATCCGCGTTATATCCAGACCGTCTGGGGCCTGGGCTACGTCTTTGTGCCGGACGGCAGTAAAGCATGAGGCGACTGCGCTTCTCGCCACGCAGTTCGTTTGCCCGCACCTTGCTATTGATCGTGACCCTGCTGTTTGTCAGCCTGGTCACGACCTATCTGGTGGTGCTGAACTTCGCCATTCTTCCCAGTCTGCAACAGTTCAATAAGGTGCTGGCCTACGAAGTGCGTATGCTGATGACCGACCGGCTGCAGCTGGAGGATGGCACGCAGCTGGAAGTGCCACCGGCATTTCGCCGGGAAATCTACCGCGAACTGGGGATCTCGCTCTATACCAATGCAGCAGCAGAGGAGAGCGGATTGCGATGGGCGCAGCACTATGAATTCCTGAGCGAGCAGATGGGCCAGCAGCTCGGTGGTCCAACTGACGTGCGGGTTGAAGTAAACAAGAACTCCCCGGTGGTCTGGCTGAAAACCTGGCTGTCACCAGACATCTGGGTGCGGGTACCACTGACCGAGATTCATCAGGGCGACTTCTCACCACTGTTCCGCTACACCCTGGCAATTATGCTGCTGGCGATCGGCGGGGCCTGGCTGTTTATCCGTATTCAGAACCGACCGCTGGTGGATCTGGAACACGCCGCCCTGCAGGTCGGGCGCGGCATTATTCCGCCGCCGCTGCGCGAATATGGCGCCTCGGAGGTGCGATCGGTCACCCGCGCCTTTAATCAGATGGCGGCTGGCGTGAAGCAGCTGGCGGATGATCGCACGCTGTTAATGGCGGGCGTCAGCCACGATCTGCGTACTCCGCTGACCCGCATTCGTCTCGCCACCGAGATGATGAGCGAGCAGGATGGCTATCTGGCCGAGTCGATCAATAAAGATATCGAAGAGTGCAACGCCATCATTGAGCAGTTCATCGACTACCTGCGTACCGGCCAGGAGATGCAGACTGAGCGTGCCGATCTCAACAGCGTACTGGGTGAGGTGGTCGCCGCCGAAAGTGGCTATGAACGTGAGATTGAAAATGCGGTGATGCCGGAAGAGCTGATGCTGGATATCAATCCGCTGTCGATCAAACGAGCACTGGCCAATCTGGTGGTCAACGCGGCGCGTTACGGTAATGGCTGGATCAAGGTCAGTAGCGGACGGGAATTGCATCGCGCCTGGTTTCAGGTGGAAGATGACGGGCCGGGCATCAAGCCGGATCAACTGGCGCATCTGTTCCAGCCGTTTGTGCGCGGTGACAGCGCCCGCAGCACCAGCGGTACCGGGCTGGGACTGGCGATTGTGCAACGAATTATCGATGCGCATCAGGGATCGCTGGAGATTGGCGAGAGCGAACGCGGGGGATTACGGATTCGTGCCTGGCTGCCGTTAGTGGAAACCCTGGCGCTGAGCCACAACACCAGCAGCAACAGCGTCTCAGGCTGATAAAACCGGCGCGGAATGAATACCGCGCCGGTTTTTTTAGCGTTGCGGACCGGCTTTAACCAGTGCCGCACCCGCCGCGTTATCGGTATATTTGGCGAAATTATCAATGAACCGCTGCGCCAGACCCTCGGCGGCCGCCGTCCACTTCCCCTCGCTTTCCCAGCTGAGACGCGGATCGAGCGTATCCGCATCCAGTTCACCGAGACTCACCGGCATCTGCAGATTAAAATCGGCAGCGTTTCCGTCGGCGCATCATCCAGTTCACCGGCCAGAATCGCGTTGATGATGGCGCGGGTATTCTTCAGGGAGATACGTTTGCCGCTGCCGTTCCAGCCGGTATTTACCAGATAAGCCTGCGCACCGGCGGCTTCCATTCGCTTCACCAGCACCTCTGCGTACTGCGTCGGATGCAGCGTCAGGAACGCGGCGCCGAAGCAGGCGGAGAAGGTCGGGGTCGGTTCGGTGACGCCGCGCTCGGTGCCCGCCAGTTTAGCGGTAAAGCCCGACAGGAAATGGTACTGGGTTTGCTCAGGCGTCAGGCGGGAGACCGGCGGCAGCACGCCAAAGGCATCAGCGGTCAGGAAGATCACCTTCTTCGCGTGGCCTGCTTTGGAGACCGGCCGCACAATATTGTCGATGTGGTTGATCGGATAGGAGACGCGGGTATTTTCTGTTTTGCTGCCGTCGGCGTAATCGACGCTGCCATCTTCGCGCACCACCACGTTTTCCAGCAGCGCATTGCGGCGAATCGCCCGGTAGATCTCCGGCTCGGCCTGCTCAGAAAGATTGATGGTTTTGGCGTAGCAGCCGCCTTCAAAGTTAAATACGCCGTCATCGTCCCAGCCGTGCTCATCATCGCCAATCAGCTGACGGTCAGGATCGGTAGAGAGCGTGGTTTTGCCGGTGCCAGAGAGGCCAAAGAACACCGCGACATCGTCCGCTTTGCCGACGTTGGCGGAACAGTGCATTGAAGCAATCCCTTTCAGCGGCAGCAGGTAGTTCATGACGGCAAACAGCCCTTTCTTCATTTCACCGCCGTACCAGGTGCCGCCGATCAGCTGCATACGTTCGGTCAGGTTGAAGGCAACGAAGTTCTCTGAATGCAGCCCCTGCGCCTGCCAGTCCGGGTTGGTGCATTTTGCGCCGTTCATCACCACGAAATCGGGCGTGAAACCGGCCAGCTCCGCCTCATCCGGCTGGATAAACATGTTTTTCACAAAGTGCGCCTGCCAGGCCACCTCAGTGACGAAGCGCACGCTCAGACGGGAATCAGCATTGGCACCGCAGAAGGCATCCACTACAAACAGACGTTTGCCGGAGAGCTGCCGGGTGACGCACGCTTTCAGCGCGTTCCAGGTCTCCTGCGACAGCGGCTGATTGTCATTTTTGCCGGTGCCCTGATCGTTCCACCACAAGGTATCGCGCGTGGTGTCGTCACGCACAATGTACTTATCCTTTGGCGATCGCCCGGTGAAAATGCCGGTATCGACAGCAATCGCGCCGCTCTGCGTCAGGGTGCCGCGTGCAAAACCGTCGAGGTCCGGGCGTGTCTCTTCCTGAAACAGCGTATCGTAATCAGGGTTGTAGACCACTTCCGTGGTATCCACGATCCCCAAAGCGGCAAGGTCTTGCGAGGTCAGGCCGTTAACGCGCATTTTACTGCTCCTTAAATCGGTGTCTGTTCTGCAAAGCAGAGATAGGTTGGGATCGTGCCGCCGGGCACCCTCGCTGAAGATTTACAGCGCGTCGCCAGCGTGCCGCGTCCGGATAGCGCGCCGGTTCAGGCATCTGCCTCGGGATGATGGGCGGATGCACGATCGCGCGCAGTTTACTCCTCTGCGTTTCGGGAAAAAGTCTGGTGATCTAAAAAATGCGACTCAGGGCGCGTTAAGACTATGTTTCGAACGTTTTGAAGATGTTATGAAAGTAAAAAAAAGATAATTTCTCAGGAAAATTATGGGGATAGGCGGAGCGGGGAGGGAAAGGGCGGCGAATGCCGCCCGATAAATCAGTGCAGACGGTCGCTGTTTTCCAGCGAATGGCTACGGATGCCGGCAATATCCACCGCATCAAACACATAGTTTGAGCCGCAGTAATCGCAGTGCATGTCGATTTTGCCATCTTCAGCGATGATCTCATCGACCTCTTCCTGCGGCAGCGTTTTCAGCACTTCACCACAACGCTCACGCGAACAGGTACATTTGTAGATCACCGGCTGCGGATCGTAGACCGTCGCTTCTTCCTGATGATAAAGACGCCACAGCACTTCATTGGCCGGCAGATCGATCAGCTCGTCGGTTTTGATGGTTTCGGTCAGCGTCGCCAGATGGTCGAACGCCTCTTTCCCGGTCTCCTGCGCTGGCATCACCTGCAACAGAATACCGGCTGCGCCTTTCTCGCTGGTACGGATAAACAGCCGCGTCGGCAGCTGCTCGGAACGCATAAAGTAATCTTCCAGGCATTCGGCCAGCGTTTCGCCTTCCAGCCCGACCACGCCCTGATAGCGTTCGCCTTTCTCCGGAGAGATAGTGATCACCAGATAGCCGTTACCGACCATGCTTTTCAGCGTGCTGTCGGCCGGAATATCGCCTTTGAACCGCGCTACGCCGCGCAGTTCCTGGTTGTTGTTGCCGTTAATCACCGCCAGGGATAACGGGCCGTCACCCTGCAACTGCACGGTGATTTCGCCGTCAAACTTCAGCGTGGCGGTCAGCAGGCTGGTAGCGACCAGCATCTCACCCAGCAGGGTATTCACCGCCGCCGGATAGTCGTGGTTCTTCACGGTTTCGCGCCAGGTGTTGGAGACGTTCACCAGCTCGCCACGTACCGCGGCATTTTCAAACAGATAACGGTGCAGTTGATCCTGGACTGACATATTTTTTTCTCTCATTGGGGCGGGGCGGTGACGCGTCAGTAAAGACGGCGCTACTCATCGCCCGATAATTTAAACTTCATCAAATCGCGACGCTCTTTCTTGTCTGGTCGCCGATCGGGATGTGGCATCGTCAGGGCATTCATCTTGCGCGCCTGCGCCACTTTCTCGCGTTTTTCGATGCTGGCATCCGTTTCCCGGTAGAGCTGCTGGGCTTCGCTGGCCGGACGGCGTTGACTACTGATTTCTGCCACCACCACAGTACGTTCATCGTTGCCCTGCCGCAGGGTCAGCTCCGCATCCAACTCCACCAGCTTACCGGGTTTACTGCGCTGACCGTTGTAATGCACTTTGCCGCCTTCAATCATCTCGCGCGCCAGCGCACGGGTTTTATAAAAGCGGGCTGCCCACAACCACTTATCGAGGCGCACGCCTTCGCTGCTTTTCTCTTTCATTGCTGCTCCTGCTTCAGATCAGCGTCTGGAAATCGCTCACCGCGACGTGACGCTCGAAGATTTGCTCAGGACGGCCCGAATCGGGATTATTCACGCCTAAGCACCAGCCGATGCCCGCTAACTTCGCCGCATCCAGAATCACTTCGTTGTCATCGATAAACAGCGTACGCCGTGCGCAATAGCCGGTGTGCTGTTGTACCGCCTGCCATAAACGTTGGTCTTCTTTCGGATACCCAAAAGTATGGGTAGAAAGTAATAAATCAAGGTGTGGCGCTAAACCGGTCTGCGCCAGTTTGACGTCCAGATTGTAAGGATGCGCGTTGGTGAGCAGGATGGTGCGCTTGCCTGCGCGTCGCAACGCCTGCAGAAACGGCAGCGTATCGGGGCGAAGCGCCACGCGGCTGCGCAGTTCCCAGGTCATGGTGCGGATATCCAGCGCCAGCGCCTGCGCCCAGTAATCCAGACAATACCAGTTTAGCGTATGGGCTACGGCCTGATACTTTTCCGCGATGATCTGATCCGCTTCCGCCAGGGTGATGCGGCGCTGCTGGCTGAGTATTGCAGGCACATGCTCCAGCCAGAAATGACGATCAAACGCCAGATCCAGTAGCGTGCCATCCATATCCAGCAGTACGGTATCAATCTCAGACCAGTCAAACGTCATGGTGTCTCACCCTGTAAAAACCGGGCGACAGGGTAGCACAGAAGGGCAGGGCTCAGAATAACGAGCGCACACCCTGCAAAGTGCCGAGGTTATGGTTGAAGCACTTGTCGTAATAGTGCTGGATGTCGGTCATCCGCTGACGATTACGGTGCATACGGCGCAGGGCCAGCAGTCCGTTGATCAGCGCGCAGGTCACCAGCACCAGCAGCAGCAGCGCGGTACCGAGATAGCGCCATTGCGCCATCGCATCCGGCTCATTATGCAGCGCAATGTGCCGCGTGCCGTTGGCATCGGTCGACAGGCTGGTGATGATGCCACTGGCGCTGAACGGCGTATGCAGCAGCATGGCGGACATCCGTTGCAGCTCGCGCCATTGCGACGGCGGATCGAGGTCAAACAGCGAGACCGTTGGCTGAGGCTGATTCACTAGCTGGCGGCCCTCATCGCTGATAATCAGGAAGCCGCCCGGCGGTGGGCTATTGAGGTTTTCCGCTGCCCGGCGGGTTTCGCGAAAGAAGAAGGTCGAGGTGGCGGTATTCACCAGATTTTCCAGCGCTTCGGCACTCACCGGGCGCAGCAACACATTCATACCGTTCAGCTGGCCGGAATCGGCACGGCGCACCAGCGCTTCCCAGTCTTTCGCATTGCCTAAATTCACCAGTGCATTCTTCAGCCGGACGCAATCCTGCGGCTGATTACACAAATCCTGGGTTTTCATCACCAGATCGGAGAAATCGTCCAGCAGGATCATGCCGGATTTCTGAATCGCTGACGCCAGTTGCGGATTTAGCTTGGGATCGGTGCTGGTTTCCGGGTGCAGCTGCCGGGTGGTGGTCTCCAGCAGGGCAGCAGCCTTATCAATGATGTCCGATTGCGGCTGCGGCAGCGGTGTAGCGTTATTCCAGTAAACTGCTGAGCAGTCGAACGGCATAAAGGCGTAGCTGCGATTGCTCTGGTAGTTATCCGGTACGGAACACATGCCATTGCCGGTCACTTTCAGGTTGTCACCGATATTCAGGGTGACGCCGCTGAGCTTGTCCACGCTGCTCACTTCCAGGCTGTCGGTGCCCCTGGCCCAGGCCAGGCTGAGTTTAATCGGCATACTGAGCGGGATCCACGTCACCAGCAAGGCCAGCACCGTTAGCGATCCGCAGGCCAGCACCACGTTTTTACGCCAGCGCTGAATAGGAAAGTTTTTCACCTCATCCTGCAGTGACAGGAACCGACCCTGACGCACCACCTGACGGTTCAGGTAGATTTCCACGTCGGTCACCTGACCGAGATCGTGTGCCACGTAGGGTTGCCAGTGGGGCGGATAAGCGAGATCGATAATCCCCAGCGTGATATTGCTCTGCTCCTGGTTGGATTCACTGAACAGGCCCCAGCGCTTAGGTGCGCCGCGCAGACAGTGAATGTCACGCAGGCCGCGTTCACCCGGAATGCGATAGAGCAGCCACAGGCTGGCGACGATCATCGCCGCGCCGGCCAGCACCAGCCAGATCATGAGTGTGGCCGGCACCAGCAGGCTGAAGAACAACAACAACAGGGCGAGCGAGATAATCACCGCCTCACGCGTGCCATCCGGACGCGACAGGCGATACTCTTCCGGCGTCTCTTTGCGCACCTTCAGCAGCTCAACGCTCTCGGTTTCGGCTTTGCGGATAGAGGCATTGGTCGAGACCGGGCGCATCAGCGTCGGCAGGTTTTGCTGATCAACGGCGTAATCGACCAGCGAATGACCGTTTAATGAGATCACCAGCGGAATAGATTGAGTGCGAATCAGTTCAACGTAGTTTTCATCAGTGATGTACTGCTCCCACAACGGCGGCAGATGCACTTCGACTTCGTCGAGATAGTAGCGCCATTTATGGGGATCGTCGGTTGACAGGCCGTAGCGGGTAATCGCACGCGTGACCGGATAGACATTATTACTTTGTGCGGTCAGGGTCAGACGTTCAGGCGCGGTTCGTTTATCCGTGGTGACGGCGGTACGCGGCTGCTTTTCCAGCGCAGCAACATACTTATCTACCGCTTTACGCTCCTGATCGGACAGCTTGCGGCAGGGCGGACTGATAAATGGCAGCGGTTTCGCCAACGGCGGACGATGCCGCATAGCGTACCAAAACCCAATGCCTGCCAGGATTGAACAGGTTAGCACTATGGCCAATATCGTAAAGATTGTGCTCATGCTCTGCTCAATTCAGCCAAAATGCTGCCTTCACTTTAAACTCATGCTCCCGGATACGCCCACTATTTAAGACAAATTGTGGGGGATTAAACAACTCTGACGAGTCATACAGACAAAAAAATAGCGCTGTAAATCATTTAATTAGCAATTGTTAAACCCTGCCTTGCCCGAATGGTAACCGTCTGAGACTGAATTAAATATCGGTATTATCTGAAACTGATCTCGATATATTGACTAATGTAAATTTTGTCTTACTGATAAGCCCAGGCTGTTATCCGGTGAGTATGGGGATGAAATGATAACCTTATGGTCTGACTGTCGCACAATTGACTGCGGTTAGGTATGCTAATTCGTTCCTGAGAGCCGGTGCAGTAAATTTGAGGCTGATATGAAAAATCCAAAAAAACCTGACATCCTCAATGTAACCGCTGTGGCGCGTTCACGGCTGTTTACCATTGAATCGGTCGATCTTGCCTTCAGCAATGGTGCGCGGCGCGTCTATGAGCGGATGAAACCCTCAGAACGTGAGGCGGTCATGATTGTACCGATTATTGACGATCATCTGATTCTGATTCAGGAATATGCGGTGGGGCTGGAAACCTACGAGCTTGGGTTTCCCAAAGGTCTGATCGATGCCGGTGAGACGGTGAATCAGGCCGCTGACCGTGAACTCAAAGAAGAAGTGGGCTTTGGCGCAGGTGAGCTGACCCCGCTGGGCAAACTCACCATGGCCCCGTCTTACTTCTCCAGCAAAATGAATATCGTGATCGCGGAAGGGCTGTATGCCGAGCAGCTGGAAGGCGATGAGCCAGAACCACTGATTGTTCACCGCTGGCCGCTGAGCGATATGTTATCTCTGTTACAGGAGCCCGATTTCCGCGAGGCGCGTAACGTCAGTGCGCTGTTTATGGCGCGCGAATGGCTGGTGAAGCAGGGGCGTCTTCAGTACTGAGTGAAAAATTCCGCATAAAAAAGGCCGACATCTGTCGGCCTTTTTTAATCTGCGTTTTACATCAGAAGAGTTCGTGGCTCTCACCATTATCCATAATGGTGGTGCCTACATCATGCACCGAGTACTCGGTCGGCTGGGTACCGTCAATGAAGTACTCCTGACGGGTATTGCCGCCGCCATTCGCCAGCTTACCGGTGCTGCGATCGATGGTCACCGTCACCACGCCTTCCGGTGGTGTTAACGGCTGAACCGGCACCCCCTCCAGCGCACTCTTCATGAAATCGTCCCATGCCGGTTGTGCGCTCTTCGCGCCGCCTTCATAGCCAGAAATCTGATCGGGAATCGCTCCTGACAGCGTGCTGCGGCCTAAATTGCGGCGGGCATCGTCAAAGCCAATCCACACCGAGGTCACCACGCCCGGGCCGTAACCAGAGAACCAGGCATCTTTCGAGCTGTTGGTGGTACCGGTTTTACCGCCGATATCATTACGTTTGAGGTCACGACCCGCACGCCAGCCGGTGCCCATCCAGCCTGGTTCGCCGAAGATATTCGAGTTCAGCGCGCTCTTGATCAGGAAAGTCAGCGGGGTGTTGATCACGTGCGGCGCATAGTTGCCCTGCTCAGGCGGGACAGGCACCTGCTCCAGCTCCGGCTGTGGTACCGCCTGATTCCGGTTTTTGTCCGACGCCGCCACATTTTCAACGCTCTCTTCATTCAGCGCCAGCGCCTTTTTGGTATCACCGTAGATCACCGGAAGATTGCACTGCGGACAGGCAATTTTCGGTTTCTCTTCAAACACCACACCGCCCTGTTCATTCTCAATCCGGCTGATGAAATAAGGATCAACCAGGAAGCCGCCGTTGGCCATCACCGAGTAACCACGAACCACCTGTAACGGCGTAAACGAGGCCGCACCCAGCGCCAGTGATTCGGTATGCACGATGTTTTGCGCCGGGAAGCCGAAACGCTGCAGATACTCTGCGGCATAATCGACGCCCATCGCACGCATCGCACGTACCATCACTACGTTCTTCGACTGGCCTAATCCCTGACGCAGTCGAATCGGGCCATCATAGGTCGGCGGGGAGTTTTTCGGACGCCAGTCGGCACCGGCACCCGCATCCCAGCGTGAAATCGGCACGTCGTTGAGGATCGAGGCCAGCGTCAGACCACGGTCCATCGCGGCCGTATAGAGGAAGGGCTTGATATTCGACCCGACCTGACGCAGCGCCTGAGTGGCGCGGTTAAACATGCTCTGGTTGAAATCAAAGCCACCGACCAGCGCCCGTACGGCGCCGTCATTCGGATCGAGGGAAACCAGCGCCGAGTTAACATCCGGTACCTGGCCCAGCCACCACGCATCATCCACTTTGCGTACCCAAATCTGCTGGCCTGGCTGTAAAACCTGGCTCACGCTTTTTGGCGTCGGGCCCTGTACGGTGTCAGACTTATAAGGACGAGCCCAGCGAACCCCGGCTAATGTCAGCGAGACATTGCTGCCATCTTTCATCATCACGGTCGCTTCATCGCTTCGTGCTTCAGTGACAACGCCTGGCTGGAGCGGGCCGTAGACCGGCAGCGTCTTCAGCGCCTTCTCGATCTGCGCCTGATCCCAGGCCGGTTCGCCAACTTTCCACAACACGCTGGTCGGGCCGCGATAGCCGTGACGCATATCATAGGCCATCACGTTGTTGCGCACCGACGTCTGCGCCGCTTGCTGCAGGCGACGGGTCACCGTAGTGTAAACCTTGTAACCGTCGGTATAAGCGTTTTCACCGTAACGTTTCACCATCTCCTGACGCACCATCTCACTGAGATAAGGGGCGGAGAAGGCGATTTCCGGACCGTGATACTTCGCCACCAGCGGGGTATTACGCGCCTCGTCATACTGCTGCTGCGTGATGTAATGCTGATCCAGCATACGCGCCAGCACCACGTTGCGACGTGATAACGCGCGACTGTGCGAGTAGAGCGGGTTGAAGGTCGACGGTGCTTTCGGCAGACCGGCAATCATCGCCATTTCACTCAGTGACAGCTGGTCGACCGGCTTACCAAAATAGACCTGCGAGGCGGCACCGACGCCATAAGCGCGGTAGCCGAGGTAGATTTTATTCAGGTAAAGCTCAAGAATTTCATCTTTATTCAGCAGCTGCTCAATGCGGATCGCCAGAAACGCTTCCTTTATTTTACGCATCAACGTGCGTTCCGGACTCAGGAAGAAGTTACGCGCCAACTGTTGAGTAATGGTACTGGCGCCCTGCGAAGCATGGCCCGAGATCAGCGCAATGCTGGCGGCACGGAAGATGCCAATCGGATCGACGCCGTGATGCTCATAAAAACGGCTATCTTCGGTTGCGATAAAGGCTTTCACCATCTCAGGTGGGATTTGCTGCAGCTTTAAAGGAATACGGCGCATTTCACCGTATTGCGCCATCAGCTCGCCCTCAGCGCTGTAAACCTGCATCGGCGTTTGCAGACGCACATCTTTCAGCGTGTTCACATCGGGCAACTGGGGCTCTATGTATTTGTACAAACCATAAATCGAGCCTGCTCCCAACAACATGCAACACACTGCAAGGATCAATAAATACTTTACGAACTTCACCTGGAATTTCCCATCTGTTGTCGTTTGAGCAGTTTATAAACAACCGCGCGGTAGTATAAAGGCAAGCCAGACGCTTTGATATGTCCATTTTTCCGGGACGATAAGGAGATCGCGCGCATGGCTTTTCATACCTGGCAAATTGGGCTGGATATTCAGAATAGGCAGATTTGTGCCCTGGCCCTCCAGCCTCAACGTGATGGCTGGCAGCTACGCCACTGGTGGCAGCAGCGGCTGCCGCAAGATACGTTAAGAAACGGCGTGCTGCAATCTTCGCCTGAATTACTGGCGGCCTTAACTGCCTGGCGACAGCGCCTGCCACGACGCTACTCCCTGCGCGTCGGGCTGCCGGCCCAGCTGGTGTTACAGCGATCGCTGCCGCTTCCGACGCAGCCGCTCAGCGAGCCGGCGCTGGGTCACTATGTGCAGGCGGCGGCACGACGGCTTTTCCCGCTGGAACCCAATGCGCTGGCGCTGGATTACCGGCCGGATGCGCAGAGCGGTCAGCTCTGCGTCACTGCCGCACGGCTGGAGATGATTGAACAGTGGGCAGCACCGCTGCGGCAGGCTGGGTTAACGCCGCAGGTCTTTGAGCTGACCACCGAGGCGCTGAAACGACTGGCACAACAGGCCCGGCTGACTGCCGGATCGGTGCTGGTTATGCAGCAGGAAAAGCGCTGGCTGTGGAGCGACGGTCAGACCGCTGCGGATGCAGGCGACGCGATTTCGCTTGAGGCATTACAGCAACAGGCTTTCCCACAGGCCTCACTGCTGTTGGTCTGCGCCTCACAATCCGTGGCGTGGCCTGCCGCCGCGATGCCTTTCTCACCCTTCGATCTGATTCCGTTTCAGCAGCCACCGTTACCCGCCAATCCCGGTGCGTTTGCGCTGGCGACCGGTCTGGCGCTGCGGGCTAAGGATTGCTGATGGTAGCGGTCAATCTGCTGCCGTGGCGCCAGCGGCAGGCGGCGCAACAGCGGCGACAAAGCCTGGTGGTGTTGACAGGCGTTACGGTCAGCCTGCTGTTGCTGGTGATGCTTCAGATCTGGCGGCTGCATCGCGTACAGCAGCAGGTCGCCGCAGAGACCGCAACGGTGCAGGCGGCACTGGACGATCTGATGTCACGTTTAGCCCGGCAAAAAGCGTTACTGGAACAGCTTGCGGCGCAGCAAAAGCAGCGGGAGAAGGCGCAGCAACAGGCAACGCAGCGGGCTGCCTGGCAGCAATTCTGGCTGGATTTACCGGTGCTGCTGCCCGACACCGTCTGGCTGAACCAGCTTGAGAAGCGAGAGAGCCAATTCTCGCTGGAGGGTCAGGCGCAGGATGTGCAGGCAATCCTGCAGTTTCGTCAGCAACTGGCTGCCCTGACGCTGTTCGGCCGGGTGGAGCAGGGCAGCGTGCAGCGTCAGCCTGGTGGGGGGTATCGTTTTACCCTGCGTGCGCAGCTTCAGGCGGTGAATCATGAGTGAGTGGTGGGTGAGCTGGTGGCAGATGAACAAGATTCCACGCTACGGTACGCTGGCGGCAGTCGCATCCGCTCTACTGATACTGTGCTGGCTGATGTGGCTGCGGCCGGAGCGACAGACGCTGGTAACCCAACAGCAGAAGCTGCAACAGCTGATGAGCCAGTTGCAGCTGCGCCAGCGGCAATGGCACCAGAATCCGCCGAACGCGCTGTTGCAGGCACAGCTCTTAACCCAGGCTGCACCTCCTTCAGCGGTGACCTCTGTTCAGGGGGTGGAAACGGTCCTTGCGTCACGGCGCGGCCAGCTTGAACAGTGGCAACCCGATGCCCGGCCCCGCACCCTGACGCTGCATCTGCAATGGCAGTCGTTTCAGCCGTTGTTTGCTGAACTTGCCCAGGCTGCGGCCCCTTTCCCGGCGCGTTTTCGGGTGCTTGCGCAGCCGCAGCATCTGGTGGTGCAACTCTGGCTGGAACCTGACGATGCGCCGTAGTCTGCTGATTTTACTGCTGTGCTGCAGCAGCACGCTGGCGCGCGATCCGTTTCATCCGGTTGCGGGTGCAATCTGCCTGCCGCCGGTGGCGCTGCTAACCGGCTGGCAACTGCAAGGGATCATTGGACGGCCCTCCCGCTTCCATGCCTTGCTGGTGACGCCGCAGGGAAAAGTGATAGTGGTGCGGGCCAGGCAATCGCTGGCACTGGCACCGTGGCAGCTTAGCGACATTGACCGGCGCAGCCTGACCCTGGCGGTCAGGAACAGCTGCAGTGCGCAACGTACCGCATTTTATTTAGCAGGAGCTTCGCATGAAAAGGATTCTGACGTTATGGCTGGCACTCTGCTGCCTGTTGCCGGCCCACGCCGCTGACGATCAACGTCTCAGCCTGGCATTTGATAACGCGCCGGTTGAGCGCATTTTACAGGCCCTGGCCGACTACCAGCAGATCAACCTGATTATCGCGCCGGAAGTCGCGGGATCATTGTCGCTGCGGCTGGATGATCTGCCGTGGCATCAGGCACTGGAGCTGGTCGCACGTATGGCAAAGCTGACGCTGATCGAGCACGAGAACGTGTTATTGGTCTATCCGGAAAGCTGGCAGCAGGCGCAGCGGCTGACCCGCGATGAAGAGCAGAAAGATCGGTTGCAACAGGCGCCGCTGCAACAGCGTGCAGTGCTGCTGCATTATGCCAGCGCCAGCGAGATACACCGTAGCCTGCTGGGTGAGCGTCAGTCATTGATGACGCCACGCGGTAGCGTCACGGTGGATAAACGCACCAACACACTGTTAATACGTGATACGGCTGCGGCGTTACAGGAGACGGAGCGCTGGCTAAAGGCGCTCGATCTGCCGCTGGAGCAAATTGAGCTGGCGGCACACATCGTTACCATCAGTGAAGAGCATTTACATGAACTCGGCGTCAACTGGGGACTACAGGCCGGTGACGCGGCAGTCACCCAGGCGCTTCATCATCCGCGGCTGGCGATTCCGCTGGCAGTGAGGTCGCCAGGCGCGAGCGTTGGCATGACGCTCGCGCGCATTGGCGGCCAGCTGCTGGATCTGGAGCTAAGCGCGCTGGAACAGGAAAATCAGATCGAAATTATTGCCAGTCCGCGTCTGTTTACCTCTCATCAGCAAACGGCCTCGATCAAACAGGGTACTGAGATTCCTTATCAGGTCTCGGCCGGTAACAGCGGCGCAACCAGTGTTGAATTTAAAGAAGCGGTGCTGGGGATGGAGGTCACGCCCAGCGTTTCCGGCCAGGGGCGTATCCAGCTTAAAATTCATATCAGTCAGAATATGCCGGGCCGCAATATTAAAACCGGTGACAATGAGGTGCTGTCGATTGATAAACAGGAGATTGAAACCCAGGTAACGGTCAGGGACGGGGAGACACTGGCGCTGGGCGGCATCTTTCAGCAGCAGCGAACCCGGGGAGAAAATCGGGTGCCGATACTGGGAAAGGTGCCGCTGATCGGCGGGCTGTTTCGTCAGCAGTCTGAGCAGCGCAAAAAAAGAGAGCTGGTGATCTTCATTACGCCGCGATTGGTCAGGGAAGCAGCGCTTACGGCTGGATAAAACGGAAAATAGGTCCCAGACGGCCATCCGATTTGACGCAGGACAGGAATTAGCTTACAAGGTTTAGCGATTTTCAATACGGTGTAACCGTCTAGGTTGGGTAAATCCCAGCAAACAGATCAGAAAATTCCTCTGTGAGCAGCGTTGTAAAGACGCAGCGCTGGCGCGTTACAGTTTCGCGAACCACGGGCCAATTCAGAAATGGATTTGCTGCAGGCAATATAATCGGTTGCCAAACAGCCTTGAGTGTTGAGATAATTTTTCGTCTGACTCTTGCTAATGCTCATGAGGTCTCAGTTCCTGTCCCGCCAGCTAATGCTGAACGCGGGGTATCATTAACGAATTCTTAGTAATACCGACAAAATGGCAGAGAAACGCAATATCTTTCTGGTTGGGCCGATGGGTGCCGGCAAAAGCACTATTGGTCGTCAGTTGGCTCAGCAACTCAACATGGAGTTCTTCGATTCCGATCAGGAAATTGAGCGACGCACCGGAGCGGATGTGGGCTGGGTTTTTGATGTCGAAGGCGAAGCTGGCTTTCGTGATCGCGAAGAAAAAATCATTAACGAACTGACTGAAAAGCAAGGCATCGTCCTGGCGACAGGCGGTGGCTCCGTCAAATCCCGGGAAACGCGTAATCGTCTCTCCGCCCGCGGCGTTGTGGTTTATCTTGAGACCACCATCGAAAAGCAACTGGCGCGCACACAACGTGACAAAAAACGTCCGTTGCTGCAGGTGGATTCACCGCCGCGTGAAGTGCTTGAAGCGCTGGCTGGCGAACGTAATCCGCTGTATGAAGAGATCGCCGACGTCACGATTCGCACAGATGATCAGAGTGCGAAAGTGGTGGCGAATCAGATTATCCACATGTTGGAAAAAAGTTGATCCAACGTTCGAAGGCTCTTTAACAGGTATCGAGCATCATGGAGAAGATCACCGTCTCACTGGGGGAACGCAGTTACCCCATCACTATCGCCGCCGGACTGTTTAACGATCCGGCTTCTTTTTGGCCGCTGACCGCGGGCGAAAACGCCATGGTGGTGACCAACCAGACGCTGGCACCGCTGTATCTCGACAAACTGTCGGCGCTGCTGACGGCGGCGGGTGTGAAAGTGGATCAGGTGATTTTACCCGACGGCGAGCAGTACAAAACGCTGGCCGTGATGGATCAGGTCTTCACCGCATTACTGCAAAAACCGCACGGTCGTGATACGACGCTGATCGCTTTAGGCGGCGGCGTGATTGGCGATCTGACCGGTTTTGCTGCGGCCAGTTATCAGCGTGGCGTGCGCTTTATTCAGGTGCCGACCACCTTACTGTCGCAGGTTGACTCTTCGGTTGGCGGCAAAACAGCCGTAAACCATCCGCTCGGCAAAAATATGATTGGCGCGTTTTATCAGCCCGCTTCGGTGGTGATTGATACGGCGTGTCTGCAGACACTACCGGCTCGTGAACTGGCATCCGGTCTGGCTGAAGTGATCAAGTACGGCATCATCCTTGATGGTGCGTTTTTCCAGTGGCTGGAGCAGAATCTTGATGCACTGCTGGCGCTGGATGAACAGGCACTCGCTTACTGCATCCGCCGCTGCTGTGAATTAAAAGCCGACGTGGTGGCTGCCGATGAGCGGGAAACCGGACAGCGCGCACTGCTCAATCTGGGGCACACCTTTGGTCACGCGATTGAAGCGCACATGGGCTACGGCAACTGGCTGCATGGCGAAGCGATTGCGGCGGGCATGGTGATGGCCGCGCGCACCGCCGAACGCCTGGGGCAGTTCAGCCCGGAACAGACTGAACGTATCATCACCTTGCTGCAGCGTGCCGGTTTACCGGTGCAGGGACCGCAGGCGATGAGCGCAGAGATCTATCTGCCCCATATGATGCGCGACAAGAAAGTGCTGGCGGGTGAATTACGGCTGGTGCTTCCGTTGTCGATTGGCCGCTCTGAAGTGCGTGGCGGCGTGGCTCATGATATGGTGCTGGCTGCAATTAACGATTGCCAGGCATCTTGATATTTAGCAGTTAAGTGGTGACGCGGCGCGCAGGGTGCGCAGTGCGGAATGCCGCTTTACGGAGGAGGCAAAATGGATGAGTTCAAACCGGAAGACGAGTTAAAACCTGACGCCAGTGACCGTCGTCCCTCGCGCCCACGTAAGCCGTCTACCGCAGCCAAAATACCGGTTTCGCGCCAGCGCATCATGATGGGCGTCGGGATTCTGGTGCTGCTGTTACTGGTGCTGGGTATTGGTTCGGCGCTGAATGGCCCGGACGATAAAAAACCTGCCACCGGCAGTAACGGCGCTAACACGCCTGCCACTGGCGGCGGAACCAACAGCGAGAAAAACATCGATCTGACCGGCTCCTCCTCCATGTCCGGCGGACAAACCACGCCAGCGGCAACCGGGAACGCTGCGGCAACCCAGGGTGACGCGACCAGCAACCCGCCGCGCGATGTGTCAATGCCGCCGGTGGCCTCAACGCCGACCCAGGCTGCGCCGATTGAAACGCCTGCAAACCAGCAACGTGTCACCTTACCGGGCGATCTCAATAGCGCGCTGAGTAATCAGCAGCAGCAGATCGACAGTGCCGCGACCGGCGCGCAAAATGGCAGCTCATTGCCGACTGCGCCCGCCACCGTCAGTGGTAATGCGGGCACTGCAGCGAATCCGGTCAGAGCACCGGCCAGCCGTCAGACGCCAGACAGAGCCACGACTCAGACGCGACCTGCACATGAACCGGCGCACAAAACGGCCTCTAAGCCAGCGACCAGTGACAGCAGAACGCATACGACACCGGCGCGTACACCTACCAGCAACACGGCGAGCAGCAGCGCTGCAGGCAGCAGTTCAGCCAGCAAATCACTGCCAGGCGGCAGTTACACGCTGCAGCTGAGCGGGGCTTCCAAAGCAGAAAGCCTGAATGCCTGGGCGAAAAAACAGAATCTGAGTGCGTATCACGTCTACAAAACCACCCGCAACGGTCAGTCGTGGTACGTTCTGGTGAGTGGATCATACGCAACACCGGCGGAGGCCAAACGCGCTGTGGCATCGCTGCCAGCGGAAGTGCGTGCACAGAATCCGTGGGTTAAACCGGTTAGCCAGGTTAAGAAAGAAGCCAGTCAGTAATTGATGTGGGGCCAGCGTTACTGGCCCCGTTTTAAGCGCAGATCTGCTGTCGGTCCAGCCACAGCCTCACAATAAGATGTAATAACCACGACAGCATGAAAAAAATCGCGCTTTCCTGAAATGGGCAGGGGGAAAATTTCCCTTAGTAGAAGAGATCCATCGCTACCTGCCACAAGGCGACTGTTTGATCGAGCCGTTTGTTGGGGCGGGATCGGTGTTCCTGAACACCGACTTCGATCGCTACCATCTTGCCGATATCAACAGCGATCTGATCAATCTCTATAACATTGTTAAAACGCGCACGGCGGATTTTATTCGTGACGCGCAGTTGCTGTTTACCCCGGAAGGGAACAACGAAGTCTGCTATTACCTGCGTCGTACCGAATTTAACACCAGCACTGATGCCTATCAGCGTGCGCTGCTTTTCCTCTATCTTAATCGTCACTGTTACAACGGCTTATGCCGCTATAACCTGCGCGGTGAATTTAACGTGCCGTTTGGCCGCTACCGCAAACCCTACTTTCCTGAAGCAGAACTGTTATGGTTTGCCGAGCGCGCGCAAAAAGCGACGTTTGTCTGTGAATCGTACGATGTTACCCTGACCAATGCTGGTAAAGGCTCCGTGGTATATTGTGATCCGCCCTATGCGCCGCTGTCGGCGACAGCGAACTTCACGGCTTATCACACCAACAGTTTTAGCCTGCGCGAGCAGCAGCATCTGGCAACGTTAGCGGCACAGCTGGCCTCGTCAGAACACCGGATTCCGGTACTGATTTCTAACCACGACACTGCACTGACGCGTTTGTGGTATCAGGATGCAGTGTTACATGTGGTCAAAGCCCGGCGTTCCATTAGCCGAAGCATAGCCGGTCGCACTAAGGTCGACGAACTGCTGGCGCTCTATAGCTAGCCTGTTTCGTCCGCGACCAACGCATTACGCCAGCCGCAAGGCTGGCGCACAACAGTGGGAGAATCGGATGAAACAATATTTGCTGGCCCCTTCAATCCTTTCGGCGGACTTTGCTCGCCTGGGCGAAGATACCGCGAAAGCGCTGGAGGCCGGAGGCGACGTGGTTCACTTCGACGTGATGGATAACCACTATGTGCCCAACCTGACCATGGGCCCGATGGTTCTGAAAGCGTTGCGCGACTATGGCATCACCGCACCCATCGATGTGCATCTGATGGTTAAACCGGTCGATGCATTGATCCCCGAGTTCGCCCGTGCAGGCGCGACCTACATTACTTTTCATCCTGAAGCCAGTGAACACGTCGATCGCACGCTGCAGCTGATTAAAGAACATGGCTGCAAAGCTGGCCTGGTCTTCAATCCGGCGACGCCGCTGAGTTACCTCGATTACGTGATGGATAAGCTGGATATCATTTTGCTGATGTCAGTGAATCCGGGCTTTGGTGGCCAGTCGTTTATCCCCGGCACGCTGGATAAGCTGCGTGAAGCGCGCAAGCGTATCGACCAGAGCGGTTACAATATTCGTCTCGAAGTGGATGGCGGCGTGAAGATTGATAACATCGGTCAGATCGCAGCGGCAGGCGCCGACATGTTTGTCGCCGGTTCAGCCATCTTTGGTCACCCGGATTACAAAAAAGTGATCGATGAGATGCGCAACGAGCTGGAGAAAGCCAATGGCTCCTTTCACTGATATCCGGGCACTGGCATTTGATCTCGACGGCACGCTGGTGGATAGTGCGCCGGGCCTTGCTGAGGCGATCGATCGGACGCTGAAAGATCTCAGCCTGCCGGTGGCCGGCCTTGAGCGCGTCTCGACCTGGATTGGCAACGGGGCCGATATCATGATGGCGCGCGCCCTGACTTACGCGCTGGGCCGTGAGCCGCAGCCGGATGAGCAGCATGATGCGCGTGCACTGTTCGACAAACATTATGCCGACACGGTGGATGCGGGCAGCACGCTGTTCCCGCAGGTGAAGCAGACGCTGACTGCGCTACAGGGCGCCGGTCTGCCGCTGGCGATTGTCACCAATAAGCCCACGCCGTTTGTCGCGCCTCTGCTGCAGTCGCTTGGCATTGCGGAGGCCTTCTCCCTGATTATCGGCGGTGACGATGTGCCGGTGAAGAAACCGCATCCGGCGGCGATCTTTATGGTATTGGGCACCTTTGGTGTGCTGCCCGGCCAGCTGCTTTTTGTTGGCGATTCGCGTAACGATATCCAGGCGGCTCAGGCGGCGGGCGTGCCAAATATTGGCATGACCTTTGGCTATAACTACGGCGAACCGATTGCCCGTAGCCAGCCCGATTTAACACTCGACTCTTTTGATCAACTTCTGCCCGCTCTCGGGCTGTAATTATCAGGACTTAAGTATGAAACCCATTGTTTTCAGCGGCGCACAGCCGTCCGGCGAACTGACCATTGGCAACTATATGGGTGCGCTGCGTCAGTGGGTGCAGATGCAGGATGATTTCCACTGCATTTACTGTATCGTCGATCTGCACGCCATTACCGTTCGTCAGGACCCCGTTGCGCTGCGTAAGGCAACGCTGGATACGCTGGCGCTCTATCTGGCCTGCGGTATCGATCCCGAAAAAAGCACCATCTTTGTCCAGTCACATGTGCCTGAGCACACTCAGCTGAGCTGGATCCTTAACTGCTACGCCTATTTCGGTGAACTCAGCCGTATGACGCAGTTCAAGGATAAATCAGCGCGTTACGAAGAGAACATCAATGCCGGCCTGTTTGACTATCCGGTGCTGATGGCAGCCGATATTCTGCTCTATCAGACCCATCAGGTACCGGTTGGCGAAGATCAGAAACAGCATCTGGAGCTGAGCCGCGATATCGCCCATCGCTTTAACGCGCTGTATGGCGATATTTTCAAAGTGCCAGAGCCGTTTATTCCGAAGTCAGGTGCGCGCGTCATGTCACTGCTGGAACCGACGAAGAAAATGTCCAAGTCAGATGACAACCGTAACAACGTCATCGGTCTGCTGGAAGATCCGAAATCGGTCGTGAAGAAGATCAAACGCGCGGTAACCGACTCCGAAGAGCCGCCAGTAGTGCGCTATGACGTGAAAGAGAAAGCGGGCGTCTCTAACCTGCTGGATATCCTGTCAGGCGTGACCGGTAAAACCATCGTCGAGCTGGAACAGGAATTTGAAGGCAAGATGTATGGTCACCTGAAAGGCGCGGTAGCGGACGCGGTATCCGGTATGCTGACTGAGCTGCAGGAACGCTACCATCGTTTCCGCAACGACGATGCGTTGCTGGAGCAGGTGATGCGCGATGGTGCGGCGAAAGCCCGTGCGCAGGCGCAGGAAACCCTGAAAAAAGTCTACGAAGCCGTGGGTTTTGTTGCCATGCCGTAACGGCTTCGCGGAGAGAAAAACGGCGGGCCTGTTGCCCGCCGTTTTTTATTGCTCAATCAAAACACGTTCTATGGATGTAATGCTCGTCAGTTAAGTGGCAGGTGATAACGCAGTCTGGTGCCGCTCAGGGGCTGGCGGTCCTCGCGCCGCTGCGCGGTACCTTCACTTCATTCCTCTGCCTGACGGACCGCCGGGGATGGCACATCCTGTGCCGCCCCGCCTTTCGCCCGCGTCCTGCGGGCTCTCCCGGCAGACTCATTCTGTTCAGCGCTGTGGATTGCCTGCCCCTGATCGGCCCCCGCCTGCTCTGAAACTTCAGTGCGTGCAGTTTAAAAGGGCACAAGAGCAGAGGCGCTCAGGCCCGCACTTCGGCACGCCTGCCCAGAAAAAAAGCTGCCACGTTTGACCGTGACAGCCTATGCAAATTTAACCTTAACAGACGAGCATTACGTCCTGTGGCCGTGGTAATTTATCGGCCGTATCAGCGTTAAAACCAGCGCAGCCTGCCGCGCAGACTCACCACGCTGCCAATGATCATCAGGCCCGGACTGTTGACCTGTTGCGCCAGCGCCGCCAGTTCGATTAGCGTGCCGGTGATCACTCGCTGGCGGGTGCTGGTGCCATTTTCCACCAGTGCCACCGGCATATCGCCACGCATACCGTGCTGCAACAGCTGATGCTGAATCTCTGCGGCCTGCGCCAGACCCATGTAAAACACCAGCGTTTGTTGCTCCGCCGCCAGCGTCTGCCAGCAGAGCGAGCCCTCTTTCTGCACATGTCCGGTGACCAGTCTGACGCTCTGCGCGTGGTCGCGGTGGGTCAGGGGAATGCCGCTGTACGCCGCACAGCCCGAGGCCGCCGTGATGCCGGGCACCACGCTGAACGGAATCTGATGCTGCGCCAGCATCTCCAGCTCTTCGCCACCGCGGCCAAAGATAAAGGGATCGCCGCCTTTCAGCCGCACCACTCGTTTACCCCGTTGTGCCTGCTCCAGCAGCAGCTGATTAATCGCCTCCTGCGGGACGCAGTGGTGACCGGCGCGTTTGCCGACAAAAATACGCTCGGCATCGCGCCGCACCAGATTAAGCACCTCGTCGGAGACCAGCCGGTCATAGACCACAATATCCGCCTGCTGGATCTGCTGCAGTCCTTTCAGCGTTAGCAAGCCAGCATCGCCCGGACCAGCACCGACCAGCGTGACTTCACCCTGGCTGGGCAAATCTGCCGCAAACAGCGCGTCAGTGAGCTGCTGCGCGCGTTCGTCGTCACCGTTTGCCAGGGTTTGTGCCAGCCGTTCGCTGTTAAAAAAACGTTCCCAGAAGTGGCGACGCGCGGCAATTGAGGCGAACCGCTGCTTTACCCGCGCACGTAAACTGCCGGCCCGCTGCGCCAGCTGACCCAGATGTTGTGGCAGCATCGCTTCCAGCTTTTCCCGCAGTAAGCGGGCCAGCACCGGGGCGCGTCCGCCCGAAGAGACGGCCACCATCAGCGGTGAACGGTCGATGATGGACGGCATAATCGCGCTGGCCTGTTGCGGAGCATCGACCAGATTGCAGAAAATCCGCTGACGCTCAGCCACATCGGCTACCTGCTGATTGACCGCATCATCGTTGGTGGCGGCCACCACCAGCCAGCAATCGGTCAGCCAGTGTGGATCAAACTCGCCAGGCAACAGGGTAATGGCTTGCTGCTGCGCCCATTGCTGGAAAGCAGGCGAAAAATCGCGGGCGCCGACAGAGAGATCGGCACCCGCCTCCAGCAGCAGGCGGGCTTTGCGCTCTGCCACCTCGCCCGCACCGACCAGCAGGCAACGTTTGCCCTGCAGACGGCAAAACAGCGGAAAATAGTCCATACGCACTCCTCTAAAAAGCCCACCAGCGGCGGGCGGCAGACGAGATCAGAGGCAGACTTCAACCTGACCGGCATTCACCCGCACCGGATATGTCGCTACCGAGCGCGTTTCATCCTCCATGCAGACGCCATCACGCAACCGGAAATGCTGCTTTTTCAGCGGGCTGGCGACCCAGAGTTCCGTCTGATGTTCGGCGATGATGCCGCGAGACAGCACGCTGGCCTCGGCAAACGGGTCGATATTACTGATGGCATAGAGTTGCTCGTCGTTACGCGGACGAAAGATGGCAATCTGTTCGCCTTTCACCAGCGCGCAGACGCCGGTAGCGGGCAGGATTTGTGTCAGCTGACACACCGCATTCCACTGGCTCATTACTCGGCCTCCTCAATCAGGGTCACGGCGATGCGTTCTTCCGGGCGCGCCGGGCGATGCTGATCGCGTTCGGTCACCACCTGTATCGCCGGATCGCGCTGGGGGGAATTGATAAAGTGGGCGAAACGCGCCAGGCTGCTGCTCTCTTCCAGCGTGGTTTTCCATTCACAGCTGACGCTGGCGCGCAGCCGGTTCAGTTCCTGCTCCAGCTGGCTGTTAAGGCCGAGCTTATCGTCGACGATCACCTTGCGCAGATAGTCGATGCCGCCTTCGAGACTTTCCAGCCACAGTGAAGTGCGTTGCAGACGATCGGCGGTACGGATATAGAACATCATGAAGCGGTCGAGATAGGTGACCAGCGTTTGCTGATCGAGATCGGCCGCCAGCAGATCGCCATGGCGAGGTTTCATGCCGCCATTGCCGCAGACGTAGAGGTTCCAGCCTTTTTCGGTGGCGATGATGCCGACATCTTTACCCTGGGCTTCCGCACACTCACGGGTGCAGCCGGAGACGCCAAACTTCATTTTGTGCGGGGTACGAATGCCTTTATAGCGGTTCTCCAGCATCACGCCAAAGTCCAGGCTGTCGCCAACCCCGTAGCGGCACCAGGCGCTGCCGACACAGGTTTTCGCCATGCGTAATGCTTTTGCGTAGGCCTGGCCGGTCTCAAAGCCGGCGGCAATCAACCGGGACCAGATAGCGGGCAGATCCTCTTTCCGGGCACCAAACATGCCGATGCGCTGTGAACCGGTAATTTTGGTGTAGAGCTGGTAGTGCTCGGCAATCTCACCCACCACTTTCAATCCCTGCGGGGTGATTTCCCCGCCCGGCGAACGTGGAATCACCGAATAGGTGCCATCTTTCTGAATATTGCCGAGGTAGAGATCGTTGCTGTCCTGTAACGGAGCGTGCTGCGGCTTGAGCACATACTCATTCCAGCACGACGCCAGCAGGGAACCGACCGTCGGTTTACACACTTCGCAGCCGTAGCCCTGACCATATTTCGCCAGCAAATCGTCAAATGTTTTGATCTCTTCAACCTGAATCAGGTGATACAGCTCCTGACGCGAATAAGCGAAGTGCTCGCAAAGATGGTTATTGACCTCAATTCCCTGGCGGCTGAGTTCACTGTTAAGTACCTGTGTGATCAGCGGGATACAGCCGCCGCAGCCGGTCCCGGCGCGGGTCGCGCTTTTCAGCGCCGCCACGGTATGGCAGCCACCCTGAACCGCGCTGATGATGTCGCCTTTGCTGACGTCAAAACAGGAGCAAATCTGCGCGCTGTCGGGCAGAGAGTCGACCCCGATGGCCGGTTTTTCACCGCTTCCGGCCGGTAAAATCAACGCTTCCGGATTAGCGGGCAGCGGGATGGCATTCAGTACCAGCTGCAGCAGGTTGCCATAGTCGCTGGTGTCGCCCACCAGCACCGCGCCGAGTAAGGTTTGCTGGTCTTCGCTGAGGATTAAGCGTTTGTAGATCGATTTGCTCTCATCCAGCCACACCACACTGCGCGCGCCCGGCGTGGTGCCGCGCGTATCGCCGATGCCGCCGACATCAACACCCAGCAATTTCAGTTTGGCGCTCATGTCGGCACCGGTGAAGGCGTTGTCACGGCCCAGCAGGGTATCGCTGGCGACCTGCGCCATTTTATAACCAGGCGCCACCAGTCCATAAACCCGATTTTGCCAGGCCGCGCATTCACCGATGGCATAGATGGTGCTATCGCTGGTCTGACACCGGTCATTTATGGCGATGCCGCCGCGCGGCCCCAGCGCTAATCCACACTGCTTCGCCAGCTTGTCCTGCGGCCGGATGCCGGTCGAGAAGACGATGAAATCGACCTCCAGCTCGCTGCCATCGGCAAACTCTAAGGTTTTACCGCCGTGTTCGTGATGGTGGATCTGCTGGGTATTTTTGCCGGTATGCACCCGTACACCCATCTGCTCAATTTTACGGCGAAGCTGCTCACCACCTTGCTGATCGAGTTGCTCTGCCATCAGCACCGGTGCGAACTCAATGACATGGGTTTCGATGCCGAGGTTCTTCAGTGCGCCTGCTGCCTCCAGCCCCAGCAGCCCACCGCCGATCACCGCGCCACGTTTGCTGCGACGCGAACAGGCTTCGATAGCGTTGAGATCTTCAATGGTGCGATAGACAAAGCAATCGCTGCCTTCTGCGCCCTTGATCGGCGGAATCCACGGATAAGACCCGGTGGCGAACACCAGAGTGTCGTAATGCACCGCGCGGCCGGTAGTGGAGTGAATCAGTTTCTCATCGCGATTAATGGTAATGGCGCGTTCACCCAGCAGCAGATTGACCTGATGCCGTTCGTAATACCCTTCGCGAACCAGGGAGAGCTCTTCGGCTGTGTGATGAGAGAAATAGGCGGAAAGGTGGACACGATCGTAGGCGACGCGTGGCTCTTCACAAAAGACGGTTAATGAAAACTGGTCGGGCTCAGCTTTCTCAAGCAGTTCCTCTATGAAGCGGTGGCCGACCATGCCGTTACCAATAATGACGACATTGTGCTTGCTCATTTTTGCCTCAAATTTGCGATATCTGCGGCTACAATAGCGCGCCATTTCTGACGCTTATTGATATACATCAAGCGCCCTGCCATATACCTATTTAGAGGTATGTTTTTGATTTGAAATAAGTTTATTCAGAGGAGCGGTTAGCAGGATAAAGGCGTTGCCCGGGGCGGGCTGAATCGTGCTAGCTTTAACCTCAGGCGCTTAACCAGAAAGGAGCGGGCAATGATTTCACCCAAGTGGATCAACAACGTGCGTTTACCCTGTCGCGAGGGGCTTTGGCAGATTGAAATGGCTGACGGAAACATTGCCCGTATCTCCGCTCAGCCGCAGCAACCCACACCCGCAGAAGCCTCGCTGGACGGGGAAGGCGGTCTGGCCTGCGCGCCGTTCATCGAGCCACATATTCACCTCGATACCACCCAGACCGCCGGTGAGCCGGCCTGGAATCAATCCGGTACGCTATTTGAGGGCATTGAACGCTGGGCTGAGCGTAAGGCGCTGCTTAGTCATCAGGACGTGAAACAGCGGGCCTTAAAAACCCTGAAATGGCAGATCGCCAACGGCATTCAGTTTGTCCGCACCCATGTCGATGTTTCCGACCCGACGCTGACTGCGTTAAAAGCGATGCTGGAGCTCAAAGCGGAGATGGCACCCTGGATAACCCTTCAGATTATCGCCTTTCCGCAAGAGGGGATTCTCTCTTATCCCAATGGTGAAGCGTTGCTGGAAGAGGCGCTGCGGCTTGGCGCAGATGGGGTCGGAGCCATTCCCCATTACGAGTTCACCCGCGAATATGGCGTTGAGTCGCTGCATAAAACCTTCGCGCTGGCCAATCGCTACGACAAGCTGATTGATGTCCACTGCGATGAGATTGACGATGAGCAGTCACGCTTTGTTGAAACCGTGGCGGCGCTGGCGCATCGTGACGGCAACGGCGCGCGGGTCACCGCCAGCCACACCACCGCCATGCACTCTTATAACGGTGCCTACACCTCGAGGCTGTTCCGTCTGTTAAAATTGTCAGGCATTAATTTCGTCGCCAATCCGCTGGTCAATATTCACCTGCAGGGCCGGTTCGATCACTATCCTAAGCGGCGCGGTATTACGCGGGTGAAAGAGATGCTGGAGGCGGAGATTAACGTCTGCTTCGGGCATGACGACGTGTTCGATCCCTGGTATCCGCTCGGCACCGCAAACATGCTGCAGGTGCTGCATATGGGGTTACACGTCTGCCAGCTGATGGGTTACGAACAGATTGATGCGGGCCTGGATCTGATTACCCACAACAGTGCCAGAACCCTGCAGCTGTCCGGCTACGGCATTCAGAGCGGCCATGAGGCGAGCCTGATCATTCTGCCTGCAGAGAGCGGTTTTGATGCGATAAGACGACAGGTTCCGGTGCGCTATTCGTTGCGGCGTGGCGAAGTGATTGCAGCGACCAGACCGGCAGAGAGCGAGATTTACTGGCGGGAGCAGGAGCGCGTCAACTTCCGGCGCTAATAAGAAGAGGGCGGCAAAATTTTGCCGCCCGGAGAGATTAATGGGTGACGTGACCGTGCGAGCGATGTTTCGTGACCAGCCCCAGCAGGACGCACATCACAAACACCACCGCATACAGACCGTTAGCGGTAACCAGCGCAGTATGCACGCCGCTCTTCTCAACGATCGGCGCGGTAACCACAAAGGTCAGCATGGTGCCGACGGTGCCGCAGGTCAGAATAAAGTTCACCAGTTTCGGTGAAGCCACTTTGGTCTGCAGCGAGCCGAGCGTAATGATGGTGGTGTAAATGGCGCTGGAGCTGAAGCCCAGAACCATAATGATCCACTTCAGCATACCGGCATCCTGACTGCTGACGAACCAGTACATCAGCAGCGTCGCCAGGCCCGCCAGCACCATCAGGATACGTTGCAGGTCGAAGAAACGCAGCAGGAAGCTGAACGCCCACATCCCGACCATATAGGCGGTCCAGAAGCTGCCGACCAGCTGTCCGGCGTTATCAATGTTCATGCCCATGACTTTGGTGGCGTATTCCGGCACCCAGGAGATAAAGCCGAGCTGACCCAGGATGTAGCACAGCGCGGCAACTGCCAGCAGCAGCACGCCAACGCCCCATTTTTCCTTCTCGACGGTCGGGCTGTTTTCCGGCTTGCGCAGCACTGGAAACTCAACAAACAGCGTCATAATAAAGATCGCCACATAGATGAAGCCAATGCAGACGTAAACCCAGTACCAGGGCAGCTGACGTGCCAGCAGGATACCGGCCAGCACCGGGAACAGCGTGCCCGCCATGCTGAAGAAGGAGTCGGTAAACAGCAGACGCGAGCCGCGCTGACGACCTTCGTACATATGGGTTATCAGGAAGGTCCCGATCGACATGGTAATGCCGCTGACCACGCCCAGCACGAACATGCAGAGTGAGAAGATGCTGAGATCGCGGCTGGTCATTAAGCCTATGATCGCCAGTACCATCAGGACGAAACCGAAAATCAGCTGGCGCTTGAGTGGCACGATCACCATCAGCCAGGCATTGAGGAAAACGGCGGCCAGGATCCCGCTGTTCAGGAAGGTGAAGGTGTTACTCATGCTGGAGATGGGGATCTGGAAATCTTTCGCGATATCGCCCATTACCATGCCGGTAACGATCACCAGCGCGCCGGTAAGCGCATACGAGAAAAAGCTTATCCAGGTAAGGCCGATACGATTACGGTTTGTCATGTTCTGAACCTGTTGGGAAACCGGTGGCAAAAAGTGTCAGAAAGTGTAAACGGAACTGTGATCTTAATAAACAACCAGTGAAACTGGAGATCTACATTTCATGAGTTGTGTGATTTTAATCACGCAAATAGCCGGATTTCATCCGCACTGACGCTTTTTTAGTCGCAGCGTAAATATAGGTAAAACGCTGGTGCTTGTATTACATGCTCTTTACAATCAATCACGTTTTTGAGCTAGCTCTCCAAGGTAAGGAATCTTTCATGTTTAAACGTACTTTAACAGCGGCAATTACCCTGTTAGCGCTCTCATCTGTTTCCGCCTCGGCTCTGGCCGCAAAAGGCGATACCCATGTTCTGCTCACCACGTCTGCCGGCAATATCGAACTCGAACTGAATAACCAAAAAGCGCCGGTCTCGGTGAAAAACTTCGTTGATTACGTCAACAATGGTTTCTACAACAACACCATTTTCCATCGCGTGATCCCGGGCTTTATGGTGCAGGGCGGTGGCTTCACCACCGACATGCAGCAGAAGCAGACCAATGCGCCGATCAAAAATGAGGCAGATAACGGCCTGCGCAACCTGCGTGGCACCATTTCTATGGCGCGTACTGCCGATAAAGACAGCGCCACCAGCCAGTTCTTCCTAAACGTGGCCGATAACGCCTTCCTCGATCACGGTCAGCGTGATTTTGGTTATGCGGTCTTCGGTAAAATTGTGAAAGGCCAGGATGTGGCTGACAAAATTTCTCAGGTACCGACCAAAGATGTGGGTCCTTACCAGAATGTCCCGTCTAAACCGGTAGTTATCCTCTCCGCTAAAGTTCTGCCTTAACGGTCCGGTCGCCATCTGCGGATGGCGACATCTTCCCGCATCCGGCAAAGCCAGAATTTGCTCTTATACTTAGGGCAAAAACCGGAGCAGGAGGCGGCATGGCGAACAAACTCACCGAAAAACAAAAGGCCACCCTGTGGCAGCAACGGCGTAGTGCCAGCTATCAGGCCAGTTGCCGGCTGGAAGGCTTCAGCCACAATGAACCCGCCGTAAAAGGCGACGAGGCGGCAGCACGCCTGGCGTCGCTGAGGAGGCAATATGGTCTCTAATATCGCGGTCAGTCAGGATCCCTACCTGTGGCACAACGACAACGTGCTGAAGAACCTGCTCGATATTCATGACGCTGCTCAGCTGCGTAAAGCAGAGCTGAGTTTCAGCGCTGCGCGGCTGGCCACGCTGGAGTTAGGTCCGCGTAACGCTGGCCTACCCTGGCTGCGGCTGATCCACCGTACGCTGTTCCAGGATGTGTACAGCTGGGCCGGCGAGCTACGCACCATTGATATCTGGCGCGATGAGACACCTTTCTGCCACTTTGAATATATCGAAAAAGAGGGCAACGCCCTGATGGCGGCGCTGGAAGAGGAGAACGGTCTGGCAGATCTGCCACGCGATGCGTTTGTGCAGCGGGTTGCGCATTTCTATTGCGAAATTAACGTACTGCATCCCTTCCGTGAAGGGAATGGCCGGGCGCAACGCATCTTTTTCGAGCAGCTGGCGTTGCATGCGGGTTATCTGCTGGCGTGGGATGCGATTGATGCCGGGAGCTGGCTGGCGGCGAATCAGGCCGGTGTCGCGGGTGACCTGCAGCCGCTGGAGCAGGTTTTTGCGAAAGTGGTGAGCGAGCCGGCGTAACCGCGTAGAATAGCGGCGCTGATAACCACCCTGGATTCGTCATGCTGCTGCTGATCGACAACTACGACTCGTTTACCTGGAATCTCTATCAATATTTCTGTGAGCTGGGCGCGCAGGTGCGGGTGGTGCGCAACGATGCCATCACCCTGCACCAGATGGAGGCGCTGCCGCTGACCCATCTGGTGATTTCACCTGGGCCCTGCACGCCCAACGAAGCCGGTATTTCACTGGCGGCGATCCGCCATTTCGCCGGGCGGCTGCCGGTGCTGGGTGTTTGCCTCGGTCATCAGGCGATGGCTCAGGCCTGGGGCGGCGAAGTGGTGCGCGCCCGTCAGGTGATGCACGGTAAAACCTCACTGATCCAGCACAGCAACAGCGGCGTGTTCCGCCAGCTCAACAACCCACTTACTGTCACCCGGTATCATTCGCTGATCGTGAAACGCGATACGCTACCTGATGCCTTTGAGGTCACCGCCTGGAGCCTGCGTGACGGTCAGCCCGATGAGATCATGGGAATTCGCCATAAAACTCTGGCGCTGGAAGGCGTGCAGTTCCATCCTGAAAGCATTCTCAGCGAGCAGGGACATCAGCTGCTGCACAATTTCCTGACGCAATAGTTTGCCTTTGAGTGATTTTTTATGCATATTTTGTGATTATTATTTCACAGCAGAACAACAATCATTCAAATGGAGTCACTCATGGCAGCCGAAAAAATTGCGGTCACACGGGAAACGTTCGATAACGTTATTTTGCCTGTTTATGCACCAGCCCAGTTTGTGCCGGTGAAAGGCAAGGGCAGCCGCGTCTGGGATCAGCAGGGCAAAGAGTATATCGACTTTTCTGGCGGCATCGCGGTGACTGCGCTCGGCCATTGCCATCCCGCGCTGGTGGAGACGCTGAAAAGCCAGGGTGAAACGCTGTGGCATACCAGCAACGTCTTCACCAACGAACCGGCGCTGCGTCTCGCCAGTAAGCTCATCAAGGCCACCTTTGCCGATCGGGTGTTCTTCGCCAACTCCGGCGCGGAAGCGAATGAAGCGGCGTTTAAACTGGCGCGCTATTACGCCTGCAAACGTCACAGCCCGTTCAAAAGTAAGATCATCGCCTTCCACAACGCCTTTCATGGCCGGACGCTGTTTACCGTCACGGTCGGCGGGCAGCCAAAATATTCCGATGGATTCGGCCCTAAACCGGCCGATATCGTCCATGTGCCCTTCAATGATCTGGATGCGGTGAAAGCGGTTATCGACGATCACACCTGCGCTATCGTGGTCGAGCCGATTCAGGGCGAGGGTGGCGTCGTGCCCGCCACGCAGGAATTTATGCAGGGGCTGCGTGACCTGTGCGATCAGCATCAGGCGCTGCTGGTGCTGGATGAAGTGCAGAGCGGTATGGGACGCAGCGGCAAGCTGTTTGCCTATGAGCATTACGGTGTGCAGCCCGATATTCTGACCTCAGCCAAAGCGCTGGGCGGTGGTTTCCCGGTCAGCGCGATGCTGACCACTAACGAGATCGCATCAACTATGGCACCCGGCGTACACGGCACCACCTATGGTGGCAATCCGCTGGCCTGCGCGATTGCGGAAACGGCGCTGGATATCATCAATACGCCCGAAGTGCTGGAAGGCGTTGATCTCCGGCGTCAGCAGTTTGTCGGCGCGCTGCAGGCGATGGATGCAAAGTACGATCTATTCAGCGACATCCGTGGCAAAGGCCTGCTGATTGGCGCGGCGCTGAAGCCGCAGCACGCCGGCAAGGCGCGTGACATTCTGAATGCCGCCGCCGCGGAAGGCGTGATGGTGCTGGTGGCCGGCACCGACGTGATGCGTTTCGCGCCTTCACTGATCATCGAGCCCGCTGACATCGAAGAGGGCATGCGCCGCTTTGCGACCGCCGTCGGCAAGGTGATCGCCGGCTGATTTAGTTTTTGCGTAACCGTCTGATCAGCCAGCGGCCATGCTGTGGCCGCTGGCTCCACGCCAGCGATGAAATGGTGTGCATCACGCTCAGATGATCCAGAATGCGGCGCACATGCTGCTCCAGTACCGTCACCGGCCCTTCATTAATATTTTCCAGCTCATCCAGCAGATTGACCTGCGAACTGGCACCCTCATATTCCAGCCGCTGCTGACAACGTTGCAGCGCAATTTCACACGACTGCAGATAGCGCTCCGCCAGCGTGGCGGTCAGCATGGTATGTTCCCGCGCCAGAATCGTCATCGCATTGATGTGCTCAACAATGAACTGGCTATGGGTGACCCACAGCCGCATATCCTTAAGATACTGGGCGTTAAAAGCCGGTTCCTGCATCGCCTGGTTCAGGGAGTTAAACAGCGCATTGTGCGCCTGATTAACCCGCACCCGCTGGTAAGCGAGTTTTTCCGGCGACTGTTCCGCGCCCAGCAGCAGCCGCAGCGCATCCTGATACGTTTCCAGCGCGTCATGGGCATTCTGCCGTAATAAGCCGCTCTGCCACTGCGGCCATAGCCACAGCATCCCGCCAAAGGCGATCAGGCAGCCCATCAGCGTGTCCATCAGGCGCGGCAGCAGGAACTGCGCGCCATTCAGCGACAGCAGCTGCAGCGAATAGACCGCCGTGACAGTAAAGCCAATCATCGACCAGCCGTAAAACTGGCGGGTAAACCGGTAGCTGATAAAGGTAATGGCCAGCATGATCAGCAGCACCAGCGATTCCGGCACCGCCAGCCGTAAGGTAGCAGCCGCAATCACCAGACCGACAAAGGTGCCCAGCGCCCGGTGCTGGATACGGACGCGGGTGGCGCTGTAACCGTTCTGGCTGACGAACATGATGGTCATCAGAATCCAGTAGGGCTTCGGAATATTAAAAAACAGCGCCAGCGCACTCCCCAGCATCAGCATCACGGCAAAACGACCGGCGGTGCGCAGTGCAGACGAACGCCAGGAAAGATAACTGCGCAGCGCTGGCAGCAGCGGCAGACGGCGCTGGCGGTCGGCCATCAGGTCACGCTGATAGAGCGGCTTTTGCGTACGCAGCACCCGCGCGATGCGGTTGAAGTGATAAAGACAGAAATTCCCCACCGGATTATCAGGATGCTGGCGGGCAATCTTCTCCAGTGCGCTGAGCTGTTTCTCCATACCAAACCGATCGGGCAACTGGTGATAGAGAATGTTATCTGCCAGCACCCGTAAGCGTGCCGAGATGGTCTGGGCATTCCAGCGGATCACCGCTTCGGCATGGCTCTGCTCCACCAGTTTCTGCACCTCTTCCGGCTGATGCAGGCTGACCGAGATGTGTTCCTGCAGATCCAGCGCCACCTGAAAGGCACGGGTCAGCCGCTTATGGCTGTGATCCCGACTGGCGGACAGCATGTGCATCTGCTGGTAACAGGTGGTGATCAGATCGACCACTTTTTGCTGACGCGCCAGCAGCGGCGGCAGCGCCTTTTCCGGGTCGGTCAGCTGGGTCAGCAGGGTATATTTGGCGTCGCAATAGTTGGCCAGCTCACGGTAGATCAGGCTCAGGCTTTCCCGCATCGGCTGCTCTTTCCACAGCCAGAACCAGAACCAGTTAAACAGCCCGTACCACAGCGTACCGCCGATATAGAGCAGCGGCGGTACGTAGATCGGCATACGGCCAATCAGGCTCAGCGTGAAGATGGCGGCGATCAGCGATCCCGGCAGCAGACGGCCGTGCAACGGGCTAATCTCGCCGGTGACGCCCAGCAGCAGCGGCATGGCGAACAGAATCAGCGGCAAAGGAATAGCGTGCAGCGTCAGCCACTGAATCAGAAAACTGCCGAGCGCAAACAGGCTGCCGCCAACAATCAGGCGTTTGAAGAAGCGTTTATGCGGGGTATCCAGACCGGCGATATTGCAACAGGCGGGGACTAACGAGAACAGCAGACCTTTTTGCAGGTCGCCAGCCAGCCAGCCCAGCGCCACCGGCAGACAGAGCACCAGGGTTTGCCGCAAGGCGTAATTGACTTCAGGGTGGTAAATAATTCGACGCCACATCGGCCCAACACAAACAATAACGGCGCGATGTTGCCATCACGCCGTGGGTGACAGGAATTAGCGGGTGCCGTAAACGACGATGGTTTTGCCGTGTGCGGAGATCAGGTTCTGATCTTCCAGCATCTTCAAAATACGGCCCACGGTTTCACGTGAACAACCAACGATTTGGCCAATTTCCTGACGAGTAATTTTAATTTGCATGCCGTCGGGATGCGTCATGGCGTCTGGCTGCTTCGCCAGGTTAAGCAGAGTCTGAGCAATGCGTCCGGTGACGTCGAGGAAAGCGAGGTTACCCACTTTTTCAGACGTAACCTGCAGGCGACGCGCCATCTGCGACGACAGTCGCATCAGGATATCGGGGTTAACCTGGATCAGCTGACGGAATTTCTTGTAGGAGATCTCCGCCACTTCGCACGCGGTTTTCGCACGTACCCAGGCGCTGCGCTCCTGACCTTCTTCGAACAGGCCAAGCTCGCCAATAAAATCGCCCTGATTCAGGTAGGAAAGAATCATCTCTTTGCCTTCTTCATCTTTAATCAGAACCGCAACGGAACCTTTCACGATGTAGTAAAGCGTTTCTGCTTTTTCACCTTGGTGAATCAGCGTACTTTTGGATGGATACTTGTGAATATGGCAATGGGACAGGAACCATTCGAGTGTAGGGTCTGTTTGCGGTTTGCCGAGAACCATTCGCTATTATCCTCTGTTGTAATCGTGCCCAAAATACAGGGGGCAGTTTTCCCTGTCAGGCGATGAAAGCTTCAAGCGTTTCCCTTACAGGAAATTATTCGGGCTGCATTCGGCGCAGTGCGCATCATTCTTCCCGGCTTCGCCATCGGGTGACGAAAAATATTTTCAGCACTGTTTGTAGCACAGCTTTTGCCGACTGTCTTCTGTTGTCTCGCTTCAGCTAACAGCGGATTTCTCTGGATTGCTGTTTACCAGGCGAAAGCGTACTCTGACGGCAAAACCGCATATTCTGGAGCGAAAATCATGCAGGCAAGAGTGAAATGGGTAGAAGGGCTGACATTCCTCGGTGAGTCGTCGTCCGGTCATCAGGTATTAATGGATGGCAATTCGGGTGATAAAGCGCCCAGCCCAATGGAGATGGTGCTGATGGCGGCGGGCGGATGCAGCGCAATCGACGTGGTTTCAATTCTGCAAAAAGGTCGCAACGATGTGGCTGATTGTGAAGTGAAACTGACCTCAGAACGTCGTGAAGAAGCGCCGCGAATCTTTACGCACATCAACCTGCACTTTATCGTCAGCGGCAAAGCGCTGCAGGATAAAGCGGTCTCACGCGCGGTGGATCTTTCTGCAGAAAAGTATTGCTCGGTTGCCATCATGCTGGGCAAGGGCGTCACCATTACCCACAGCTATGAAGTGATCGAACGCTAATCTACAGGGGCCGCTCTGCGGCCTCTTAATCTATCCGCTTGCCTTCCACCAATCGCTTCACCAGCGGTCCCATGATCAGCTCCATTGCCAGCCCCATCTTCCCGCCCGGCACCACCAGCGTATTAATGTGCGAGATAAACGAGCCCTGCAACATCGCCAGCAGGTAAGGCAAGTCGATATCGTCCAGGGCCTGGAAGTGGATCACCACGAAGCTCTCATCCAGTGACGGAATGGCACGGGCGGCAAACGGGTTAGAGGTATCCACCGTCGGCACGCGCTGGAAGTTAAGGTGAGTGCGCGAGAACTGCGGCGTAATGAAGTTGATGTAATCTTCCATCGAGCGCACCACCGAGTCCATCACCGCTTCACGCGAATGGCCGCGTTCACTGGTGTCACGCACCAGCTTCTGAATCCACTCCAGGTTGACAATCGGCACCACGCCGACCAGTAAATCGACATGCTCCGCCACGTTATGCTGGGCGGTCACCACGCCGCCGTGCAATCCTTCGTAAAACAGAATGTCAGTGTTTTGCGGCAGCGGCTGCCACGGCGTAAAGGTGCCGGGTACCTGATTCCACGGAACGGCTTCATCATAGGTATGCAGGTATTTACGCGACTGGCCCTCACCGTTGAGCCCATACTGTTTGAAGCTCTGCTCCAGTAAGCCAAAGTCATTGGCTTCCGGACCGAAATAACTGACATGACGGCCCAGATCACGCGCTTTGCGGATCGCCATATCCATTTCAGGGCGGGTGAAGCGGTGAAAACTGTCGCCTTCCAGTTCGGCAGCGTGCAGATCGAGCTGCTGAAAGATTTTACGGAACGCAAGGCTGGTGGTGGTGGTTCCCGCGCCGCTGGAACCGGTGACGGCAATTATCGGATGACGTGCAGACATAAAAAAGCTCCCTGTGAGGTCGGGCCATGGGCATTGTTACCATGAATTGCCGATCGGCGCATCAGCCGCGAAATTCTTTGCGCGGCATAATATTGACCGATTCATGCAGCTCCGACCACACCAGTACCACTTCGCCGGTTTCCAGCTGGCGGCGGACGTCAGCCACTTTTTCGTTCAGGCTGCGCTCCTGCTCGCCATAATCGGTGCCTTCACGCAGCACGAAGGTTTCAATCAGATTTTCAAGTGTCTCAGGTGAGACCTGTTGCCAGGGAATAATCACAACGTCAGGTATCCAGAAAAGGGGTAATCCATTGGGGTATGCGCTGTTCAAGCCACATTTCGGGCTGGCGCAATGTCCCGCCGACAAAGCCAACGTGACCGCCGTGTGGGGTCAGCTGATAAGTAATAGTGGCAGATAACTGGCTGCTGTGCGGTATCACCTCGTCACTCATGAACGGGTCATCTTTGGCATGAATGATCAGCAGCGGCTTAGCGACCTGTTTCAGCCAGGGCAGGGCGCTGGCGCGCTGGTAATAATCGGTAGCGTCAGTAAAGCCGTGGGCGCGGGCGGTAATCGCATCATCGAAGTCGCGCAGACGCCGCAGCGCGTTGAGCTGCGCCAGATCGACCGGCAACGTTTCTGGCCAGGCATACAGTTTACGCCGGGCATTCTTCTTTAGCTGTGCCAGCAGATAGTATTGATAAAAGCGCGAGAAACCGCGCTCCAGCCTGATGCTGCACGGTTCCAGCAGCAGCGGCGCAGAGACAATGACGCCGGCATCAACCGGCGCATCCGATCCCTGCTGACCCAGCAGGCAGCCCAGCATATTGCCGCCCAGTGAAAAGCCCACCGCGACGGTCGGTACCCGGCCCCAGTGGGATTGCAGCCAGTGCAGAAAATAGCGTGCATCTTCGGTTTCGCCGGAGTGATAGATGCGGTTCAGCCGGTTAGGTTCGCCGCTGCAGCCGCGGAAATGCATCACCACTGCCAGCCAGCCGCACGCGTGACAGATCGCCATCAGCCCGTGGATATAGGGGCTGTGGAAGCTGCCTTCCAGCCCGTGAAACAGCACCACCCGGGGTTTGTGCTGCGCCAGCTGCGGATCTTCACTCCAGGCGAGATCGACAAAATCGCCATCGGGCAGATCAAGACGCTGCCAGTGCGGATCCAGATTGATCTGCTGCCGCAGAAGACGGGGCAACACCGTTTGCAGATGTGCATTACGCAGCCCGGCCAGCGGCGTAAAATTCCCGGCTTCCGGTGCGCTAAATTTCATGTTGTAAAAGCTTGTCTGATCCATATCACACTGTTAGCTTCGATAGGTTTTTTGCTTGCTGGGGGTGAGGAGCACCCGATTGCTATGGAACTCAGTCTTTTCTTGTCGATGTTAGGATTCCTTTGGGTCGCCGCAATCACGCCAGGCCCTAATAATATGTTACTTACCGCAGGCGGCGCCAATTTTGGCTTCCTGCGTACGCTTCCCCTGATGATTGGCATCATGATTGGGATGCAGGTGATGCTGCTGATGGTGGCGTTTGGCGTCGGCGGACTGATTCTGCTCTATCCCTCGCTGCATCTGGTGCTGAAAATCGCCGGTAGTCTCTATCTGCTGTGGCTGGCCTGGAAAATTGCCACGGCCAGCTATGAAAAGCTGGATACCGATCAGGCACCGGTTAAACCGATGCCGTTCTGGCAGGGTGGCTTACTGCAATTGATTAATCCCAAAGCCTGGCTGATGGCACTGGGCGCGGTCGCAGCTTTAGCCTGGCTGGAGAGGCCTATCGCCATTCGGTGATGGCGATCAGTCTTGGCATGTTTATTGTCAACCTGGTTTCCGGGCTGATCTGGATGGGATTCGGCGCGATGATTGGCCGTATTCTACGCAGCCGTCGCGCCTGGAAAATCTTCAACCTTTCAATGGGGCTGCTGACGGCGGCCTGCGTGCTGCTGATCTGGCACTGAGTTAACTGGAGGCGCGTTCGACGCGCGTCCAGGGCAATACCTCGCGGATCACCGGGGCGTGCGGCTGGCGAATTTTCTGCAACAGCAGCTGCACGCTTCGCGCACCGAGCTGATACATCGGTTGTTCGATGGTGGTCAGCGGCGGGTTAAGGCTGCGGGTAAAGGGAATGCCGTCAAAACCGACCACCGCCAGATCGTCCGGTATCCGCAGTCCCGCTTCCAGCGCCGCATGGATCACCCCTACCGCCAGCACATCTGACACCGCAAACACCGCATCTGGCGGTTGTGGCAGCGCCAGCAGTTGCTGCAGTGCCAGGCTGCCCGCTTCGGTAGAGATATCGCTGGCGTAGGCGACACCCGACCATTCCAGTCCCAGTGCGCTGATTGCCTGATGGTAGCCCTGTTCACGATGATGCGAATAGAGATAGCGCATATCCCCATTCACCAGCCCGATGCGTTTGCGACCCTTACCGGCAAGGTAGTGCACGGTATCGCGCGCGGCGTCGAGATGATCAATGGTGACAGAGGAGGCCGGGATCGCTGGATCGAACTCCGAACACTGCACCCAGGGCGCGCCCGCGATAATGTTCTGGAGATCCTGCAGTCCCGAGGCTGCATCCATGGTGATGACCCCATCCACGACTTTGCCGGTCAGCAGCGTAAGATAGGCGGCTTCTCGCTGTAGTTGCGACGCAGAGTGGCAGAGCAGGATGTGATAGCCGTGCAGTTCCGCTTCGGCTTCAATCCCCTGTACCACGCGCGAGCAGAAGGGGTTGGTGATATCGGAAATCAACACCAGCAACATGTGGCTTTGCGCGGTGCGCAGCTGCCGGGCTAATAAATTGGGCTGGTAGTCACAGGCGGCGATAGCCGACAGCACTTTCTCACGCGTATCGGGTTTGACGCCGGGATGGGCGTTGAGAACCCGCGACACCGTGGCTTTAGAGACGCCAGCCAGCTGAGCGACTTTCTCAATCGACATCGGACACACAGACCTTTCACAAACAATAAACGGGAACGCATATCAATAGCACAGGCCGAATGTGAGCGCCTGACATTTTTCATGCTGGCACTGTTTTCCAGCATTTGCGCTTTTTAACTTTGTTTTGCAGATAGTGATCTAAGAACTTATTTCTATTAGGGATAATTTTTAATTCCTTGGTGAAACTATTGCCGCCAGAGACACTGCTGCCATCATAAAAAGGGTGGGGTAGCAATCATGGCAGTCACAGTACGTTTAACGTTATTAGCTGCAGCGCTGGCGCTGCTGGCCTTTCGGGCAGATGCGGTCAATGTCACCGTCGCGTATCAGACGTCAGCCGAACCCGCTAAAGTGGCGCAGGCTGACAACCGTTTCGCCAGCGAGAGTGGGGCCAGCGTCGACTGGCGCAAGTTCGACAGTGGTGCCGGCGTACTGCGGGCGCTGGCATCCGGTGACGTGCAGATAGGTAATATTGGTTCCAGCCCGCTGGCCGTAGCCGCGGCGCAGAAACTGCCGATCGAAGCGTTTCTGCTCGCTTCCCAGCTCGGTAATTCTGAAGCGCTGGTGGTGAAGAAGAACATCGCCACGCCGCAGGATCTGATTGGTAAGCGCATCGCCGTGCCGTTTATTTCAACCACCCATTACAGCCTGCTGGCAGCCCTGAAACACTGGGGTATCAAGCCGTCGCAGGTGCAGCTGGTCAATCTGCAACCGCCCGCCATTATTGCCGCCTGGCAGCGTGGTGACATTGATGGTGCTTACGTCTGGGCGCCTGCCGTCAATGAGCTGGAGAAAAACGGCAAAGTGTTAACCGATTCGGCGCAGGTGGGAAGCTGGGGATCGCCCACCCTCGACGTCTGGGTGGTGCGCAAAGACTTTGCTCAGCAGCATCCGGAGATCGTCACCGCTTTTGCCCGCAGCGCGCTGGCAGCACAACAAGCCTACCTCGACAATCCTGACAGCTGGCTAAAGCAGCCCGATAACCTCAGCAAACTGTCACGCCTGAGCGGCGTGCCCGAAACGCAGGTGCCTGGCCTGGTGAAAGGCAACACCTACCTGACGGCGCAACAGCAGGTTGAGCAGCTGGGCAAGCCGGTCAACAAAGCGATTGTCGATACGGCGCAATTTCTGAAAGCACAGGGCAGAGTGCCGCAGGCGGATAACGATTACAGCAGTTATGTCACCTCCCGCTTTGTTGAGCCGTTAGCCAAACCTTAAGGAGTCCCCCCATGCTACGCATCGCTCATCTGAATGCGCGTTATGCCGGGCAACCGGTGTTGCAGGATATCAATCTGCAGCTCGATCGCCGTGAACTGCTGGTGGTGCTGGGGCCGTCAGGCTGCGGCAAGACCACGCTGCTCAACCTGGTGGCCGGTTTTTTGCCGGTGGAATCGGGCAGTATCACGCTGGATAACCAGCCGGTCACCGGACCGGGGGCTGACCGCGGCGTGGTGTTTCAGCATGAAGGCTTACTGCCGTGGCGTAACGTGCTGGATAACGTCGCCTTCGGTTTGCAACTGGCTGGCATGGCGCGTCAGGAGCGTGAAGCCATTGCGCGCCGGCTGATCAGGCAGGTCGGACTGGAAGGGGCGGAAAAGCGGGCAATCTGGCAGTTATCAGGCGGTCAGCGGCAGCGGGTTGGCATTGCGCGCGCGCTGGCGACCGATCCGCGCCTGCTGCTGCTGGATGAGCCGTTTGGCGCGCTTGATGCTTTTACTCGCGAACAGATGCAGACCTTGTTGCTGACGCTGTGGCGCGACAGCGGCAAACAGATCCTGCTGATTACCCACGATATTGAAGAGGCGATTTTCTCGCCAGCGAACTGATTCTGCTGTCGCCGGGACCTGGACGCATTGTCGAGCGGCTGCGGCCCGATTTTGGTCAGCGCTTTGCCGATGGGGAGCCGTGCCGCAGCATCAAATCCGATCCGCAGTTTATTGCTCAGCGCGAATATGTGCTGAGCCGGGTGTTTGAGCAACGGGAGGCGTTCGCATGAGTGCGTTAATCAACGACAAAACCCTGCCGGTGCGACGCCGACTGCGCTGGCCTTTTTCCACCCGCTTTTCATTAAGCGTACTGAGCGTATTACTGCTGTTGCTGGTGTGGTGGGGCGTGACCGCGCTGGGGTTAATCGCGCCGCTGTTTTTACCGCCGCCGCAGCAGGTATTCAGCAAACTGCTGCTGATTGCCAGCCCACAAGGGTTTATGGACGCCACGCTGTGGCAGCATCTGACAGCCAGCCTGACCCGCATGTTGATCGCGCTGTTTGCCGCCGCCGCTATCGGAATTCCGGTCGGGATTCTGATGGGCCTGAGCCCGGTGGCGCGTGGATTACTTGACCCGCTGATCGAACTTTATCGCCCCATCCCGCCGCTGGCCTATCTGCCCTTAATGGTGATCTGGTTCGGCATTGGTGAAACATCAAAAATCCTGCTGATTTACCTGGCTATTTTTGCGCCGGTGGCCCTCTCTACTCTGGCCGGCGTGCGCAATACCCAACAGGTGCGCATCCGGGCGGCGCAGTCGCTGGGTGCGACCCGCTGGCAACTGCTGCGCTGGGTGATTCTGCCGGGTGCGCTGCCCGAAATTCTGACCGGACTGCGCATCGGTCTCGGGGTTGGCTGGTCAACGCTGGTGGCAGCGGAGCTGATTGCGGCAACCCGTGGTCTCGGCTTTATGGTGCAGTCAGCCGGCGAGTTTCTCGCCACCGATGTGGTGCTGGCGGGCATCGCGGTCATCGCCCTGATTGCGTTTAGTTTAGAACTTGGCTTACGCGCCCTGCAGCGCCGTCTGACGCCGTGGAATGGAGAACAATCATGAATGAACGTCTGAATTTTCAACCGCTGGGTCCCTATATTGGTGCCCAGGTTTCTAACCTTGATGTTTCACGGCCGCTCAGCGATGCGCAGTTTGAACAGCTCTATCACGGTCTGCTGCGTCATCAGGTGCTGTTTCTGCGCGATCAGGTGATCACGCCAGAGCAGCATCGGGCGCTGGCAATCCGCTTTGGCGATTTGCACATTCACCCGGTCTATCCGCACGCCGACGGGGTTGAAGAGATCATCGTGCTGGATACGCATCAGGACAATCCGCCGGATAACGATAACTGGCATACCGACGTAACGTTTATCGAAACGCCACCGGCGATTGCATTGCTGTCGTCAAAGGTGCTGCCGGAAGCGGGCGGTGACACGCTCTGGACCAGCGGCATTGCTGCGTATGAGGCGCTCTCGGCGCCGTTTAAAACGCTGCTGGCCGGCCTGACCGCCGAGCACGATTTCAAAAAATCTTTCCAGGAATATAAGTACCGTAAAACGGCAGAAGAGCACCAGCGCTGGCAGCAGGCGGTGGCGAAGCATCCGCCGGTGCAGCATCCGGTGATCCGCACTCATCCGGTCAGCGGCAAAAAAGCGCTGTTTGTGAACGAAGGCTTTACCACGCGGATTGTTGACCTGAGCGAGAAAGAGAGTGAGACGCTGCTGAGCTTCCTGTTCAGCCACGTCACTAAGCCGGAATTCCAGGTGCGCTGGCGCTGGCAGCCGAACGATTTGGCTATCTGGGATAACCGGGTGACCCAGCATTACGCTAATGCCGATTACTATCCGGCGCGGCGGATAATGCAGCGGGCAACGGTGCTGGGGGATAAGCCGTTTTAAGACGCAGAGTCAGCGGCGCTCTCCCCCGGTTAAAGGGAGAACGCCAGCCGTTTAACTGGCCATCATCTGCTCTAATTTTTCCTGCGCTTCCAGCCACGCCATCTCAACCTCTTCCAGCGCAGATTTACTCTCCGCCTGGCGCTGCAGGGCGGCGGTCAGATCCGCTTTCCGGCTCTGATCATAAATCGCACTGTCTGAGAGCTGAGCTTCGGCATCGGCCAGCAGGCTCTGCCATTTGCTCATCTGCTTTTCCAGCTTCTCAATCTCTTTGCGCAGCGGCTGCGTCTGGGTGCGCAGTTCCGCATCCCGACGCTTCTGGTCTTTACGCGCCTGAGCGCTGTTGCCATTATCCAGCTTTGGCGGGGCATCCTGTTGCGCCTGCTGCTTCTGCAGATCGCTCAGCCACTGCTGGTAATCTTCAAGGTCGCCCTCAAACACATCCACTTTGCCATCATGCACCAGATAGAGATCGTCAGTAGTCGCGCGCAGCAGGTGACGATCGTGCGAGACCACCACCAGCGCCCCTTCGAAATCGATCAACGCTTCGGTCAGCGCCTGACGCATATCGAGATCCAGGTGGTTGGTCGGTTCATCGAGCAGCAGCAGGTTAGGGCGCTGCCAGACAATCAGTGCCAGCACCAGGCGCGCTTTCTCACCGCCGGAGAAGCGCTCGGTGATCTCCGTGACTTTATCGCCACGGAAATCGAAGCCGCCCAGATAATCACGTAGCTGCTGTTCCAGCACGTTTGGCGCAATGCGCGACAGATGCTGCAGCGGTGACTCATCGGCCCGCAGGTATTCCAGCTGATGCTGCGCGAAGTAACCGAGCTTGATCCCTTTCGCCAGCCCCATCTTGCCCTCCATCGCCTCCAGCTCACCCGCCAGCAGCTTAATCAGGGTCGATTTACCGGCACCGTTACGTCCCAGCAGGCCGATGCGCGAGCCTGGGACCAGGTTGAGCTTAATGGCGTCGAGAATAATACGATCGCCATAACCCGCGGTAACCCTCTCCATCTTTATGAGCGGATTAGGCAGGTTCTCCGGCTTGCGGAAGGTAAATTTGAACGGGTTATCGACATGGGCAGGTGCGATCAGCTCCATGCGCTCCAGCATCTTGATGCGGCTCTGTGCCTGCTTCGCCTTGGTGGCCTGAGCACGGAAGCGATCAATATAGCTGTGCAGGTGCGCCACTTTTTCCTGCTGGCTCTCATACAGCGACTGCTGCTGAGCCAGCTTGGCGACGCGCTGCCGCTCAAAGGAGCTGTAGTTGCCGGTATATTCGAACATCGATTCCTGTTCGATATGGATAATTTTGTCGATGACGGGATCGAGGAAGTCACGGTCATGGGAGATCAGGATCAGCGTGCCTTCGTAGCTTTTCAGCCAGCGCTCCAGCCAGATCACCGCATCGAGATCGAGGTGGTTAGTGGGTTCATCAAGCAGCAGCAGATCGGAGCGGCAGATCAGCGCCTGCGCCAGGTTAAGGCGCATACGCCAGCCACCGGAAAAGTCGCTGACCGGACGCTGCAGCTGCTCCTGACTGAAGCCCAGGCCGTGCAGCAGGCTGGCGGCGCGCGCATGGATGCTCCACGCCTGTACCGCATCGAGCTTGCCGTGCAGCAGGGCAATGGCATTGCCGTCGTCGCGCTGATTGGCGTCTGCCAGTTCCGCCTCAAGCTGGCGAAACTCACGGTCACCATCAATCACATACTCCAGCGCAGCTTTACCCAGCGCCGGTGTCTCCTGATTGACCCAGGCCAGCGCCCAGTTGGACGGAAAAGTGACAGAGCCTGCATCGCTGGTGATCTCACCTTTTAACAGCGACAGCAGCGTGGATTTACCACAGCCGTTTTTACCCACCAGCCCGACCTTCTGGCCAGGGTTGATGGTAGCGGTAGCGTTATCGAGCAGAACGCGGATGCCGCGGCGAATTTGTAAGGCAGAGAAGACAATCATGTAAGCGCCGTATCGTCAGAATATGTTAATTTACTGGCAACATAATGAGATTTTGCTGCGTCGTGCATGGTAGCGGAAAACCGCACCAATGACGACGATTTGGAGGGAAAGGATGTCGCAGCCACCCAGAGTTTTGCTGCTGTATGCCCATCCGGAATCGCAGGATTCGATTGCCAATCGGATTTTACTGCAGCCGGCTCAGGCACTGGAACATGTCACGGTGCACGATCTGTACGCGGCCTATCCCGATTTTTTTATCGACATTCATCATGAACAACAGCTACTGCGCGACCATGAGGTGATCATTTTCCAGCATCCGCTCTATACCTACAGCTGTCCGGCACTGCTGAAAGAGTGGCTGGATCGGGTGCTGTCGCGCGGCTTTGCCAACGGCGTCGATGGCAATGCGCTGGAAGGGAAATACTGGCGCAGCGTGGTCACCACTGGCGAACCGGAAAGTGCCTTTCAGCACCAGGGTCTGAATCGCTATTCGATGAACGATATTATGCGGCCTTTCGAACTGACGGCGCGGATGTGCCGCATGCACTGGATGCCGCCGATGGTGGTTTACTGGGCGCGCCGTCAGAATCCCGATTTAATGAAAAATTATGCCCGCGCTTATGGCGACTGGCTGGCAGCGCCGTTGCCGAATGGAGGGATGTAAATGGAAGGACAAACGCTGCTGACCGCGGGAGTGATCTATCTGGTGGCGGCAGTACTGATCGTTCCGGTGGCGGCTCGCCTCGGTATCGGTGCCGTTCTGGGCTATCTGGTGGCGGGTATTGCCATCGGCCCGTGGGGATTAGGGTTTATCAGCGACGTTGATGAGATCCTGCACTTCTCTGAGCTCGGTGTGGTCTTCCTGATGTTTATCATCGGGCTGGAACTGAATCCGGCCAAGCTGTGGGCGCTGCGCCGTTCAATATTTGGCGTCGGCGCGGCACAGGTGATTTTCTCGGCGGCGATTCTGGGCGGCTTATTGTGGCTGACCGACTTTAGCTGGCAGGCGGCGGTGATTGGCGGGATTGGCCTGGCGATGTCCTCTACCGCCATGGCGTTACAGTTGATGATGGATAAAGGCATGAACCGCAGCGAATCGGGCCAGCTCGGCTTTTCGGTGCTGCTGTTTCAGGATATCGCGGTCATCCCGGCGCTGGCGTTGATTCCGCTGCTGGCGGGCACCGATAGCGGCCATATCGACTGGATGAAGGTGGGCATGAAGGTGCTGGCCTTTGCCGGCATGCTGGTGGGCGGCCGCTATCTGTTACGGCCGATCTTCCGTTATATCGCGGCTTCCGGCGTGCGCGAAGTGTTTACCGCCGCCTCGCTGTTGCTGGTGCTGGGATCGGCGCTGTTTATGGACGCGCTCGGCCTGTCGATGGCGCTCGGGACTTTCATCGCCGGGATCCTGCTGGCGGAGAGTGAATATCGGCACGAGCTGGAAGTCGCCATCGATCCGTTTAAAGGACTGCTGCTTGGGCTGTTCTTTATTTCGGTCGGTATGGCGCTCAACCTGGGTGTGCTCTATACCCATATTATGACCATCCTGCTCGGCGTGCTGACGCTGGTGGTGGTAAAAACGCTGGTGCTTTATGTGCTGGCGCGGGTATACGGACTGCGCAGTTCCGAACGCCAGCAGTTTGCCGGTGTACTGAGTCAGGGTGGCGAATTTGCCTTCGTGCTGTTTTCTGCCGCCGCCTCGGCGAAGCTGTTTTCCGGCGATCAGCTGCCGATGCTGCTGGTGACGGTGACGCTGTCGATGATGACCACGCCGCTGCTGATGCAGGGTATTGACCGCCTGCTGGCGCGCCGTTTCAATGATCCGGACGACGAGGCGGAAAAACCGTTTGTCGAGGACGATCAGCCGCAGGTGATTGTGGTGGGCTTTGGCCGATTCGGGCAGGTTGTGGGCCGTTTGCTGATGGCGAACCATAGCCGTATTACCGTGCTGGAGCGCGATATCAGCGTAGTCAGCCTGATGCGGAAATATGGCTATAAGGTTTATTATGGTGATGCAACCGAACTGGAGCTGTTGCGCGCCGCCGGAGCCGCCAGCGCGCAGTCGATCGTTATTACCTGTAACGAACCTGAAGATGCGATGACGATTGTCCATTTATGTCAGCAGCATTTTCCCCATCTGCAGATTCTGGCGCGTGCCCGTGGCCGTGTCGAAGCACACGAGTTGTTGCAGGCGGGTGTCACCCAGTTCTCGCGTGAGACGTTCTCCAGTGCGCTGGAGCTGGGACGTAAGACGCTGATGTCACTGGGAATGCATCCGCATCAGGCGCATCGCGCCCAGCAGCATTTCCGCCGGCTGGATATGCGGATGCTGCGTGAACTGATGCCGAATCTCACTGACAGCGCGCAGGTTTCACGCGTTCGTGAAGCGCGGCGTGAACTGGAGGATATCTTCCAGCGGGAAATGCAGCAGGAGAAGCGGCAGCTGGATGGCTGGGATGATGATGAATAACGTGATTAAACAGGCGAAATATCATGCGTAAACGTTTTATTGCCGGTGCGACCTGTCCGCACTGCCAGGAAAAAGACACGCTGGCGATGTGGCGTGAAAACAATGTCGATGTGGTGGAGTGCGTTAAGTGCGGCCACCAGATGCGTGAGGCTGATAAGCAGGCGCGCGATCAGGTTCGTACCAACGAGCAGGTTATCGGAATTTTCCATCCCGAGTAGCGTAATGGCTCAGCTTTTTTTAAGCTTAAACTTACAGCGGGATTGAATTCCGTTACAATTGACGCCATTAACGCTGAGGTCGCAAGAGAAAAGGTTAATACCTCTTGCACTCAGCCCCGAACCTTTCTGGTTGGTGTTATTGCACGCAAGAATAGACCAATGAGACGGGATCTCAGCTCTCAACGGTTAGGAGATATCATGAAAGTAGCAAAAGACCTGGTGGTAAGCCTGGCCTATCAGGTACGTACAGAAGACGGCGTGTTAGTTGACGAGTCACCGGTGAGTGCACCGTTAGACTATCTGCACGGTCATGGTTCCCTGATTTCTGGTCTGGAAAATGCGCTGGAAAACCACGTAGCAGGCGACAAGTTTGACGTGCATATCCCGGCAAACGACGCGTACGGCCAGTACGATGACAACCTGGTGCAGCGTGTACCGAAAGACGTCTTCATGGGCGTTGACGAACTGCAGGTTGGCATGCGCTTCCTGGCAGAAACCGATCAGGGCCCGGTGCCGGTAGAAATTACCGAAGTGGAAGACGATCACGTCGTGGTTGATGGTAACCACATGCTGGCGGGTCAGAACCTGAACTTCAACGTTGAAGTGGTTGCGATTCGTGGAGCCACACCGGAAGAACTGGCCCATGGTCACGTTCACGGTGCAGACGGTCATCATCACGACCATGATCACGGTCATGACCACGACCACGATCACGGTAAAGGCGGTTGCGGTACGGGCGGTTGTGGCTGCAGCCACTAAGTCTGATTATCCGCTTCAGGGCCACCTTCGGGTGGCCTTTCTTTTGGCTGCAGCGCGCGGGTTTAACCTGTCAGGATGCGCTGGCATCAAATCAATAGTGCGGCGGCGGCGTCTCTTCAGACTGTGACGCGACCATCGACGGCGCGTTAGCCTTGAGCTTGTCGGTCAGAATACGCATCTGTTCACGCATTTTATTCATCTCCAGTTCGTGCTGAACCACTGCGCTGTTTAACTGCTCAATGGTCATCTCCTGAAAGGCCAGTTTGCTCTCTAGCGTCTCCAGACGCTGTTCCCACTCAGATTGTTGCATGACCTGTTCCTCTGTTAAGGTGCGACTCGGGCGTGATTCTACGGCCTGGCAGCAAAGAATCACCTGATTTTTAAACTATCTGCGGCGTCTCGCTTGAAAAAGCGCAGCGCGGCATCATCTCTGATGAAACTTCCTGATGCAAAAAAGGTCGGAGGTTAACCGGGTAATTACATTGTGGTAGTGTTCGCCACTGCCACGTAAAGTTATAGTGTGGACTCTGAAGTCCGCAATGATTCCCGAGGTTAGACGCTTCGGTTTTGGAGAATGGATGAAATCACTGTTTAAAGTCACATTGTTAGCTACCACTATGGCCGTTGCGCTGAATGCCCCGCTGAGCATGGCGGCAGAAACCGCTGCTGCACCGGCAACGGCTGCTGCGCCACAGTCTGCTCCTCAGGCACCGAAAAATGCTGCCTTCAAAGATGAAGACCAGCAATCTGCCTACGCGCTGGGTGCCTCGCTGGGTCGCTACATGGACAACTCCCTGAAGGAACAGGAAAAACTGGGCATCAAACTGGATAAGCAACAGCTGATTGCCGGTGTTCAGGATGCATTTGGCGGCAAGAGCAAGCTCTCTGATGAAGAGATCGAGCAGACGCTGCAGGCGTTTGAAGGCCGCGTGAAAGGCGCAGCTTCTGCGAAAATGGAAAAAGATGCGAAAGAGAACGCCGGGAAGGGTGACGCTTACGCAACTAAGTTCGCGAAAGAGAGCGGCGTGAAGAAAACGGAAAGCGGCCTGCTGTATAAAGTCGAGAAAGAAGGGAGCGGTGACGCCCCTACCGATAGCGATACGGTTGTTGTGAACTACAAAGGTACGCTGATCGACGGTACCGAGTTCGATAACTCCTATACCCGTGGTGAGCCGCTCTCCTTCCGTCTGGACGGTGTAATTCCGGGCTGGACCGAAGGTCTGAAGCATGTGAAGAAAGGCGGTAAGATTAAGCTGGTGATCCCACCACAGCTGGCTTACGGCAAAAATGGCGTTCCGGGTATTCCGGCTAACTCCACGCTGGTGTTTGATGTCGAGCTGCTTGATATCAAACCGGCCCCTAAAGCAGACGAAAAAGCGCAGGCACCTGCGGCTGACGCGAAAAAAGCTCAGTAATCTGCTCACCGCCGCCTTCGGGCGGCGGTTTCATTTCTGCATCATGACAAACCACTGGCATAAGCCGACGACATTTGCCAGACTAACGCCTGCCTAATTATCCCAATATTGAGTCTGCCCATAAGCCGCTGTGACAGGCTCCAGCCATTCAGGGTGATCTCTTCAATGTCTAATCCATTCAATCCCGGTGAACTGAGCGACTTCGATCTGCTGGAGCAGCGCCCGTTCGAGCAAACAGATTACGATATTCTGAAATCATACGAGGCTGTCGTCGATGGCCTGGCGATGCTGATCGGTTCACACTGTGAAATTGTGCTTCACTCGCTGGAAGATCTGAAATGTTCCGCCGTGCGTATCGCCAATGGTGAGCACACCGGCCGTAAGGTGGGATCGCCGATTACCGATCTGGCGTTGCGGATGTTGCATGACATGCACGGCGCCGACAGTAACGTCTCCCGCGCCTACTTCACCCGCGCCAAAAGCGGCGTGCTGATGAAGTCGGTCACCATTGCGATCCGCAACCGGCAGCAGCGGGTGATTGGCCTGCTCTGTATTAACATGAACCTGGATGTGCCGTTCTCTCAGATTATGTCGACCTTTATGCCGCCGGAGATGCAGCAGGTTGACTCCAGCGTCAACTTTGCCAGTTCCGTTGATGACCTGGTGATGCAGACGCTGGAGTTCACGATTGAAGAGGTCAGCGCTGACCGCAATGTGTCCAACAACGCCAAGAATCGCCAGATTGTGCTGAACCTGTACGAGAAGGGCATCTTCGATATTAAAGATGCGATTAACCAGGTTGCCGATCGGCTCAACATTTCGAAGCACACTGTCTATCTCTATATTCGTCAGTTCAAAAACGGCGATTTTCAGGGGCAGGATCGGTAATGCGTTACACCTTACTGGTTAGCGGTCCGGCTTACGGCACGCAGCAGGCGACCAGTGCCTTGCTGTTTGCCCATGCGCTGCTGGCGGCAGGTCATCAGCTTGAAAGCGTCTTCTTCTATCGTGAAGGGGTGCTGAATGCGAACCAGCTGACCGCGCCAGCCAGTGATGAATATGATGTGGTTCGGGGCTGGCAGGCACTGCATCAACAGCAGGGCGTAGCGCTTAATATCTGTGTGGCGGCTGCGCTGCGTCGTGGCGTCACGGATGAACAGGAAGCGGCACGCCTGCAACTGCCCGCCAGTAATCTTCAGCCCGGCTTTACCCTGAGCGGTCTGGGTGCGCTGGCCGAAGCCGCGTTAGGCTGCGAACGCCTGGTGCAATTCTGATGAATCGGGTGGCTTTTGTCTTTACCCGCGCGCCGCATGGCAGCAGCGCAGGACGTGAGGGGCTGGATGCCGCGCTGGCAACCGGTGCGCTGAGCGAGGATATCGGGTTATTTTTTATTGGCGATGGCGTGCTGCAGCTCAATTCACAGCAGCAGCCCGACGCGATTGCCAGTCGTCACTATGCGCCGACCTTTGGCGTGCTGGCGCTGTACGACATCGATCACTGCTATCTCTGTCAGGCGTCGCTGACCGCGCGTGGAATGCAGGTTGACGCCGACCGGGTAATGGATGTTACGCTATTGTCTGCGCTGGAACTGCGTCAGACACTGGCCGGTTACGATCGCATTCTTACCTTTTAGAGGCTTTTCATGCTGCACACACTCCTGCACTCACCGGCCTACAGCGATCTTGAGACGCTGCTGTTAATGGCGGGCGCAGATGACGACATACTGCTGTTGCAGGATGGCGTGCTTGCCGCTTTAGCCGGAAGTCGGGCGCTGCAGCAGCTTTCAGGCTGTGCAGCAGCACTGTGGGTGCTGGAGGAAGATCTTCGCGCCCGCGGCCTGACTGGACAAATTTCGACCAATGTGCGTCCGGTGGACTATACTGGATTCGTCGCACTGACGGTAAAGCATCCACAACAAATGACCTGGTAATCGTCTAAAACCTGGTTATTTCTTGACACCCTTTTGACGCAGCCCTAAAATTCTGCCTCCTCGTAATTCTACGAGGCGATTTATTACGTGTTTACGAAGCAAAAGCAAATCCAGGAGCTATTTAATGGCAACAGTTAACCAGCTGGTTCGCAAACCACGCGTCCGCAAAGTTGCAAAGAGCAACGTGCCGGCGCTGGAAGCTTGCCCGCAAAAACGTGGCGTTTGTACTCGTGTGTACACCACCACTCCTAGAAAACCAAACTCAGCACTGCGTAAAGTTTGCCGTGTGCGTTTGACTAACGGTTTTGAAGTTACCTCCTACATCGGTGGTGAAGGTCATAACCTGCAGGAACACTCCGTGATCCTGATCCGTGGCGGTCGTGTAAAAGACCTGCCAGGTGTGCGTTACCATACCGTTCGTGGCGCGCTTGACTGCTCAGGTGTTAAAGACCGTAAGCAGGCTCGCTCCAAGTACGGCGTGAAGAAGCCAAAGGCTTAATGGTTCTCCGTTAAGTAAGGCCAAACGTTTTAAATTAAATGTCAAAATAAACTCGTAGAGTTTTGGACAATCCTGAATTAACAACGGAGTATTTCCATGCCACGTCGTCGCGTCATTGGTCAGCGTAAAATTCTGCCAGATCCTAAGTTCGGATCAGAGCTGCTGGCCAAATTTGTCAATATCCTGATGGTAGATGGTAAAAAATCTACTGCTGAATCAATCGTTTATACCGCGCTTGAGACCCTGGCTCAGCGTTCAGGTAAAAACGAACTGGAAGCCTTTGAAGTAGCCCTGGAAAACGTGCGTCCGACTGTCGAAGTTAAGTCACGTCGCGTTGGTGGTTCTACTTATCAGGTACCAGTAGAAGTCCGTCCGGTTCGTCGTAATGCTCTGGCAATGCGTTGGATCGTAGAAGCTGCTCGTAAACGCGGTGATAAATCAATGGCTCTTCGCCTGGCGAACGAACTTTCTGATGCTGCAGAGAACAAAGGTACTGCAGTTAAGAAACGTGAAGACGTTCACCGCATGGCAGAAGCCAACAAGGCGTTCGCTCACTACCGTTGGTAATAACCACGTAGTTGTTAAACCAGCGGGCGCTCAATTAGCCAACCCGCTGGGGTCGACTTACCTTGAACGTCCGAGAATCAGAGGAATCAAATGGCTCGTAAAACACCCATTGCTCGCTACCGTAATATCGGTATCAGTGCGCACATCGACGCCGGTAAGACTACCACTACCGAACGCGTTCTGTTCTACACCGGTGTAAACCACAAAATCGGTGAAGTACATGACGGCGCAGCAACCATGGACTGGATGGAGCAGGAACAGGAACGTGGTATTACCATCACTTCCGCTGCGACCACCTGTTACTGGTCTGGTATGGCCAAGCAGTTTGAACCACACCACATTAACATCATCGACACCCCAGGACACGTTGACTTCACCATCGAAGTTGAACGTTCTATGCGTGTGCTTGATGGCGCGGTAATGGTTTACTGTGCAGTTGGTGGCGTTCAGCCACAGTCTGAGACCGTATGGCGTCAGGCTAACAAATATAAAGTTCCACGCATTGCGTTCGTTAACAAAATGGACCGCATGGGTGCTAACTTCCTGAAAGTTGTTAACCAGATGGAAGTTCGTCTGGGCGCAACTCCAGTTCCTCTGCAGCTGGCTATCGGCGCAGAAGAGAAATTCACTGGTGTTGTTGACCTGGTGAAAATGAAAGCAATCAACTGGAACGACGCAGACCAGGGTGTAACCTTCGACTACGAAGATATTCCAGCTGATATGCAGGAACTGGCTGAAGAATGGCATGCGAAGCTGGTTGAAGCCGCTGCTGAAGGCTCTGATGAGCTGATGGAGAAATTCTTCGGTGGTGAAGAACTGACTGAAGAAGAGATCAAAACATCTCTGCGTAAGCGTGTTCTGAACAACGAAATTATCCTGGTTACCTGTGGTTCTGCATTTAAGAACAAAGGTGTTCAGGCGATGCTGGATGCAGTTGTTGAATATCTGCCAGCACCGACTGACGTTACCGCGATCAACGGTATGCTGGACGACGGTAAAGACACGCCGGCTGTTCGTCACTCTGATGACAACGAGCCGTTTGCTGCACTGGCGTTCAAAATCGCTACCGACCCGTTCGTGGGTAACTTAACCTTCTTCCGCGTTTACTCTGGTGTTGTTAACACCGGTGACACCGTGTTCAACCCGGTTAAGTCAAACCGTGAGCGTCTGGGCCGTATCGTTCAGATGCACGCTAACAAGCGTGAAGAGATTAAAGAAGTTCGTGCGGGTGATATCGCCGCTGCGATCGGCCTGAAAGATGTGACCACTGGTGACACCCTGTGTGACCCAGATAACGTCATCATCCTTGAGCGCATGGAGTTCCCGGAGCCGGTAATCTCTATCGCCGTTGAGCCAAAAACCAAAGCTGACCAGGAAAAAATGGGTCTGGCTCTGGGCCGTCTGGCAAAAGAAGACCCATCATTCCGCGTATGGACTGATGAAGAATCTAACCAGACCATCATCGCCGGTATGGGTGAATTGCACCTCGACATCATCGTTGACCGTATGAAGCGTGAGTTCAACGTTGAAGCAAACGTGGGTAAACCACAGGTTGCTTACCGTGAAGCGATTCGCACCAAAGTTACCGATGTTGAAGGTAAACATGCCAAGCAGTCTGGTGGTCGTGGTCAGTATGGTCATGTTGTTATCGACATGTACCCACTGGAGCCAGGTTCGAACCCGAAAGGCTACGAATTTGTCAACGACATCAAAGGTGGTGTGATTCCTGGTGAATACATCCCTGCGGTTGACAAAGGTATCCAGGAGCAGCTGAAATCAGGCCCTCTGGCTGGTTACCCGGTTGTGGATCTGGGCGTGCGTCTGCACTTCGGTTCTTACCACGATGTCGACTCCTCAGAACTGGCGTTTAAACTGGCCGCGTCTCTTGCCTTCAAACAAGGCTTTAAACAAGCGACACCTGTTCTGCTTGAACCTATCATGAAGGTTGAAGTTGAAACGCCAGAAGAGAACACGGGTGATGTCATCGGTGACCTTAGCCGTCGTCGTGGTATGCTCAAAGGGCAGGAATCTAACGCTACTGGCGTTCAGATTCACGCTGAAGTTCCGTTGTCTGAGATGTTCGGATACGCAACTCAGCTGCGTTCTCTGACCAAAGGTCGTGCTTCTTACTCCATGGAGTTCCTGAAGTATGACGATGCGCCAAACAACGTAGCGCAGGCCGTTATTGAAGCTCGTAGCAAATAAGCTACGGTTTAAATTTGAACTGATGCCTTCACCCAGATGGTGAAGGCACAACGTAAGGAATTATCGCCATGGCGAAAGAGCAATTTCAGCGTAACAAACTGCACGTAAACGTGGGCACCATCGGTCACGTCGACCACGGTAAAACCACCCTGACTGCAGCTATCACCACCGTACTGTCTAAAACTTACGGCGGCCAGGCGCGTGCATTCGATCAGATCGATAACGCACCAGAAGAGAAAGCACGTGGTATCACCATCAACACTTCACACGTTGAGTATGAAACCCCGACTCGTCACTACGCACACGTTGACTGCCCAGGCCACGCCGACTATGTGAAAAACATGATCACCGGTGCTGCGCAGATGGACGGCGCGATCCTGGTTGTTGCTGCGACTGATGGCCCAATGCCACAGACCCGTGAGCACATCCTGCTGGGTCGTCAGGTTGGCGTTCCTTACATCATCGTGTTCCTGAACAAGTGTGACATGGTTGATGATGAAGAGCTGCTGGAACTGGTTGAGATGGAAGTTCGTGACCTGCTGTCAGCTTATGACTTCCCAGGCGACGACACCCCAATCGTTCGTGGTTCTGCGCTGAAAGCGCTGGAAGGCGAAGCTGAGTGGGAAGCGAAAATCATCGAACTGGCTGAGCATCTGGATAACTACATCCCAGAACCACAGCGTGCGATCGATATGCCGTTCCTGCTGCCAATCGAAGAT
>NZ_MLFN01000015.1 GCF_002095315.1 Pantoea conspicua
AGCGAATGCGCTGCGGCAACTGGGGCTGGAAACCCACGTGGTGGAGTTTGCGCCGCGCCTGATGGCGGTGCAGCTGGATGAGGGCGGCGCGTTAATGCTGCGTCAGAAGATCGAGGCGCTCGGCGTGACGGTACATACCGCAAAACAGACAGAGCAGATTGAGACCCGGGCTGACGGTAGCGTGCTGCTGCACTTTGCCGATGGCAGCAGCCTGCACAGCGATCTGGTGCTGTTCTCGGCGGGCATCCGACCGCGTGATGAACTGGCGCGTGATGCCGGGCTGATGCTCGGTCCGCGCGGCGGTATTGAGATTAACGATCATTGCCAGACCAGCGATGAAGCGGTCCACGCCATCGGCGAATGCGCGCTGTGGAACGGGCAGATTTTTGGTCTGGTGGCACCTGGCTATCAGATGGCACGGGTGCTGGCGGGCCATCTGGCGGCAGAACCCAGTGCGTTCAGCGGTGCAGACATGAGCACGAAGCTCAAGCTGCTGGGCGTCGAGGTGGCCTCGTTTGGTGATGCACAGGGGCGGTCCCCGGGCTGCCAGAGTTATCACTGGACGGACGGTCCAAAGGGCATTTACAAAAAAATCGTGATTTCTGCCGACGGCAGTCGGTTGCTGGGCGGCGTGCTGGTGGGTGACAGCAGCGATTACGCCACGCTGCTGCAGATGATGCTGAATGCGTTGCCGCTGCCTGCCGCGCCAGAGAGTCTGATCCTGCCGCAGCTGACGGGCGCACCGGCGAAAGCACCCGGCGTAGCCGCGCTGCCCGACAGTGCTCAGGTCTGCTCCTGTCATAACGTCAGCAAAGGCGATATCTGCGCCGCAGTGAAAAGTGGCTGCAGTGAGATGAGCAGCATTAAAAGCTGCACCAAAGCCGCCACCGGCTGCGGCGGTTGTTCCGCGCTGGTGAAACAGGTGATGGAATACCAGCTGTCGAACCTCGGCGTCGAGGTGAAGACGGATATCTGCGAGCACTTCCCCTGGTCGCGGCAAGCGCTTTATCACCTGATTCGGGTGGAAGGGATCAGAACCTTCGACGATCTGCTGGCGGCGCACGGCAAAGGCCACGGCTGTGAAGTGTGTAAACCGCTGGTGGCCTCGTTACTGGCCTCCTGCTGGAACGATTATCTGCTGCAACCGGCGCATCTGCCGCTGCAGGACACCAACGATCGCTACTTCGCCAACATCCAGAAAGATGGCACTTATTCGGTGGTGCCGCGCGTGCCAGCCGGTGAGATCACTCCGCAAGGCCTGATTGCCATTGGTGAAGTGGCGGCGCGTTACGATCTCTACACCAAAATTACCGGCGGGCAGCGCATCGATCTGTTCGGGGCGCGGCTCGAACAGCTTCCCGCTATCTGGCAGACGCTGCTGGATGCCGGCTTTGAAACCGGCCACGCCTACGGCAAATCGCTGCGCACCGTGAAGTCCTGCGTCGGCTCGACCTGGTGCCGCTACGGCGTACAGGATTCGACGGCATTCGCCATCGCGCTGGAGAATCGTTACAAGGGCCTGCGCGCCCCGCACAAGATCAAGATGGCGGTTTCCGGCTGCACCCGTGAGTGTGCCGAAGCACAGAGCAAAGATATCGGGGTGATCGCCACCGACAAGGGCTGGAACCTCTACGTCTGCGGCAATGGCGGCATGAAGCCGCGTCACGCCGATCTGTTCGCCAGCGATCTCGACGACGCCACCTTGCTGCGTTATGTCGATCGACTGCTGATGTTTTATATCCGTACCGCCGATCGTCTGCAGCGTACCAGCGTCTGGCTGGATAACCTGGAGGGCGGACTCGACTATCTGCGTCAGGTGGTGATCGACGATAGCCTCGGTCTGGCCGCCACCCTGGAGCAGGAGATGCAGCAGGTGGTGGAGGCTTACCAGTGCGAATGGCAGACCACGCTGGCCGATGCGTCACGCCTTGCGCTGTTTACTCCGACGGTCAACAGCGATCAACCGGATGAGAGTCTGTATTACAGCCGGGTACGCGGCCAGCGCCAGCCGGATGAAGCGACATCCCGGCCGGTGCTGCAACTGCCCGCTGAGCCCTGGAGCGCGGTCTGCGCCCTTGATGCGGTGCCACAGCAGGCGGGTATCGGGGCGCGGCTGGGCAGCGAGCGTATCGCCCTGTTCCGCTTTGGCGAGGCGCTTTATGCGCTGGAAGATCGCGAACCGGGCAGCGAAGCCAGCGTGTTATCGCGCGGTATCCTCGGTGATGTTGGCGGTGAGCCTGTGGTGATTTCGCCACTCTACAAGCAGCGTGTGCGTCTGCGGGACGGTCAGAGTCTGGATAATCCGCAGCATCAGTTACGCTGCTGGCCGGTGAAGCTGGAAGCGGGGCAGATCTGGCTGGCCAATCGCCCGATTAATCAGCTGGCGCAGGCATCATGAAGACCACCTGTCCCTATTGCGGCGTCGGCTGTGGCGTCTGCGTCACGCCGCAGGACAATCATCGGGCGCAGGTGACGGGCGATCCCCAGCATCCGGCCAACGCCGGGCGGCTGTGCGTTAAGGGCACAGCGTTAGGCGAGACGCTGACGCCACAGGGACGGTTGCTGACCGCGCAGGTCAACGGCCAGCCAGTGACGCTCGACGCAGCGCTGGATGCCGCGGCAGAGGGATTAAGAGAAGTGATGGATCGTTATGGTCCGCAGGCGGTGGCGTTTTATGGCTCCGGCCAGCTGCTGACCGAGGATTACTACGTCGCCAATAAGCTGATGAAGGGCTATATCGGCGCCGCCAATATCGATACCAATTCGCGGCTCTGTATGGCGTCGGCGGTGATGGGCTATAAGCGGGCGTTCGGTGCGGATGCGGTGCCCTGCTGTTATGAGGATCTGGAGCAGGCCGATCTGGTGGTGCTGGTCGGTTCCAATGCTGCCTGGGCGCATCCGGTGATCTGGCAGCGGCTGGCACAGGCGAAGCAGCAGCGCCCGGAAATGCGGATGGTGGTGATCGATCCGCGCCGCACCGCCAGTTGCGATCTGGCCGATCTGCATCTGCCGCTGCGTCCTGGCAGCGATACGCTGCTGTTTTCCGGTCTGCTGCGCTGGCTGGCAACGCAGGGCGGCATCGATCAGACGATGCTGCCCCATCTGAGCGGCGTGGAAGAGACCCTGGCGGCAGCAGAGCCGTGGGAGGTTGCGCACGTCGCCGCGCAGTGCGATCTGACACTCCAGCAGGTCACGGCGTTTTTTACGCTGTTCAGTGGCACCGATCGGGTACTGACGCTGTGGTGCATGGGGATTAATCAGTCGGTGACCGGCAGTGATAACAACCAGGCGATTCTCAATGCACACCTGTTAAGCGGCAAAATCGGCCGGACAGGCTGCGGCCCGTTTTCGCTGACCGGACAGCCAAATGCGATGGGCGGCCGTGAAGTGGGTGGGCTGGCCAATCAGCTGGCGGCGCACATGGGATTTGACCCGGCTGACTGTGATCGGCTGCAGCGTTTCTGGCGCAGTCCGACCATTGCCCGTCAGCCTGGTCTGACGGCGGTGGATCTGTTCCAGGCTATTGCGCGCGGCGAGGTGAAAGCAGTCTGGATTATGGGCACCAATCCGGCGGTGTCGATGCCTGAGGGCAATCGGGTGGCGCAGGCGCTGGCGGCCTGTCCGCTGGTGATTGTGTCGGACATCATGGCGCACACCGATACCAGTGCGTTTGCTGACATCCTGCTACCGGCCCAGGGCTGGGGCGAGAAAAATGGCACCGTGACCAATTCCGAACGGCGGATTTCGCGTCAGCGCGCCTTTGCCGCCGCGCCTGGCGATGCCCGTCCCGACTGGTGGTTGCTGGCCCAGGTGGCCCGGCGTTTAGGTTTTGATGGATTTGACTGGCAGCATCCGGCGGCGATTTTTCGTGAACACGCGGCGCTGTCGGGCTTTGAGAACGGCGGTCGGCGAGCGTTTGATATCAGCGCGCTGGCGCAGTTAAGTGATGCTGGCTGGGATGCGTTGCGTCCGGTTCAGTGGCCGGTGAACGCTGAACATCCCGAGGGTTGCGCCCGATTGTTTCGCGATCGGCGATTTTATCATCCTGATGGTAAGGCGCGACTGTGGGTGCCGGCAACGCCCGCGGTGATGTCACGCGAGGCGGCTTATCCGTTACTGATGAATACCGGACGGGTGCGCGATCAGTGGCATACCATGACCCGTACCGGGCTGGTGCCGCGGCTGATGCAGCATTGTGACGAACCCTTTGTGGCGCTTCATCCGGCCGATGCGGCCCGTTATGGGTTAACGGCAGGGGCGCTGGCGCGGGTGCAGTCGGTTGCGGGCTGGATCAGCGCCCGGGTGACGATTGATCGCGGCCTGCGGTGCGGAGAGCTGTTTGTGCCGATGCACTGGAACCGTCAGTTCAGTCAGCAGAGCCATGTCGATATGTTGGTCGCCGCACGAGGCTGCCCGTTTTCACAGCAACCGGCGCTGAAACAGACGCCGGTGCGGATTATGCCGTTGCCGGTGAGCTGGCAGGGCTGGTTATGGCAGCCCGCGGTGACGTCGCCAGCGGGATTACGTTACTGGGCGCGCTCACCCTACGCCGGGGTGCAGCGCTATGTGGTCGCGGGCGAGGGCGCGCCGGAAGCCTGGCTGGCTGCGCATAATGATCTCACCGGGTGTCAGTTGCAGGTCGCGGGCGGCAGCGGCAGTGATTATCGGGTGCTGGCATGGCGCGATGGCGTGCTGCAACGGGCGTTTTATGCCGGGGCCAGGTTGCCGGATGTCGATCACGATTTAGTCGCTGCCGCGTTTCAGGCTGCGCCGCCGGATGCGTTTCGGCGGCACCGGTTACTGGCAGGTCAGGCCGCGCAGGGCCAGGCGGCGGGGCGGATTATCTGCAGTTGCATGGCGGTTGGCGAACAGGCCATTTTGCAGGCGGTGGCGCAGGGTTGCAGGACGACCCAGGCGCTGGGTGAGAGGCTTAAATGCGGCACGCAGTGCGGTTCCTGCATTCCGGAACTGAAACAGCTGTTGCTTTCCGAATCGGTAACGGAGGAATCATGACGCTGGCCATTGAATCGCTGGATAAATTACTGACGCCACAGGGCGTTGTTCCGCAGCAGGGTGCAGTGTGGTTAGTCGGTGCCGGGCCGGGTGATGTTGAGTTGCTGACGGTGAAAGCGTTGCGGTTACTGCATTGCGCTGAGGTGGTGGTCTATGACCGGCTGGTGAGCGAGGCGGTGATGGCGGAAGTGCCGGAGAGCGCCTTGTGTATTGATGTTGGTAAGCAGCCTGGGCAGCACGGTCTGAAACAGGCGCAGATCAATCAGTTGCTGATCGATCTGGCATGCAGTGGCCGGGATGTTATCCGGCTGAAAGGCGGCGATCCCTTTATTTTTGGTCGTGGCGGAGAGGAGATGGTGAGTCTGCAGCAGGCCGGGATTCGTTGTGAAGTGGTGCCGGGGATTACTGCTGCGGTCGGCTGTGCGGCGGCCAGCGGTATTCCGTTGACGCACCGTGATTGTGCGCAGTCGTTGCGGCTGATTACCGGGCACGGGCGTAGCGGGGAGCCGCAACTCGATGCCGCCGCCGTGGCGGCGGGCAATCAGACACTGGTGTTTTATATGGGCCTGAGCTGGAGTGCCTCGATCAGTGCGCAACTGCAGGCTCAGGGGCGTGATGCAGAGACGCCGGTGGCGATCATTGAGAACGGCACCCGGCCGGATCAGCGGGTGTTGATTACCACGCTGGCCGGGCTGGCACAGACGGTAGCTCAGGAGAAGCCGGTGTCGCCGTCGCTGTTGCTGGTCGGTGAGGTGGTGCGTTATTACCGTGCTGATTTGCAGGTGGGTGCGCTGGCGCGCGTTGCCGCGTGTTGAGGTCAGGGAGGCGGGTGCGCCGGTGCGAGGGATTGCAACCGTGCGAGTGAGCGGGCTGTAAGTCAGGTGCAGTGGTCAGTCAGTGCCTGCCCGATCGCAAGGGGATCCCGCTTCCCTGCGGATTGGGCTCGCCATCCCTGGCTCGCACACCTTGCTCTTCGGGCAGGCACTGACTGCCCGATTGGCTGGAGTGTGCGTTTCAGGTAAAGGGCGGAGAGGCAAGCTGGCTGTAATGGTGCGGAGCGGGTAAGTTGTCAGGTGCGGCGGGTAGTAATCGTGCAATGAGCGGGCTGTGAGCCAGGTGCAGTAATCAGTCAGTGCCTGCTTCTGACGTTCAGCGTCGTGATCTCAACACAGACGCACCACATGTCGTTCTGATGACCCCCGCCGACGCTATTGTCGGTTACATTGCCCGCTTCATCGGCAGCGGTGCCACCAGCACCTTGACACCCAACGTTTCGAAAGCCCTGACCTGCGCCGGGCTGATGCCGCTATCGGTAATCAGATAGTGGATATTGCTCCAGTCACAGGGCAGCGCAAACATCGACACTTTATCAATCTTGCTGGAATCGGCCACCACATACACCGTACTGGCGGAGCGGATCATTGCCAGCTTGACCTTAATGTCCGTTTCGCTTGGAAAGCTCAGGCCGAGGCGCGGTGAGATGCAGGCGGTCGCCAGAAAGAGTTTTTCGGCTAACACATTTTCGAAAAAGCTGGCTGCTTTCTCGCCGGATGTCGACAGCGTCGGAAACTTAAAGGTGCCGCCGGTCAGCAGAATATTAATGCCGGGTTCGCCGCCCAGTTTTAGTGCGATATTCACTGCCGTGGTGACCACCGACAACCGGCGGATATGCGTCATGGCGTCGGTGATGGCGGTGGTGGTGGTACCGGAATCGAAAATCACCGTGTCGCCATTTTCGATATGCTGGGCTGCCAGTCGGCCAATCGCCTCTTTCTCTTCCAGATGGGTTTGCCGCTCAAGCAGCATCGCCCCGGTATTCTGTTTGCCAGTCATCAGGGTAGCACCCCCGTGGTAGCGCTGGACAAAGCCCTGTTTTTGCAGCATTCGCAGATCGCTGCGCAAGGTGGCTTCGGTCAGGCCAAAGGTCTCGGTCAGGGCTTTGACCGTGACGGTGCCATCCTCGCGAATCATCTCCAGAATTTTTTCGCGGCGTTGCTGCATATCAGCTAACTGCTCACTTTTGCTTTTCAATCGAAATGCTCCCTTTTCCAATCGCAGGGGTGTTCAGGCGAAGAAGGATCTGTCGCAGAGTTTAACGCGACGTTTTTATGAATGCGAGATAGCCCGTAACGACATTCATTTTCGAACGAAAGTTAACAACCGACAGGTCGTTGAATCATCCGCCTTTTCACTAATGCGATTCAGCACTTTTATTTCCGCATTGCAAGCCAGATCACGTCTTTTCAATAAGATAATCCCTGTCAGCAGGCAGATGGTCGAAATTTGATCTGCCCCACATATCATTTCTTTTCGATAGCTTATATTTTTGTTCGAAAATGATTGTGTCTGTAGCATCAGCAAAAAACTGAGGGGATAAGTGGGATGAGTGGTGAATATGACGTAAACCTGCGCTACGGCGTGGATACCGCGCTGAATCTGGCTGACAAAGTTGCGGTGGTGACCGGCGGTCTCGGTGGCATCGCGATGGCCACCAATGGCATGTTGCTGGAGAAAGGCGCACGTCTGGCGCTGCTCTATCCGCCGTTCGAGGCGGACAAGGTGGCCAGCCTTGAGGCGGAGTTTGCCGCCGATCGGGTGCGTTTTGTCTGCTGTGATGTCACTGACCCCGCTTCCGTTGCGACGGCCTTTGACCAGGTTATCGCCCACTACGGCCGCATCGATATTCTGGTGAACTGTGCCGGGTATGTGATGTTACAGCCGGTGATCGAGACCGATTTTGCCGAGTGGCAGAAGCAGATCGCCGTCAATCTCACTGGCCCTTTTCTCTGTTCACAGGCCGCAGCGCGCCTGATGATCGCGGCGGGGAACGGCGGAAAAATTATCAATATCGCCTCGCAGGCGGCCTCAATCGCCATTGATAACCACGTCGCTTACACCTCAGCCAAAGCGGGACTGCTCGGCATGACGAAGGTGATGGCGAAGGAGTTTGCGCCGCACCGCATCAACGTCAATACCCTTTCACCCACCGTGGTGCTGACGCCAATGGGCGAAAAAGCCTGGCGCGGCGAAAAGGGCGAGCAGATGAAGAAACTGATTCCGTTAGGCCGCTTTGCTTATACCGATGAGATTGCCGCCGCGGTGCTGTTTTTTGCCAGCAACGGCAGCGACATGATCACCGGCGCAGATTTGATGATCGATGGCGGATTTACCATCTGGTAAGGCTGCTTTGACACCCGGGAATCACCATCCAGTGATAACGATAAGAGAGAACATCATGAAAAACCGTACCCTGCTGTGCACCGCTGTGGCCGCCTGTCTGGTTTCGCATGCGGCATTCGCCGTCGAGAAAGGCACCATTATGATTCTGGTTAACTCACTCGATAACCCCTATTACGCCTCCGAAGCCAAAGGCGCCAACCTCAAAGCGCAGGCGCTGGGCTACAAAACTTCGGTGCTGTCGCACGGCGAAGATGTGAAGAAGCAGAGCGAACTGATCGACGCCGCTATCGGTAAAAAAGTGCAGGGCATCGTACTGGATAACGCTGACTCCACCGCCAGTGTGGCGGCGATCAAAAAAGCCAAAGATGCCGGTATTCCGGTGGTGTTGATCAACCGTGAAATTCCGGTGGATGACGTGGCGCTGGCGCAGATTACCCACAATAACTTCCAGGCCGGTTCTGACGTGGCCAACGTGTTTGTCGAGAAAATGGGTGAGAAGGGCAAGTACGCCGAGCTGACCTGTAACCTGGCCGACAATAACTGCGTGACGCGCTCCAAATCGTTCCATCAGGTGCTGGATCAGTACAGCGATATGCAGAGCGTGGCGCGTCAGGATGCCAAAGGGACGCTGATCGACGGCAAGCGGATCATGGACAGTATTCTGCAGGCGCACCCGGATGTGAAAGGGGTGATTTGCGGTAATGGACCGGTGGCACTGGGGGCCATTGCTGCCCTGAAAGCCGCCGGACGCAACGATGTGATTGTGGTGGGAATCGATGGCAGCAATGACGAACGGGATGCGGTGAAGGCCGGCACCCTGAAAGCCACGGTGATGTTACAGGCGCAGGCGATTGCGGCGCAGGGCGTGACCGACCTCGACAATTATATCCAGAAAGGGGCGAAACCGGAGAAACAGCGGGTGATGTTCCGCGGCATCCTGATAACGCCAGATAACGCCAGCGGCGTACAGGATTTCAACTTCAAATCGTAATTCACTCACCGCTGCCGCGCCTGCCTGAGCGGGCGCCAGGGAGAATAAGATGTCCGGAAGAGTCTGGCTGACGCTGGGGGTCCTGCTGCTGAGCGGCTGCCGAATTGTGTCGCAGCAACAGCTGGCCGAGCTGAAAAATCCCCCCAATCCACAGATGGCCAATATCGATCAGGTCTGGCAGCAAAAACTGGTACCACAGCTGACGGCCGAGGCGAAACCGCTGGCGGTGTTAATGAAGTCGCTGCAGTCAGCGAAAGATTTTGACAGCGCCTGCCAATCCTATGGCTATCGCAGCCAGGCGGAAAACCCGTGTGTATTTAGCGTGACGGTACGCGGTGAGGTTACCACGCTAAACACCACTTCCCGCAGTGGCAAGATGAGTGTCAGAGATGAATCAGGTGACACTGTCACGATTCAGGCCGGGCCGATCATCCGTGGCACCGCGCTGCGTGATGCCTATAAGGGCGCCAGCTATCAGGACTTTAACGATCAGGTGCTGTTTGGTGATTACGGCAAAGCGATTAATCAGCAGGCAGCCAGCCTGATGCAGAAATTCAAGCCGGGCGTGGGCGATAAGGTGACGGTCGTCGGCGTGTTCAGCAGCTGGGATATCCCGCAGTCGCTGCCGGATATCACCCCGGCGGCGATCAGCCGGCAATAAGGAGCGGAAGATGCAAGATCTTCAACCGCAGCAGAGCAGCGATGTGATCATCGAAACCCGCAACGTGTCGCGTCTCTATCCCGGCGTTACGGCGCTCGATCAGGTTAACTACCGGGTTTATCGCAATAAAGTCAACGTGCTGATTGGCGAAAACGGTGCCGGCAAATCAACCATGATGAAGATGCTGGCAGGGGTCGAAACGCCTTCATCCGGCGAGATTCTGCTGGACGGTAAGGTGGTATCGCTTAACTCCACCCATCAGGCAGAGAAGCAGGGCATCAGTATCATCTTTCAGGAGCTGAACCTGTTCCCCAACATGAACGTGATGGACAACATCTTTATTGCTAACGAGTTTTTCCAGCGCGGCGTGATCAACGAAAAATATCAGTATGCGCTGGCAAAGTCGCTGCTGGAACGGCTGGAGCTGGATGTTGACCCCTATTCGCCACTCGGTGAGCTGGGCATCGGTCATCAGCAGCTGGTGGAGATTGCCCGCGCACTCTCCAAGGACACCCGGGTTTTGATCATGGATGAGCCGACCAGCGCGCTGAGTCAGTCCGAAGTGAAAGTGCTGTTTAACGTGATCGATCAGCTCAAGCGGCGGGGCGTCACCATCATCTATATCTCGCACCGGCTGGAGGAGCTGATGGAGATTGGCGATCACATCACCATCTTCCGCGATGGACAGTTTATCAGTGAACGCGACGTGCGTGAGGCGAGCGTGCCGTGGATTATCGCCCAGATGGTGGGTGACAAGAAGAAGCAGTTCGATTACCAGGCGGCCCCGCAGGGGGAAACGGTATTGCAGGTTGACGGCTTAACCGCCCTGCACCAGAACGGCGGTTACACCCTGAATGACGTGACGTTTACCCTGCGCAAAGGCGAAGTGATTGGCATTTACGGATTGCTGGGTGCCGGGCGCACCGAACTGTTTAAGGGACTGATTGGCCTGATGCCGTGTCAGTCAGGTCAGGTGCAACTGGCGGGTAAAGATCTGGCGAAACGCAGCTTCCAGCAGCGGTTAAAAAGCGGTATCGCGCTGGTGCCGGAAGACCGCAAAGGGGAAGGCGTGGTGGAACTGATGTCGATTACCGCCAACATGACGCTCTCTGACCTCAGCCTGCGCGGTTTTCGCCACGCGCTGCGGCTGCTCAGGCCAGCTCAGGAGAATCAGCGGGTGAATGAGATGATTGGACATCTGTCGATCAAGGTCAGCGACGCTGAACTGCCGATCACCGCACTGAGCGGCGGCAACCAGCAAAAAGTGGTGCTGGGTAAAGCGCTGATGACCGGTCCAAAGGTGGTGCTACTGGATGAGCCAACGCGCGGGATCGACGTCGGCGCAAAAACCGATGTTTACCATCTGATTGGCAATCTGGCGCAACAGGGGCTGGCGGTGATGTTCTCCTCATCGGAACTGGATGAGGTGATGGCGCTGGCAGACCGCATTTTAGTGATGGCCGATGGCCGGATTACCGCCGATTTACCACGTGCGGTGGCAACGCGAGAACAACTGATTGCGGCATCAACCCCGCAGGATTAAGAGCCTGGTCCATCAGGCTATTTTATTTGTCAGTCTGAACCTGGGCTCTCACGTACTGCGTGTACGCCTGTTTGTACCGCGCTGTCCGTGTCCAGACTGCCTGCAACAATTACGCCTGGTGGGCCAGGCCCTAAGCTGGCCGGAGAACGTCATGAACCAAAAATATCTGCTCTATATGTACCTGCTCAAGGCGCGCACCTTTATTGCGCTGCTGATTGTGGTCGGCTTTTTCAGCGTGATGGTGCCGAACTTTCTGACACCGTCCAATCTGCTGATTATGACCCAGCATGTGGCGATCACTGGCCTGCTGGCGATTGGTATGACGCTGGTGATCCTCACCGGCGGTATCGATCTTTCAGTGGGGGCGGTGGCAGGCATCTGCGGCATGGTGGCGGGCGCACTGCTTACTAACGGCGTGCCGTTGTGGGGCGGGAATACGTTGTTCCTTAACGTGCCCGAAGTGATTCTGGTGGTGGCGATCTTTGGCGTGCTGGTGGGGTTCATCAACGGCACGGTGATTACCCGGCTGGGCGTGGCACCCTTTATCTGTACCCTTGGCATGATGTACGTGGCGCGAGGCGCGGCATTGCTGTTCAACGATGGCAGCACCTACGCCAATCTGGTCGGGCTGCCGCCGCTCGGCAATACCGGTTTTGCGCTGCTTGGCTCCGGCACGGTGCTGGGGGTTTATATCCCGATCTGGCTGATGATCGGTTTTCTGTTGCTCGGGCTCTACCTGACGCGCAAAACGCCGCTCGGGCGCTACATCTACGCTACAGGCGGTAATGAATCCGCGGCCCGGCTGGCGGGCGTACCGATCATCAAAGTCAAAGTATTTGTCTACGCTTTCTCTGGTCTGTGTGCCGGCCTGGTCGGGCTGGTGGTGGCCTCTCAGCTGCAGACGGCGCATCCGATGACCGGCAACATGTTTGAAATGGACGCGATTGGCGCCACGGTGCTGGGCGGCACGGCGCTGGCGGGCGGGCGCGGACGGGTTTCCGGTTCGATTATTGGCGCCTTCGTGATTGTCTTTCTGGCCGACGGCATGGTGATGATGGGCGTCAGCGATTTCTGGCAGATGGTGATTAAAGGGCTGGTGATTGTCACCGCGGTCGTCATTGACCAGTTCCAGCAGCGTCTGCAAAGCAAAGTGGTGCTGCTACGTCGCCATGAAAAGAAGTTACAGGCGGCACCGCTCTCTGATATTCGTCACAACTAACAGGAGTGTTTATGACCCGCGATTTTAGTGGAAAAACAGTGGTGATCACCGGTGCCTGTCGCGGCATTGGTGCCGGGATTGCAGCCCGCTTTGCCCGCGACGGCGCGAAGCTGGTCATGGTGTCCAATGCCGACCGCGTCTTCGCCACCGCTGAGCAGTTACAGCAGCACTATGGCAGTGAGATTCTGGCGCTACAGGTGGATGTCACCGATGAGGCTGCGGTGCAGCAGCTCTACCAGCAGGCTGCCGATCGCTTTGGCCAGATCGATGTCTCGATCCAGAATGCCGGCGTGATCACCATCGATCGCTTCGATACGATGCCGAAAAGTGATTTTGAGAAGGTGCTGGCGGTAAATACCACCGGCGTCTGGCTCTGCTGTCGCGAAGCGGCGAAGTATATGGTAAAGCAGCGCAGCGGCAGTCTGATCAATACCTCATCGGGACAGGGCCGGCAGGGCTTTATCTACACGCCGCACTACGCCGCCAGCAAAATGGGGGTGATTGGCATTACTCAGAGCCTGGCGCTGGAACTGGCACCCTGGCACATCACGGTCAACGCTTTCTGTCCCGGCATTATTGAGAGTGAGATGTGGGATTACAACGACCGCGTCTGGGGAGAAATTCTCAGTACCGATCAGAAAACCTATGCGAAAGGCGAACTGATGGCGGAGTGGGTGCAAAATATTCCACTGAAACGCGCCGGTCAGCCTGAGGATGTCGCCGGTCTGGTGGCCTTTCTGGCATCTGATGATGCGCGTTACATCACCGGCCAGACGATTAATGTTGATGGCGGGTTGATCTTCTCCTGATGGTGCGCATTCACACCAGGCTTGCTGCGGCAGGCCTTTTTTTGCGTCAGATTTTTCTGGCATATACACAATTTGCCACCTCTGTCCTGTATCGCCGTCACAATATGTTAAGGTAAAGGCACGTTATTTTTCATCCGCTGCCGCTGAACCTTAATCCGAATGCCTGGTGACATGATACGAAAAACAGTGATTCTTTCTTTGATCGCACCGGTACTGCTGACTGTGCAGACCGCTCACGCGCTCCAGACCGAAACACGGGTGTCCGGGACGCCATTTGACGATCCTGCTCGTTATCGTCAGTCGCTGGACGCGCTGCCGACGCTGGGCAGCAGCGCTGAGCAGGATGAAGAGTGGAGCAAAAAGCTGGCGGCGATTGCCAAAAGTATTGGTGAAGCGAGTAACAACAGTGACAGTGACGTCTCCTTTGGTCAGCAGGCTGGCGTCTGGGCATTTAATCATCTGCGTGATGAGGTGGCCGATCGGGTGGAGAGCGAAGGGCAGTCACTGCTTTCCCCTTACGGCACAGCACAGCTCGATCTGATGGTGGACATGAACGGTAACTTTACCGGCACCGGTGGCGATCTGTTCAGTGCGCTGGCCGATGAGAACAGCCTGCTCACCTTCAGCCAGCTGGGAATACACGACACCGGAGACGGTCTGGTGGGAAACGCCGGGCTGGGGCAACGCTGGGACGCAGGCAACTGGCTGCTGGGCTACAACGGTTTTGTCGATCGTATTTTCAGCAGCGGCCTGCAGCGTGCCTCGCTGGGTACCGAGGCCTGGAGCGACAATCTGCGCCTGTCCGCCAACTACTATATGCCGCTGTCAGGCTGGAAAAATCTCGGTGATACCCAGCAGCAGCGCATGGCGCGCGGCTATGACATCACCAGCCAGAGCTATCTGCCGTTCTATCGTCAGCTTGGCGTCTCGGTGAGTTACCAGCAATATCTGGGCGAAAATGTCGATCTGTTTAACAGCGGCAACCGCTACCATAATCCCTCCGCGATGGCGTTTGGCCTCTCCTATACGCCGGTGCCGCTGGTGACCCTGTCGGCGACCCATAAAACCAGCAGTGCCGGAGAAAGCCAGGATCAGCTCGGCCTGAAGCTCAATTACCGCTTCGGTGTGGCGCTGAGCCGCCAGCTGGATGCCAGTAACGTTGCCGAAGCGCACTCGCTGCGCGGCAGTCGTTACGATATCGTGACCCGCAGCGATACGCCGGTGCTCTCATTCCGCCAGCGCAAAACCCTGTCCGTGTTCCTCGCAACGCCGCCGTGGCAATTGAACGCCGGTGAAAGTCTGCCGCTCAAGCTACAGGTGCGTGCCAGCAATCCGATTAAAGCGGTCAGCTGGCAGGGCGATACCCAGGCGCTGAGCCTGACGCCGCCCGCCGATAACGCCGATCCGCAGGGCTGGAGCGTCATTTTACCGCAGTGGGATGATTCACCAGGCGCCAGCAACGAATACCGGCTGTCAGTCACGCTGGAAGACAACAAGCAGCAGCGCGTGACCTCAAACTGGATCACCCTGAAAATCCAGCCGCCGATGGCGATAGACCCACCGTCACCGGATGAGCGTTACGACCTGATGGCACCGGTCGGCGTTTCGGGTGTGGCGCTGTAGCATACTGTCCCGGCAACGTTATCATCAGCGCGTAATACTCAGGCGTTAATAGAAAAGCGCGTCTATCTGTCCCCTCTGGTCTGACACTACCCCTGCTCAATCCCTTCGACTGCACCGTTATGAAGCGTTTTGCGCCATAACGGAGCGGGGGGCGACCTTTTTTGGACAGATAATTTATCAGCGATCACAAAAGCGATATTTCCTGCCATAAATGCATAATTCTGCTGATTAAAACCCGGCCTTGCCGCTGCGATAAGACAATTATTCACTATATATGCAAAATAAGTGAATATTGTCAGTGCCTAACTTATTGATAATCCGTTTGGAAGACGATTTTATGCATTAATCTACTTGGCTGGCACGCTATCTGCACTCTACAGTAGGGCTGCTTCACAACATCCTTTAACAATTTTAAAACAAAAGATTTACCCAGCCGGGTAAGCAGGAGAGTCGGTTATGTCACTGCAGGTTTCGCGTCACGATTTCGATCAATGGATGATGCCGGTGTATGCGCCCGCCACCTTTGTGCCGGTTCGCGCTGAAGGGTCAACCGTCTGGGATCAGAACGGCAAGGATTATATCGATTTCGCCGGTGGCATTGCCGTCAATGCGTTAGGCCATGCGCATCCGGCATTACAGCAGGCGTTGCAGGAACAAGCCGCACGTTTATGGCATACCGGCAACGGTTACACCAATGAGCCGATTCTGCGTCTGGCTAAGCAGCTGATCGACGCCACCTTTGCTGACCGGGTGTTCTTCTGTAACTCCGGTGCTGAGGCGAACGAAGCCGCGCTGAAGCTGGCGCGCAAAGTGGCGCACGATCGCTTTGGCACGGCTAAAAGCGGTATTGTTGCCTTTAATAATGCCTTTCACGGTCGCACGCTGTTTACCGTTTCGGCTGGCGGTCAGCCCGCCTATTCAAAAGATTTTGCGCCGTTGCCGCCAGATATCCAGCATGCGCCGTTCAACGATCTGGCCGCCGCAGCCGCACTGATTAACGACAATACCTGTGCCGTGATCGTCGAACCGATTCAGGGCGAAGGCGGCGTGGTACCGGCTGAACCGTCCTTTCTGCGTGGCCTGCGTGAACTGTGCGATAAGCACAACGCTGTGCTGATTTTTGACGAAGTGCAAAGCGGCGTTGGCCGCACCGGTTCGCTTTACGCCTATATGCACTACGGCGTGACGCCAGACGTGCTGACCAGCGCGAAAGCGCTCGGCGGCGGCTTCCCGATTGGGGCGATGCTGACGCGTGAAGATCTCGCCCTGGTGATGGGCGTCGGTACGCACGGCACCACCTACGGCGGCAACCCGCTGGCCGGCGCGGTGGCGGGAAAAGTGATGGAGCTGATCAATCAACCGGCCCTGATGGCGGGCGTGACCGAGCGTCACCAGTGGATCGTCGCGGCACTTAATGAGATCAATCAACGGCTGCATCTGTTTAAAGAGGTGCGCGGTCTGGGTCTGCTGATTGGTGCGGTTCTGAGTGACGATTTCGCCGGCAAAGCGAAGCAGATCAATCTCGCGGCGGCTGAAATGGGCGTGATGGTGCTGATTGCCGGAGCCAGTGTGGTGCGTTTCGCGCCGGCGCTCAACATCAGTGAGCAGGAGGTGAAGCTGGGCATGGCGCGCTTCGCCGAGGTGTGTGAAAGCCTGGTACGAGGGTCCGCATCATGATGGTGATCCGTCCGGTTGAACGCGACGACCTGAGCCAGCTGCTGGCGCTGGCCGGTAAAACCGGCGGCGGGCTGACCTCGCTGCCGGTAGATAGCGCCACGTTGCAGGCGCGTATCGATCGATCGCTGCAAACCTGGCAGGATACGCTGCCGCGCGCTGAGCAGGGCTACGTGTTTGTGCTGGCCGACAGTGAGGACAATCGTGCCGTGGGCATTTGCGCCATCGAAGTGGCGGTCGGCCTGCAGGACCCCTGGTATAACTTCCGGGTCGGTACCCAGGTACACGCCTCTAAAGAGCTGAATGTCTATGCCGCGCTGCCTACGCTGTCGCTGAGTAATGACCATACCGGCAGCAGTGAGCTGTGTACGCTGTTTCTCGACCCGGACTACCGCGACGGCAAAAACGGCTATCTGCTGTCGAAGTCGCGTTTTCTGTTTATGGCCAACTTCCGCGAGCGCTTCATGGATCGGGTGGTGGCAGAGATGCGTGGCGTCAGCGATGAGCAGGGGCATTCGCCGTTCTGGGAGAGCGTGGGCAGCCGGTTCTTCTCGATGGAGTTCAGCAAAGCGGACTTCCTGAGCGGTACCGGTCAGAAATCCTTTATCGCCGAGCTGATGCCAAAACATCCCCTTTATATCCACTATCTGTCGCCAGAGGCACAGGCGGTGATTGGCCAGGTGCATCCCAAAACTGCGCCAGCCCGCGCCGTGCTGGAGGCGGAAGGTTTCCGCTACCTCAACTATGTCGACATCTTTGACGGCGGCCCGACGCTGGAGTGCGACATTGATCGCATCCGGGCGGTACGCAAAAGCCGCCTGCGCTGCGCTGAACGGGGCGAAAATCGCCACGATGCGCCGCTGTGTCTGGTCGCTAACAACAATTATCGCCAGTTCCGCGTGGCACTGATACCGGCCAGGGCTGACAGTGACTGCGTGCACCTGACGGATGAACAGATGCGGGCGCTGCACTGCCAGCCGGGTGATAGCCTGCGCGTCGTACCGCTTTGCAGTGAGGAGAAAAAAACATGACCCACCTGATTAATGGACAATGGCTGCGCGGCGAAGCAGAGGCTCTGGTCAAAACTGACCCGGTGAGTGGCGACACGCTGTGGCAGGGTGTGGCAGCCTCGCCAGCCCAGGTCAGCGTCGCCTGTGAGGCGGCACGCGCGGCCTTTCCCGACTGGGCCAGACGTCCGTTTGCCGAGCGTCAGGCGACGGTAGAAAAGTTTGCCGCACAGCTGGAGGCAAACAAAGCTGAGCTGGCGGAAACCATCGCCCGCGAAACCGGCAAGCCACGCTGGGAGGCGCTGACTGAAGTCGGCGCGATGATCAATAAAATTGCCATTTCGGTGAAGGCGTATCACAGCCGAACCGGCGAACAGGCGGAAGGCGAGAGCAGCCTGCGCCATCGTCCGCACGGCGTGCTGGCGGTGTTTGGTCCCTATAATTTCCCCGGCCATCTGCCGAACGGCCACATTGTTCCGGCGCTGCTGGCTGGTAACTGCGTGGTATTCAAACCCAGCGAGCTAACGCCGCTGACGGCTGAGAAAACCGTGCAGCTCTGGCTGGCGGCTGGTCTGCCAGCCGGTGTGCTGGCGCTGCTGCAGGGCGGCCGGGAAACCGGTCAGGCGCTGGCGGCGGATAGCCAGATAGATGGTCTGCTGTTTACCGGCAGCGCGCATACCGGCTATCAGTTGCACCGCCAGTTTGCCGGGCAGCCTGAAAAGATGCTGGCGCTGGAGATGGGCGGCAACAATGCGCTGATTGTTGAAGACCCGGCCGATATTGACGCCGCGGTGCACATTGCGTTGCAGTCGGCGTTCATTACCGCCGGTCAGCGCTGCACCTGTGCCCGTCGCCTGCTGGTGAAACGCGGCGCAGCGGGCGATGCGTTTCTACACCGTCTGGTGGAGGTCGCGGCTCGCTTGCAGCCGGGTGCCTGGAACGCTGAGCCGCAGCCGTTTATGGGCAGCGTTATTTCGACCGGCGCGGCGGAAAAGATTTTCGGTGAATGGCAACAGCGCGTGACGGCGGGCGGCAAGGTGCTGCTGGCGATGCGCTGGCCGGATCGCCACAGCGCACTGCTGACACCCGGCATCATCGATTTAACCGATGTCGCGGGCGTGGCGGATGAAGAGGTGTTTGGTCCGCTGCTGGGTGTGATTCGCTATGACAATTACGATCAGGCTATCCGGCTGGCCAATCAGACGCGCTACGGTCTGTCGTGCGGGCTGATTTCGCCATCCCGCGCGCAGTTTGAACAGCTATTGCTTGAGGCGAGAGCGGGTATCGTTAACTGGAATAAACCGCTGACCGGAGCGGCCAGCACTGCACCGTTTGGCGGCATTGGTGCGTCAGGTAACCATCGCGCCAGCGCCTGGTACGCCGCCGATTATTGCGCCTGGCCGATGGCCTCGCTGGAGACGGCGGATCTCACTCTGCCTGCCACACTGTCGCCGGGGCTCGATTTTTCACCTCAGGGAGCGGCGAAATGAGTGCCGTGGAAGCAAACTTTGATGGACTGGTGGGCTTAACCCACCATTACGCCGGGCTGTCGTTTGGGAATGAGGCTTCGACCCGCAATCAGCTGCAGCCGTCGAATCCCCGGCTGGCGGCGAAGCAGGGTCTGCTGAAGATGAAAGCGCTGGCGGATATGGGCTATCTGCAGGGCGTCATTCCGCCGCATGAGCGGCCCAACATCGGCGCGTTGCGACAGTTAGGCTTCAGCGGCAGCGATGAACAGGTGCTGGCCCACGCCGGTAAAACCGCACCGGGTTTACTCTCGGCCGCCAGTTCCGCTTCAGCAATGTGGGTGGCGAATGCAGCCACGGTCTCGCCGTCGGCTGACAGTGGCGATGGCCGGGTCCATCTGACTGTGGCTAACCTTAACAATAAATTTCATCGGGCGATGGAAGCGCCGGAGACCGCGTTACTGTTGCGCGCCATCTTCCGCGATAGTCGCCACTTTAGCGTGCATGATGCCTTGCCGCAGGTGGCGATGTTTGGCGATGAGGGGGCGGCCAACCATAACCGGCTCGGCGGCGCTTACGGTGAGCCGGGAGTGCAGCTGTTTGTTTATGGTCGTGACAGCAGCCATGAAGGCAGGGCGCCGCAGCGTTACCCGGCCCGACAGACGCGCGAAGCCAGTGAAGCGGTGGCGCGCCTGCATCAGCTCTCGTCCGATCAGGTGATATTTGCGCAGCAAAACCCGGCCGTTATCGATCAGGGCGTGTTTCACAATGACGTCATAGCCGTGAGTAATCAGCACATGCTGTTTTGTCACCAGCAGGCATTTGTCGACCAGCCTGCTTTACTGGCCCGGCTTCAGGCGCGGGTGCCGGGATTCGTGGCGCTGGAAGTGCCGGAAAATCGGGTATCGGTGAAAGACGCGGTTAATACCTATCTGTTCAACAGCCAGCTGCTGAGCCAGCCTGACGGCAGTATGCTGCTGGTGCTGCCGGAAGAGTCGCGTCAGCACACGGGCGTCTGGGACTATTTGTGCGAACAGGTGGAGAGCGATGGCCCGCTCAAGGCATTGAAGGTGTTTGATCTGCGTGAAAGCATGTATAACGGAGGCGGGCCAGCCTGTCTGCGTTTGCGGGTGGTGCTGACGCCCCAGGAGCAGCAGGCAGTGAATCCTGCCGTGATAATGAACGATCGGCTGTTTGCCCGGCTGAATCAATGGGTTGATCGCCACTATCGTGATCGCCTGACCCAGGCCGATCTGGTCGATCCGCAGTTACTGCGCGAAGGACGTGAAGCGCTGGATGAATTAACGAAGCTGCTAGACTTAGGAAATGTGTATGCATTTCAGCAGTGAAGGGCGTGGCAGCAGCGGCTGCCGCTCGCTTCAGGCTCAAAGGAGGAACGATGCAGGACTTTTTACAGCAAACGCTGTCCGGCGAGGCGCCGCGTAAGCGTAGTGGTGAAACGGCGCATCTTCGCTGGCAGTGGTTGTATCACGGCATCCTGTTAATGGAACCGACGGTGCAGGTTAAACAGGCGCTGGTATTGTCAGCCGGTATTCATGGTAATGAAACCGCGCCGGTCGAAATTCTCAACCAGGTGATTAATCCGCTGTTGCGGGGCGAGAAGCCGCTGCAGCAGCGGATGCTGGTGATCCTCGGCAATCCCTCGGCGCTACGCACCGGCAAACGCTACGTTCGCTATGATATTAACCGGCTGTTTGGCGGCCGCTGGCAGCAGATTGATGACGGCGACGAAGCCCGTCGCGTGTTGCGGCTGGAGCAGACACTGGAAACCTTCTGGCAGGTGGGCGAATGCGACGAGACACGCTGGCACCTCGATATGCACACCGCGATTCGCGGTTCCTATCATCCGCGCTTTGGCGTGATGCCGCACAATGAACGTCCGTGGCCGTCTGAGTTTCTCGACTGGCTGGCAGCGGCCGGTCTGGAAGCGCTGGTATTCCACCGTTCGCCGGGCGGTACCTTTACCCATTTTAGCTGCGAACACTTTGGCGCGGCCAGCTGTACGCTGGAGCTGGGGAAAGCGCTGCCGTTTGGCGCGAACGATCTCACGCAGTTCAGCGCGACACAGCAGGCGCTGGCGGCCTTGCTGTATGGCGATGCGCTGCCACCGGCGACCTCCACACCGCGTCACTATCGGGTGGCGCAGCAGATTACCCGGCTGAGTGAACATTTCCAGCTTCATATGTCACCGGAAACGCTGAACTTCACCGCGTTTCCGCAGGGCACGCTGCTGGCGGAGGACGGTGAGACCCGTTATTACGTTCAGCAGGCGCGCGAGTATGTTCTGTTTCCTAATCCCAATGTCGCTGCTGGCCTGCGCGCCGGGTTGATGCTGATTGAAGAGGGCGAACAAACTCAGGCGCTGCCGATCTGACGTCGATTAAATTCAGCGAAAACAGGCGGGAGTTTTGCTTCCGCTTTCCTGTAGTTCCCCTTACACTCCCCCGCACACCTCTCCATTATTTCTGCCAGATTCGCTTTAAATTCATAAACTTTTGCAATTCCTCACGCCTTTCTTCGCATTCTCTTCATGATTGCCGGATTTTTGTCTTTTATGCTTTCACGGCTTTACTCAGCCTCTGAGTAGTTGACGTTCAGCATCGTATGCTTGTTTCCGAAGACGCGACAGAGTGCTGTCGTCATAATCCCGAATCAATAAGGACACTATTATGCGCAAACTGACTTCCCTGTTACTGGCTTCTTCACTGGCATTTGGCGCGGCCAGCGCCGTTCACGCCGCTGCTGATAACCTGACGCCACCGCCAGCCGGCAGTGAAAAAGCGATGCATAAACCGCCAATGCGTCACGGCGGCATGGAGATGATGTTTAAAGGTCTGAACCTGACCGACGCACAAAAAACCCGGATGCGTGACATCATGAAAGAGAGCCACAAAGAGATGAAACGTCCGTCGCTGGAAGAGCGCCGTGCGATGCACAGCATTGTTGCCGCTGACAGCTTCGATCAGAGCAAAGCTGAAGCGCAGGCGGAAAAAATGACCGCCAATGCGAAAGAGCATGCGCTGAAAATGCTGGAAACCCAGAACAAACTCTATAACGTGCTGACACCAGAGCAGAAGAAGCAATACAACGCCAACTTCGAGAAGCGTCTGACCGAGAAACGTCCGCACGATGACAAAATGGCACCGCCAGCCGCACCCGCTGAATAATTTTCGTTAAGCGAACGGTCTGAGACCGCCGGCCCTGCCCACTGACACTCAGTGGGCAGGGGCCGGCGGTTTTTTTATTTACAGCGGCAGGATAGGATAATCGCCCGACAGAATCGGACGGCAGAGGATCTTGTAACCGTCGTGATCGAATCCCCCTTTGGGACGCTGCAACGTTTTCGCCTCCTCGATATTGCTGACCGAACCAAGGTAAAACCAGTGATCGATGACGTGGATTTGGGTCATTTGCTTGCCTTCCTCGACCAGCCCGACCGCGCCTTGCCACGGCCAGCAAAAGACCCGTACATTTTCCAGCGCTTCCAGCAACCGATCCTGATGATCGCTGATCGGCTCTTTGCCGCAGCAGGCACCGGCGCAGCGGCGCAGCGCTGAACGGAAACAGCCGCGCTGAGCACTGAGCGCTTCCAGCCCAAGCAAACCGTGACAGAGCTGATATTCATCGGCCAGTTGCTTCAGCCGCTCTATCGCAGCAAAGCGGCTGCGATAGAGGCCAAACAGGTTGGGCGACTGGCTGAAGTCGAGATCTTTGGCGTAGACCACCTGCGGTTTACCGTCGGTGATCTGCAATGAACAGAGCTGGCGGTTTTTACGCAAGCGCTTATTAAACAGCGGCTGTTGCGTTTTAATCATCTGCGCTTCCAGCAGCAGCGCGCCGAGATCGCCCGCGGTCGGGATCCAGCTGACACGCCGCGACTGGCGCAGCATTTTCGCCTCGTCCGGGGTACGGAAATGCGACATCACCCGCGAGCGCAGGTTAACGCTTTTGCCAATGTAGAGCGGCAGCGAATCACTTTCGCCGTGGAAGGTATAGACGCCAGGCTGATTGGGCAGACCTTCCAGCCACTCACGCAGGTGTTCGGGATATTGATAAATTGCAGCCGCGTCGAACTCGAGGCGGTGCGTTGCAGCACGTCTGACCAAGATGGACTCCATTTACTGGTTGTCCATACAGCATAACAGGCAGGTGAAATGATCGCCAGCCACATAGAATGGTTCCAGGCGGCAGAACGGATGGTTATTGCTAATGCAGGTGCCAGGGTGATCAACATCGGGATCATTAATATCGAACATCTCTTTTTCAAGGCTAACTCTATGAAATTTAATTATTTTAAGAGGTGGGTGACGAAAGCATGCAATCGGCATCAGGTATCATTTGACCAATACAAGATTATGGCCCTTGTTGTCTGAAACCTTTCCCTATACAGGACAAAGAGCCGTTACTTCAAGTCTGTTTTGCTGTGTTATGTAAATTAAGCCAACACCCATTTCCCGGTGCGAGTGCCGGGCTTTTTTATTTCAATATGTCGCGAGTTGATTCCATGTATCGCGGTAGATCACATTACCGTCCGTATATTTCCAGGTAATCGCCTCATAGCGTAATTCGAGCGTTTCAAGATGAGTGCTACTCATACCGTTAGGAGACAGATATGGCGCAACCGTTGTTATTTTGACATTTTCCAGAATGATATTGAAATACTCAGCCTCAATGCCTGATTCGAGGGTGCGATACATTCTGATTGTTCCCTGCTTCATGGTCCGGCCTTCGCAGACAGCTCTGTACAAGAGTGGAGTCGTTTGATCAAACTCCTTCACTATCGTGATAGAACGGTGGACACGCGTACCTGTCAGTTTTCCCCAGTTCGGATCGACCGGGATAGTTACACCATGAGAGAATGATTTTAACTCGATAGACCCCAGGCGCAGTGGCATCATGCAGCCTCCGACTACCGGAGATCCGTTTTCATCATCAAGCCATAAATGTGCGGGAGCAGACACGTAATTTCCTTATAAAAGTGTGTTAAAAATTGGGATATTTAGCGTTTGAGCTTTACAATTTCATATATCGATAAACCTATCATCAAAAACACAAAGAATAGGGGGGGAGCCAGAGTGGGCTGTTCGGGAATAATAAAGCCTGGGCCACTGCAAATGCTATGGTCAGCGCGGTCGGGCCATAATACGAAATTAACGACCTGAATACCCGCCTGAAAAACCTTTTAATGAAACTTGTCATCATTATCTAATCATCTTAGTTATGATATCTACCACTTCATTATCCGATACCCATTGTGCATTAAGCGCCGCAGCGCGCTCAAACAATGGTTCTATAAGGAAATACATCATTTCTAGCTCTTGAATATATAGCGCTGAATAATAAGCTGGATTAGAAATGTGAAGGCGATGCGCGCTATCTGCCGCTTTCTGAACAATGCCGTATAAACCCATAACTCCAACAATCTGCCCCGTTCTTCGTCCTACGAGCGCACTGATTTCAAGACTTAGATTCATGCCTGCAGCGACAGATGACGCTGTTGCTAACGCAAATCCAGCATTTGTCAGCGAACTGGCGGCAATATGTATATTTACAGCCATTAGCATTTGTTTGATGTGTTCTAGTTGTTCGGATGTCTTATGCTTGAATATTTCTTCGAAATATATCTTTAGCATTTGATACACAACATCGTCATGTAGCAGAAAATAAATAATACCTTTTTTGAATCGAAGATCGTCTGTCTTTTGTTGCTGACAGACATCCTGATATTCTTTAGTAAAGCAGGAGGTGTAATAGAGCGCACGTCTGGCGCCAGCGCCTATCGTTTCAATCTGATTTGATACCGCGTTTCCGACGCCGGTTAACGCGTGGTCGAGTTTTAACGCAAGGATGTTATTGGACTGCAAATAAGTGATAATTTCTTTGCTGTAGTACATAACCTGTTCCTTTTGGTTAATGTCCGTCCTATGGCCTTACTAACCTAATGGTTAATGCTCCTTTAGTAAACAATATTGTCAATTACCAAACAAAACATGCTGTTATGTGCATTGTTTCTCATGGAGAAAATAAGCCATGGGAAATGCCTTCACTGATTAATTTAACCCGCAAAATCATTGGGTTAACGTTGTTCAAAAAATGATCGCCAGCCATCCGATCAGAGACGCCGGGTTGCCAGCCAGCAGATCAGCGAACCGAGCGTGATCATCGCCACGCCCTGCCAGAAGGCCAGCGGTGGTGTCAGGCCCAGCCACAGGGAAGCCAGCAGGGCGGAAAAAACCGGTGTGAAGTAGGAGGCGGTTGCCAGCAATGTCAGATTGCCGTGCTGAATGCCGTGATTCCAGGCGGAATAGGCAATAGCGGTCGACGCCCCGACAAATAGCACTTCCAGCAGCGGCAACAGCGCGAATTGCATCGGTGCCGCTGGGGCACTCAGGAAGGTTTTGCACCACAGCGCCAGCGCGGTCAGGATAAAAAATAACGTGACCCCATTCGCGCCCCGGGCATAGCGACGGGTGATATTGTTGTAGAGCGCCCAGGTGATGGCGGCGATAAACGCCAGCGTATAAGCCGTTGGGTTACGTAACAGGTTCTGCCACATCAGAGCGGGTGAGCCACCGCCGTTGGCCTTCATCACCCAGACGATGCCCAGCAGAGAAAGCGCCAGTCCCGGCCACAACCACAGGCGAAAGCGCTGCTGGTTAAACGGGATTGCCAGCACCACCGTCAGGCAGGGCCAGAGATAGTTGATCATTCCCAGCTCCAGCGACTGACTGCGATCGCTGGCCAGCCCAATCGCCAGCGCCAGACAGATTTCGTAGCCGACAAACAGCGCACCGCCGATAGCTAAGTAGGCGGCAGACATCGCGCCGGGTTTGGGCAGACCGCGAGTGATACAGAGCAGCAGGGCGGTGGTGGTGTAGATCAGGGCAGCACCGCCGGTCGCGCCAAAGGCTTCGCTGACGCTGCGCAGCAGGCCAACCGTGGTACTCCAGAGCAGAATAGCGATCAGACCGATCAGGGTGGCGCGTGTCACATTAGCAGGCATATTGCTATCAACGGGATGAGGCAGGGAAAAGCCTCCCTTGCCGCAGCAAGGGAGGGACGGGTTTACTTCCAGAAGTCGTCGAAAACGGTAATCGGTGGGCGACGTTTGTGCTCAGTTTTCTGGTACCAGCCTTCAATGATTTTTGCGCTATCCGGGTCGATGGTTTTGCCTTCCAGATAGTCATCAATCATCTCGTAGGTCACGCCCAGCGCCACTTCATCCTGCAGGCCGGGACGATCATCTTCCAGGTCAGCGGTGGGTTTCTTCAGGTAGAGGTGTTCCGGACAGCCTAGCTGCTTCAGCAATTGTTTGCCCTGGCGTTTGTTGAGACGGAACAGCGGGTTAATGTCGGTACCGCCATCGCCATACTTGGTGAAGAAACCGGTGACCGCTTCAGCCGCATGGTCGGTGCCGACCACCACGCCTTTGGTCATGCCAGCGATGCTGTACTGAGCTTTCATTCGCTCACGCGCTTTTTCATTGCCGCGCACGAAGTCAGACAGGGTAATGCCAGCGGCCTGCAGCGCCCGTTCACTGGCAAGCACGGATTCTTTGATATTAACCACCAGCGAGCGGTCGGGCTGAATAAACGCCAGCGCATCCTGACAATCCTGCTCATCGGCCTGCACGCCGTAGGGCAGGCGCACCGCGATGAAGGTGTAGTCGCTATCGCCGCTCTCCTCGCGCAGTTCGCTGATCGCCATCTGCGCCAGCTTGCCCGCGAGGGTCGAGTCCTGACCGCCGCTGATCCCCAGCACCAGCGTCTTAATACCGCTGTGCCGCTTCAGATAGGCTTTAAGAAAATCGACGCTAACGCGCACTTCGTGATCGGCGTCGATAGTGGCTTGACGCCCAGTGCTTCAATGATTTCCTGCTGCAGTGACATGAACTTCTCCTCAGGTCAGTGGCCCGTCGGCTCGATGCGAACGTTTTATTAAAGCTAACGTGACTCAGCGAAAACAACAAGCCAAAGCGGCAGCCGATTTCAGCTAACCGTTGCGAAATCAGACAGTTTTCACCTGGAGCAGCGGTTTTTTTGCCAGCACAATGAACATCAGGATCGCCAGCATAAAGCAGCCAAAAATGGTGGCGGTCATGCTCAGCACTGAGGTGCCGCCAATGCCGGTAATCGGCACGGTGATGGCGCCCAGGGTGAACATGGTGACGCCAATCACTGCCGAGGCGCTGCCGGCGCGATGGCCCTGGCTCTGCATCGCCAGTGAGGACGCGGTCGTTGCAATTACCCCGTTACTGGCAATAGTAAAGAACAGCGCCACCAGCAGCAGCGGTAACGGTGCCTGCGTCAGCGCGGCCAGCAGCAGCAGGCTGGAGGCGACAAAGGCCAGCGTCAGCCCGCCTTTCAGCACCCGATATTCTCCCCACAGCGGGCAGAGACGGGCACTGGTCTGAGAGGCGATCACCAGCCCGATTCCGTTGGCCGCAAAGCAGAAGCTAAACGCCTGTGGCGAAAGTCCATAGAGTTGCTGCAGCACAAACGGTGAGGCGCCGATATAGGCAAACATCCCGGACATCATAAAGCCCTGGGTCAGGCAGAAGCCCATGAAAGGACGATGGGTAATGACCTGGCCCAGCGCGGCATAGGCGGAGAAAATCGAGCCTTTGCTGCGTCGCGCATCGGGCAGGGTTTCATGCAGTTTCCAGCGCGCCAGCAAAATCAGCAGCAGGGCAATGCAGCCGAGCACCACAAAAATGCCGCGCCAGTTAAGCACCGTCATCAGCACGCCGCCGAGTACCGGGGCAGCAATCGGGGCCAGACCATTTACCAGCATCAGCAGGGCAAAGAAGCGGGTCAGCTCATGCCCGCTGTACATGTCACGGGCGATGGCGCGTGATAACACCGCTCCACCTGCACCGGCTAAGCCTTCAAACAGGCGGGCCAGCAGCAGCTGATGAATATCCTGTGCCAGCGCACAGCCGATCGAGGCGATAAACAGCAATACCAGTGACAGCGCCAGCGGACGCAGGCGACCAAATTTGTCGCTCATCGGACCGAACACCAGCTGACCGGCGCCCAGGCCAAGTAATCCGGCAGTCAGACTGAGTTGCGCCGAGGCGGTTTCCGTGTGCAGATCGCGGGCCAGCTGAGGCAGCGCGGGCAGGTAGAGATCGATACACAGCGGGCCGAGTGCGGCCAGCAGGCCCAGCGTGATGGCATAAACCAGCCGGTTGGAATGTACAGGTGTCATTTATCCTCAGTATCGGAAGCGATGGGTGAACAGCAGGCAGACAACGCCTTCGCGAACGGTAACGGGTGCCGGAGCCCGCCCTGGCACTACCATTGAAGGCAAGCTGCACCCTGCAGATGCACTATTTTCGCCAAAGGCGCCGTTTTTTTCGCGCTGATTATACGTGGCCGTTGACAGCAAAACAGCCTTCTTTACGAAATCCTGACGATTGTCAGCGCATTAAAAGTTCGCCATAAACTTGATAAACCTGAATTTATGTTCCAGGCTTGTCTGCACATGGACAATAAATGAGGAACAACAAGATGAATAAAGTGATGGGATGTATCGCTGCGGCGCTGACGCTGGCTGCCCTGTCTGGTTGTACGACTTACGACCGCGCTGAAAGCTACGTGACTAAGCCTGTGGTAAAGGATGTTAAAAAAGGGATGACCCGTGACCAGGTTCGTCAGATCGCTGGCACACCGTCAACAGAAATCACCATGGTTCACGCGCGCGGCACCTGCCAGACCTATGTTCTGGGCCAGCGTGATGGCAAAGCACAGACTTACTTCGTGAGCTACAACGACACCGGTCGCGTAATGAACTACGGCTTCCAGAGCTGTGCGGAATACGATACTGATCCGCAGGTTCAGCAGTAAGTCCTTCGCTATAAAGCCCCAATTGAATCATAAACGGCCCGTCATCTGACGGGCCGTTTTTCGTTGTGGTGCGGCTTATAACCCTGCCGGGCGCGGAACCTCGACGTAGTCGCCATCTATCTGGCGCTGATAGTAGTGTCCCTGCTGCACATAGAAGCGTTTGCCGTTGAAGTCCAGTACCCGCATATCGTCGCTAACGCGATGTTCTTCAGGTGGCTCCACCACCACATACTCCTCGCCGTGGCGCTGATAGTAATTACCGTTAAGCAGATAGTAAGTCAGGCCACCCATCAGCACTGCCGTGGCGGCTTCAGGCAGGAAGCGCACCGGACCGGGACCGCCCCAGTGAGGACCCGGTCCGCCGTGTGGGCCCCATCCGCCAGGATGAGCAAAAGCGATAGCCGGGGTTAACAGCGTTAACGCCAGCAGTGAGGCGATAACTTTTTTCATCGGGCATTCTCCTCATAAGACTCCACGCAGGATTGGCTTTTTACCGACTAAAGACAAGCGCTAAAGCAGCGAATTTTCGCCTGTTTACCATGCTTAACGCTTTCTTAACAACGTCGCCATCAAGCGGGGAAATTATGGAGAGAACAAGGCAGGAGAGGAGAAAAAACCTGGCGCAGGCGCGCCAGGTTTAGCATGGATTAACGATGTGCCAGTTCGGCATGTTCATCGCTTTCCAGCACGCGCTTATCGGTCAGACCCAGCCAGCGGCTGGTCAGGGAACCGGCCGTCATTGAGCCATTGACGTTCAGTGCGGTACGGCCCATATCGATCAGCGGTTCGATGGAGATCAGCAGTGCGACCAGCGTTACCGGCAGGCCCATCGCGGGTAGCACAATCAGCGCGGCAAACGTGGCACCGCCACCGACACCGGCCACGCCGGCAGAGCTCAGCGTCACAATCCCGACCAGCGTGGCGATCCACAGCGGGTCAAATGGATTGATGCCCACGGTTGGTGCAACCATCACCGCCAGCATGGTCGGATAGAGACCGGCACAGCCGTTCTGACCAATCGTGGCACCGAAAGAGGCGGAGAAGCTGGCAATTGACTCCGGCACACCAAGGCGACGGGTCTGCGTCTCGACGCTCAGCGGAATGCTGGCGGCGCTGGAGCGGCTGGTAAAGGCGAAGGTAATCACCGGCCACACTTTGCGGAAGAAACGCATCGGGTTAATGCCGTTCACCGACAGCAGCAGCGCGTGGACGCCAAACATAATCGCCAGGCCAAGATAAGAGGCAACCACGAAGCTTCCCAGTTTGATGATGTCCTGCAGATTCGAACCGGCCACCACTTTAGTCATCAGAGCCAGCACGCCGTACGGTGTCAGCTTCATGACTAAACGGACCAGCTTCATCACCCACGACTGCAGCGTGTCGATCGCTACCAGCACGCGCTGACCTTTGACTTCATCATCTTTCAGCAGCTGCAGCGCGGCCACGCCGAGGAAGGCAGCAAAGATCACCACGCTGATGATTGAAGTTGGGTTAGCGCCAGTAAGATCGGCGAACGGGTTCTTTGGAATGAAGGAAAGCACCAGCTGCGGCACACTCAGGTCAGAAACCTTGCCGACGTAGTTGCTCTGAATGGCGCTCAGACGCGCCGTCTCCTGCACACCCTGCACCAGACCTTCCGCGCTCAGACCAAACAGGCCGGTGACAAACACGCCGACCAGCGCGGAGATAGCGGTGGTAAACAGCAGCACGCCGATGGTCAGTACGCTGATTTTACCCAGCGCGGAGGCGTTATGCAGCCGGGCAACCGCACTCAGAATCGAAACAAACACCAGCGGCATCACTACCATCTGCAGCAGCTGAACATAGCCATTTCCGACGATGTTAAACCAGCTGATTGAGGTTTTAACGACTGCACTGTTTTCACCGTATATCAGCTGCAGCACCAGGCCAAACAGTACGCCGATCACCAGACCGGTCAGCACTTTCTTTGACAGGCTCCAGTTGTTGCGGCTAAAGCGCGAGAGCAACACCAGCAGCACCACAAAGGCGACGAGGTTAAGCGTTAAGGGAAGGTCCATACTGAAACTCCAGAGTAATGCGGCTTTCCGTGTCGGGAAAACCGCATAATGTTAATCACGAATGAAGACTGCGGGAATGTTAGCAGCAGGAGAGGGTGCAGGCCTTATATCCAAATGGAATGCTTTATAACTTATTGGCTGAATTTGTTGGTTTAATGCGCAGTCTGGCTGGAAATAAGCCGGCCGACACCGTTTTGCAGGGTATCGAAGAGCTGAGCAGGCCAGCCGTTTGCACCAAACGAAGGCATACCCACCGGGAACCACAGCGCATAGCCAACCAGGCCGAGACATAAAGCTCGCTCAAGCTGGTTGCCTTTCTGACTTTTCAGAATAGGGAGACGGAAGCGCCAGCGGCAGGGCCACAATAACGGGACGCCCGCCGGCGTCAGCATGTCGGCGACAATATGACTGAGATAACCCAGCGTCAGCCCCTGTAACACATCGGCAGGAATCGGGGACTCCCTGGGCAGATTGATCTGGAACAGCCACAGCCCGGCGGCGACCGCCAGTAAACTGTGGGTAAAGCCCCGATGACCAAAGGCGCGCGCAATCGGATGAGAGAGCCAGCGTAGCCGCTGTCCCAACACCGACTTAGGATGATCGATGTCGGGCAACAGGCAGGTCAGCAGGGCTGATGGAACGAGATGCCACCAGTCTGCCTGCGCCAGTACTGGCGTAAGTTCAGCACGTTTGGCGAATATGGCGCTCGCAATGGCGAAAATGATATGGCCCTCGGCCGTCATGATGGAACCTGGCTGCAAAGAAAACTGTCAATGCATCCAGTATAGGGATTTATCCAGTGAATGAGAACATGTGACGCTGTAACGAAGCGTTAATAATTGCTTATTGAAGGCGGACAAGCGTTGCGCATTGTCCGCCAGATAGATCAGCGTGCCAGCCAGCCGCCATCTACCGCCAGCGTATAGCCATTAACATAGTTGGAGGCGGCGGATGCCAGGAACACCACCGGTCCCATCATGTCATCCGGCACGCCCCAGCGACCCGCCGGTATACGGCCCAGAATCTCTTCGCTACGCGCCTCGTCGCTGCGTAACTGTTCAGTGTTATTGGTCGCCATGTAGCCGGGCGCAATGGCGTTGACATTAATGCCATGCTTCGCCCACTCGTTGGCCATCAGTCGGGTCAGTCCCATCACGGCACTTTTTGACGCGGTGTAAGACGGGACGCGAATCCCGCCCTGGAAGGAGAGCATCGACGCAATGTTAATGATCTTGCCGCCGTTACCCTGGGCAATAAACTGTCGGGCAACCTGCTGTGACAGAAAGAACAGACTTTTGCTGTTGAGATTCATCACATCATCCCAGTCCTGCTCGCTGAAATTCAGCGCATCCTCGCGGCGGATAATCCCGGCGTTATTCACCAGAATGTCGATTTTACCCGCTGCGGCCAGCGCCTGTTCAACCACTGAGCCGACCACCGCCGTTTTCATCAGGTCAGCCTGTACCGGCCAGAAACGGCGGCCCAGCGCTTCCACTTTGCTTTGGGTCTCGTCCGGACCCTCGCGGTTGACGCCAACAATGTCGCATCCCGCCTGCGCCAGGCCCAGCGCCATACCCTGTCCCAGACCGGTATTACAGCCGGTCACCAGCGCCACTTTTCCTTCCAGGCTAAACGCATTCAGTACCATGATATTTCTCCTCTGCTCAGCGCAGTTCGCTGATTTTGACGTGGTCCATGTCATCAAAGACCTGATTTTCGCCCACCATGCCCCAGATAAAGGTGTAGCGCTGCGTGCCAACACCCGCATGGATTGACCAGCTAGGCGAGATCACCGCCTGCTCGTTATGCACCAGGAGGTGACGGGTTTGCTGCGGTTCGCCCATCATGTGGAACACCGCGCTCTCCTCGCTCATGTCGAAATAGAAATAGACCTCCATGCGGCGCTCATGGGTGTGGCACGGCATGGTGTTCCACAGGCTGCCTTCATCCAGCCTGGTTAAGCCCATGGTGAGCTGACAGGTGGGTAGCACGTCCGGCACGATAAATTTGTTGATGGTGCGGCGATTAGAGGTGGCGGGATCGCCGAGCGTGGCGGTAGACGCTTCCTGTAAGGTTATTTTTTTATCCGGGAAGGTGGCATGTGCCGGTGCGCTGTTGTAGTAGAACTTCGCTGGCTGCGCCGGGTTCAGACTGCTGAACACTAAATTACGCGCGCCCTTGCCAATATAGAGCGCCTCTTCATGGCCGATTTCCCAGCGTTTGCCATCTACTTCCACCAGACCTGGCCCGCCGATATTGATCATGCCCAGTTCGCGGCGCTCCAGGAAATAGCTGACACCCAGCTGTTTGCCCATTTCATCGCCAATGGTGACCGGGTTATTCACCGGCATCACGCCGCCGATAATGATGCGGTCGATATGGCTGTAGGTCAGGGTGTAGTTATCGGCAGTAAAAATCGTCTCAATCAGAAACTCGCGACGCAGCGCGTCAGTGTCGAGCTGTCTGGCGTGATCACTGTGAATGCTTTGACGAACGTTCATCTCAGGCCTCTCTGCAGATCAGGTTAAGTATGCCCCGGGACAGGGACTGTTCGGGCATCTTAGGCAGAGTGGGATATGAATTCAATAAAAATGAAACGTTGTTTTATTTATTTGTGGAGTAGATCAATAGCCCGATGGAATAAATGGAACAGCCCGCCTGACGGCGGGCTGTAACTACCCCTGTAAATCGGCCAGCGAGAGAGAGGTCAGATCGTCCAGCCTGACATCGGCAAGCGACCAGCGCGGGTCGTGGCGGTGGGCCGCGGCAGGTACCACAATCGAACGCATTCGTGCCGCTTTGGTGGCAATCATGCCGTTAAAAGAGTCTTCCAGCGTCACGCAGTTCAGCGGATCGATCACCAGATCACTGGCCGCGTTGAGATAAACCTGCGGATGGGGTTTGCTGTAGGGCAGTGCTTCCGCCGAGGAGAGCACGTCAAAGTAGGGGCGCAGATTGAATATCTCCAGTACCCGTTCCAGCATCGCCATCGGCGAAGCAGAGACGAGACCGATTTTCAGGTTGTGCTCCCGGCAGAGTTGCAGTGCAGACTCAACGCCAGGCAGTAGCGGGCGGGTCTCTTCAATAAGCGCCATCGCCCGGGCAATGATCCGTTGCGTCACCTCCTGCTGGCTGGGACCCTGCCACGGCAGAGTTTCGTACCACATGCGCACGGTCTGATCGATGCGTAAGCCGAGCGTGTCAGGCAATTCACTGCGGCGTGACAAATCGACACCCAGCGTTGAAAAAATATCCATTTCTGCCTGGTCCCACAGCGGCTCTGAATCAATCAGTAATCCATCCATGTCAAACAGCGCGGCGAGAACGGGGCGGTGATAGGGCATCTGAAGTCTCCTTATACAGTTCGCTTTACTTTAGCATGTTCAACTGGTCACAGGTCGATGTGCAGCCCGCCACGCTTTATTTGGGAAATTTCGCCATTGGCAGGTAGACTTACAGCAAATTGGATTCAGGGTTCAGGAGATATCATGACCTATCAACAGGCTGGCCGCATCGCCATCCTCAAGCGTGTGGCTGGCTGGGTGATTTTTTTACTGGCGCTGCTTTCAACCATTATTTCTGTGCTGAGCTTTATGTTTAAGCACAGTGAGAAGCAGCCTGGCATTGACGCCGTAATGCTCGATTTTGTTCACGTTATGATCGATATGATCCGGTTTAACACGCCATTCCTTAACGTTTTCTGGCATAACTCGCCGGTACCGGCGTTTAACGGCCAGATGAACCTCGGGTTCTGGCTGATCTACATTCTGATTTTTGTCGGGCTGGCGCTGGAGTCGTCAGGTGCGCGGATGGGACGTCAGGCGCGCCACATCAAAGAAGGGATTGAGGATCAGTTGATTCTTGAGCAGGTTAAAGGCAGTGAAGGGCGCACGCGTCAGCAGCTGGAAGAGAAGGTGCGGGTGCCGCGCCACACCATTTTCCTGCAAATTTTCCCGCTTTACGTGCTGCCAATTGTGATTGCCGTTGCTGGCTACTTCGTGCTGTCGCTGCTCGGTTTTATCTGAGCCAGTCAGGCCGGTCTGGCCTGACGAGTCGCCAGCGCATCTTCGTCAAGTAACTGACCAATGGCGAACTGTGCATCACCCAGCCAGTGACCACCAAACACATTGGCCCGGTTTAACAGATAATAAAGCTGGTAAACCGGCTGACGCTGCGAAAAGCCATCCGGTAATGGCCAGACGGTGTGGTAGCCTTCAAAAATCTGCCGTGGCAGATCCGGGAACCAGTTCAGCATCGCTAAATCGCATTCCCGGTCGCCCCAGTAACAGGCGGGATCGAAAATCCACGGGCCAGCTGCGCTACCTGCGCAGTTTGCCGGCCAGAGGTCGCCATGCAACAGGGAAGGCTGGGGATGATGTGATGCCAGCACCCGCTGCACACAGGCAATAATCAGTTCGGTGTCGCCATACTGAATGCCTTTTTCGGCCGCCAGTTGCAGTTGCCAGCCGATGCGTTGTTCAGCAAAGAAAACCGACCAGCGTCGTAGCCAGCTGTTAGGTTGCGGGGTAGTAGTGATGTTGTTGTCGAAGTCGAGCCCGAACTGGGTTTGCTCACTCCACTGATGCAGATGCGCCAGCTGTTGCCCCAGCTGAAAGGCACTCTGCTGATCAAGCGGCCGTGGCTCAATATATTCCAGTAGCAGAAAGCTCTCTTCGCGATGATGCCCGACACCGTACACTTTCGGCACGGTGACGGTCTGGGTGCGCGCCAGCAGGGCAAGCTGATCGGCTTCCCAGGTAAATAGCGACAGCATTTCGCGACTATTGCATTTCACGAACACGTCATGGTCACCGTAGCGGATGCGCCAGGCAGGGTGGACATCGCCACCGGGCAGGGCGTGGCGTTGAGTGATTTCGGCGTTGCCTAACTGCTCGCTTAACAGACGACTAATGGCTGACCACATCGGGCTATCCTCGTTATTCGCTGCGTAAGTTCGATTGTAGCGCGTAAATCTTCACCAAAACCAGCGCTGACGCACCCTTTATTCTGCAGGTGAAGCGGCAGGGCGATGATCGGCTGCGTCGCGCAGGTACTGCTCAAAGGGGGTGACGGTCACGTCCGGCTTTTGTCCCAGCGCGCTTTCACCCGCAGACGTCACCTGCTCTCTGAGATCATCCTCATCCAGCGTGGTGACAATACCAAAACTGTTAGTTCCCAGTTCATGCGGGTGCCCATCGTCATCTGTCAGGGTGGTGGTAAATCCGGCGGAAGTCATCGCTCCGGTCAGCTCAAGAATGTCACTCAAGCCAGACTCCTGATAGCGCAACGTCACGATATATCGGGTTAACGAATTACTGCTCATCATTCACCTCAGGGTAGAGAAACTGAACTGAGCGTAGACCATGCCGAAAAAATGAGCGAATTATGAAGGGGATGCTAAGAGCACAACCGGTGGTCAGAAAGTAAAATTTTGTCAACCGCAGCCGGTAACGATCTGAAAAATCTTGTCGTGCAGCGGCTGTATTTTCGATTAAGGACCACTATAATACGCCGCGTTAATCAGAGGAGTCCCAATTAACATGCGGTTTCATAGCAATACCACGCATTTTGAGCAAGTTAATATTCTTTTACAAAACTTACCGTAAATTGCGTTGATTGCCGGGCAAAACGCTTCAGACTCTCCGTTTTTTAAACTGTCGCACGGATCACATTTAATGAAAGCCTTTAACAAGCTGTCTGCTGTTTTTTTGCTCTCCGCCGGAGCGTTTTGCCACCAGGCACTGGCCGATAATGCCGTATTCACCTCAATGGATGACCCTTCCACGGCGAAAAAACCATTTGAAGGTTCCGCTTCTGCGGGTTACCTGGCGCAAACCGGTAACACCACCAGTTCATCCATGACTGCTCAGACCAACATGACCTGGTATCAGTCATCGATGGCATACAGTTTGTGGGGCAACGCCGCCAACACCTCTTCAAATGATGAGCGCTCGTCTGAGACTTACAACATCGGCGGCCGTTCACGTTATAACCTTAACTCCTATGACTACCTGTTTGGTCAGGCGAGCTGGTTAAGCGATCGTTTCAACGGCTACGATTCCCGTGACGTGCTGACCGCCGGTTACGGTCGTCAGATCCTCAACGGTCCGGTGCATTCACTGCGCGCGGAATTTGGTCCGGGTGTACGTTACGATGACTTCCACGATGGGGGCCATGAAACCAAAGCGCTGGGCTACGGTGCTATCAGCTACCAGTGGCAGCTGACCGATACCACCAAATTTGTGCAGGGCGTTTCCGTGCTGAGCAGCTTTGGCGAAGACACCACCCTCAACTCAGAAACTGGCCTCCAGGTCGCTATCAACAGTCACTTCGCGCTGAAGCTGGCTTACAACGTGACCTGGAACAACAATCCGCCAGAATCTGCGCCGGATCGTACTGATACCAAAACCTCGATCATGCTCTCCTACGCGATGTAAGCGGTTTTTCAATCGCAGCATTAGCGGCGGCCTGACAGTGTGTCAGGCCGCTTTTTTTGATCTCTCCGAGGCTTAGCGAAAACGGCATGGGTTTTTCTCGTCGGGGAAAACTGCTATCATCTGTTCCGCACTGCAATCCTGGCGACATTCCGACACTGTGGGTCAGACATTACGCCAGGTCATTAAATTTACATGATGTTGCATGTAGGCTTTCGTGTGGCTTACCACTGCAATTAAGGATATGAAATGCCTGTAATTACGCTTCCTGATGGCAGCCAGCGAGTTTTTGATCGCCCTGTCAGCGTTATGGATATCGCGCTGGACATCGGCCCGGGATTAGCAAAAGCCTGCATCGCAGGTCGCGTCAATGGTGAACTGGTTGATGCTGCCGATCCCATCACTGAAGATGCTGCCGTTGCGATCATCACCGCCAAAGATGAAGCGGGTCTGGAGATTATTCGTCACTCCTGCGCGCACCTGTTAGGGCATGCGATTAAGCAGTTGTGGCCGGATACTAAGATGGCGATCGGCCCGGTGATTGATAACGGCTTCTATTATGATGTCGATATTGATCGCACCCTGACTCAGGAAGATATCGACCTGCTGGAAAAACGCATGCATCAGTTGGCTGAAACCAACTATGACGTCGTTAAGAAAAAAGTCAGCTGGCAGGAAGCGCGCGATGTTTTCGCCGCGCGAGGTGAAGTCTATAAGACCACTATCCTGGATGAAAATATCAGCCATGATGATCAGCCTGGCTTGTATCATCATGAAGAATATGTCGACATGTGCCGCGGCCCGCACGTGCCGAACATGCGTTTTTGCCATCACTTTAAGCTGCAAAAAATCTCCGGCGCCTACTGGCGTGGGGACAGCAACAACAAAATGCTGCAGCGTATTTATGGCACCGCATGGGCAGACAAAAAGCAACTGGCAGCCTATCTGCAGCGCCTGGAAGAGGCGGCGAAGCGCGACCATCGCAAGATTGGTAAGCAGCTTGACCTCTACCACATGCAGGAAGAAGCACCTGGCATGGTCTTCTGGCACAATGACGGCTGGACCATTTTCCGCGAGCTGGAAGTGTTCGTCCGCAGCAAGCTGAAAGAGTATCAGTACCAGGAAGTTAAAGGTCCATTCATGATGGATCGCGTGTTGTGGGAAAAAACCGGACACTGGGAAAACTACAAAGAAGCGATGTTCACCACCTCCTCTGAGAACCGTGAATATTGCATCAAGCCGATGAACTGCCCTGGCCATGTGCAGATCTTTAATCAGGGTCTGAAATCCTATCGTGACCTGCCGTTGCGTATGGCAGAGTTTGGTAGCTGTCACCGCAATGAGCCGTCAGGTGCGTTACACGGTCTGATGCGCGTGCGTGGCTTTACTCAGGACGATGCACACGTTTTCTGTACTGAAGAGCAGGTACGTGACGAAGTTAACAGCTGTATCCGCATGGTTTATGACATGTACAGCACCTTCGGCTTTGAAAAGATTGTGGTGAAATTATCCACCCGTCCTGAGAAGCGTATTGGCACCGACGAAATGTGGGATCGTGCTGAGGAAGATTTGGCCGCCGCACTGAACGAAAACAATATTGAGTTTGAGTTCCAGCCAGGCGAAGGTGCGTTCTACGGTCCTAAAATTGAGTTCACTTTGTACGATTGTCTTGATCGCGCCTGGCAGTGCGGAACAGTTCAGCTAGACTTTTCCTTGCCAAAACGCCTTGAAGCAACCTACGTGGGTGAAAACAACGATCGTCAGACGCCAGTGATGATTCACCGTGCGATTCTGGGATCAATGGAGCGTTTCATCGGTATTCTTACCGAAGAATTCGCCGGTTTCTTCCCAACCTGGCTGGCACCGCTGCAAGTCGTGGTAATGAATATTACCGATGGACAAGCGGAATATGTTGAGTCTTTGACACGTAAGTTGCAGAATGCTGGCATTCGTGTGAAAGCAGACTTGAGAAACGAGAAGATAGGCTTTAAAATCCGCGAGCACACATTACGTCGCGTCCCTTATATGCTGGTCTGTGGTGATAAAGAGGTGGAAGCTGGCAAAGTGGCCGTTCGCACCCGCCGTGGTAAAGACCTTGGGTCGATGGATGTTGATGTGTTTGTTGAGAAACTTCAACAAGAGATTCGCAGCCGAAATCTTCACCAATTGGAGGAATAAAGTATTAAAGGCGGAAAACGAGTATTACCGACGCGTCCGAACAAAATCAACAGTGAAATCCGCGCAACTGAAGTGCGCTTAACAGGCATGGATGGCGAGCCGATTGGCATTGTCACATTACGCGAAGCTTTGGAAAAAGCCGAGGAATCGGGTGCTGATCTGGTAGAGATCAGCCCGAATGCCGAACCGCCGGTCTGCCGCATTATGGATTACGGCAAGTTCCTCTATGAAAAAAGCAAATCTTCTAAGGAACAGAAGAAGAAGCAAAAAGTTATTCAGGTTAAGGAAATCAAATTCCGTCCTGGAACCGATGATGGCGACTATCAGGTCAAACTACGCAACCTGATTCGCTTTCTGGAAGAAGGCGATAAAGCCAAAATCACGCTGCGTTTCCGCGGTCGTGAGATGGCGCACCAGCAGATCGGTATGGAAGTGCTTAACCGCGTCCGTAAAGACCTGTGTGAAGATCTGGATTTGGCCATTGTCGAATCCTTCCCTTCGAAGATCGAAGGCCGCCAGATGATCATGGTGCTCGCTCCTAAGAAGAAACAGTAGGCTTTCAAGTAGCATTAACCGCGCAGCGTTCGCGCTGTGCGGTTATCTGTTCGCCTGTCTGGGTCATGTTATCAACAATGCGAAGTGGATATTTTTTAAAATGCCAAAGATTAAAACTGTACGTGGCGCGGCTAAGCGCTTCAAGAAGACCGCTTCTGGCGGCTTCAAGCGTAAACACGCAAACCTGCGTCATATTCTGACCAAAAAATCTACTAAGCGTAAACGTCACCTGCGCCCTAAAGGCATGGTGTCTAAAGGCGACCTGGGTCTGGTTATTGCCTGCCTGCCATACGCATAAGTAAATTTTTTCATTCATTCAGAATATTAAACAGGAGAGCTAAATGGCTCGTGTAAAACGTGGTGTAGTTGCTCGCGCACGTCACAAAAAAATCTTAAAACAAGCTAAAGGCTATTACGGTGCACGTTCACGTGTTTACCGCGTTGCCTTCCAGGCTGTTATCAAAGCTGGTCAGTATGCTTACCGTGACCGTCGTCAACGTAAGCGTCAGTTCCGTCAGCTGTGGATCGCGCGTATCAACGCAGCGGCACGTCAGAACGGCATGTCTTACAGCCGTTTCATCAATGGTCTGAAAAAAGCAGCCATTGAGATTGACCGTAAGATCCTGGCTGACATCGCTGTATTCGACAAAGTGGCATTCTCTGCACTGGTCGAAAAAGCGAAATCAGCACTGGCGTAAGCCGGATGAAAAAGGGAGCTTGCTCCCTTTTTTATTGCCTGTAACCCGCGCAAAAGATTGACATTTTCATCGCTACGCATTTCAATAGTGCCCTCATGGTTCATGACAAGGTAACCGCAAGCATGAATGCTGCTATTTTCCGTTTCTTTTTTTACTTTAGCGCCTGAATCCGGGGGCTTTTGCGCATAAGAAGAGAAACGAAAAATCGCGCTGAAAGCCTCCCTCGTGGAGGCTTTTTTGTTTCTGGCGCTAGCATATTGGACCGGCAGGTCCCAACGAGAACTGACCAGCCTGACTGGAAAAAGAGGAAACTATGTCCCAACTCGCAGAACTGGTGGCCAACGCCACGGCGGCCATCGACGGGGCGACAGATATCGCCGCCCTTGACGCGGTGCGCGTCGAATATCTGGGTAAAAAAGGCCATCTGACCCTGCAGATGACGACCTTACGTGAACTGCCAGCCGACGAGCGCCCGGCAGCCGGTGCGGTGATCAACGAAGCAAAACAGCAGGTCACCGAACGTCTGAATGCACGCAAAGATGCACTGGAGTCTGCGGTACTGAACGCGCGACTGGCGGCCGAGACCATTGATGTTTCGCTGCCAGGCCGTCGGATTGAGAATGGCGGACTGCATCCGGTGACCCGCACCATCGATCGTATCGAAACCTTTTTCGGCGAATTGGGTTTCGCGGTGGTGACAGGTCCGGAAATCGAAGATGACTACCATAACTTTGATGCACTGAATATTCCCGGTCATCACCCGGCGCGTGCCGATCACGATACCTTCTGGTTCGACGCCACGCGTCTGCTGCGTACCCAGACGTCAGGCGTGCAGATCCGCACCATGAAAAATCAACAGCCGCCGATTCGCATCATCGCGCCGGGCCGTGTCTACCGTAACGACTACGATCAGACCCACACGCCGATGTTCCATCAGATGGAAGGGCTGATTGTCGACAAAAACATCAGCTTTACCAACCTCAAAGGCACGCTGCACGATTTCCTGAACAACTTCTTCGAAGAAGATTTGCAGATTCGTTTCCGTCCTTCCTATTTCCCGTTCACCGAGCCGTCAGCGGAAGTGGATGTGATGGGCAAAAACGGCAAATGGCTGGAAGTGCTGGGTTGCGGCATGGTGCATCCAAACGTACTGCGCAATGTCGGTATCGATCCGGAAGTTTACTCCGGCTTCGCCTTTGGCATGGGTATGGAGCGTCTGACCATGCTGCGCTATGGCGTCACCGATTTGCGTGCATTCTTCGAAAACGATTTACGTTTCCTCAAACAATTTAAGTAAGGGCAGGTTATCCAATGAAATTCAGTGAACTCTGGTTACGCGAATGGGTAAATCCAGCCCTGGACAGCGCGGCGCTGTCTGAGCAAATCACCATGGCCGGTCTGGAAGTGGATGGCGTTGACCCGGTCGCGGGTGCGTTTCACGGCGTGGTAGTGGGTGAAGTGGTGGAGTGCGGTCAGCACCCGAACGCCGACAAGCTGCGCGTGACCAAAATTAACGTTGGCGGCGATCGCCTGTTGGATATCGTCTGTGGCGCGCCAAACTGCCGTCAGGGCCTGAAAGTCGCCGTAGCAACGGTAGGCGCCGTGCTGCCGGGTGATTTCAAAATCAAAGCCGCGAAACTGCGTGGCGAACCGTCCGAAGGGATGCTCTGCTCCTTCTCCGAGCTGGGTATTTCCGACGATCACAACGGTATTATTGAACTGCCAGCGGACGCGCCGATTGGGTCTGACATCCGCGACTATCTGCAGCTGAATGACAACACCATCGAAATCAGCGTTACGCCGAACCGTGCCGACTGTCTGGGTATCATCGGTATTGCGCGTGATGTGGCGGTACTGAATGGCCTGCCGCTCAATATGCCTGAGATCACACCGGTCGCGGCCACTCTGAGCGAAACCTTCCCGATTCGGGTCGATGCGACCGATGCCTGCCCGCGCTATCTGGGCCGCGTCGTGAAAGGCGTCAACGTCACGGCGGCTACTCCGCTGTGGATGAAAGAGAAGCTGCGCCGCTGTGGTATTCGCTCTATCGACCCGATCGTCGACATCACTAACTATGTGCTGCTGGAGCTGGGTCAGCCGATGCATGCCTTTGATCTCGACCGCATTGATGGCGGGATCGTGGTGCGGATGGCGAAAGAGGGCGAAACCCTGACGCTGCTGGACGGCACCGAAGCCACGCTGCAGAGCGATACCTTAGTGATCGCCGATCACCATAAAGCGCTGGCGATGGCCGGTATTTTTGGTGGCGAGCATTCCGGTGTGAACAGCGAAACGCAGAATATCCTGTTTGAGTGCGCCTTTTTTGATCCGCTCTCGATTACCGGCCGTGCGCGTCGTCATGGCCTGCATACCGATGCGTCACATCGCTATGAGCGTGGCGTAGACCCGGCACTGCAACACATGGCTCTGGAGCGTGCGACTGCGCTGCTGTTAGAGATTTGTGGTGGCGAAGCGGGCCCGATCATCGATCAGACCCGGCAGGCTGCGTTACCGCCGCAGGCTACCATCACTCTGCGTCGTGAGAAGCTGGACCGTCTGATTGGTCACGTCATCCCGGATGAGCAGGTGACCGATATTCTGACCCGTCTCGGTTGTCAGGTCAGCGTGGCTGAAGGCCAGTGGCAGGCGGTTGCGCCGAGCTGGCGTTTTGACATGGCGATTGAAGAAGATCTGGTCGAAGAAGTGGCACGTATTTATGGCTACAACAACATTCCGGACGTGCCGGTTCAGGCCGGCCTGGTGATGACCAGGCACCGCGAAGCGAACCTGTCGCTGAAGCGTGCCAAAACCCTGCTGGTCGACAAGGGCTATCAGGAAGCGATTACCTACAGTTTTGTTGATCCGAAAATCCAACAGCTGCTGCATCCGGGTGAAGAGGCGCTGCTGCTGCCAAGCCCGATCTCAAGTGATATGTCGACCATGCGTCTGTCACTGTGGACCGGTTTACTTAGCGCAGTGGTCTATAACCAGAACCGTCAGCAGAGCCGGGTGCGTCTGTTTGAGAGCGGATTGCGCTTTGTGCCGGATACCCAGGCCGATCTCGGCATCCGTCAGGATCTTATGCTGGCTGGTGTACTGAGCGGCAACCGTGCTGAAGAGCACTGGGATCTGGCGCGGCAGACGGTTGACTTCTATGATTTAAAAGGCGATTTAGAATCGCTGCTCGATTTAACCGGCAAACTGGATGACATCAGCTTCCGTGCTGAAGCCAATCCGGCGTTGCACCCAGGACAGAGCGCTGCGATTTATTTACATGATGAACGAATCGGATTTATCGGAGTGGTTCATCCTGAGCTGGAACGTAAGCTTGATCTCAATGGCCGCACCTTAGTCTTTGAACTGCTTTGGAATAAGGTCGCAGACCGCGTCCTGCCTGATGCGCGCGAGATTTCACGCTTCCCGGCGAACCGTCGTGACATTGCTGTTGTGGTGGCTGAAAACGTCCCTGCAGCAGATATCATCGCGGAGTGTAAGAAAGTTGGCGTAAATCAGGTAGTTGGCGTAAACTTGTTTGACGTGTACCGCGGTAAGGGCGTTTCTGAGGGTTACAAGAGCCTCGCAATCAGCCTGATTTTGCAGGATACCAGCCGGACACTCGAAGAAGAGGAGATTGCCGCGACCGTTGGCAAATGCGTTGCGGCATTAAAAGAGCGATTCCAGGCAACCTTGAGGGATTGAACCTATGGCGCTTACAAAAGCTGAAATGTCAGAGTACCTGTTTGAAAAACTCGGGCTGAGCAAACGCGATGCGAAAGAGTTGGTAGAGCTGTTTTTTGAAGAGGTACGCCGCGCTTTGGAAAATGGAGAACAGGTAAAACTGTCTGGGTTTGGTAATTTCGACCTGCGCGACAAAAACCAGCGTCCTGGCAGAAACCCGAAAACGGGGGAAGATATTCCGATTACTGCGCGTCGCGTAGTAACCTTCCGCCCAGGGCAGAAGTTGAAAAGCCGCGTAGAGAACGCCACACCCAAAGAAACTGACTGATTTCAGCGTTTCAAAAAGGCCGCGCAAGCGGCCTTTTTTATTACTCCATTATCACCGTCTTCCCCTGCCATATAACCGCTGAGCCTGATCGCATCACTGCCAGCCTTTCTTTTTTCTGCAATCCCTCTACAATCAAATCACTGTTTTCTCAGCTAATCCCGCTTATGTCTCTGCTAGACCAGCTTGCTCACCAGGCCGACCGCCGCAGTCAGAAATGGCTGGTGGGACTGAGTATTGCGCTGCTTGCGCTGCTTGTTGTCAGCCTGTGCGCCGGCGATAGCTGGATTGCGCCTTCCCGCTGGCTGAGTGACAGCGGCCGGCTGTTTGTCTGGCAGCTGCGGCTGCCGCGCAGCCTGGCGGTGGTGCTGGTTGGTGCCTCGCTGGCGGTGTGCGGCGTGGTGATGCAGGCGCTGTTTACTAATCCGCTGGCAGAGCCGGGGCTGCTTGGCGTCTCGAATGGCGCCGGGATCGGGCTGGTACTCGGGGTCCTGCTCGGCAGCGGATCGCTGTGGAGCCTGAGCCTCGCCGCGATAGCTGGCGCACTGATCGTTACCCTGATTCTGCTGCATTTCGCCCATCGCCAGCTCTCTGTCACCCGGCTGCTGCTGACCGGCGTCGCGCTGGGCATCATCTGCAGCGCCATCATGACCTGGGCCGTCTACTTCAGTACCAGTCTCGATTTACGTCAGCTGATGTACTGGATGATGGGCGGATTCAGCGGGATTGACTGGCGTTACGGCTGGATGATGCTGGGCGTGTTGCCGGTGATGCTGGCGCTGAACGGCAGCGGTCGGATACTGAATCTGCTGGCACTGGGCGAGACCTCGGCGCGGCAGCTTGGCCTGTCGCTGTTCTACTGGCGCAATCTGCTGGTGCTGGCGATGGGCTGGCTGGTGGGCGTCAGTGTAGCGATGGCGGGTGCCATTGGCTTTGTCGGGCTGGTTATCCCGCACCTGCTGCGTCTGAGCGGCATCAGCGATCACCGCTATCTGCTACCGGCATCTGCGCTGGCCGGTGCCGGTGTACTGCTGGGCGCTGATATCATCGCCCGTCTGGCGCTGACCGCGGCGGAATTGCCGATCGGCGTGGTGACCGCGACGCTCGGTGCGCCGCTGTTTATTGCGCTACTGGTTAAATCTTCACGCTAGCCTCGGCTGGTTATTTAACATCCACGATAGGAATCCAGAATGAGCATTTATCAAACTGAACTGGTTACGCTTGATGGGGAAAAAACCACGCTGTCACAGTGGCAGGGCAAGGTGCTGCTGGTGGTCAATGTGGCGTCGAAATGCGGTCTGACACCGCAGTATGAGGAGCTGGAAAATCTGCAAAAAGCCTGGCAGGACGCTGGTTTCAGCGTGCTGGGCTTTCCCTGCAATCAGTTTCTTGAGCAGGAACCGGGCAGCAGCGAGGAGATCAAAACCTTCTGCAGCACCACTTATGGCGTGACGTTCCCGATGTTTGAGAAGACGGACATCAATGGCGAGCATCGTCATCCGCTCTATGCACAACTGGTGGCGGCGCGTCCCGAGGCGGTACGTCCGGAAGGCAGCGGCTTCTACGAGCGCCAGGTGAGCAAGGGACGCGGTCCGAAAGCGCCAGGCGATATCCTGTGGAACTTTGAAAAATTCCTGATTGGTCGCGATGGCACTATCATTCAGCGCTTTGCGCCCGATATGACGCCGGAAGATCCGATCATTCTGGAAACTATCAAGCAGGCACTGGCAAAGTAAATGCTGCTCCGGCTGAAACAGGTGGCCGTCTCCGGACGGCTACTGCCGTTTAGCAGTACGCTGGATGCCGGGCAGTTGCTGCATCTGGTGGGGCCGAACGGTGCCGGCAAGAGCACCTTACTGAGTGTGATTGCCGGTCTGCAAGCCACTGATGGCAGCGTGCTGCTGGACGAGCGTCCGTTAAGTGAATGGAGCGGGAAGGCGCTGGCACGGGTACGTGGCTGGCTGCCTCAGCAGCAGTTACCGCTCAGTCAGATGCCGGTCTGGCACTATTTACGCCTGCATCTGCAACCGGATGACCCCCGCGCGGATGAGCGACTGGCAACGCTGCTACAACGGCTGCAGCTGGATGACAAGTTATCCCGTTTGCTGAGCCAGCTCTCAGGTGGCGAGTGGCAGCGCGTCCGGCTGGCGGCGGTCTGTGCTCAGATCGATCCGCAGATCAATCCGCGCGGCCGGTTACTGATACTCGATGAGCCATTAACGGCACTGGATCTGGCGCAGCAGAAAGCGGTGGATGATCTGATTGCCGGACTCTGTGCCGCGGGCATCAGCGTGATCGCCAGCAGCCACGATCTCAATCACAGCCTGCAACGGGCCGATTGCGTCTGGCTGATGCATCAGGGCGAGGTTGTCGCCCAGGGGACACCAGCGGCGGTACTGACCCCGGCGCAGCTGGCCCCGCTGTATCAGATAGCGTTTCGCCAGCTGGAAACAGAAGGGCGCACGCTGCTGATGGTACAGCCCTGACACTTGCCACCCGGCGCGCTTTCCCGCTACATTAAACCGGTCGTAACTTCTGATAAGGACATTTGGCGATGCGCCTGGCTTTGCTGATTTTGGTTCTGCTACTGACGGGATGCAGTCATCACGCGCCGCCCATTAATGGCCGTCTTTCCGATTCGATCACCGTGATTGCAGAGCTGAATGACCAGCTTGGCAACTGGCGTGGCACCCCTTATCGTTATGGCGGTATGAGCCGCAACGGTGTTGATTGCTCTGGTTTTGTCTATCTCACCTTCCGCGACAAATTCGCGCTGCAACTACCCCGTACCACGGCAGCGCAGAGCGACATCGGTACGCGGATCAGTAAAGACGATCTGCTGCCTGGCGATTTGGTGTTCTTTAAAACCGGCAGGGGAGAAAATGGCCTGCACGTCGGAATTTACGATACCGACAACGCCTTTATCCATGCGTCGACCAGCCAGGGTGTGATCCGCTCTTCGCTGGATAATGTCTACTGGCGTAAAGTGTTCTGGCAGGCGCGGCGCATTTAATCGCGGCCTGGCAGAAGCTGACTTAAGTCCAATTTTAAACAGAGCTGAACCCGCCGGTAAAAGTTTTATTTAAAATGATATTTATCCCGCCGGGATTTAATTAATCATAATAAATGCATCTTTAATTCCACTAATAACCCGGTTTTGATTAGCATTATTTGGCTTAAGCGTGATTACCCGATGGCAAACGGCGGTGGAAGGGTAAAGAAGTCCATCTCTTCAATGATTTGGTCCTATTGCCTGCGTGTATCCATTCAGATAGGATATCACCATCGCCGCTTATTCTGGCAGTAGAAATGAAAATTCACTTATCGGCCGACTATCAGTCGGAAATTTGGTTCTATCCTGCCTGTGATGTAGATGGGCGGCTGACCGCTGTCGAGCTGGTAACCCAGTTTGTGCATGAGAGTGCACCTATCACTCTGCCGCAGGACCTGCTGCTGCCACAGCTGGACAAATCGCAGCAGCTGCGGCTGTTACAAAGTCAAATCGGTTTACTGGAACAGAATCGCGTGCTATTTGATTCGCACGCGATTGCCGCATTAATTCGTATTGACGAAGGGATGGCCCATACCCTGCTGGAAAATGAATTACTGATGCGAAAAATAAAACAGCTGCCTTTTGTGATGCTGGATATCACTGAAACGTTTCCGCAACTTAAACTGGGCAGAAATAATAGGTTGCTGCAGAGCCTGAGCGCTGAATTTAATTTATCGCTTTCACATTTTGGTGCCGGCAAATCACCCGCCAATGCGGTTTACGATAATTTGTTTACCTGCATCAGTCTTGATAAAGGATTTATTCACTCGCTGGCAAAACGGGCTTCGTTCGTCCCCTTTATTCAAAGTATTGTCGATAACTTCCGCTCTCACTGCGATAAGATTATTATTTGTGGCATAGACGACGATCGCCTGTTGGATAAAGCTCTGCAGCTTAACGGTGTGCATCTGCAGGGCGCGCTATTCCCGGTGGTTAAATCCGATGCGTTGTCTTCCCTGGTCTGCGCTGACAATCGCGTGCCTTCCTCTTTGCATCCAGGCTGATGCGACCTGTTTAATCCCCGATATCAGCGTTACACTGAAGGTTTTAGCTGAACGACGTATCGCTGAGCGTCGCATGGGAGAAACAATGTCCACTGGCAAGATCTCTTTTGATAACACCTGGTTCCGCGAGCTGACAGGGTGTTACACCGCACTGAACCCAACCCCGCTGGCAGGCGGACGCCTGCTTTACCATAATGCCCCGCTGGCCACCGAAATGGGACTGGATGAGACGCTGTTTACCGGTGACGGCCATGATGTCTGGCAGGGCGCCGCCTTATTGCCCGGCATGCAGCCGCTGGCTCAGGTCTACAGCGGACATCAGTTTGGTGTCTGGGCCGGTCAGCTGGGCGATGGCCGTGGCATCCTGCTCGGTGAGCAGCGGCTGGGGGATGGCAGCAAACTCGACTGGCATCTGAAAGGGGCGGGCCTGACGCCCTATTCGCGCATGGGCGACGGTCGTGCAGTGATACGCTCCAGCGTGCGTGAATTTCTGGCCTCTGAAGCGCTGCATCATCTGGGATCCCCACCACGCGCGCACTGACCTTATCCATTGGCGATGAACCGGTTTATCGCGAAACGCCGGAGCGTGGCGCCATGCTGATGCGGATTTCACCGAGCCATCTGCGCTTCGGCCACTTTGAGCACTTCTTCTATAGTCAGCAGCAGGAGAAAGTGCAGCAGCTGGCCGATTACGCCATTCGCCACCACTGGCCGCAGTGGCAGGAAGAGGCGGACCGCTACCAGTTGTGGTTTACCGACGTGGTCCTGCGCACCGCGCGCCTGATCGCGCTGTGGCAGAGTGTCGGTTTTGCTCATGGTGTCATGAACACCGATAACATGTCGATTCTGGGCCTGACGCTCGATTACGGTCCGTTCGGCTTCCTGGATGATTACCAGCCCGACTACATCTGCAATCACAGCGATTATCAGGGCCGCTACAGCTTTGAAAACCAGCCGATGATCGGCCTGTGGAATCTCAACCGGCTGGCACATGCGCTGTCCGGGCTGATGACCACTGAACAACTGAAGCAGGCGCTGAGCGTTTACGAGCCGGAACTGATGCGGGTATGGGGCGAACGGATGCGGGCTAAGCTCGGCTTGCTGACGGCAGAAAGCGGTGACAATGAAATTCTGACGGAACTGCTGGCGCTGATGACCAGAGAGCACAGCGATTACACGCTGACCTTCAGGCTGTTAAGTGAGACACAACAGGCTGAAACCCGTTCACCGCTGCGTGATGAGTTTATCGCTCGTGAAGCGTTTGATAGCTGGTACCAGCGTTATCGTGCGCGCTTATTGCAGGAGGAAAGTCGCGATGAGACGCGCCAGGCGCTGATGAAGTCGTCAAATCCAGCGGTGGTGCTGCGAAACTATCTGGCACAACAGGCGATTGAAGAGGCCGAGCGTGGAGAGCAGGGCGCACTGGCGCGGTTGCACCAGGCGCTGCAGCAGCCTTTCAGCGATCTGACCGCCGCTGAATATCGTCAACGGCCGCCAGACTGGGGGAAAACGTTAGAGGTCAGCTGCTCCAGTTAACTCAGAAACGGCGGGAGACCGCGTCGGCGAGCAGGGCAAGCACCGCTTCACTCTCCTGCCAGCCGAGGCAGGGATCGGTGATTGACTGACCGTAAACCAGCGGTTGACCGCCCACCACTTTCTGATTGCCCTCCTGCAGGAAGCTCTCAATCATCACGCCAGCCACCGCCCGCGATCCGGTCTCAATCTGCTGGGCCACATCCGCCGCCACATCAAGCTGGCGGCGATGCTGCTTCAGGCAGTTGCCGTGGCTGAAGTCGATCACCAGTTGTTGCGGTAAATTAAACTCCGCCAGACTGGCCGCTGCGGCCGCCACATCAGCGGCCTGATAGTTTGGCTGCTTGCCACCACGCAGGATCACATGACCATGCGGGTTACCGCTGGTCTGATAAATGGTCATCTGGCCCTGCTTATCCGGCGACAGAAACATATGGCTGGCGCGGGCAGCGCGAATCGCATCCACCGCGATACGCACGTTGCCGTCAGTACCGTTTTTAAACCCGACCGGGCAGGAGAGTGCCGACGCCATTTCACGGTGAATCTGACTTTCAGTGGTGCGTGCGCCTATAGCGCCCCAGCTGATCAAATCGGCAATAAACTGTCCGATCACCATATCAAGAAATTCTGTTGCGGTCGGCAAGCCAAGGGCATTGATATCAATCAGCAACTGGCGGGCAATACCGATACCCCGGTTCACATCATAGCTGCCGTCCAGGTCGGGATCGGAGATCAGGCCTTTCCAGCCCACCACGGTGCGGGGCTTCTCAAAGTAGGCGCGCATCACGATCTCCAGTCGATCCTGATAGCGCACGCGCAGGACATTCAGGCGCTCCGCATACTCCAGCGCCGCTTTCGGATCGTGCAGGGAGCAGGGGCCGATAACCACCAGCAGACGCGGATCTTCACCGGTCAGGATACGGGCGATGCGCTGGCGGGCGGCGGTGACATTATCCGCAATGGCGGCAGAAACAGGATGGTCAGCCGCCAGGCTGACAGGCGTAATCAGACTGCCAATGCGGGCGGTACGCAGTTCGTCGGTTTTGTTCATGAGTTTCTCGAAAACGATTCTTCGCAACGGTGAAATACCGGGAAGTGATGGTGGTCACAATAAACCATTAGCCTGCGAATTCAACCCGGGAATTAATAATGAAATCAAAACCGACGGCAGCGACGCTTTACATCACCGCCGTGGAAAGCGTGTTAATACATGCGGCGGGTCAGCCCCATAATGTCGAGGATTTTGGTGGCGATCTCTTCCACCGAGTAGTTGGTGCTGTTGAGATAGCGAATCTGATGGGTGCGGAACAGTGCTTCCACTTCGCCCACCTCGAGCCGGCACTGGCGCATTGAGGCGTAACGGGTATTTTCCGCGCGCTCCTGTCGAATCGCGGCCAGTCGTTCCGGATCGATGGTCAGCCCGAACAGTTTGTGCTGATGGGCGCGCAGCGCCGGCGGCAGTTTGAGGTTATCCATATCATCGGCGATGAAAGGATAGTTGGCGGCGCGGATACCAAACTGCATCGCCAGGTAGAGGCTGGTGGGGGTTTTGCCACAGCGCGATACCCCCAGCAAAATCACCTGAGCATCTTCCAGACCGCGCAGTGAGATGCCGTCGTCGTGCGCCAGGGTGTAGTCAATGGCGGCGATACGCGCATCGTATTTACCGAGATTACTGGCATCCAGACCGTGAGTGCGATGCGCCACCGGGGCCGGCGACAGCCCCAGTTCCTGTTGTAACGGCGCCACCAGCGCCTGCACGATATCCTGACAAAATCCTTCACTCTGCACGATGATATCGCGCACTTCCGGCGTAACAATAGAGAAGAACACCAGCGGTCGTACGCCGCTCTGCTGATAGAGCGCATTAATCTGCGCTTTAACCGCCTGCGCCCGCTGAACGTTTTCAACGAACGGCAGCGTCAGGCTGGTAATGTTGACCGGGAACTGGGAGAGCACTGCATGGCCCAGCACTTCGGCGGTGATGGCGGTGCCATCGGAAATATAAAAAACGCTTCTGTCAGTACTCATGACGTATCGGCCTCTGAAAAGAGTGAGCGGTCAGTCTGCGCCGCGAGATAAAATAAATAATCCATATTATTCTGTTATGAATTTTTCATTTTTTTGTATTGCCGCACTGTTTTAGCACAGCAGCAAAAATGAAAGGGTGTTTCATTTCGCATAATTTCGTGATGACTTTCAATGGCAATAAAAACAGGCATTGCGCCTGTTGCGCAACAAAAATCAATTATTAAGTGACTGAAAATGGGCCATTTACTGTTGCATCAGTCATTTAGCTTAAAATAAGCGGCTTGCGCAACAGAAAATTAAGCCGTGCACAATTCCGAATCTGTTGCCGATATTCTGCTTTAACGATTCAACAGATCGTTATTGACAGGGGGTTATGCCAGGCTGAATGGGTTGATTGCAGAATATTCCATGTGCCCATTCATTGATAAAGGATAAGCTCAATGTCCAATAAAGGCGAACAGCCGCTAGTGCTCTGGTATAACCAGCTTGGCATGCATGATGTTGATCGGGTGGGAGGCAAAAATGCTTCTCTGGGTGAAATGATTACCAATCTGTCGTCGCTGGGGGTTTCGGTACCCAATGGTTTTGCGACTACATCCTACGCCTTCAACCTGTTTCTCGATCAAAGCGGACTGAACCAGCGCATTTATGCATTACTGGATAGCACCGATATTGATGATGTTGATGCGCTGGCGAAAGCCGGTAAGCAGATTCGTCAGTGGATAGTCGAAACGCCGTTCCTGCCAGAACTGGAAGCGGCGATCCTTGAGGCCTACCAGCAACTCTCTTCTGATGATGCAGACGCCTCTTTCGCCGTTCGTTCATCGGCGACCGCCGAAGATATGCCCGATGCCTCATTTGCCGGCCAGCAGGAAACGTTCCTGAACGTGCAGGGCATTGATGCGGTGATGGTGGCGGTGAAGCATGTTTACGCCTCGCTGTTTAACGATCGCGCCATTTCCTACCGTGTTCATCAGGGTTATGACCACCGGGGTGTCGCGCTGTCAGCGGGCATTCAGCGCATGGTGCGTTCCGACCTGGCTGCTTCCGGTGTGATGTTTACTATCGATACCGAATCCGGCTTCGATCAGGTGGTCTTCATCACCGCTGCACTGGGCCTGGGTGAGATGGTGGTACAGGGCGCGGTCAACCCGGATGAGTTCTATGTGCATAAACCAACGCTGGCGGCGGGTCGTCCGGCGATTGTCCGTCGCAACATGGGGTCGAAAAAAGTGCGCATGGTCTACGCCGATTCCCTGGCGCATGGCGAACAGGTCCGGATAGAAGATGTGCCAGAGACTGAACGCGATCGCTTCTGCCTCTCGGATGACGAAGTGCAGGCACTGGCGCAGCAGGCAGTACTGATCGAACAACATTATCAGCGTCCGATGGATATCGAATGGGCCAAAGATGGTCATACCGGCAAGCTATTTATCGTTCAGGCGCGGCCTGAAACGGTGCGCTCGAACGGTCAGGTGATGGAGCGCTATACGCTGCAGGGTCAGGGTAGCGTGGTGGTTGAAGGTCGTGCAATTGGTCATCGTATCGGTGCGGGTGAAGTGAAAGTGATCCACGACATCAGCGAAATGAACCGGATTGAAAAAGGCGATGTGCTGGTAACAGACATGACCGACCCGGACTGGGAACCGATCATGAAAAAAGCCTCGGCCATCGTCACCAACCGTGGCGGTCGTACTTGTCATGCCGCGATCATTGCGCGTGAGCTGGGTATTCCGGCAGTGGTCGGCTGCGGGGATGCCACCGATCGGCTGAAAGAAGGTCATAAAGTAACGGTCTCCTGCGCTGAAGGGGATACGGGCTATGTCTACGATCAGCTGCTCGACTTTGACGTTACCAGTTCGCAGGTCGATTCCCTGCCAGAGCTGCCGCTGAAAATTATGATGAACGTCGGCAACCCTGACCGGGCTTTTGACTTCGCCTGTCTGCCAAATGAAGGTGTTGGTCTGGCGCGGCTGGAATTTATCATTAACCGCATGATTGGCGTCCACCCTAAAGCCTGCTGGAGTTTGATCAGCAGACGCCGGAACTGCAGCAGCAGATTCGCAAGCTGATGAAAGGATTCGACGATCCGGTTGAGTTTTATATCGGTCGTCTCACTGAAGGAATTGCCACTCTTGGTGCCGCTTTTGCACCGAAACGGGTAATTGTGCGCCTTTCCGACTTTAAAACTAACGAATACGCCAATCTGGTCGGAGGGGAACGTTACGAGCCGGAAGAGGAAAACCCGATGCTCGGCTTTCGCGGCGCTGGCCGTTATGTCGCCGACAGCTTCCGTGATTGTTTCGCGCTGGAGTGTGAAGCGGTGAAACGGGTGCGTAATGAGATGGGCCTCACCAACATTGAGATCATGGTACCGTTCGTGCGTACCGTCGATCAGGCGCAGGCGGTGGTAGAAGAGCTGGCTCGGCAGGGACTGAAGCGCGGCGAGAATGGGCTGAAGGTGATTATGATGTGTGAAATCCCGTCGAACGCCCTGCTGGCTGAGCAGTTCCTGCAGCACTTTGACGGCTTCTCGATTGGCTCCAATGATATGACACAGCTGACACTGGGACTGGACCGTGATTCTGGCGTGGTTTCCGCGCTGTTTGATGAGCGTAACGACGCGGTTAAGGCGTTGCTTTCAATGGCAATCAAGGCGGCGAAAAAGCAGGGCAAGTATGTCGGGATTTGCGGTCAGGGACCGTCGGATCATCAGGACTTTGCCGCCTGGCTGATGGAAGAAGGGATAGACAGTTTGTCGCTCAACCCGGACACCGTGGTGGAGACCTGGGTCAGCCTGGCGCAGCTCAATAAAACAGCCTGACAACGATCCCGATTGCAGTAAAAAGGCCAGCTTTGCTGGCCTTTTTTTTATCAGATGGCTGTATTGCGGGCAAAAAAAAGCCCATCACAGGGGATGGGCAAAGACTACACACAGCAATTCTTTACTCTACTCAGGGGAAGAAGGTTGTTTAGAAATCAGTAAGATGATTTCGAACATAGGAAACATGTTATTCACCAGACCGGCTGGCGTCTTTAAGAATCCTCTTATTAGTTTAAGGCCGATAATCTTTTGTCACCTTTTATGGCGCATTTCACTTAAGAAACAGTGCGGAAAATAATCTTTTTTAACCCGGAATGGGGCATTCCTGACTAAACATGGCTTTTTTCTTAAAAACCGCTAATGGAAAACAGCATAAAGGTGAGGAGGAAGAATCGGTGCGGTTAATGATCATTAACCGCACTAATCATTGCTCAAAGGGCGTTAAGGCAGGGTTTCATCATGGTCGGAGAGGGACTCCGCCACGGCCAGCGGGTCGTCGTCGGGGGCGGGTGCTTCATGTACCCAGACGGACACCAGGCGATAAGAGACCGCCAGCACCACCGGACCGATAAACAGGCCAATCATACCAAACGCGAACAGGCCACCGATGACACCGGACAGGATCAGAATCATCGGCAGGTCAGCACCCATCCGAATCAGCACCGGTCGCAGCACATTATCCAGCGTGCCGACGACGCAACTCCAGACCAGCAGCACGGTGCCCCAGGTGGTATCGCCGCTCCAGTAGAGATAAATAATGGCAGGCACCAGCACCAGCAGTGGACCAATCTGCACCAGGCAACAGAGGATCATCAGCACCGTTAACAGCGTGGCATAAGGAATACCTGAGATCGCCAGACCAATACCGCCCAGCACGCCCTGTACCAGTGCGGTGACAACCACCCCCAGCGCCACGGCGCGGATCGACTGTGCCGCCAGCAGTACCGCAGCATCGCCACGTCGTCCGGCCATGCGGAACGCGAAGTGGCGAATGCCCTGCGCGGCCTGTTCGCCACGCCAGTAGAGCAACACGCTGAACAGCAGCATGACGGCCAGATGAATCATAAAGCGGCCGAAATGGCCAGCCTGCGCGACAAAGAAACCGGTGGTACGGCCAATATAGGGCTGCACTTTTGCCATGATGCCGGAGCCGCCGCCTTCCACCAGTTTGTGATAGCTGCTGTAAAGTTTACTGCCCACCATCGGCACATCATTAATCCATAACAACTGTGGCATCAGGTGCCCCTGCGTTACCCAGGCTACCACCGGTGCGCTGTTATCGATCAGGCTACTGACCAGCAGGGCAATCGGGATAATAAACAGCAGTAACAGCAGCAGGGTCATGGCGATCACCGCCAGTGAACGACGCCCCCATAACAGCCGTTGTAGTCTGAGCATCAGTGGCCAGGTGGCGATCACCACCATGCTGGCCCAGGCAAACCCCAGAATAAAGGGCTGTACCACCCATAAACAGGCGATGATCAGTAACAGAATAAACATCAGGGTAAACAGAATCTGCGGTAAATCCATGTCCCGATACAGGCTTTTCATCATTGATTCATAACCTCATCCAAATCCTTCATTGCCGGGCTCTCTGCGCCCGTTTTTATCATGATCTATTTACTGCGGATTAAACAGAGCCGCGGGGAAAGGTTTTTACCTTTCCTGAAAAAACGGCAGGCGCTGAAAAAATGTGATAAAACGAGGGACCGCAAACGCGCAAACGCAAACGTTTACAACATCTTCGGTCAGACAATCATGATCCCACAGATTTCGCAGGCGCCGGGCCTGGTTCAACTGGTGCTGACATTCCTTGAGTCGCTGAAAGAGCAGGGTTTTACCGGCGATACCGCCACCAGCTACGCTGATCGCCTTTCGCTCTCTACCGATAACAGCATCTATCAGCTGTTGCCCGATGCGGCACTGTTTCCACGCTCAACCGCCGATGTTGCGTTGATCGCCCGGCTGGCTGGCGAGTCACGCTTTGAACGCCTGGTGTTCACGCCACGCGGCGGCGGCACCGGCACCAACGGCCAGTCGCTGAATCAGGGCATTGTGGTGGATATGTCGCGCTACATGAACCGCATCCTGGAGATTAACGTTGATGAAGGCTGGGTGCGGGTAGAAGCGGGCGTGATTAAAGATCAGTTGAATGCTTATCTTAAACCGTTTGGCTTCTTCTTCTCGCCCGAGCTCTCAACCAGTAATCGCGCCACGCTGGGCGGCATGATCAATACCGATGCCTCCGGCCAGGGGTCGCTGGTTTATGGTAAAACCTCCGATCATGTCATTGGACTGCGTGCTGTTCTGCTGGGAGGCGATATCCTTGATACCCGGCCGATGGCGACCGCACTGGCCGAAACGCTGGCCCGCACGGCCACGCCGGAAGGACGAATCTATCAGCAGGTGCTGACCCGTTGTCGTGAACAGCGCGCGCTGATTCTGGAAAAATTCCCGCGCCTGAACCGTTTTCTGACCGGTTATGATCTGCGACACGTCTTCAGCGACGATATGCAAACCTTTGATTTAACGCGCCTGCTATGCGGTGCCGAAGGGACGCTGGCCTTTATCACCGAGGCCCGGCTGGACATTACGCCGCTGCCGAAAGTACGCCGGTTGGTCAACATCAAATATGATTCATTCGATTCGGCACTGCGCAATGCGCCTTTTATGGTTGAAGCGCGGGCGCTGTCGGTTGAAACCGTCGATTCGAAAGTGCTGAATCTGGCGCGTGAAGATATCGTCTGGCATTCGGTGCGGGAACTGATTACCGACGTGCCGGATAAGGAGATGCTGGGCCTGAATATTGTCGAATTTGCCGGTGACAATGCCGCGTTGATCGACAGCCAAATCAGTCAGCTGTGCGCGCGTCTGGATGCGCTGATGGCACAACAGCAGGGCGGCGTCATCGGTTATCAGTTCTGCGACGATCTGCAGGGCATTGAGCGCATTTATAATATGCGCAAAAAAGCGGTCGGACTGCTGGGAAATGCCAAAGGTCGTGCTAAGCCCATCCCGTTTGTGGAAGATACCGCTGTGCCGCCAGAGAGACTGGCTGATTACATTGTTGAATTTCGCGCCTTGCTCGATAGCCACGGGCTGAGTTATGGCATGTTCGGCCACGTAGACGCGGGTGTGCTGCATGTTCGTCCGGCGCTGGATATGTGCGATCCACAGCAGGAGATGATGATGAAACAGATCTCCGATGAAGTGGTGGCCCTGACGGCGCGCTACGGTGGCCTGCTGTGGGGAGAGCACGGGAAAGGATTCCGCGCGCAGTACAGCCCGGCATTTTTTGGCGATACCCTGTTTAATGAACTGCGCCGCATCAAAGCGGCATTCGATCCGTATAACCGCCTTAACCCGGGCAAAATCTGCACCCCGTTTGACAGCAATGACGAGATGATGCAGGTCGATGCGGAGAAGCGTGGCACGTTTGACCGCCAGATTCCGGTCACGGTACGCGATGAATGGCGCGGTGCGATGGAGTGTAACGGCAACGGTCTGTGCTTTAACTTTGATGCCCGCAGCCCGATGTGTCCGTCGATGAAGATCACCCGTAACCGTATCCATTCTCCGAAAGGGCGAGCGACGCTGACCCGTGAATGGTTGCGACTGCTGGCAAATCAGGGCGTTGATCCGCTGGTGCTGGAGCAGCAACTGCCGGAGAACCGACTGTCGCTGCGGGCGCTGATCGCCCGTACCCGCAACAGCTGGCATGCCAGTAAAGGCGAATACGATTTTTCGCATGAGGTCAAAGAGGCAATGTCGGGCTGTCTGGCCTGTAAAGCCTGCTCAACCCAATGCCCAATCAAAATTGACGTCCCAAGCTTCCGCTCGCGCTTCTTACAGCTCTACCACACCCGTTATCTGCGGCCGGTCAGCGATCATCTGGTAGCGGCAGTCGAAAGCTACGCGCCGCTGATGGCGAAAGCGCCCAAAATCTTTAACTTCTTCCTGCAGCAGCCATGGCTGAAAGAGCTGAGCAAAACGCAGATTGGCATGGTCGATCTGCCGCTGCTCTCCTCACCGACGCTGAAACAGCAGCTCAGTGGCCATCCGGCGATGAACATGACGCTGGAGCAACTGGAGCGGCTACCGCTAGCTGAACGCGCTGACACTGTGCTGGTGGTGCAGGACCCGTTTACCAGTTTCTACGAAGCGCAGCTGGTGAATGACTTTATCCGGCTGATTGAGAAGCTGGGTTACCGACCGGTTCTGCTGCCGTTCTCGCCGAATGGCAAAGCGCAGCATGTGAAAGGTTTCCTGCAACGTTTCGCCCGCACCGCCAGCCGTACCGCTGACTTCCTCAACCGGGTGGCAAAACTGGGAATGCCGATGGTTGGGGTCGATCCCGCCACGGTGCTTTGTTACCGCGATGAGTATCATCAGACGCTGGGTGAGGCGCGCGGCGAATTCAGCGTCTTGCTGGTGCATGAGTGGCTACAGCAGGCGCTGGCTGAACGCGCGGTGCAGGCTACCAGCGGAGAGTCATGGTATCTGTTTGGACACTGTACTGAAGTGACGGCGTTGCCTTCCGCGCCCAATCAGTGGCAGGAGATTTTTTCCCGTTTTGGCGCAAAGCTGGAGAACATCAACGTCGGTTGCTGTGGTATGGCAGGAACCTACGGCCATGAAACCAAAAATCATGAGAACTCACTGGGGATCTACGCCCTCTCCTGGCATCCGCAACTGCAGCGGCTGCCGCGCCAGCGCTGTCTGGCCACGGGTTACTCCTGTCGCAGCCAGGTTAAACGCGTGGAAGGAAACGGGATGCGTCATCCGCTGCAGGCATTATTAGAACTTATGTAAAAAAATTGTGCGCGACGTCACGACGTGGCTGGATTAGAATATCCAGCCCGCGTGACGCATAAATTCGCTTTGCAGCGCGGTGGCTTTGTCCCATTCACCGATCATTGCCAGCTGATGGCAGAGACGAGTCAGGGATAGACGCGCCAGCTGGTAGGCCTGAATGCGAAACAGGCGGTCGCGGTCGCTATTGCCCATCTCCTGCACCAGCCGATGATGCAGTTTGCCCATCGCATGCAGGTAGCTCTGGTCATCTCCGTTCAGCTGGCAGACTTCTGCCATATCCAGACAGGTATCATTAAACTGACGTAATTGCTGAAGGGAACAGTCGGCCCGGTCAAGTCTGGCCTGCGCCAGGTAGAAGTCGACGGTGATATCGCGCACCGAAAATGTGTACTCGTCAATTTTATGCTGCAGCCAGGCAGAGACAGAAAGCGTCATAACGCCACCCTGAATATGAATGATAATAATTATCATATGCAACCGGGTCGGGATTGCAATTGCGGCGGCAGAAAAATTTAACGATTTATATGACCTCTCGATATAATCGGAAATAACATTCCGTTTACATCGCAGAAAGGCGTAACCTATCAATAACCGCTTTTATGGAAAGTGATTTTTTTAAAAAGAGTGATTTATTAATAGGTTATATCGGGACTCTTCCTGTGTTCTGTCTCACCGCAAAGTGAGTTGAAGGGTCTATGCTTAATAAACGGGCGAATAAAACAGCACAAGATGATTATCCCTGCAAAACAAGAGGTTGAAGTGATCAGTCAGATCACTACCATAGGGGGATAGCCTGAAAAGGTCCGGACTCAAGAGGTATCAACATGGCATCCGTTAATGCAGACTCTTTCTCACCCGACGATTTCGTCTGGAAAGGGCTGACGCTGACTGAAACCGCAGCGCAACAAATTCTCAATCTGGCTGCTCAGGACCCTGATGTCAAGGGACTGCGGGTAGGCGTGAAACAATCCGGCTGCGCCGGATTTGGTTACGTCATGGATCTGGTGAAAGAGCCAGTCGATGACGATCTGCAGTTCTCGTTCCACGGCGCAACCCTGTTTGTGCCGCTTCAGGCGATGCCATTTGTTGATGGCACCGAAGTGGATTACGTTCGCGAAGGCCTGAATCAGATTTTTAAATTCAATAACCCTAAAGCTCAGCACGCCTGCGGGTGTGGCGAGAGTTTTGGCGTCGAGTAAGTGAAATATGTCACGACACAGCGAAACATCTGACGATGTACAAATCTGGGAAGGCAAGCTCAATTACAAAGAGGGCTTCTTTACCCAATTGCAGACCGAAGAATTTGCCAACGGCATCAATGAAGATGTGGTGCGCGCAATTTCGGCCAAGCGTAACGAGCCAGAGTGGATGCTGGAGTTTCGTCTTAAAGCTTTCCGTGCCTGGCTTGAAATGGAAGAGCCGCACTGGCTGAAAGCGCATTACGAGAAACTCGATTACCAGGATTACAGCTACTATTCCGCACCGTCGTGCGGTAATTGCGATGACAGCTGCGCTTCTGAGCCGGGAGCAACCCAGGCATCAGGCAGTGCGCCGGCCAGCGATTATCTGACGCAGGAAGTGGAAAATGCCTTTAACCAGCTGGGTGTACCGGTGCGTGAAGGACGTGAAGTGGCGGTTGATGCCATTTTCGACTCCGTCTCGGTTTCCACCACCTATCGCGGCAAACTGGCGGAGCAGGGGATCATCTTCTGTTCATTTGGCGAAGCGATTCATGAACACCCGGAGCTGGTGAAGCAGTATCTCGGCACGGTGGTCCCGGCCAACGATAACTTCTTTGCTGCACTGAACTCGGCCGTCGCCTCAGACGGGACCTTTGTTTATATCCCGAAAGGCGTGCGCTGCCCGATGGAGCTGTCGACCTATTTCCGCATCAACGCAGCGAAAACCGGTCAGTTCGAACGCACCATCCTGATTGCTGATGAAGGCAGTTATGTCAGCTACATCGAAGGTTGTTCAGCACCGGTCCGTGACAGCTACCAGCTGCATGCAGCGGTAGTGGAAGTGATCATCCATAAAAATGCCGAAGTAAAATACTCGACGGTGCAAAACTGGTTCCCGGGCGGCGAAGGCGAGGGCGGTATCCTCAACTTCGTCACCAAGCGTGCGCTGTGTGAAGGCGACCACAGCAAGATGTCCTGGACGCAGTCAGAAACCGGTTCAGCCATCACCTGGAAATACCCGAGCTGCATTCTGCGCGGTGATTACTCGGTCGGCGAGTTCTACTCGGTAGCGCTGACCAGCGGCCACCAGCAGGCGGACACCGGTACCAAGATGATTCACATCGGTAAAAACACTAAATCGACCATTATCTCGAAAGGGATTTCTGCCGGTAAAAGTGAAAACACCTATCGCGGCCTGGTGAAAATCATGCCGACCGCCACTAACGCGCGTAACTTTACCCAGTGTGACTCAATGCTGATTGGCCCGGACTGTGGTGCACATACGTTCCCGTATGTTGAAACCCGCAACAATACGGCCCAGCTTGAGCACGAAGCCACCACCTCACGTATCGGCGAAGATCAGATGTTCTACTGTCTGCAGCGCGGTATCAGTGAAGAAGATGCCATCTCGATGATCGTGAACGGCTTCTGTAAAGACGTGTTTTCGGAGCTGCCACTGGAATTTGCCGTGGAAGCCCAGAAATTGTTAGCCATCAGCCTTGAGCACAGTGTGGGCTGATGCCGTCACACGCGTTGCCGGAAGCAATGTGAAGGAATAAGTATGTTAAGCATTAAAGATTTACAGGTAAGTGTTGAAGATAAAGCCATTCTGCGTGGTCTGAACCTCGAAATTAAACCGGGTGAAGTCCATGCCATTATGGGCCCGAACGGCTCAGGCAAAAGTACGCTGTCTGCCACGCTTGCCGGACGCGAAGACTATGAAGTGACCGGCGGATCGGTCACCTTTAAAGGCAAAGATCTGCTGGAGCTGGCACCGGAAGAGCGTGCCGGTGAAGGCATCTTTATGGCCTTCCAGTATCCGGTTGAGATCCCTGGCGTCAGTAACCAGTTTTTCCTGCAAACGTCGGTTAACGCGGTGCGCAAATACCGTCAGCAGGAAGAGCTGGATCGCTTCGATTTCCAGGACTTTATCGAAGAAAAAATCCATCTGCTGAAAATGCCGGAAGATCTGCTGACCCGTTCAGTTAATGTTGGCTTCTCCGGTGGCGAGAAGAAGCGTAACGACATTCTGCAGATGGCGGCGCTGGAGCCGGAACTCTGCATCCTTGATGAAACCGATTCCGGTCTGGATATCGATGCGCTGAAAATTGTGGCTAACGGCGTCAACAGCCTGCGCGATGAGAAGCGTGCCTTTATCATCGTTACCCACTACCAGCGTATTCTGGATTACATCAAGCCAGACTTCGTACACGTTCTTTATCAGGGCAAAATCGTGAAATCTGGCGACTTCTCGCTGGTGAAACAGCTGGAGGAGCAAGGTTATGGCTGGCTTACCGACGAAGAGTGATTCTGCGCTGCAACAGTGGCATCACCTGTTTGAATCGCGCGGTGACGTGCGTTCGCTGCAGGCACAGCAGCACTGGCAGCAACTGATGCGGGTTGGCTTGCCGACTCGCAAGCATGAGAACTGGAAATACACCTCACTGGATACTTTCCTGACCCAGCAGTTTGTGCTGCCAGAGGCACCGCAAACGCTGAGTGCTGAGCAGGTCGATGCGCTGGCCCTGCCACTGGATGCAGTGCGTCTGGTCTATGTTGATGGTCAGTTCCAGCCCGCGTTAAGTACCCGCGACAGCGAGCTGTTTGAGATTCACCACAGCGTGGCGGCCGAGCGCCGTCCACTGCCGGCCGCGGTGCAACCGGAAGTCTTCCTGCACCTGACTGAGAGTCTGGCGGAAGAGGTGACCTCCATTCATCTGGCGCGCGGTAAAGCTGCAGCCCGTCCGCTCTATCTGCTGCACATCACCAGCAGTCAGCAGAGCGGGATGAACACGGTTCATTATCGTCATCATCTGCAGCTGGATGAGAGTGCGGAAGCGGAAGTGGTTGAGCACTTCGTCTCGCTGGATGACAGCGCGCACTTCACCGGCGCACGCTTTACTTTTGAAGTGGGCAACAATGCAAAACTGACCCACACCAAACTGGCGTTTGAAAGCAGCGAAAGCTATCACTTTGCGCATAACGACCTGGTGATCGGCAGTGATGCCCAGGTCAGCAGCACCAGCTTCCTGCTGGGCGCGGGTCTGAGCCGTCATAACACCAGTACCCAGCTGAACGGTGAAAACACCCAGCTGGCGGTGAACAGCCTGGTGCTGCCGGTGCGTCAGGAAGTGGCGGATACCCGTACTTACCTTGAGCACAATAAAGGCTACTGCGTCAGCCGTCAGATGCACAAAACCATCGTGCGTGACAAAGGCCGGGCGGTGTTTAACGGTCATATCAAAGTGGCTAAGCACGCGCTGAAAACGGATGGACAGATGACCAACAACAACCTGTTGCTGGGGCGTCTGGCCGAAGTGGACACTAAACCGCAGCTGGAAATCTATGCAGATGACGTGAAGTGCAGCCACGGTGCCACCATCGGTCGTATTGATGATGAGCAGATGTTTTATCTGCGCTCGCGCGGTATTGAGCAGGACGCTGCCCAGACCATGATCATTCACGCCTTTGCTGCGGAACTGACCGAAGCACTGGAGAATGAAGTATTGCGTCAGGCAGTGCTGCAGCGTATCGCTGAGCGCTTTCCTGGAGGCGACTCATGATGAACTTCGATCTCGAACGCATCAGGGAAGATTTTCCGATCCTGAAGCGTGAGGTCAACGGTCATCCGCTGGCCTATCTTGACAGTGCGGCCAGCGCACAACGCCCGCTGTCGGTGATCAACGCCGAAAGTCATTTTTACCAGCACGGCTATGCGGCGGTGCATCGCGGTATCCATACGCTTAGCCAGCAGGCGACCAGCGATATGGAGAACGTGCGCGATCAGGCGGCGCGTTTTCTGAATGCGGCCTCGCAGGAAGAGATCGTGTTCGTCAAAGGCACCACTGAAGGGATCAATCTGGTGGCGAACAGCTGGGGCGGCGCGAACCTCAAGCCGGGCGACAATCTGATCATCACGGAGATGGAGCATCACGCTAACATCGTGCCGTGGCAGATGGTGGCGCAGCGTACCGGTGCTGAAGTTCGGGTACTGCCGTTGAACGATAATGGCGAGCTGGCACTGGAGCAACTGGCGGGGCTGATCGATAGCCGCACCCGTTTGCTGGCGGTCACGCATGTCTCTAACGTCCTCGGCACAGTCAACCCGGTGAAAGCAATTGTCGCGCAGGCGAAAGCCGCGGGCATTGTGACGCTGATCGATGGCGCGCAGGCGGTGATGCATGACAAAGTTAACGTGCAGGATATTGACTGCGACTTCTACGTCTTCTCCAGCCACAAGCTGTACGGCCCGAACGGCGTCGGTATTCTCTACGGCCGCAAAGCGCTGCTGGATGAGATGCCACCCTGGGAAGGCGGCGGATCGATGATCGATCGTGTGCTGCTGCCGACCGGGACCACCTGGAACAGTGCGCCCTGGCGTTTCGAAGCCGGGACGCCGAATACCGGCGGGATTATCGGCTTCGGTGCCGCCCTGGCCTACGTTCAGGCGCTGGGGCTGGAGACGATTCATCAACGCGAAACGGCGCTGATGAACTATGCGCTCGATAAGCTGGCCTCAGTACCGGATATTCAGATTTACGGCCCGCAGGCGCGCGCCGGGGTGATCGCCTTCAATCTGGGTAAACACCACGCATTTGACGTTGGCAGCTTCCTCGATCAGTACGGTATTGCGATCCGTACCGGCCACCATTGTGCAATGCCGCTGATGCACCATTACAACGTGCCCGCGATGTGTCGTGCCTCTTTCACCTTTTACAACAGTGAAGAGGAAGTGGATCGTCTGGCGGCCGGACTGACACGTATTCATCGTCTGCTGGGTGGCTGAACAGTTCTAACGGAGTAACCGATGGCGAATTTGCCAGAAAAAGAGAAACTGGTGCGTAACTTTAATCGTTGCGCCAACTGGGAAGAGAAGTACCTCTACATCATTGAGCTGGGGTCAAAACTTCCGGAATCATCCGAAACCTTACACCAGCCGGAAAATGCCATTTCTGGCTGTCAGAGCCAGGTGTGGATCCGGATGACACCGCAGGATGATGGCACCATCGCCTTTGAAGGCGACAGTGACGCTGCGATTGTTAAAGGACTGATTGCTATCGTATTTAGCCTTTATCAGAATCTGCTGCCCGCTGAAATCGTCGCGCTGGATGTGCGCCACTGGTTTGGCGAACTGGCGCTGATGCAGCACCTGACGCCAACCCGGTCGCAGGGACTTGAAGCGATGATTCGGTCTATTCGCCATACCGCTCAGAACCTCAGCTAAGCTACACTCGACAGACGCCAACCGGCGTCTGTTTTTTTATCTGACGAGAAAATTGCATGAAACCTGCTTTACGTTTAGCCGGTGCACTGCTGCTGACCTGTTTTGGGCTCTCTGCACCCGCTTTTGCCACGGAATACCCGCTACCGCCGCCTGACAGTCGCCTGATTGGCGAAAACGTCCTGACTCAGGTTCCTGACGACAAACGTCCGCTGGAAGAGATCGCCGTCCGCTATCAGGTTGGCCTGCTTGGCTTGCTGGAAGCTAATCCCGGCACCGATCCCTGGCTGCCGAAAGCCGGCACCCAACTCACCATACCGCTGCAGATGCTGCTGCCCGATACGCCGCGTGAAGGCATTGTGGTGAATCTGGCCGAGCTGCGTCTCTACTACTATCCCAAAGGCGAAGACAAGGTCATTGTCTATCCGATCGGGATTGGTCAGCTGGGCGCGGCTACGCCGGTGATGGTGACCCAAATCAGCCAGAAAATTCCCAATCCAACCTGGACGCCAACGCAGAACATTCGTAAACGCTATGCCAAAGAGGGTGTTACTCTGCCTGCGGTTGTTCCTGCCGGGCCGGACAATCCGATGGGACTGTTTGCCATGCGCCTGGCGCGCGGCAGCGGCCAGTATCTGATTCACGGCACTAACGCGAAGTTTGGTATTGGGATGCGTGTCAGCTCCGGTTGTATCCGTCTGCGTTCAGAGGATATCGAAGCATTGTTTAATTCGGTACCGAAAGGGACGCGGGTCCAGATCATTAATCAGCCGGTGAAGTATGCGGTGGAGCCTGATGGTAAACGCTATGTCGAGGTACATCAGCCGTTATCTCACAGCGATAAGGATGATCCGCAAACCATGCCGTTGGCGTTGAATGCCGGGCTGAAGAAGTTTATTAAAAGCGACGATAGCGACAGCGCGTTGATTAAAGCGACCTTAGCACGACGCTCAGGGATGCCGGTACTGGTTAGCAGTGGTGAGCCAGTCCAGAGCGAGACAATGCCGCCAGAAGGGCGGGAGACGCCTTCATCAGCCTCTGCTGCGCCAGTTGATCAGGCTAAAGCCGAAACGGCCACGCCCTGAGAGGATTAACGCGGTAAATCGCGTAAATGCAAAGCAAAAAAATGGCGCCTTAAAGGCGCCATTTTTAAACCAGAACTCTTACTTACGGTAAGAGTGAGCCTGGTTGTCCAGACGCTGGTTAGCGCGAGCTGCGTCATCTTTAGCAGCCTGAACGTCTGAACGCACTGCGTTCACGTCGTTGCTCAGCTGGTCAACTTTAGCGTTCAGAGTCTGAACGTCTGAAGACAGCTGGTCGATTTTAGCGTTGCTTGAGCAACCAGCCAGCAGAGTTGAAGCCAGAACTACCGCGCCCAGTACCAGTTTAGTACGATTCATTATTTATACCCTCTAGATTGAGTTAATCTCCATGTAGCGTTACAAGTATTACACAAAGCTTTTTAAGTTGAGAATAAATTTTTGATGAGAAGATGCTTAAATTTGATCGTTCGCTCAAAGAAGCAGCGAATCGCAGAAGATGATAAAAAAATTTAGCGAAAACAGAGAGATTTAATCGGATTAACCTTAATATAAAGTGAATTTGAATAGTTATTTTCTATTGGAATTTTCCGGTATTTGTATTAAGTACAAATAAAAAAAGCGCCCGTGAAAGGCGCCTTAAAATAAACGGTAAAAAGTGAATTAGAGTACGTGTACTGAGGCGGTGTTGGTAGTTCCGCTTGGTACTAATGCACCGGAAACCAGCACCACCACATCACCTTTCTGACCGTAGCCGCTTTCCAGCGCCGCTTCTTTACCCAGACGATAGAAATCATCGGTAGAGGCAATCTCAGTGACCAGGCGGGTCTCAATCCCTTTACTCAGGATCAGCTGACGTGCGGTAGTCGGATTGGTGGTCAGCGCCAGGATGGTGGCGTTCGGGAAGTATTTACGCACGGCCTTAGCAGATTTACCGCCTTCGGTGGCGACCACAATCAGTGGAGCTTCCAGCTTCTCAGCCGTTTCAACAGCACCGCGGCAGACCGCTTCGGTGATACGCAACTTGCGGGTGTCGTTCTGGCTATCGATGCGCGACTTCATCACGCGGTCGGTACGCTCGCAGATGGTCGCCATGATGGTGACCGACTCAAGCGGATATTTACCCTTGGCGCTCTCGCCCGACAGCATCACCGCATCGGTTCCGTCGAGGATGGCGTTTGCCACGTCGCCCGCTTCAGCACGAGTAGGGCGTGGGTTCTTGATCATTGAGTCGAGCATCTGGGTGGCGGTAATCACCACTTTGCGCGCTTTATTACATTTTTTGATCATCATCTTCTGAGCGAAGATCACTTCTTCAACCGGGATCTCAACGCCCAGGTCACCGCGCGCCACCATGATGCCATCAGACGCTTCGAGAATTTCGTCGAAGTTATTCAGGCCTTCCTGGTTTTCGATTTTGGAGATGATCTGGATATTCTCACCACCGTGCTGCTTCAGGTGCTCGCGAATTTCCAGCACGTCTGAGCGTTTACGGATAAAGGAGGCAGCCACGAAATCAACGCCTTGCTCGCAACCAAAGATCAGGTCGCGCTTATCTTTTTCGGCCAGCGCCGGCAACTGGATAGATACACCTGGCAGGTTAACACCTTTGTTTTCACCAAGATCGCCGTTGTTCAGTACTTTACACACCACGGTATTTTCGGTGACTTCCGTCACTTCCATCCCGATCAGGCCATCATCGACCAGCACGGTGTTGCCGATTTTCAGATCAGCGGTAAAGCCAGGGTAGGTCACCGCAACGCGCTCGCTATTGCCGATGACGCTCTGGTCGGTGGTAAAGGTAAAGGTCTGGCCCGCTTTCAGCGCCGCATCATTTCCGCCTTCCAGCTTCATGGTGCGGATTTCAGGGCCTTTAGTATCAAGCAGGATAGCCGCCTGGCGGCCGGTTTTTTCCATCACGGCACGCATATTGGTGATGCGCTGACCGTGCTCGGCGTAATCGCCGTGGGAGAAATTAAGACGCATAACATTCATGCCGGCTTCAAGCAGCTGGGTCAGCATCTCTTCTGATTCGGTTTTCGGGCCGATAGTACAAACGATCTTAGTCTTTTTCATGACAGGTTATCTGTAAGTTGTGATGGATGATAAAGGGCGAAATCCGATGGCAATGCATCGAAGTGAGAATTCTGGTTGAAATCGAAACGGGCTGTACAGGGTAAGAATAGGTGACGAAGGCCAGGCGTGCAGGGAAGTTGTGCGGTTACGACGGGTAACCACCTCATTATTGTTGCGCAAATAATCTGAGTTATCGCAATAGGCACGTGATCGCTGAAACCTTTCAAGTGGACAACGCGGCACAGTATAGACGCTAAGTACGCGAAAACCAATCGAAAAGCAGTAAGGCGAGAAGATGTAGATCAATAAAAGTGAAGTTGCGAAAACTGAAGGAATTCTGAAAGTGGTGCGCTCTAATGGACTCGAACCATCGACCCCCA
>NZ_MLFN01000016.1 GCF_002095315.1 Pantoea conspicua
CGTGCGTGCGCCACTCTGCTGGTCGGTCTGCGGCGCGGCAGGGTGCTGCCACCAGTAATATCCGCCGACGGCAGCGGCAATCACCACCAGCACAATCAGGATCTTTTTCATAACAGGATGTCGGGTGCTCATTATTTTGCATGCTCTCCAGCAGTGATGTAGTCCCAGGCGCAGGCATCAAACGGGTAGCCTGCAAACGACAGATTGTAGTCGCCTCTGACGGGCAAAAGTTGAAGGAAATAAGGATATCTGTCAGGGCCGGGTAAGTATGCCTTTTCTGACATTAATCACACCACAATCGTCATAAAGGCGTTGATACGCTTTGCTATGCTCAGTGACAGACCGTTTCGATACACCACTAAGGAGCAGATGATGAGTCAAAATGAAACCCGACAGTTGGGCGACAGTGGCATTTCGGTGCCGGTACTGACGTTCGGCGGCAACGTGTTTGGCTGGACCGTGGATCGGCCCACCTCGTTTTCGCTGCTGGATGCGCTGGTGGAAAAAGGGCTGTGGTTTATCGATACCGCCGATGTTTATTCACGCTGGGCACAGGGAAATAAAGGGGGAGAATCAGAAACCCTCATCGGTGAATGGCTGAAGAAAAGCGGCAAACGTGACAGTATCGTTCTGGCCACCAAGGTCGGGATGGAACTTTCGCCGGAGAAAACCGGATTGAAACCGCAATATATTCGTCAGGCGGTGGAAGACTCATTGCGTCGGCTGCAAACCGATTATATTGATCTCTACCAGGCGCACCGTGACGATCAGGACACGCCGCTGGCCGAAACCCTGAGTGCTTTTGACAGCCTGATCAAAGAGGGCAAAGTGCGGGCAATCGGTGCCTCCAACTACAGTGCGGCCCGCCTGCAGCAGGCGCTGGAGATCAGCGAAACGGAAGGACTGGCGCGTTATGAAACCCTGCAGCCGGAATATAACCTCTACGACCGTCAGCCCTACGAATCAGAACTGGAGCCAGTGGTCACGCATCACGGTCTGGGGGTGATTAACTACTACTCACTCGCCAGCGGCTTCCTGAGCGGCAAATACCGCCAGCCGGCGGATGCCAGCAAAAGTCAGCGGGGCCAGGGCGTGGTGGAAAAATACCTCAACCCACGCGGCCTGAAGATTCTGGCGGCGCTGGATGCGATCGCAGAAGCGCATCAGGTTTCGCCGACCCAGGTGGCACTGGCGTGGCAAATCGCCCGTCCCAGCATCACCGCACCGATAGTCAGCGCCACCTCACTGGCCCAGCTTGACGATCTGGTCGGGGCAACCCGGCTGACCCTGACGCCGGAACAGATTGAGCAACTGTCACAGGCCAGTCGATAACAGAACGGGGCCGCTGCGCCCCGTTTTGCCTCCGCTGCTGCAAGAGTAACCACACTGCGATCCAGCTCACACTTGCGCGAATAAACTGCCAGGTTGACTAATCGTGCGCACGTATTTACAAAAATTGAACTTTTCTCAGCACTATTCTCTGCGGGTCATTCCCCCGTAACTCACATAAGAATAAGCATGATGAAAAACAAACAAGCAGAGCAGCGTTTTCCGCTGCGCCGTGTGGCAACCGGCACCCTGATCCTGGCAATGTTAACCGGCCATGCGATGGCCGCTGACGCGCTGAGCCCTGATTCAGAGTGGATGTTTGGTGACTGGGGTGGTTACCGAACGCAGTTGCAGAACGACGGCATTAAATTTGACGTTAATTACACCATGGAAAGCGCGGCCAACTTAGGCGGCGGCGCCGATACCAACACCACCATGCGTTACAGCGATCAGTGGTCCTTCGGCACCAATTTCGATCTGGAAAAACTGCTGGACTGGCAGGATGCGGAATTTCAGATGACCATCACCAACCGTGACGGGCAGAACCTGTCGGAGCAGGTGGCTGACAAGCGCACCGGCATGCTCTCGTCGGTGCAGGAAGTCTATGGTCGCGGCCAGACCTGGCGTCTGACTCAGTTCTGGTTGCGCAAAGGATTGTTTAACGATGTGGTCGATCTGAAAGCGGGCAGGGTCACGGTCGGTGAAGACTTTGATAACTTCGACGGCAACCTGTTCCAGAACCTGGCGCTGGGCAGCGGTCAGGCGGGTAACTGGCGTGGCGACCGCTGGTTTAACTGGCCGGTCTCTCAGTGGGGCGGCCGCATTAAATTCAATATCACCCCTGAGGTTTTCTTCCAGGTGGGGTTCTATAACCAGAACCGTGCAAACTACGATCGCGGCGATGGCTTCCGTCTCGATACCAGCAACTCTGAAGGCAACCTGGTACCGGTTGAACTGGGCTGGAAACCGACGCTGGGCGCGCAAAAGCTGCCGGGCAACTACCGCATCGGGTATTACTACTCGTCAGCCAACGGCGATGTCTATGGCAGCTGGCGCAATGGCGCCTATCAGGACCAGGATCACGCCTACGGCGGCTACCTGCTGTTACAGCAACAGCTGACGGCGCAGGATGGCGATGTGAATCGCGGTCTCGGCGTACGGGTTCAGGCGGTGATGAACGATCACAAAACCTCAAAAACCGACAACTACCAGTCGATCGCCTTTACCTGGAAAGGGCCGTTTGATGCACGTCCTGATGATGAAATTGGCGTCGGTGCGGCACGCATTCACGTCAACAGCGACTACACCCGTTCGCTGCGTCAGCAGAATGAGGCCAACGGCGAAAGCCGTTTTGACAGCCCGACCTATCTGCCGATTCAGGATGGCTCGGAGTATAACTACGAGGTCTATTACAACGCGAAAGTGACTAACTGGATGTCACTGCGTCCGAACCTGCAATATGTGGTGGCGCCTGGCGCGGTCAGCGAAGTCAAAGATGCGTTTATCGGTGGCATCAGCGCCAATATCGCGTTCTGATCCTGAGTTAAAACGGCACAGGGAAGTGCCGTTGAAATTGCTCCCTGAGCGTGCTCGTCGTTATCCGCAAATAAAACGGCATTCACGGGTGTAGCTCGTCAGTTAAGCAGGAGGTGATAACGCAGTCTGGTGCCGCTCAGGGGCTGGCGGTCCTCGCGCCGCTGCGCGGTTCCTTCACGTCATTCCTCTGCCTGACGGACCGCCGGGGATGGCACATCCTGTGCCGCCCCGCCTTTCGCCCGCGTCCTGCGGGCTCTCCTGGCTAATGTTCAGCGCTGCGGATTGCCTGCCCCTGATCGACCCCAGCCTGCTCTGAAACTTCAGTGCGTGTTATTAAAAAGGGCACAATTGTGGAGGCCTGAGCGCCTCTGCTGCTGAAAGGGCTATCCGCCACGCCGGGAAGCGTAGAGAGTGCGGGGCAGGCCAGGGAAGGCCGATCCCCGAACGGTTCGTCGGCACGACGGCAAAGCCGAAGGTACCGCGCAGCGGCGCGAGGACGGCCCGGCAGCAGCAGAGATGCGCTGGCCCGCGCTCTTGCACGCCTGCTCACAAAAAAAGCTGCCACGTTTGACCGTGACAGCCTTTGCACATTTAACCTTAACTGATCGGCATGACACTCACAGGTGCCGTTTTTTTATTGCAAATCAAGGTTAACGGAACATTACTTCCGCCCAGCGGGCCAGTCCTGCGGTCACCGAGGCGAAATCATCGCCGCCGGCAATCGGGGTATCGGGTAGCGCCTGCTGCAGTGCTGCACGCAGCAGCGGCGAGCGCGCACTGCCGCCGGTCAGGTAAACCACATCTGGCCTGATCTGACTGGTAGCCCGTGCCAGCTGAACCTGCTCAAGAATTTTCTCCAGCGGCTGATTAATCGCCTCCTGCAACAGGTTGACGCTGATATCGGCCTGCAGCGACCCGGCAATAAAGTCGAGAGACGCCGCATGCTCAGTGCGGTCTGACAGGGCGATTTTGCTCTCTTCAGCCGCCCGAACCAGACGATAACTCAGTTTCTGCTGCCACACCTTCAGCAGGCGCGCCACCACGTCGCTCTGCTCGGCGTCGCGCACCAAATCGCGCAGCAACTTACCGCAGGCGGCGCTATAAAACTCGCTCTGGGCCGGAACATCGTTAATCGCCACCGCATTCCACCACGGCAGGGCGGGCAGGGCGATGCCTTTCTGAGTATTGCCACCGAGGCCGAGCAGCGGCATCAGGGTTTTAAACGCCAGCATGATGTCGAGATCGTTACCGCCAACGCGGCAACCACTGTGGCCCAGCAGGCTTTCGCGGCGATCGGTTTTGTCACGCCACTGCGGGCCCATCAACAGCATCGAACAGTCGGTGGTCCCGCCGCCGATATCGACCACCAGCACCCGGGTTTCCTGCTGCAGGGTGGCTTCAAAATCGAGACCGGCCGCTACCGGCTCGAACTGAAACTCCACGTCGCGGAAGCCGGCCCGCTGTGCGGCACGCAGCAAAATGCCCTGCGCCTGCTGGTTGGCCTCTTCACTGCCTAAGCCCTGGAAGTTAATCGGGCGGCCAATCACCGCCTGATCGATAGGCTGATCCAGCTGGCTTTCGCCCTGCTGACGGATGTGCAGCATCATGGCGCAGACCAGATCTTCAAACAGGGCGATCTGCTGCGGCTTCAGGCCGCTGGCACCGAGAAAGGATTTAGGGGATTTCACGAACCAGACATCTTCCGGATCGACCATGTAGTGCTGCAGGGCGGTCAGCCCAAACTGCACGCTGTTGGGCAGCACGTCGATATCTTCTTCGCGGTTGAAGCGCAGCGCGCGTTGCAGCAGGGCGGTGGTTTCACTGTCGGGCGTCGCCACCTGATGATGGCGGTAGAGCCATTCACTGACGGACTCACGGGTCGGCGCACAGATCATCGACGGCAGCAGGCGCTGGCCGTTTTCCAGCGTTAACAGACGCGGCGCGCCATTTTCACTGACGGCTATCGAACAGTTAGCCGTGCCGTAATCGAATCCTATGAACATTTTCGCCCCCATGCCGGAAAAAAGGGGGCGACTTTAACGCAGCTTTAACAGGGTAGCAAGCGCTCAGCGGCGGATTTAACGGATGGCAAAAAAGCGCGCCTCGGCCAGTATGCTCAGCGGCTGACGGTCGGCCACTGCGCTGCCCCAGACGCCGTCTACGTCCAGGCCGGCAAGTGCGGTCAGCACCGCCGGCACCGACACCGGACCGGCAAGCAGGGCGATATTGCGCTGCGCTGCCTGGCCCTGAATGAGGGTTAGCAACATCTCATCCATCAGATTATTGTGCACATTAGTCACCAGTTCAGGTGCCAGTACCAGACAATCGACCAGCTCATCGCTGAGCTGATTAAAGGCGTCAAGATTACGCCCAAATTGCTGTAACACGATGCGGCAGCCGCACTGACGCAGTTGCAGCAGGGCGCTGTGCAGCTGATCGCTCTGACTCAACACGCTGGCGGTCTGGAAGGCGAAGCCACAGCGGCTGTCGGTCAGGCCCGCCGCGATAAAGCGGCGACAAAGCTGCCGGACAAAATCCGCATCGCTGAGTGCCTGAACACTCAGCGGCAGGATCACCGGGATGCCTTTTTCATTCAGCGCCTGCACGTCGTGCTGGAAAAAGGCATTAAGAATTTTATTGTCCAGCTGCCGCCGCAGCGCTTCGTCGGGCAGGTTATTGCGCAGCAGGGTTTCATCCACCAGCAGACCATCGGGTGTTAAAAGCTGCACGTCGAGAAGCCAGAGAAAAGCGGACTGCGGCGTTTTCGGCGGGGCAACAGCCCAGGCGGGCAGTTCAATCTGCAGGGAATCGATCATCGCGGCGTCCAGCCCCTGATGATTACCCGCCAGCGGCATCCGGTGCTGCTCATAGACCATGTAACGGCCACGCCCGCTGCGCTTGGCGTTATAACAGGCGATATCGGCCTGCGACAGCACATCGCTGCTCTGGCAGTTCTCCGGCGAAATCTGGGTCACACCGGCGCTGGCTCCCACCTGATAGAGACGCCCCAGCCACTGAAAACGGTAATCGTTAACTGTGGTCACAATGCGCTGAATCACCTCGTGCGCCTGCTCAACCTGACAGTCAGGCATCAGCAAGGCAAACTCATCACCACCCAACCGCGCCAGGAAGTCACTGCTGCGCAGGTGATGCTGCATCAGGTCTGACAGTTCGCGTAACAGTGCATCGCCCGCTGCGTGACCAGCGCTGTCGTTGACCGCTTTAAACTTATCAAGATCGATAAACACCAGCACGTGCTGATGCTGATGTTCCGCCGCATCGTACAGCAGGCGTTTTAGCTGATGCTCGAAGCTGGCGCGGTTAGGCAAACCGGTCAGGGTGTCGTGCAGCGCACTGTAGCTCAGCCGCTTCATCAGTTTGCGCGACTCACTGACATCCTGAATGACCATCACCGCGCCCTGTTCCAGCCCCGCTTCTGAACGCAGCGGGGTGATGCTGTAGTGAATGTCGATATGCCGGCCATCCGGCGTATGCAGCACCAGATCCTCGGCCAGATCGGGCGTGATTTTATCGCGTGGCAACTGACACAGCAGCCGGTTTTCCTCTTCAGGCCCGTTGCGGCCCTGCGTGATGTGCAGCAGTTCGCTGAGGGGTTTACCCGCCGCCTGTTCCTGCGTGCAGCCGCTCATCTTTTCTGCCACCGGATTCATAAAGGTCACCTGCATCGCCTGATTGGTGCTGATGACGGCCTCACCAATGGAGCCAAGCGTGATCGCCATACGCTCTTTCTCCTGAAACAGTGCTTCGTTCAGATTGCGTAACGGGGTGATATCCTGGCAAATGCCCAGCATCCGCTCAATCCGTCCCTCTTTACTGAGAATGCGGTTGGCCTGAGTGCGTATCCAGCGCTGACCCTCAGCGTTAACCACGCGGTACTCCATATGGAAAGCGCTGCGCAGTTCGATCGCCTGCTGTATCGTCAGGGCGACATGTTCCCGATCGCCGGGATGCAGCAGATGGACCCACAAATCGTAACTGGGCGACTCGTGAGGCGCCAGGCCAAACAGTGCATACATCCGTTTGTCCCATAACATCTCGCCGGTCAGCAGGTTCCATTCCCACACGCCGATTCCGCCCGCCTCATTGGCCAGTGTGATCCGCTCCATCAGCCGCCGGTTGACCTGTTCACTCTGTTTCAGTTCGGAGATATCGATGATCTGGGCAATCAGGTAGAGCGGCACGTTGTCGGTATCACGGACCAGCGATACCGTCAGCCGGGTCCAGACAATCTCACCGTCTTTGCGGAAGTAACGTTTTTCCAGCGTGTAGGTGTAAATCTCGCCGCTCAGCAGTTTATTCAGCTGCTGCAGATCGTTGCTGAGATCATCAGGATGGGTAATCTGCTGAAAGGTGAGCCGTCTCAGTTCCTCTTCCGGGTAGCCCAGCGTCTGGCAGAGCGAATAGTTGACCTGCAGCCAGCTGCCTTGCGGTGACACCAGCGCCATGCCAATCGCCGAGTACTCCATGGCGTGACGAAAACGGGTTTCGCTCTCGCTGATGTGATTTTTCTCACGCCGAAATGCATCCATCACCAGCGACATGATATGGCTGGGGATCAGCACCAGCAGGAACGGCAGCCAGCTGGAGACCGGCCCCAGCGCACTGTTATTGTTCACCACGCTGACCAGGCTAAACGCCAGCAGAATCGACATAAAACTGGCATTAATGAAGAACAGCACAAAAGCCTGCAGTTTAGGCAGCCGGACGGCGCACCAGAACAGAATCACCACCACAAAGGTGAAAGGCCACGGCAGAAAGCGCAGGGCCAGGTAACTGGCAATCAGCGTGACCGCTAATGTCAGGAAAAATTCGGTCAGGTGCTGATCGTGAATCTGGCTGCGGCGCAGCGGCCACGGCAGCAGCAGCAACATCGGGCCCAGCACCAGCATCCCGATAATTTCGGAGATCACCCAGGTATAAAAGAAGGGGAACGAGGCGTGACCACTGACCTGCAGCACCCACAGCGCCATCAACCCGCCGAGCACCGGGGTCAATACCCCAACCGACAGCACCAGCCGCGCCCAGTCATGCAGCGAACTGAGCGGTGCGCGCCGATCGAGCAACCCCCCGCAGCAGTATCCCGCCGAAGCCTGCCTGCACCAGGTTGAGCAGGGCGAATTTGATATTCGACAGCGCCGGTCCGATGATTAAGGCATTGGCACAGGCAGTGCCAATGACACAGGCGGTCAGATAGAGCGGAAGCTGACGCGGCGGACAGCGAAAGACCACCACCGTCATCGCGGCGGTCGGAAACCATAACGGCGAAATTTTACCGCTGACCACAATCAGTTCGAGGCAGAATAGCGTCAGAAAAAACACCGAGCAGCCGAGCAGAAGCGCGGGCAAACCGTGCTTTTGCGGTCGGTTTTGCAGGGCGGGGATCTCAATGGTCATGCAGACGTCCGGCAGGGCGCACGCATTCGCAACGGCGAAATATGCACCAGTCATTCTCTTTCAGCATGCTAGCACATTCAGTAAAGAAAAAAGGGGCGAAATCAAAGTTGCCCGTTATTCGGCGAATTGACGGGCACAGAAAGTTAACCTTTGATTACTGGCGGAAAAGATCGGCGCGGGTATAGGGCTTTTCCATGCCGGCCAGGCTGGCGGAGAAACGTTCGAGGAACTGCTGGGTTGTCGCGACCCGACCATGACTTAACAGCACAAATGGCACTAACAGCGCGGCACCCACCTGGGGCCAGCTGAACCCTTTAAGTGCGGTACGCCGCTGAGAAATCAGGAACGCCGTACTCAGGCTGAAACCCAGCAGCAGGCCGGTCGCCACTTCACTTTTTGAGTGCGCATGGATCACCAGGCGAGAGAAGCCCACCATCAGCGGGATCATATAGCCAACGCCAATAGCGAAGCCGCGCCATAAGGCGGACCAGCGGCCTGAAATCAGCCACAGCATCACCGGCCAGAGCGTCGCAGACATCGCGCTGTGACCGCTGAAGCCGGTAAAATTAAAGCGCGCACTGCCAATACCAAAGCCGAGAAACAAAATTTTTGACAGGCTCACCAGCAGTCCGGCCAGGCCAAAAGCGACGACCCAGTAGAGCACCGTGCGGCGGTTATCGCTTTTCCACGGCAAAATCAGCGCAATAATTACCGCTGTTGGAATCAACAGCATGCTGTCGCCAAAATAGGTCAAGGTCTTCCAGAGCATACAACTCCTGATAGGATCGTTCGGTCGCACCGGGCAGCCACGCGTTCAGCGCACCGGCGGTTTTATCTGTATTACAGTCTGCCCTTAGTTTATCGGTGAAATGAGTGGCGTCCAAAGGAGAAAGTCTGAAAAGTCACGGACGCCATTTCTCTGGCATCAAAACGCCGAAATCCCTATACTTAGCGCGAACACACCCTCTCCATTTCGGCCCGTCATCTGGATGCGTAATGCGTGACCAGTGGCAGGCTCCAGTTATCAGGTCTTAAAAAAGTATGACTGACAAGTCTCATCAGTGCGTGATTGTAGGCATTGCCGGTGCTTCCGCATCCGGTAAAAGTTTAATTGCCAGCACGCTCTATCGTGAAATCCGTGATCAGGTAGGTGACGAGCATATCGGGGTCATCCCGGAAGATGCTTATTACAAAGATCAAAGTCACCTCACCATGGAAGAGAGGGTTAAAACCAATTATGACCATCCGAGTGCGATGGATCATGATTTGCTGTTGCAGCATTTGCAGGCGGTAAAAGCCGGACAGGACATTGAACTGCCGGTCTACAGTTATGTGGAACACACCCGCACCGCAGAAACGCTGCACCTGAAGCCAAAAAAGGTGATTATCCTTGAAGGCATTCTGCTGCTGACCGACGCGCGCCTGCGCCAGGAACTGAATTTTTCGATTTTCGTCGATACCCCACTCGATATCTGCCTGATGCGTCGCATGAAGCGTGACGTCAATGAGCGTGGCCGTTCGATGGATTCGGTGATGAGCCAGTATCAGAAAACGGTTCGCCCGATGTTCCTGCAGTTTATCGAGCCGTCAAAACAGTACGCCGATATCATTGTGCCGCGCGGCGGGAAAAACCGTATTGCCATCGATATCCTGAAAGCCAAGATTAATCAGTTCTTTGAATAATTCACATCTGTCCGGATAGGACGCGAACCGGCGGCACGCAGTCTGACGCCTGTTCGCTACACTTACGTCATGGAGTTAGCGCAATGAGATTATGCGACCGCGATATTGAAGCCTGGCTGGATAATGGCAAGCTGGCCATTGAGCCGCGTCCGCCCGTTGAGCGGATTAATGGTGCCACGGTCGATGTGCGGCTGGGCAATCAGTTCCGCACCTTTAGCGGTCACACCGCAGCTTATATCGATCTGAGTGGGCCAAAACATGAAGTGAGCGCGGCGCTGGATCGGGTGATGAGCGATGAAATCGTGCTGCCGGATGGTGAAGCCTTTTTCCTGCATCCTGGTGAACTGGCGCTGGCGGTGACGCTGGAGTCGGTGACGCTGCCCGACGATCTGGTCGGCTGGCTGGATGGACGCTCCTCGCTGGCGCGGCTCGGCCTGATGGTGCACGTGACGGCGCACCGCATCGATCCCGGCTGGCAGGGGCGCATCGTGCTGGAGTTCTACAACTCCGGTAAATTGCCGCTGGCTCTGCGTCCCGGCATGTTAATCGGCGCGCTGAGTTTCGAGCCTCTTTCCGGCCCGGCAGCCCGTCCCTATAATCGGCGTGAAGATGCAAAATACCGTGGTCAGCAGGGCGCTGACGCCAGCCGTATTGATAAAGACTGATTTACTGAGGATGTAATGAAGAGAGTGATAACCACGCTGGCCATCCTGTTAGTGGTGGTCGTAGCGGGAATGACCGCACTGGTGCTGCTGGTAAATCCCAACGACTTTCGCGCCTATATGGTGCAACAGGTTGAACAACGCAGTGGTTATCAGCTTCAGGTCAGCGGCGATCTGCGCTGGCACGTCTGGCCGCAGCTGAGCATTCTTGCCGGCCGCATGAGCCTGACCGCGCCTGGTGCCAGCCAGCCGATGGTGACGGCTGACAATATGCGGCTGGATGTCGAGCTCTGGCCGTTGTTGTCGCATCAGCTCAGCGTCAGCCAGGTGATGCTGAAAAATGCCGTGGTGCGGGTCACGCCCGACAGCGCGGCGCAACCGGCAAAAAACGCGCCGCAGGGACCGCGTGATGCGGAACCTTCTTCGCCTGCAACCGGCTGGTCATTTGATATCGGCCAGCTGCGGGTGGCCGACAGTCTGCTGATCTGGCAAGAGCCGGGGGGCGACGAATATAATTTCCGCGATTTCAATCTTAATCTGGAGCAGGATGCGCGTAAGCAGGCCCAGCTGACGCTGAGCACCAGCCTGACGCGCAATCAGCGCACCGCCGTGGTAAACCTCAAAGGTCAGCTGGATGCCGCGCACTATCCGCATCGCCTCTCGGGCCAGATAACGCAGCTCGATTACAGCGTATCCGGCGCTGATATGCCGGCGCAGGGGATAAAAGGCACGCTGAGCCTGCAGGCCGACTGGAATGATGACAACCAGCAGTTCGCTCTGAACCATCTTCAATTGACCGCCAATGACAGCGCCCTGACCGGTCAGGCTGAGGGCCGGCTGGCACTGCCGCAGCGGCTGGCACTGACGCTCAACGCCAGCACCCTGAATCTGGATAATTTACTGGCCGATTCCCCGGTTACGGCCACGCCAGGCGCGCAGCGGGCAATGGTAGCCCGTTCGCCAGTGATTGCTCAGCCACGTGAAAAAAGTAACGCCGACTCCCCGCTCAATACGCTCGATCTGGCAGTGAAGGTGCAGGCTGAGAATGCGGTATGGCGCGGACTGCCGCTGACCGGCCTGACGATCGACGCCACCAACCAGCGCGGCTTAGTGACGCTTCACACTCTGAAAGGCAAGCTGGGGCAGGGGAGCTTTTCGATTCCGGGCAGCATCGACATCCGCCAGCCACAGACCCACGTCAGCCTGCAACCCCAGCTCAGTGAGATTGCTATTCAGCCGCTGCTGAAAGCCTTTGAACTGCCGGAAAGCCTGCAGGGCACGGTGAGTCTGAGCGGTAATCTGGCCGGTGACACGCTGAGCGTAAACGAGGCGAAGCGCAGCTGGCAGGGCAGGGCGGCAATCAGCGCCACGCATCTGCGGCTGGCGCAAATCAATCTGCAACAAATGGTGCGCCGGGCCGTGGCGCGGGTCAGTAATCGCGTCAGCAGCGAGGACCAGCCGGATCAGGGCATCGATCAGATCAGCGGTCGCGTGGCGCTGAACCGCGGCGAACTCAGTTTCAGTCAGCTCAGCGGTAACGGGCAGCGTCTGGCGCTGCAGGGCGACGGCAAAGTGAATATGGTACAGCAGCAGCTCGACGTGACGCTGGGACTGAAAATCAGCGGCTGGCAAGGCGATGAAGAGCTGGTGGCTGCGCTCTCCGATCAACCGATCCCGCTACGGATGTATGGCAGCTGGAACGATTTGCAATATTCATTACCGGTGGATGAGGTGTTGCGGGAACGGCTGCAAAATGAGGCAAAATCACGGTTAGATAAGTGGATCGATCGTCAGCAGGATGGCGAAAATAAACAGAATATGCAGAAACTGCTGCGCCCGTAACGGGCGCAGCGGATTACACCTCATAATCCATCGCCGGCTGTTGCAGAATCTCAACTTTCTGCACCCGGTGATTATCGACCTGCAGCGTCCGTAACAGATAATCACCAATCCGCACCTCTTCACCCTCCTGTGGAATATGCTGCAGCCGATCCATCAGTAATCCCGCCAGCGTATGATAATCACGCTGCTCTTCCAGCGGCAGTTTCACATACAGCGCCAGATCATCCAGCGGCATATGGCCATTAGCGACCCAGTGGTGCTCGCCCTGGATCTGAATATCGTAACGGGCATCAATCTCGCCCGCTTCATTCGGCAGGTTACCGGCGATGGTTTCCATCACATCGCTCAGCGTGACCACGCCTTCAACCGAACCAAACTCATCGACGACAAAGGCAAAATGGGTATGGGCCTGGCGAAACTGTTCCAGCGCCTGCAATAGCGTTAAGCGTTCAGGGAATACCAGCGGCTGGCGAATCAGCGCCCGCAAATCCAGCGAATGATGATGCAGCGACTGGTGCAGCAGGTCGATAACGTGCACTACACCCAGCGGCTCGCTGGAGTGGTCGGTGATCAGAATACGGGTGTGTTGATTACGGTCGAGACGCGCCATGATCTCCGCCGGATCGTCACTGAGATCGATATGCTCGACATCATGGCGTGAAGTCATAATACTGTTAACGTGACGCTGGCCCAATCCCAGAACGCGAGCAATCATCACCCGTTCCTGGCGGTTAAACAGCATAGTGGCGTTACTGTCGGCAATCAGCGAAGAGGTTTTCGCATCCAGTTCTGCAGGTTCCGCTTCGCCGCGCAGCAGACGCAGCACCGCTTCGGCGGTACGCTGACGTAACGGCCTGCCAGCCGATAGTACCCGGCGGCGATTAAACTGCGCCAGCTGGTTCAGCGCCTCAATCAGCACCGAGAAGCCGATCGCCGCATAGAGGTAGCCTTTGGGAATCGCGAAGCCAAAGCCTTCCGCCACCAGACTGAAGCCGATCATCAATAAAAAGCTCAGGCAGAGAATCACAATGGTCGGATGGCTGTTCACAAATCGGGTCAGGGGTTTGCTGGCCAGCAGCATCAGCAAAATGGCAATGGTGACGGCAATCATCATTACCGGTAGATCATTGACCATTCCGACGGCGGTAATCACCGCATCCAGCGAGAAAATCGCATCCAGCACCACGATTTGCGCTACCACTGGCCAGAATTTAGCGCCGCCTTTTTGTTGACCTGCCTCATCATCGTGCCCTTCAAGGCGGCTATTCAGCTCGGTTGTGGCCTTAAACAGCAGGAAAATCCCGCCTGACAGCAGCAACAGATCGCGCGCACTAAAGGCGTGACCCGCCAGTGTGACCCAGGGTTGGGTCAGGGTAACCAGCCAGGAAAGCGACGCCAGCAGTAATAAACGGCACAGCAACGCCAGCAGCAGGCCGATCACCCTGGCACGGTCGCGCAGTGTCGCAGGGAGCTTCTCAACCAGAATGGCGATGAACACCAGATTATCGATACCCAACACCAGTTCAAGAACGATTAGCGTCACTAATCCTGCCCACAGCGACGGATCTGCAAGTACCTCCAGCATGACTGATTCACCTGAATGTCATTAATTGAGTTTTGTCTGATGATAGTGGAGTGTCACGCTGGCTACAAATGCCGTGGCAGGCGGAAAATCGCCTGACGACTGAAATTAACAGCAATTAATCTCTCACTACATACATTATCATTTGATTAAATTCGCAGAGAGTTTGTACCAGAAGTACCAGATACGCATTGCTGAATGCATGATATCTTGCTGCGTCGCTTATGCGATTTATCCTAAGGGCCATATAGCATTAATCTGAATTATGAAAAAAGGATTGCACTTCGATTGCACGACGAGGAGGGCGCCAATACTAATGGCTGGTAGTCTTTTTCCTAAAATAGTACAGGGATAGCGGGGCCTACTTGTAAACAAGCCAGTAATAACTAGTATAGCAACGAGTTTGCAAAAGTCTGCGCCAAAGTCGTTATTCGCGTGACCCATCGACGTCAAATGTTATGAATTGTGATCTCGTCCGATAACTGATGCATTAAGCGCCAATACGACGCCCCGTGCAGAGCAATATGAATGATGACAGCGGTATTGGCAGCGACAGCCAAGGGCGGTAGCGTGCCTGAATTGCGTTTATCGTTTAATAAATGAGCGCTGCTACGGTTGATTAAAGTCAGAGTAATCTGTTGGAATTAATCACAATAATGCTGGATTTATGGTTAAGATCGTTGGCGTAAAGGCCGCAGGAGCTCCCCTCAGAAACGGCTCAGTCCTGAGAATTTATACCGCTCAATAAATATACAGGCGAGAAACGTGGCGGGTTTAAGGAAATAAAATAAAGAGTTAAATATGCGCGATACTGAATTTACGTTTAAAAGTCTTATCACCAAATTAATGCTGGCTTGCTCAGACTTAATTTGTTTCAACGCAGCGTTCTTTGTGGCGATGATGCTAATTAATATGCAGTCGGAATCGCCGCTGGCAGATATTTCTGAAAAAGAAATGAATTTAAAAATTGCCACTCATATTTGCCTGTCGGTAATTTGTATTGGCTGGTTCTGGGTAAGGCTGCGTCACTATACCTACCGCAAACCTTTCTGGTTCGAATTAAAAGAAATTTTTCGTACCATTCTTATTTTTTCAGTCATTGATCTGTCGATTACCGCATTGTCACAGTGGCAGATGTCGCGTTTTGTCTGGTTACTGACCTGGGTCCTGGCGCTTATTTTCATTCCGACCTGCCGCGCGCTTTCTAAGCGCCTGTTGAATAAATATGGCTTGTGGAAAAAGCAGACCATCATTATCGGCAGCAGCAAAAACGCCCACGAAGCCTGGCAGGCACTACAAAGCGAAGAGGTGATGGGTTTTGACGTTATCGCCTTCTACGACGTGGATGGGACCTGCCCGCAGAGTATCCTTGATGGCGTGCCGGTACTGCGCGATGAGCAGGAGCTGTGGAGCCTGACCAACAGCGAAACGCAGTTTATCGTGGCGGTGGAGTTCGAGCAGAGCCAGTACCGTGATAAGTGGCTGAAATCACTGGCGATGCATAATTGCCGCTCCGTTTCAGTGATTCCTACATTGCGTGGCGTGCCGCTTTATGGCACTGATATGGCCTATATCTTCAGCCATGAAGTGATGATTCTGCGGGTACAGAACAACCTGGCAAAACGCACTTCGCGTTTCCTGAAGCGGGCATTCGATATCGTCGGTGCGCTGTCGATTATCCTGATGCTGATGCCGGCGCTGCTGGTGCTGGGCTTCCTGGTGGGCCGTGATGGCGGACCGCCGATTTATGGTCATGAGCGCGTTGGTATGAATGGCCGTAAATTCAAATGCCTGAAGTTTCGCTCGATGGTGATTAACTCCAAAGAGGTGCTGGAAGAAGTGCTGCGCACTGACCCGATTGCACGCGCCGAGTGGGATAAGGATTTCAAACTGAAAAATGATCCACGTATCACCAAAGTGGGCCATTTTATCCGTAAAACCAGCCTTGATGAGCTGCCGCAGCTGTGGAACGTGGTACGCGGCGACATGAGCCTGGTCGGTCCCCGCCCCGTAATTGAAGATGAACTCTGTCGTTATGCCGGTGATGTTGATTATTACCTGATGGCAAAGCCAGGCATGACGGGATTGTGGCAGGTCAGCGGTCGTAATGATGTTGACTACGAAACCCGCGTCTATTTCGACTCGTGGTACGTGAAAAACTGGTCACTGTGGAATGACATCGCCATCCTGTTTAAGACAGTGGGTGTGGTGTTGAAGCGAGACGGTGCGTATTGATTGTGAGGCGATAAGAGCACGTTAAAAGCGCGCTCTCGTGGTTCGGTGCCGTTGTCAGGCGTGTCGTTGTTAGCGACCATCGTCAGGGAGAACGCAGATTGTCACTACCTAAGCGTAATGCTCTGCTACTGTTATTCCGCCCTGATGGATGGTTACTACTTATAACAATTGGAGCAAAGGATAATGAACGACAGGTTCAGTGCTTAATTAAGTTAGTTTTACTTTTTGTTGGACGCTTACACAGCGGCGTATTCGCCTCTATCAATCAATAACTGATAGCGAAGATCTAAATGATTACAATCAAAATGAAATTGATACCCTTGCTGGTATCCGCCACTTTTCTTAGCGGGTGTACGATCGAACCAGGTCAGCGCCTTTCCACATCGGGAAAAGATGTCATCGAGCAGCAGGACAGCAACTTTGACATCGACAAGTACGTCAACGTCTTTCCGTTAACCCCAACGCTGGTTGAGAAAATGCGTCCTAAGCCGCTGGTGGCTCAGGCGAATCCTTCTCTGCAAAACGAAATTCAGAACTATGAATACCGTATCGGCATCGGCGACGTCCTGACCGTCACCGTCTGGGATCACCCGGAGTTGACTACGCCAGCCGGTCAGTACCGTAGCGCCAGCGACACCGGTAACTGGGTACATTCCGATGGTACGATTTTCTATCCCTACATTGGTAAAGTCCGCGTAGCGGGCCGGACCGTGGGAGAAGTACGTAACGAAATCGCCCGTCGCCTGGCACAGTACATCGAAAGCCCACAGGTTGATGTCAGTATCGCCTCGTTTAAATCGCAGAAGACCTACGTAACGGGTTCAGTGACCACCTCAGGCCAGCAGCCGATTACCAACGTACCGCTGACGATTCTGGATGCCATCAACGCCGCAGGTGGCCTGGCAGCAGATGCTGACTGGCGCAACGTGGTGCTGACGCACAACGGTCGCGAACAGCGCGTTTCACTGCAGGCGCTGATGCAAAATGGCGACCTGAGCCAGAACCATCTGCTCTATCCGGGCGACATTCTGTACGTTCCGCGTAATGACGATCTGAAAGTGTTCGTGATGGGTGAAGTGAAGCAGCAGGCGACCCTGAAAATGGATCGCAGCGGCATGACGCTGGCGGAAGCACTGGGCAATGCGGCCGGGATGGATCAAACCACCTCTGACGCCACCGGTGTGTTCGTTATCCGTCCACTGCGCGGCACCGATCGCAACAAGATTGCCAACATCTATCAGTTGAACACCAAAGATGCGGCATCAATGGTCATGGGTACTGAATTCCAACTGGAACCGTACGACATCGTCTATGTCACCTCCACGCCGCTGACGCGCTGGAACCGTGTGATCTCGCAATTACTGCCAACCATTGCGGGTATCAACGATGTGAGCGAGAGCGCACTGCGTATCCGCAACTGGTCAAACTAAGGTTTCACCATGATTACGTCCGTGTTAGTCGTTTGCGTCGGCAATATCTGCCGCTCTCCGACCGGAGAGCGCCTGTTTAAACGCGCATTACCCAACACCCATGTCAGTTCGGCTGGTCTGGGCGCCCTGGTGGGGCGTCCTGCCGATCAGACTGCCAGCGACGTGGCGGCCGCACATGGTCTGTCGCTGGAAGGGCATCAGGCTCAACAGCTGACGGCCGAAATGTGCCGCAACGTCGACCTGATCCTGGTGATGGAGAAGCGTCAGATTGAACAGGTGAACCGCATTGACCCGGCCGCGCGTGGCAAAACCATGCTGCTTGGGCACTGGCTCAATCAGAGAGAAATTGCGGATCCGTACAGAAAAAGCCGTGAGGCCTTTGAAGAGGTTTACGGGTTACTGGAAAACGCTACCCAGAAATGGGTCAACGTATTAAGCCGATAGTTGGGATTATCCATGAATATAAAAAACAAGGTCAGAACCGCGCCGGGAGAGGATTCAAATGGATGGGATCTGGCGCATCTTGTGGGACAGCTTATTGATCATCGCTGGATCATTGTTGCCGTTACCGCTTTCTTTATGCTGGCGGGCACGCTCTACACACTGTTTGCGACACCGATTTACAGCGCCGATGCGTTAGTTCAGGTTGAGCAGAAAAACGCCAGCACCGTGCTGAACGAACTGGACAGCATTCTGCCACCAACGCCAGCCTCAGATACCGAAATTGAGATTCTGGAATCACGCATGGTGATTGGCAAAACCGTCGACGATCTGGGTCTGGATACCGTTGTCGAGCAGAACTATTTCCCGGTGATCGGTAAAGGTCTGTCACGTCTGATGGGCAACAAACCGGCCAGCATCGCGATTTCGCGCCTGGAAATTCCACGCACTATCGACAAACGTAACGTTGAACTGGAAGTCACCGGTCCGGACAGCTATACCGTGTCGAAAGATGGCGATGAGCTGTTCAAAGGCAAAGTTGGTCAGCTGGAGTCGCACGGCGACATCACCATGCTGGTGAGCGAGATCCATGCCGACGAAGGCACCAGCTTCACCGTGACCAAGCTTAACAACCTGCAGGCAATTCGCTCTGTTCTGTCTAACCTGACAGTGGCAGACAAAGGCAAAGACACCGGCGTGCTGGGTCTGGAGTATCTGGGTGAAGATCCGGAGCAGATCAGCAAAGTCCTGAATCAGATCGTGAATAACTATCTGTTACAGAACGTTGAGCGCAAGTCAGAGCAGGCAGAGAAGAGCCTGGAGTTCTTACGCACCCAGCTGCCGCAGGTTCGCGCCAAGCTGGATGAAGCGGAAGACAAGCTGAACACCTTCCGTCGTCAGAACGAATCGGTTGACCTGTCGCTGGAAGCGAAATCTGCACTCGACTCCTCGGTCAGCGTGCAAAGCCAGCTGAACGAACTGACTTTCCGTGAAGCCGAAGTCTCTCAGCTGTTTACTAAAGATCACCCGACTTACCGCGCGCTGTTGGAAAAACGCAAAACGCTGGAAGGTGAGCAGGCACAGCTGAACAAGAAAATTTCCGGTATGCCACAGACTCAGCAGGAAATTCTGCGTCTGACCCGTGACGTGCAGTCTGGTCAGGAGATCTACATGCAGCTGCTGAACCGTCAGCAGGAGCTGGGCATCAGTAAAGCCAGTACCGTGGGTGATGTTCGCATCATCGATGGCGCGGAAACGGCTAACTCACCGGTCGCACCGAAGAAACTGTTGATTATCGCTGCCAGCCTGATTTTCGGTCTGTTCGTGTCGGTGGGTCTGGTCCTGCTGAAAGCGCTGCTGCATCACGGCATCGAAAACCCGGATCAGCTGGAAGAGCTGGGCATGAATGTCTATGCCAGTGTTCCGCTGTCAGAGTGGCAACGTAAGAAGGATACTGAAGCCCTGGCGCGTCGCGGTAACAAGGTGAAAACCGATCCGCACGAAACGCTGCTGGCGCTGGGTAATCCGACTGACCTTTCCATCGAAGCGATTCGTAGCCTGCGTACCAGCCTGCACTTCGCGATGATGGAAGCCAAAAACAACATCCTGATGATCACCGGTGCCAGCCCGGGTATTGGTAAAACCTTTATCTGTGCCAACCTGGCGACGCTGGTGTCGAAAGCGGGTCAGCGCGTACTGTTTATCGATGGTGACATGCGTCGTGGTTATACCCACGAATTGCTGGGCGCGGAGAATAAATCAGGCCTGTCCAACGTCCTGTCCGGTAAAACTGAGTTCAGCCCGGCGCTGATTCAGCAGGGCGTCTACGGTTTCGACTTCCTGCCTCGTGGTCAGGTGCCGCCGAACCCGTCTGAACTGCTGATGCATCGTCGCATGGGTGAGCTGCTGGACTGGGCGAGCAAGAACTACGACCTGGTACTGATCGATACACCACCGATTCTGGCGGTCACCGATGCCTCAATCATCGGTAAGCTGGCTGGTACGTCGCTGATGGTGGCGCGTTTTGAAACCAACACCACCAAAGAAGTGGATGTCAGCTTCAAACGCTTTGCCCAGAACGGTATTGAGATCAAAGGTGTGATCCTCAACGCCGTGGTGCGTAAAGCTGCCAACGCGTATGGCTATGGTTACGACTATTACGATTACGAATACGGTAAACCAACCAAAAGCTAAATACTGAGTGGATAGGGGCGGTCTGACCGCCCCTTTTTATCGCCCCTTTGAATGACGACACGCATCAATTTACACAGGTGATTCTGTCCAAAACCAACATAAGCGATGAAGGTATAAATCGCATGGCGAGCGTCACTCAACAGAATTCATCACCAGCATGGCATCAGCCTGTCGCACGCCTGAAAAGGCTGTCGCGTCAGGCACGCTGAGAGGTCAGCCGGGAAGGCAATCAGCGTCGCCCACTGTTGGCATGAGAACTTGTGGAATTAAGGAATCACACCATGGCTCCATATTGGTATGTATCAGGGTTTTTACTGGTGATTTCGCTGGTTGAACTCCTGCTGAAAAAAGACGAACGAACCAACCATCTCCTGACCTGGTTGCTCTGTATCGCGACCGTAATGCTGATTGTGTTCGGCGGTATCCGCGGCCTCGGCACCGGAATGGATGACTACCAATACCGCAACTTCTTTGAAGATTTTATCCGGCGTATTCAGGTTAACGGCTTCTTTAACACCGTGGCATTCTTCCGCTACGAGCCGCTGATCTTTGCGATTGCTACCCTGACCAGCCTGATTTCCCATAACGCCAGCACCTTCCTGTTTGTCTTTTCGATTCTGGCGGTAGGCACCAACGCGATCTTTTTCAAAAAAATGTCACCTTATCCGGTGATGGCGCTGGCGCTCTATTCAGCGCACATCTTTATCAACAAAGATATGAACCAGATTCGTTTCGGCCTGAGTTCAGCGCTGTTCCTGGGCGTGATCTGGTCGCTCTATCTCAGACGTTACTGGATGGCGACCGGCTTCTTTGTCCTTTCCTTCCTCAGTCACAACACCGCCGTCATGGTGGTCACGCTGATCCCGTTCCTGTTTATACGTGAACGCCGCTTGTGGCCAATTCTTATTATTGTGCTGAGTATCCCGGCGTCAAAAGTCGGGGGAATGGGCTTTGTATCTGTCATTGCCGGCCACCTCGGGGCGTTAGGCGAAAGGGCAGCGAACTACAACAACGACAATTCAGCCGCGGCAACCACCGGTAGCGTCTTCTCGGTTTCCAACCTGAAGAACGTCGCGCTGGTGTTTATCTTTGTCTACTTCATGCTGAGCAACCAGCTTAAACGCGACAATTACAATGCCTGGCGACTGAACTACCTGTTGATCATTACCTTTGCGATTGGCGGTGGCATCAGGATCTTCTTCTACAACTACTCATCCGGCGCACGTCTGTCGAACTACCTGCTGCAGGTGGAGCCGATCATTCTGACGCTGTTGATCTACCAGTCGAAGCGGGTCTGGAAACCGGCGATGTTCGCGATGTTCGTCTTCTTCCAGATGTACTACCTCTACTACAACACCATCTCCCTCAAGCAGGCGGTGGTGGGGTATGAAGTGGCACGTGAATTTAAACTGATCCACTGATGAACAGGGTGAAAGTGATGAACCGATATCTTCCGTTGCTGCTGGTCGCTGCGCCGCTGCTGGTACAGGCGACGCCCTCTCCGGCCGCGATCGTTATCGCGGCCTATGGTGACTCGACTACCGCAGGCGTGACCTCGTCGGGCGGGCGTAACGTCATCAGTAAAGAGAATGAAATCAGCTATCTGCAGCAGATGTTGCAGCAGAAATATGGACCAGCGGTACGCATCGAGAATCACGGTTCGCCTGGTGCTCAGCTGACCGAACTGACCAAATCGTCGCTCAGCTGGGATCAGCGGATGGCGCAGTCTGATGCCAGCATCATTCTGATCAATTACGCCATTAACGATGCGCGCATCTACTCAGCAAAAAACCGACCAGCTGGCGCAGAGAGTCCGGAGGATTTTAACCGCATCCTCACCGGGCTGATTAAAACTGCCAAAGCGCACCATAAACAGGTGGTGCTGCAACAGCCTAATCCACTCTGTGGCCGGGCGGAGCGCTGGAACCTCTGGCCATATGTTTATCAACTGAATCAGGTAGCACAGCAGCAGCAGGTGCCCATTGTCCGACAGTATCAGCTGATCAAGCAGCAGGGTGACTGGCGCAATGAGATGTCAGCGGACTGCATTCACCCGACCAAAACACTTTATAAAAAGAAAGCTGAGCAAACTTTTGAACTGTTAAGTCAGCATTTTGACAGCGTGTTTAAAACCACCAGCTAACCATTAGATTTAATTGACTTCAGGAGCAGGGCGTTATGTATGTACTGATGATGGCGCTGTCGCTGGGACTGGCGCTGATGGTGTTGCGGTTGTTTTCATTCCATCGCGGCATTTATAACGATAGCGGGATTAAAAGTATCTCTGGATTGCGTGCGCTGCTGGCCAGCATCGTGGCGTTTTCCCACTTAGCCCATTACCTCTATGCACGCGATAACGACTGGATTTTTGATAAAGACTACTTTGCGCTGATTTCGCAGGGCAACTTTTTTGTTAACAGCGGCAAGTTTGGTGTGGCGCTGTTTTTTATGATCTCCGCCTTCCTGTTTTATCGCTGGCTGGACAATGACCGTCTCTCCCCCCGCGAGTTGACCCATAAATTACTCAAATCGCGGGTGCGCCGGATTGTGCCGATGTTCTGGTTTTCCGGACTGGTGATCGTGTCGATTGGCTGGTTACAGGGTGATCTGGTACCGGACCTGACGGCGCTGAAGCAGGGACTGCTCTGGTTGCTGTTTGTCGGCAATTATCACATCGGTTCAATCAAGACCGCCGATATTAACGCCGGCGTTGAGTGGACGCTGCGGCTGGAATGGCTGCTCTATCTGTCGATTCCGCTGATCTACGTGCTTAATCGTGTCACCAGTGGCCGTTATAAAACGCTGCTGATCCTCGGCTCGATTGGGGTGATTTTCCTGATTGCGGTGGCGCTCCGGCTGTGGGGAACCGCCTATACCGATCCGCGTCCGGTGCTGGGATTCGCGATGGGGTATATGGCCTGGCTCTACCGTGACCGCTGGGTGCAGGGCCGCAACTCTGGCAAGGCGGCCGGGCTGGCAATTGCGCTCGCCGTCGTGGCGCTGTTCTTTACCAGTAACGCGTTCTTCTACCTGATTTTCCTCGGCTGCCTGTCGGTGGTGTTTTTCATTGTCAGCAGCGGCAACGCCATTTTTGGCCTGCTGGAGAACAAGACCCTGATGTCAGTCGGCGAAGTGAGCTACAGCCTCTATCTGATACATGGCGTGGTGCTCTATTTTATTAAGCAACTGCCGCTGCCCGCACTGCAGCACAATTTTGTGCTCTACACCGCGCTCTCGACTCTGTTTTTTGTGGTGTCATTTTACGTGGCAAAACTGACTTATCTGTACGTGGAAAAACCGTTTATCGGCAGCAGCAATAAGAAAAAAGTGGCGATCGAAACGTCGCCGACAAATTAGGACATCACCGGTTACCCTGCTACGTCCAAACGTTATATCTTTGAAATTGGAACTGTTTTTAATGAGGTGCTGGCAATGAAGGACATTCGCTTCTCCATCGTAATTCCTGCTTATAATGCGTCAGAATCGATTGTGACGACGCTGGATTGCGTTAAAGCGCAGACGTATCGCAATTTTGAAGTGATCATCGTTGATGATAAGTCCGCCGATGCGGCCGCGCTGGCGCAAGTGGTGCGCAGCGAGCGCTACCAGGACCTGAACATTAATCTGGTGCTCTCTGAGGTTAAGCTCAACGGCGCCGGTGCGCGTAATAAAGGGATTGAGCTGGCAACCGGCGATTACGTCAGTTTCCTCGATGCCGACGACGAGTGGCACGCCGATAAGCTGCGTCAGGTGAGCGAGAAAATTGCTCAGCTGGAGGCACAGGGAAAACAGAAGGTGGTGATTTTCAGCCAGGTAAACATCTATCAGGATGGCGCTTTTCTGAAAGTCATGCCGATGCAGCCGCCAGGCAAAAATGAAACTGTCGCGGAGTATCTGTTTGGCTGCTACGGCTTTATCCAGACCAGTACCATCGTACTGAAGCGCGAAGATGCGGCAAAAATTCAGTTCGACACCCGCTATATCCGCCATCAGGATTACGACTTCTGCATTCGCGCCGACCGCATGGGCTATGCATTCGAGATGATCGCCGCGCCGCTGGCCAATTACCATCTGGTGACTAAATTTGGCTCGAAGCACAAAGGCGAGTCGGTCAACTATTCAATGTTCTGGCTCGATGCAATGAAGCCGCACCTGACCCCGCGTGACATTCACACCTACAAAGCCTTTAAGCTGCCGCTTCGCTACAAGATGGATGGTAAGGGAATGATGGCGAGTCTGACCTTTGCCCGCTACTTCTTCCTGACTAACCAGGATAATCGCGCTTACTTTATGAACCGTGTCAAAGACAAGGTCAGAGCGCGTTTTGGCGGCGAAAAAGCGCTCTCCTGATCCGTGACAACGCCTTGTTTGCTCCTGTTGCCAGGAGCAGCTCTCTCTATTTGCTTATTATTCTGGGTTAAAGATGAATAATCACGTTGGAACCGTTGGCATCGTCATGCCTATGTATAACGCACGTCAGACGGTATTACGCGCCGTACAATCGGTTATCAATCAAAGTTACGCCGACTGGCACCTTTACCTGATTAACGACAAGTCGACCGACGATTCACTCGCCTGGGTGCGCGAACAGTGTCAGGACCCGCGTATCACCATTCTGGATAACGCCGTCAACATGGGCGCCGCCGAAACCCGTAATGTCGGGTTGCGTGCCGCCAGCGAAGAGATCATCGCGTTTCTCGACAGTGACGACGAATGGCATGCTGACAAACTGCAGCAACAGGTGGCGGCGATGGCCGCTGGCGATAACTTTGTTATCACCGAATATCACTACAAAACCCGCAACGCCGATCACGATATCACCTACAGCAAACCTTATCTGCAGCAGGAAAACTTTGTGAAGAAGCAGTATCGCGTCTGCTTCTCCTCGGTCTGTTTCCGCCGTCCGCCAGAGGGCATCTTCTTCCAGCGTAAGGGTCACGAAGATTTTTTTTTTCTGTATGAACTCTTCACCCGCTATAAGCAGGCACGCGTGATTCAGACGATTCTGGTCAATTATTACGAATTAGGTGATTCCCTTTCCCGTAATAAGAACAAAGCGGCGAAATGGCACCTGGAATTATTAAGAATTATCTATAAAAACAATCCTTTAAAAATCTATTACTATTACGGCTGGTATATGGTGAATGGCGTGCTGTTTACCCTGAAGCATCGTTAAGCCAATCGGCAGGATTGTCTTTATTATTTGAGGTGGATAGCGTTTCATGAAAAAAATCGTCCTGGTGATCAAAGATGCCTATTCGTATGCGGGCACCGAGAACATCTGTAACTTTATGTCAGAATGTCTTGGCGAAACACACGACGTCACCCTCTACTCGCTGGAAGGCAGCGGAAAAACCTTCTATCCGTTTGAGCACGTCAAACAGATCGTCAGCTTTGAAGGGCAAAGCAACCCGATTAAAAGCGCGGTGGCCCGTATTCACGAAGAGGGTTTCGATACCGTTTTCCTGATCAGTATGGGTCGCCTCAGCGTGATGTTCGCTTTCTGGAACCTGCTGGCGATGAAGAAAAAGCGTGGCAAAGCCTATGCCTGTGAACATATCGCCATTAACTCCTTCAGCAAACCGATCAAGTTCCTCAAGTTTCTGCTGCTGCGCTACTACGACCGCGTGATTGTTCTGACCGATAAAGATCATCAGGTGTTCAACCGCTGGCGCATTCCCAGCAAGCAAATCCCTAATCCGGTGGTTTACAAAGGTTTTCAGCGTCAGACGCGTCATCGTCAGGCGCTGGCCGTGGGTCGTCTGGATAACCAGAAGGGCTTCGATTTGATGCTGGACATCTGGCGCGATTTTGCCCGTACCCATCCTGACTGGACGCTGGTGATTGCCGGTGACGGCGAACTGCGTCAGCAGTTACACGATCAGGCCGCGGTGCTGGGGATTACTGACAGCGTGAAGTTTGTCGGCAAGGTCAGCAACATCAACGATTACTACCGCGACAGCGACATGGCGCTGATGACCTCACGCTATGAAGGATTGCCGCTGGTGCTGCTGGAAGCCAAATCCTGGTCACTGCCGGTGGTGGCTTATGACTGTCCGACCGGACCGCAGGAGATCATCAATCACGGTGAAGATGGTTTCCTGGTGCCGATGAATGACAAAACCACCTTCCTGGCGCGGATGGATCAACTCGCCAGCGATGACGCCCTGTTCTATGCCATGAGCGAAAAAACAAAACAGACCGCGCTGAAATTCGACGGTAATCAAATCAAGCAAAGCTGGCTGGCGTTGGTTTAATTCGGTGCTGGAAAAGCGCCCTTGCGACGTGCCTCAGGGACACCGCCATGGCCAATGGCCTTTTGACTACGGGAAATGATGCATGAAAAGAAGAGAAGTTTTACAGACCGCCGCTTCCGCTCTGGTGGGGGCTCTCTCCGTGAGCACCTTTTCCAGCTACGCTGCTAAAAGTAACGGTATCGCCCTGAAACCGGTCGATGCCACTGATGTGCCGAAGGGTGACGTACCGATCCTGACGCCGGAAAATGTTTACGCCATGCCACCCCAGTTCTGGCAGGGCTTTGAAGGCAAACTGTGGATCGGCAAGGCCGGCACCGATGCCAGCAAACCGGGCAACCAGATTCCGGTGTTCCTGCGTGATGCCAATGGCAAAGTGTCGCAGATTGCGCAGCCGGTCGCCCTGAACAAAGGCAACTTTTCCCAGTTCATCAAAGACAATGCGGCGCTGATCGCCGATCCGTCGCACTCAATGGCGGTGGAAGACAATAACGGTCAGATGTTATTTAACATCACCGACGTCAGCCGTCCTGGCGCAGCCGACTTTAGCCAGCGTCTGGCGCAGCCTGCCGGTTACCAGCTGATTGGTGAAATCCCGTCAGTGGAAGAGTTACGCAAAACCCGCCCGCTGTTTGAAGGGGCCAAAGTGAAGCTGAAAAGCTGGCATGACGGCTTCGAAGTCGGCGGCGGCGAGTTTGTCGGCAGCTTCCAGTCCGCCCAGGATGATGATGGGGTGAATTTCGCCGGTCAGGGTTTCCACTGGCGTCGCGTGGTAGAAGATTTTAACCGCTTAACCTTGTTTGATTTCGGCGCGATTGCGGACGGCAAAACCGATACTGCGCCGGCGATCATGGCGATGTTCACCTGGTCGCAGCAGGCTAACCAGCAAATCTGCGTCCAGTTCCCGGCCGGCACCTTTTTTGTCTCGGTCTGCGACTTCGGTGATAAGTATTTCAACTTCTTCCGCGTCTCCGGGGCGATGGTCAACTTCGGTTACTTCCCGGCCACCACCGTGGTCTCCGATGGCAAATCAGACTTCATCTTTTCGATGAATGCGCGCCGGGTTGAGCTCTCTAACCTGATTTTCAACGGTAACAGTGACAAGAACCCGAACAAACAGGGCTTCTTCCACAATATCTGTCCCGGCGGTCAGTTCTTCCGTGGTGCCTGCCTGCGTTTCAATTTTGTCGGCGGTACTGCCATCAGCCTGCAGGACACGCTGGATTGCAAAATCGACCAGTGGTATGCCTCGCGCTGCAGCGGCGACGTGATTAAAGCGGGCTGGTCAGGCCAGAAGCAGGGCAAATGGGATCACAGTACCGCGATTGAGTTATCTAACTTCAATGCGCAGCATTGTCGTGGTGGCAAAGTGCTGAACCTGCCGCGCTGCGGTCAGTCGATTATTCACAACGGCTGGATTGAGCACTGCGACAATCCAGGCGACATCTCGAACGGTCAGTGGATCATCGATGCGCTGAGCCTGGAGGATTGTAAGAATCCGCTGATCGCGCACAACTCCCGACTCAATATGCGTCAGACCAACCTGCAGTCGGGCAGCTGGATCGACAACTCCAGCCAGGGCGATCGTCTGCTCAGTATCTGGGAGATGGGCTCAACCCGCGTTGAGTCGTACGGTGTCGCGCTGGATGGCAGCCTCAAGTACAACTACATCACCTCGCGCTGGCGGTTAGAGAACAACACCAATCAGGAAACCTGGTTCGATCTCGGCAGCCTCTACTCACCGACGGTGGGTGATTCATGGGAGATTGAAATCTTTGGTCAGGCGCAATTCAGCAACGGCAGCGGCGATAAGCCGCTGATGAACCTGATCAGCGACAAAACCACCGGTGGCCGCGCGGTGATCCATGTTCAGCGCAAGAAAGGGCGCTCGGAAGCGAGCTGGTCTGCCGAAGGCAGTTCGCCCGTGGTCGACGTGCGCTATGTGGCGGAACATGACACCGATGTGCGGATCTTTATCAAACTGGCGGGCTGGACGCCGGCGGCTGCGGTGCTGGTGAAAACCACCGGTAAAGACCGTTTTGTCACCGGACGCTGCGCACGGGTTAATGCCCGGATGCAGCCTGGTAATCCGCCTGCCGGTGATGCCACCAAACGGGCGCCGCAGCGTTTCAGCCTGCACAACGGCAAAGCGGGCATCGGTGCCAACGAACAGGGCGATTTGCTGATGGCTTCCCGGCCGCTGTCGGCTGACCAGGTGGATACCAGCAAGCCGGAAGGCTTTGTCTCGGTGGTGATCAACGGCAAACAGGTGGCGCTGCCTTACTTCGCCATCAAGTCGTAACCGATTCACGCGTAACTGATGCATGACGGCTGCCATAAAGGAGGCGGCCGGTCTTAACAGGAGCAGGACCCTTTGGGTGCGTTATCCCGTATTGCAGTTATTTAAAATCAGAGTTCATTTTGCCCGTTGCGGATCTGGGCGGCTTGCAGAATTAAAAAAATTCATTCGGAGTTGTTATGAAAATTTTATTGGTGGGTAACCATACGTGTGGGAATCGTGGGGATGGCGCGATTCTTCGTGGACTGATTGATTCAATGAAGTCTGCTCGCAGTGATTTAGACATTGATGTGATTAGCCGTTATCCAACCAGCTCCGGTTATTTGCTCCAGCAGGATATTCAGCAGGATTCGCTGTTTCTGCATAACAGCAAGTCAGCTAAAGGTCTGGTCGGTTCGTTTAAGCGTAAAGTCGCGAACCGTTTGATGCCTGATATTATGATGGCGCATCTGGGCAAGGGCGGCCTGTACAAGTCGTTCGCCGTGCCGCCGCACCTGAAAGCATTTACCGAAAGCCTGGCAAAGTATGATGCGATTATTCAGGTGGGCGGATCGTTCTTTGTCGATCTCTATGGCGTGACCCAGTTTGATCACGCGCTCTGTGCGCTGATGGCAAAAAAACCGATCTACCTGATTGGTCACTCCGTTGGTCCGTTCCAGAACCCGCGCGTCAATGCGCTGGCTAACTTCGTGTTTGATCGCGTCGACAGCCTGGTGCTGCGTGAGTCGGTCAGCCTCGATCTGATGAAGCGTGATGGCGTTACCAGTTCGAAAGTGGCCGCCGGGGTGGATACCGCATTCCTGGTGCGGGCGCGTGAAGTGGAAAACCCAGGCCACAACCTGCTGCACTGGCAGGGTATTATCAGTGGTCGCAAAACCATCGCCATCACCGTGCGTGAACTGGCACCGTTCGATAAACGTCTGGGCGTGACGCAGAAAGAGTACGAAGCCGCCTTTGGCCGGGTGATCAACGCCATGATCGCCGAAGGCTACCAGGTCGTTGCCTTCTCGACCTGTACCGGTATCGACAGCTACGCCAAGGATGACCGTATGGTGGCGCTGACGCTGCGTGACCACGTGGCACAGCCAGAGCATTACCACGTCATCATGGATGAATTTAACGACCTGGAGCTGGGCATCCTGCTGAGTCATTGTCACCTGACCATTGGTACCCGCCTGCACTCGGCGATTATTTCGATGAACTTTGGCACCCCGGCCGTGGCGATCAACTACGAGCACAAGTCGATGGGTGTGATGAACCAGTTAGGTCTGCCGCAGATGGCAACCGATGTAAAAAGCCTGATGGATGGCTCGCTGATCGACAAGGTCCAGACGGTCCTCGCCGATTACGACAACATCAGGCAGAAGGTCGACACGGCCGTTGCGAATGAAAGGGAAATTGGCAATCGGATCACTGCAGAGATTCTCAAAGTATTAGGGTAATGTGATGAAACTGACTTTTTTCACCATGCGTTTCCCGGTTGCCTCTGAGACATTCGTACTAAATCAGGTGACCCATTTTATCGATGCTGGTTACGAGGTGGAGATTATTTCGGTCTTTCCCGGTGATTTAGTTAACCGGCACGCCGCCTTTGATGAGTATGGTCTGGCGGCAAAGACGCACTATCTGCTGCCGGAGGAGAAGGTCTCGATTGTCGATAAGCTGAACCAGCGTCTGCGACTGGTACTGCCGAAGTTGACGAAGCCGTCGCTGCTGCGTTCGCTCAATGTGCGCCGCTATGGCGCACAGGCGAGCAAACTGCTGCTGCCGTCAATTGTCGCCAATGCCACGCAGACCTTTACGGCCGACGTGTTTCTGGTTCACTTTGGCTACGCCGGGGCGCTGGCGAATAAGCTGCGTGAGCTGGGCGTGCTGAAGGGCAAGCAGGCAACCGTGTTTCATGGGGCCGACATTTCCCGACGTCACATTCTGGAAGAGCATAAGCTCGATTACGTTAACCTGTTCCGGCAGAGCGAGCTGATGTTACCGATCAGCCATTTGTGGCAGGACAAACTGATCGAGATGGGCTGTCCGCCGGAAAAGATTCACGTTACGCGCATGGGAATTGAGCCGGAGAAGTTTAACTTCCAGCCACGCCAGGCGTTTCACTCACCGCTGCGTATCGTCTCGGTGGCACGTCTGACCGAGAAGAAAGGGCTGGATGTGGCGGTGAAAGCCAGCGCGATTCTGAAACAGCGTGGCGGTCAGTTCCAGTACACCATCATTGGCAACGGCGATCAGGATGAGATGATGCGTGATTTCATCGCCCGTGAGGGGATGGAAGATTGCGTCAGTATGCCGGGCTTCAAGCCGCAGGATGAAATCCGCCGCGCATTAAGTGAAGCGGATATCTTCCTGCTGCCGTCTAAAACCGCCGCCGATGGCGATATGGAAGGCATCCCGGTGGCGCTGATGGAAGCGATGGCGGTTGGTCTGCCGGTGGTCTCGACGTTCCACAGCGGTATCCCGGAGCTGATTGAGAACAACGTTTCTGGCTGGCTGGTGGAAGAGGACGATCCTGAGGCGCTGGCCGGGACGCTGCTGAAGCTGTCGCAGGGCGAAGTTGACGTTGCGCCAGTGGTGGCTGCGGCGCGCCATAAAGTTGAAACCGAATTTAATCAGCATATCGCCTACGGCGAACTGGCACAGATTCTGGAGCGACTGGCGTGAGTGGATTTAAGTCACAGGCAATCTGGCTGTTCGGCAGCACCTGTTTTTCTGCCGTGCTGCAGGTAGCGCAACTCAGCTTTCTTGCCCGTAAACTGGAAACCCATGAACTGGGGCTGTTAGCCATTATTAACGCCATTCTGGCAGTGGCCGGCGTGCTGCAGGATATGGGGATGAGCAGCTATCTGGTGCATCGCCAGAACATCACCCGCCGCGAGCAGAGCACTATCTACTGGGTCAACGTCTCGCTCAGTCTCTGTACCGGTCTGATCATGCTGCTGATCGCCTTCCCGGTTGCGTGGTTCTATCATCTGCCTGAACTGGTCGGGCTGATCATGCTGACCAGCCTCAACTTCCTGGTGTTGGGACATTTGTCGCAGTATCAGGCGCACTACATCAAAACCAAGCGGATGGTGTCGCTGGCGAAGATTGAGATGGGCACCAAGCTGTTTGCCTTTCTCTGCGTGGTGGCGATGCTGGAGTTCACCTCACTGACGGTGGCCGCGGCGATTCTCGGTCTGTTTATCAACGCCTTTACCCGCATCCTGTGCATGATCGCGCTGGGTGAGAAGTCGTGGCGTCCAACCTGGGAGTTCGATAAAGCGACTTTCTTTGGCGCTATTCGTTACGGCAGCTATCAGCTCGGTTCGCAGACCATTAACCAGCTGCGTACCCAGGCTGATGCGTTGGTGGTGGGTAAGGTGATGGGTGCTGAGATGCTGGGTGTCTACTCGCTGGCTAAAGAGCTGGTGCTGCAACCGCTGAAGCTGGTCACGCCGGTGATTAACCGCCTGGCGCTGCCGCGTTTCGCCGAGAAGCAGCACGATGCTGAACAGCTGAAAAAACTGTTCCTCAAAGGCACGCTGGCCATCATGCTGTTCAGCAGCGCGATGTACCTGGTGATTGGTATCTTCTCGCCGGTGATCGTCCGCGTACTGTATGGCGCATCTCATGAGCAGGTCTATCACCTGATTCCGCTGATGCTGCTGTTTGGTATGCTGCGACCGATGGGTGGCCTGACCGGGGCGATATCCCAGGCTAACGGACGCACCAACGTCGAGTTTTACTGGAACATCGTCGCAAGTCTGGTAGTACTGGCGGTGCTTGCCACCACCTTTATCTGGCCGAACGTGCTCTATGTCGCGTTGACGCTCTCCATCTCGCAGATTCTGATCTCCGCCCTGGCGCATCCGTTCTTTATTAAGCCGGTCATCGGCGTTCGGTTTATGCCCTATGCCCGCCAGTGGGTCGCCGTCTCGGTAGTGTTTGTCGGCGTCATGATGCTGGTTAATCACTTCAATCTGTTTGTGATGCCAGAATGGTTTGAAGGCTGGTTATAACAGCACAGCAGTCATATTAACGGGCGGCCTCAGGGTCGCCCGTTTTCATTTATCGCTGGTCTTAGCCGCTGGCCGAATCGTGTCGGTAATGGCAGGGGCGAAATAAGTTTACTGCTTGTCTTTACTCAGTTTCTGCCGTCGCTGGCAATGGGCAAAATGCCGAATTTCCATGTTGTGACAGAGAGTTAGTGTCCGATTTTCAGATAAAGATTATACTTGCTGTTCTGGCCGATCCTGCATAATCGACCCACATCTTCATTTTATTAAACGGAATAAATATGACCAAGCTTAAAGCAGTAATCCCGGTTGCGGGTCTCGGTATGCATATGCTCCCTGCGACTAAAGCCATTCCGAAAGAGATGCTGCCTGTCGTCGACAAACCGATGATCCAGTACATCATTGACGAGTGTGTGGCTGCGGGCATTAAAGAGATTGTGCTGGTCACCCATGCCTCTAAAAATGCAGTGGAAAACCATTTCGATACCACCTATGAGCTGGAAGCGCTGCTTGAAGCGCGCGTGAAGCGCCAGCTGCTGAGCGAAGTGCAGTCTATCTGCCCGCCAGGCGTCACCATCATGAACGTGCGCCAGGCGCAGCCGCTGGGCCTGGGCCACTCGATTCTCTGTGCCCGCCCGATGATTGGCGACAATCCTTTCGTGGTAGTGCTGCCAGACGTGCTGCTGGATGATTCTACCGCTGACCACATGCGTTATAACCTTGCTGCGATGGTTGCCCGTTTTGAAGAGACCGGCCACAGCCAGGTGCTGGCGCAGCATATGCCCGCTTCCAATCTCTCTGAGTACTCGGTGATTACCACTGAAGAGCCGATTGATCACCCAGGCGACATCAGCACCATTACCGATTTCGTTGAGAAGCCTGAAGATACTGCCGGGCTGAGCTCTGACCTGGCTGCGGTAGGCCGCTATGTGCTTTCTGCGGATATCTGGGCAGAACTGGAGCGCACTGAGCCAGGCGCGTGGGGCCGTATCCAGCTGACCGATGCGATTGCCAGCCTGAGCAAACATAAAACCGTTGATGTTTCGCTGCTGACCGGTCACAGCTTTGACTGCGGTCGTAAACTGGGTTACATGCAGGCGTTTGTCTCTTATGGACTGCGTAGCAATGCTCAGGGCCGCGATTTCCGCGAAGCGATCCAGAAGATTCTTGCCAAACAACACTAATACCTTCGCCGCGCATCCCGCGGCAGAAAGAAAGGAGTACACATGGCTATTTTAGTAACGGGTGGCGCAGGCTACATCGGCTCCCACACGGTGCTGGCGCTGCTGCAGCGCGGTGATGACGTTGTGGTACTGGATAACCTGTGCAATGCGTCGCGGGAAGCGATTAACCGTGTCGAGAAGCTGGCGGGTAAGAAAGCGACCTTCGTTGAAGGTGACATCCGTGACCGCGCCTCTCTGCGCGATCTGTTCGCCTCGAACAGCATTTCTGCCGTGATCCACTTCGCCGCGCTGAAAGCGGTGGGTGAATCAACCCGTATGCCGCTGGAGTATTACGAGAACAATGTCGCGGGTACCGTGGTACTGCTGGAAGAGATGCGCGAAGCGGGCGTGTTTAACTTTATTTTCAGCTCCTCTGCCACTGTCTACGGTGCAGATGCGCCGGTGCCGTACGTTGAGACCACGCCAATTGGCGGCACCACCAGCCCTTATGGCACTTCCAAGCTGATGATTGAGCTGGTGATGCGTGACTTCGCTAAAGCGGAACCGAAGTTCAAGGCGATTGCCCTGCGTTACTTCAACCCGGTCGGCGCGCATGAGTCAGGTGAAATCGGTGAAGACCCAACAGGTATCCCGAACAACCTGCTGCCGTACATTGCTCAGGTGGCCATTGGCCGTCTGGAGAAGCTGGGCGTGTTTGGCGGCGATTACGATACGCCAGATGGGACCTGTCTGCGTGACTACATCCACGTGGTTGACCTGGCAGAAGGGCACCTGAAGGCGCTGGATCATCTCAACAAAGTGGAAGGCTACACCGCTTACAACCTGGGCGGCGGCAAAGGCTTCTCGGTGCTGGAGATGATCAAAGCATTTGAGAAAGCCTCAGGCAAAGCAATTCCGTTTGAGATCAAACCGCGTCGTGATGGCGACCTGCCAGCCTTCTGGGCTGACGCCTCACTGGCCAACCGTGACCTCGACTGGCGTGTAACGCGCGGCATCGATGAAATGATGCGTGATACGTGGAACTGGCAGAGCAAGAACCCGGATGGGTTTAAGTAACTGAAAAAGGCGAACTTTGGTTCGCCTTTATTTATCTTTAAATCAAATTCTCTAAAAAACCTTTCACATCTTTCTGATTGCATCGCATTGACGCTTCAGCAACCATCGCCTACGCCTGTATAGCGCTCATAAGTTGAACTGTCACCTCAGACTTAAACGCATTTTATTCGTCATAGAGATGTCCGAGTGATAGAATTTACGCTTGTTGAATGATAAAGCTGCTTTAACAATTTCGGCATCAAAGTGATATCAATCAACTGAATGCTGCGCTGATGACAGGTTCATACTGGCAGTATACGCATTTGGCTTAGGACAATCAGCATCGTGGGGGCTGTAACCCAGGGGCGGTAGCGTGTCTTAAAACGCTTATGATTGTCTGCTTTTCATTCAGGCACCAGTGCCTCAGATAGCTTGTCAGGAATAAAACACGTCATGAAGATTCTAATTACAGGTGGTGCAGGCTTTATTGGTTCAGCGGTAGTACGTCATATTATTAACAATACGAATGATGAAGTCATAAATGTTGATAAGCTGACCTATGCGGGCAATCTTGAGTCTTTAAAAGAGGTTAGCAACAGTCCTCGCTACCGATTTAAGCAGATTGATATCTGTGACGGTCAGGCAATAAGCGATGCATTAAACGAATTTCAGCCTGATGCGATTATGCATCTGGCGGCAGAAAGTCATGTAGACCGGTCAATTACCGGCCCGGCTGAGTTTGTTCAGACTAACGTGGTAGGTACCTACGCCTTGCTGGAAGCAAGCCGTCAATACTGGAGCGCATTGCCTGAAGAGCGTAAAACCGCATTCCGTTTTCATCATATCTCTACTGATGAGGTCTATGGCGACTTACCGCATCCCGACGAAATGGAGGGCGATTTACCGCTGTTTACCGAAGAAACGCCTTACGCACCCAGCAGTCCTTACTCATCAACCAAAGCCGCCAGCGATCATCTGGTTCGCGCCTGGGGCCGCACCTATAAGCTACCGGTTATTGTGACCAACTGCTCGAACAACTATGGTCCTTATCATTTCCCGGAAAAACTTATCCCGCTGATCATCAGTAATGCGCTGGAAGGCAAACCTTTACCTATCTATGGTAAAGGCGATCAGATTCGTGACTGGCTTTATGTCGAGGATCATGCGCGTGCGCTGTATACCGTGGTTAAAAATGCTCAGACAGGGACTACTTACAACATCGGCGGACATAACGAAAAGAAAAATATCGATGTTGTGATGAAAGTTTGTGAGTTGCTGGACCAACTCCGCCCGAAAGCCACGCCTTACAGCGATCAGATCACTTACGTTCAGGACCGTCCCGGCCATGATCGTCGTTACGCGATTGACGCTGCCAAAATAGAGAGAGAGTTGGGCTGGAAACCGGAAGAGACATTCGAAACGGGTCTGAAGAAAACAGTTGAATGGTACCTGAATAATGCGCAATGGGTTGAGCATGTGAAAAGTGGTGCGTATCAAAACTGGATTGAAGAAAACTACGAGAAACGTAGCTAATGAATATACTACTTTTTGGTAAGAACGGACAGGTCGGCTGGGAATTACAGCGGGCCTTAGCCCCTCTCGGCAATCTGATTGTAGTAGACCGTCATTCCAGCGATTACTGTGGTGATTTTGAAAATCCCAGGGGCATAGCTGAAACCGTTCGCAAGCTTAAGCCAGCAGTCATTGTCAATGCAACTGCTTACACCGCGGTAGATAAAGCTGAATCAGAGCAAGATAAAGCCCGTCTGGTAAATGCCACTTCGATTGAAGCATTGGCACAGGCTGCGGAAGAGATCGGTGCATGGTTAATTCATTATTCTACCGATTATGTTTTTGACGGCTCAGGCGAAGAGGCATGGCTTGAAGATGATGCCACTGCACCGCTCAATGTGTATGGTCAGACAAAACTTGAAGGTGAGCAGGCTATTGCTCGTTGCATGACCCGCTACCTGATTTTCCGCACCAGTTGGGTTTATGCAGCAAAGGGAAATAACTTTGCTAAAACCATGCTTAAGCTGGCTAAAGAACGTGAAACATTATCAGTAATTAATGATCAATTTGGTGCACCTACAGGCGCTGAACTTATCGCAGATAGCACCGCACATGCTATCAGAAGCGCATTAAATGACGATAACGTTGCCGGCACGTACCATCTTATTGCTGCAGGAGAAACGACCTGGCATGCTTATGCCAGTAAAGTTATCGAGTTTGCCAAAGAACAAGGTGTTGAGTTGAAAGTCCAGGTAATTAACCCTGTACCAACCAGCGCTTTTCCAATGGCTGCTAAGCGTCCTGCTAACTCAAGACTCAATACAGAGAAGTTCCAGCATACTTTTGGTTTAACCTTGCCTGACTGGACTTTAGGTGTTGAACGTATGTTGCTCGAAACTCTCCAATAACAGAAACAGGCATCTTAAGGTGTCTGGTTAATCAAGGTGATATTGTGAAAAAGAATAAGGGTATTATTCTCGCAGGTGGCTCAGGAACGCGCCTTTATCCGGTGACAATGGCTGTAAGTAAACAATTACTCCCAGTATATGATAAGCCAATGATCTACTACCCACTTAGCACGCTGATGCTGGCGGGGATTAATGACATTCTGATTATCAGTACGCCACAGGATACACCCAGGTTTGAAAGTCTGTTAGGAGATGGATCGCAATGGGGAATTTCTATTCAGTATAAAGTGCAGCCGAGCCCGGATGGTTTAGCTCAAGCCTTTATTATTGGAGAAGAATTTATTGGTGATGACTCAGTCGCGTTGATACTCGGCGATAATATTTTCTATGGTCATGACCTTTACAAACAGCTTGAAGCCGCCTCTGAAAAAGATGACGGAGCGACAGTCTTTGCTTATCACGTAACCGATCCAGAAAGATACGGCGTGGTAGAGTTCGATAGCGAAGGTAAAGCCATTTCTCTGGTAGAAAAACCTGAGAATCCGCGCAGTAACTATGCGGTGACCGGTCTCTATTTTTATGATAACAGCGTAGTGGATATGGCAAAAAATCTTCAGCCATCACCTCGTGGCGAGTTAGAAATTACCGATATTAACCGTATCTATATGGAACAAGGTAAGCTGTCTGTTTCAATCATGGGGCGTGGACATGCCTGGTTAGATACCGGGACGCATCAAAGCCTCATGGAAGCTAATAACTTTATTCAGACTATAGAGTCACGACAAGGCCTTAAAGTCGCCTGTCCGGAAGAAATTGCCTTCAGAATGGAATTTATTAATAAGGATCAGTTGAAAGAATTGGCAAAGCCCTATCTAAAAAACGAATACGGCAAATATTTAATGGCTTTGGTTGAAGGACGCTTATAATGAAAATCATTGATACTAAAATCAAGGACGTTAAAATTATCGAGCCAAGAGTATTCGGCGACGATCGTGGATTTTTTCTGGAGAGCTTCAATCAATCTTTTTTTGACGACGCGGTAGGACAACACGTAGAGTTTGTCCAGGATAATCACTCAATGTCTAAAAAAGGTGTTTTAAGAGGACTGCATTATCAACTTGATCCTAACGCACAAGGAAAATTAGTTCGATGTGTTGAGGGTGAGGTTTTTGATGTGGCGGTAGATATCAGACGCTCATCCCCAACCTTTGGTCATTGGGTAGGTGTTAATCTAAGCGCCGAAAATCATCGCCAACTATGGATCCCCGAAGGATTTGCACACGGCTTTATTACCTTGTCAGATAGAGTTCAGTTTGTTTACAAAACAACAAATTACTATGCGCCGCAATCAGAGCGAAGCATATTATGGAACGATCCTCAAATAAATATTGATTGGCCAGAAATTGAAAATATTACTTTATCTGAAAAGGATAAAGTTGGCGTGTTACTCAATAACGCAGAAACTTTCAGTTGAAATGGAAAAAAAATTAAGCACAGCCATTCTTTTATGTTCCTTCAATGGGAATAAATATATCAGCCGGCAAATTGATTCCATCATCAATCAAACCGAAAAAAACTGGACGATATTTATTTCAGACGATGGTTCAACAGATAATACTCTTGATATCTTACGTGAGTATCAGGAGCAGTTGGGGCAAGAGCGCTTAGTTATAATAAATGGTCCGGGCAAAGGGTTTGCCCGGAACTTCATATCATTACTTGAGAGAGTAGGTAATGAATTTGATTACTTTGCATTTTGTGATCAAGATGATGAGTGGATGCCAGAAAAACTGGCTATTGCCATAAAGAAACTGTCTGAAATAGATAGAGGATCGCCTGCTGTATATTGTGGAAGGACTTCTTTGGTAGATGAAAAGGGGAATCACCTAGGGGAGTCTCCTCTATTTGAGAAAAAACCATCGTTTAAGAATGCACTTATACAAAGTATTGCCGGAGGCAATACGATGGTATTAAACCAAACGGCTAAAAAAGTAGTCGATAAAACACCTCGTGATGTTGAAATAATCTCTCACGATTGGTGGGTTTATATTATTGTGACAGCTGTAGGCGGGTATATTTACTATGATCCAGAGCCAGTTATTAAATATCGCCAGCACACGGATAATATTGTTGGTTCAAATCTTGGGTGGCTTGCAAGATTAAAAAGAATTTCGGGTTTGCTTGACGGACACTTTAAAGGCTGGATTGATCTAAATCTTTATGCTCTTAATAAATCCGATATTGTGATCACTCCTGAGAATATGAAAATTCTTAATAGTTTTGACTGTGCGAGGAAAAGTGGTTTATTTAAAAGATTGTATACATTCAATAAATTAAAAATGTATCGTCAGACTTATCTGGGTACTTTAGGCTTGTACGTTGCCATTTTATTGAAAAAGTTATGATTGATAAGTAAAGTACTTGTTAAAAGGTGAAATTTTGCAGCAAATTACTAATCACAAGACATCATTGTCGTCGTTATGCAAGAATACCTACCAAAACAGACATATCATTTTTGAAATGACTAAGAGAGATATAATAAGCAGGTATAAAGGCTCAATAATGGGGCTGTTTTGGTCGTTTATAAATCCCGTTTTTATGTTAGCAGTCTATACTCTTGTCTTTTCGGAAGTGTTCAATGCTCGATGGGGGAATGCTGCAGCAAACGAATCTAAAGCGCAATTTGCCATAATTCTTTTTGCTGGCCTCATTGTACATGGAATATTTGGTGAAGTTTTAACTAAATCACCCACACTAATTCTCAATAATGCTAATTACGTTAAAAAAGTTGTATTTCCTCTTGATGCATTCCCTGTAATTGCGCTCTTGTCGGCTTGCTTCCAGGCTTTAATAAATATCGTGGTACTTCTTCTCGCTTTCATGCTTGCTAATGGGTATCTTCACTGGACAGCAGTCTTGTTACCGGTTGTTTTTGTTCCTGTTCTGATTTTAGTGTTGGCTTTAAGTTATCTGATATCATCTCTTGGTGTGTATATACGAGATCTGGGTCAGTTTGTGACACTATTAATTACAGTCATTTTATTCTTGTCGCCTGTGTTTTATCCACTTTCGTCGGTTCCTGTAAAGTATCAAGCTATTATTTTAGCTAATCCGCTGACTTTTATAATTGAGCAAACTCGTGAGGTTGTAATTTGGGGCAGATTACCTGATTTCACAGGGTTACTTATTTATACCTGTGTTTCAATTATAGTATTGTGGCTCAGCTATTTTTGGTTCCAGAAAACACGTAAGGGATTTGCTGATGTTATCTAAAGATAATGCGTTAGAAATAATTGATGTTAGCAAATGCTATCAGATTTTCGACAGCCCGGTCAGACGTCTTAAACAGTTTATTGTTCCTAATATAGAACGTAAACTTGGCAAAGTTCCGCGGGTGTATCATGAAGAATTTTGGGCGCTTCAGGATATAAGTTTTTATTTGCCAAAGGGCGAAACCCTTGGCGTTGTAGGGCGAAATGGTTCTGGTAAGTCTACTTTGCTCCAGATTATTGCAGGGACCTTGTCGCCTACTCAGGGATCTGTAAATATTCAGGGACGAGTTGCCGCCCTGCTGGAATTAGGCGCTGGCTTTAATGGTGACTTTACCGGTAGAGAAAACGTTTACCTGAACGGTTCATTATTAGGTTTAACTAAAGATGAGATTGACAATAAGTTAGATGATATTCTTTCTTTCGCAGATATTGGACATTTTATTAACTCACCTGTTAAATCCTATTCAAGCGGGATGATGGTTCGTCTCGCTTTTGCTGTTCAGGCCCAAATCGACCCGGAAATATTAATTGTCGATGAAGCTTTAGCTGTCGGTGATGCCAAGTTCCAGGCAAAATGTTTCGCAAGATTAAAACAACTAAAAAATGATGGCACTTCAATACTATTCGTATCTCATGCTACAGAGCAAATAATCACACATTGTGATAAAGCAATATTACTGAATGATGGGATGGTTGTTGATAATGGTGCACCAAAAAACATTGTCAATAAATATCTGGATTTGCTTTTTGGTAAGTCAAGTTCGGGTAACGCTAAACGAGCAAAAGAAGATCAACATATCCAGAAAGCCAGTGAGTCAGAAGAAGAGCAAAATAAAAGATTCAGTACAAGTCAGGATGTAAAACATACAGTTGTACTTGAAGATGACGGATTTGAAAGAAGAACTAATTATAATCCCCATGAATACAGGTGGGGAGATAGAACAGCTGAAATTCTGGATTTCTCTTTAATGCAGGGAAGCAAAAAATATCCATTAAGCATTTCCAGTGATGAAGATTTAAGCCTCACTTTTCTTATTAAATTTCATGAAACAATTTTCAGACCTATTTTCGGTTTCGCGGTTAAAACCAAAGATGGCGTTACTATTTATAATACCAATTCCAATATTTTAGAAACGCCCTTTATTGAGGTTGGTGAAGCAAATACTGCTCATCATGTAAACGTTGAACTTCCTGTAAGACTATTTCAGGGAGATTATTTCATTTCGATAGGTTTAGCGAGTTACAATACATCAGGTGAAGTGGTTCCACATGATCGACGATATGATTCAATTCATATTACTGTTGAACCAACCGCAGACTTTTTAGGTCTGGTAAATTTAGAGGCTTCGATTACTTGTGAATAAAGAAAAACTTTCTTCGTTACTCGTCGAGTCTGATTTTATTTATGACTCCGAGCTTAATGTTTGGGTTGAGAAAAACCAGGAGCCATTTAATTATAATGATGGTGATTATCATGAAAATTACATACTTGATGTAGTAACTAAGGCCACTGATTGCTCAGTATTGTCTCAGGAGCTTGCCAGTTTTATTAAGGATTGGCCCTCGCAATATCATTTTACTTCTAAACGCGCAAATTTACTTAGGCCTTTTGCTTCAAAATTTCGTGGAAAACGAATTCTGGAAATTGGCTGTGGATGTGGCGCTATTACGCGATTTATTGCTGAAGCCGGGGCTCAGGTTACAGCTGTAGAAGGAAGTAAAAGAAGAGCTACAATTACACGTAATAGATGTAAAGATTTAGACAATGTCACTGTAATTAATTCCTCAAGTGAAAAGCTACCGGACATCGGTGAGTTTGATTACGTGTTATTGATAGGTGTACTTGAGTATGCTCAGTGCTTTTTAGGTGAAAATGGACAGATATCGCTCCTGTCATCATGTAAAAAGAGGCTTAAAGCTGACGGATCATTGTTTGTTGCAATTGAAAACCAGCTTGGTATGAAGTATTTATCTGGAGCCAAAGAGGATCACCTTGGTATACCTATGGTGGGTATCAATAATGCCTATCATTATAATGGTGTCCGAACTTTTGGCCGTCATGAATTAATACGTATGATGCAAAAGGTTGGTTTTGACAATGTCGAGGAGTTTTTACCTTTCCCCGACTATAAACTACCAACATTATTAATTACACCTTATGGTCACCGCGAGCGCAGCAATATCATTTATCCTTTGGTAAGTGAAGTTCATCATAAGGACGCTCAGTCTGCTGATTCTTTTACTTTTTCTCTGGAAGAGTCTACCAAAATTATTTGGAATAATAATTTATCTGCAGATTTAGCGAATTCTTTTCTGATGATTGCTTCCGCCTATGATACCAGCCATCAAACTGAAGATACATTAGCATGGTATTATTCAGATGCTCGTATAAATGATACCCAGAAGAAAATAAAGTTCCTCGAAAGGATGGTGATTTCTTTATTGAAGCTTATAAAATATCTGGTGAGTTTATCAAGGAGGAGCCTTTCCATCGGGGAGAAAGTCTATGGTTAGGTCTTGTAGATATTATTAATAAGCATGGATGGCAGTTAAAAGATGTCACTGGGTGGGCTAAAAACTGGATTAATTTTGCTTCATTAAACGGCTCAGGTCCTGATGCCTGGCGTTGGGATTTAGTAATATCTTCAGAATATCTGGATGCAACGCCCTTTAATATTATTAAGACAGATCAGGGTTACAAGATTTTTGATCTGGAGTTAACTTCTGATAAACCTCTTTTACTTTCTTATCTCGTTTTTCGGGGCGTTTTCAATTCCTTGTTGAGAGTGACTTCTGTTGCACCTACATCGGATTTCTCAGACTATAATATTTTTTCCATAACTAAAGATATCGTCTCAAATATATTTCCCGCACTCAGTGAGGAGCATTTTGACCAGTTCCTTATCCAGGAAGTCGATCTTGTTGCAAAAGTTGTTAATGTTGATACTAACGATCTTTATGAACGTTACAAAAATTCCTTCTTCGTTGTTCGTGATTTTCTGAATGATTATAAAAATGAGCTTAAGAGAATTTATACTCTTAATGAAGAGCTAATTGCCACTGTTATCAGTGTTGAACAAAAAATAAATGAGAAAGGTGAAGAAATTCTTGGTAAAGATACCCTCTTACGTACTAAGGATAAAGAACTTTTAGACTCTCAAGAAGCGAATAGGCGACTGCAGGCAGAGATTGACAATCTTCTGGATTCTCAGGCAGCGAATAAACGTCTGCAGGAACTGGATTCTCAGGCAGCGAATAAGCGCCTTCAGGAAGAAATTAACAATCTTCTGGATTCTAAAGAAGTGAGTAAGCGCCTGCAGGTAGAAGTTGACAATCTTCTTAATAATGCTGCTATTCAGAAAAATAGAGAGGAAGAACTTAAGGAAGAGTTAAAATTAAAAACGGAAAAGCTACAAAAGATTCTTTCATCAAAGGAATGGAGGTTTGTTTCATTTTTCAGCCGGTTTGCAAAGTCGCTGAATCATTAATTTAGGCAATCTTGAATAAAATAAAAGAAGGGTGTTGACGTTGAAAATTTATCGTTTTGCGAAAAAGATGTTGTCTGCTGGAGATCGTGATCTTTTAAAATATCGCATCAAACTGGCTTCTAAGCTTTACAGAGATGAAGGCTTAAAAGCGGTTTATAGCAGACTTCAATCTGCATACAGAAACAATAACTCTGGGGATTATTCGCATAATAGTGCATCTTCATTAGTAGAAGATGAAGTGGTATTTGATGGGCGGGGGGCATTGCTTGAGGCATGGTTAAAAACTGATTATAATAAAGCTTCCGTTAAAGTTAATGAGCAAAGCCATTATGTTCCAAAAGCACTAGATAGTCTTGAAAATGTTGAATTGCCTGTAAAAGTTATTGCATATTACTTGCCTCAATTTCATCCTTTTCAAGAAAACAATGAGTGGTGGGGTGAAGGCTTTACTGAATGGACAAATGTTACTAAAGCAAGACCTCAATATCTGGGGCATCAGCAGCCTCGTTTGCCCGGTGAGCTAGGCTTTTATGATTTACGCTTACCCCAGGTTATGCGACAACAGATTGATCTTGCAAAACAATATGGAGTGAATGGCTTCTGTTTCCACCATTATTGGTTCGGTGGTAAACGCTTAATGGAAACACCTGTACAAAATTTTCTTAAAGACAAAACTCTCGATATTGAATTTTGTTTATGCTGGGCAAATGAAAACTGGACCCGCCGTTGGGATGGGCTCGAGAACGATGTTTTAATCGCTCAGAATCATTCACCAGAAGATGATATCGCTTTTTTAGATGATATTATGCCAGCACTTAAAGATGAGCGTTATATTAAGGTTGATGGAAAGCCACTGCTCATTCTTTATCGTGCAAGTTCTCTTCCTGACGCTAAAGAAACGGGTAAGCGCTGGCGTGCCCATGCGCAGAAAAATGGTTTGCCTGGACTGTACCTGGTTGTAGTGAATGCTTTTGATGTTTCCAGCCCAGAGCCTTACGACTTTGATGCTATTGTTGAGTTTCCTCCGCACCAGATTGGTGCTAAAGATATCACTGAAACAATTACGCCTCTAAATAAAAAATTTCAGTGGTCGTGTCTACGATTATGAGGAGTTGGCTTTACGTGCTGGTAAAATTGATAGCGATCAATTTACTTGTTTCAAAGCTGTAATGCCTTCATGGGACAATGAAGCAAGAAAACCTAATCAAGGTTTTTCATTTTATAATGCCAAACCTGAGCTCTATGCGAAGTGGCTAGATAGTGCGATCAAAACCACGATGAAGCGTAGGCCTGAAGAGCGTCTCGTTTTTGTTAATGCCTGGAATGAATGGGCTGAAGGCGCGCATCTTGAGCCAGACCGTCATAATGGTTATGCTTATTTACACGCTACTGCAAATATTCTTCGTAATTCCTTATCGAAATATGACTGTGATAACCAGTTAATATCTGAAATAAATCAGGCATTTAAACCGCGTTTCACGTCAGCAGTAATTTTACACGCTTATTATGAAGATTTAGCTTGTGAGTTGGTGGAAAAATATGTTGCTCAGCATCAGGATAAACTTGATCTGATTATTACAATGCGTAGTGATGTTAAATTAACTACCTTAAATCAGATCAAATCTACTTTCCCTAATGTTTTCTTTGTAATGGTTGATAATCGCGGACGTGATATCAGACCTTTTATCAAGGCGCTCAAAGTCGCTGATGGTTTCGGCTATAAATTTATTTGCAAAGTTCATACTAAAAAGTCACCACATCGTGTTGATGGGCAGCAGTGGCGAGAAAGCCTTTTTGATGACCTACTGCTATCACGTGAACGTGTCTCTACCATCATTGATTACTTTGAAAAAAATGCTGACACGGGAATTATTGCACCTAAAAATTCTATTACTGATCTTTCTATACCTGAAATAAATCTCGGTAATAGATATTGGCTCGAAAAACTCTTTGCAAGAATGAATACACCAGAATTATCAAAAAGCTTTAAGACTTCTTTTCCTGCGGGTTCTATGTTCTGGTTCAGAAAAGATGCACTTGATCCGTTGACCAGTAATTTGTTGGATGAAGAAGAGTTTGAGCTTGAGGCTGGGCAGCTTGACGGAACACTGGCTCACAGTGTGGAAAGAGTAACAGGCGCTGTTGCTAGCGCACAAGGATACAAAGTAATCGATATCACCTCCTTATGATTCCTGTTCAGGTATCAACTATGCTCATGGTTGATGCCTGAAAGCATGAAGTCATAAATTAAATTCTAAAAAGTGTAATCCAGATATAAAAATTCGGATAAAACTTAGCTATTTGTTTGATTTTTATTCACATTATTTCATCTGGCTATCGCACCATTCATTACCTTTTATCAGCTATCCTGAGTTAACATACTGTTCACTTATAAAGTGGTGTTACTGGTAACACCATGCGAGACCACAGACAGGAGTATGTAATGTCCAAGCAACAGATCGGCGTTGTAGGTATGGCAGTGATGGGCCGCAATTTGGCTCTTAACATTGAGAGCCGCGGTTACACTGTTTCTATCTTTAACCGTTCGCGCGAAAAGACTGATGAAGTCATCGCAGAGAACCAGGGCAAGAAACTTGCTCCTTTTTACACCGTTGAAGAGTTTGTTGAATCGCTGGAGAAACCACGTCGTATCCTGCTGATGGTTCAGGCAGGTGAAGCGACGGATAAGACTATCGCCTCGCTGACGCCACATCTGGATAAAGGCGACATTCTGATAGATGGCGGTAACACCTTCTATAAAGACACCATCCGTCGTAATAAAGAGCTATCAGACCAGGGCTTCAACTTCATCGGTACCGGTGTGTCCGGCGGCGAAGAGGGCGCACTAAAAGGTCCTTCCATCATGCCTGGCGGCCAGAAAGAAGCGTATGAGCTGGTTGCACCGATTCTTGATAAGATTGCGGCACGCGCGGAAGATGGTGAAGCCTGTGTGGCTTACATCGGTCCGGACGGCGCGGGTCACTACGTGAAGATGGTACATAACGGCATTGAATACGGTGACATGCAGCTGATCGCAGAAGCTTACGCGTTACTGAAAGGTGCGCTGGGTCTGAACAACGAAGAGCTGGCTGAAACCTTCACCGAGTGGAATAACGGCGAGCTGAGCAGCTACCTGATCGACATCACCAAAGATATCTTCACCAAGAAAGATGAAGAGGGTAACTATCTGGTTGATGTGATTCTGGATGAAGCAGCTAACAAAGGTACCGGTAAATGGACCAGCCAGAGCTCACTGGATCTGGGCGAGCCTCTGTCGCTGATTACTGAGTCAGTATTTGCCCGTTACCTCTCCTCGCTGAAAACGCAGCGCGTGGCAGCTTCTAAAGTGCTAAGCGGTCCACAGGCTCAGGCGTTTACGGGTGACAAGGCTGAGTTTATTGAGAAAGTGCGTCGTGCACTCTATCTCGGTAAAATCGTCTCTTATGCTCAGGGCTTCTCACAGCTGCGTGCGGCGTCAGAAGAGAACAACTGGGATCTGCACTACGGTGAAATCGCGAAAATCTTCCGCGCTGGCTGCATCATCCGTGCACAATTCCTGCAGAAAATCACCGACGCCTACGCTCAGGATGCGAGCATCGCTAACCTGCTGCTGGCACCGTACTTTAAAGATATCGCCGATCAGTATCAGCAGGCGCTGCGTGATGTGGTTTCTTACGCGATTCAGAACGGTATCCCAACGCCAACCTTCTCTGCGGCGATTGCTTACTACGACAGCTATCGTTCAGAAGTGCTGCCTGCCAACCTGATTCAGGCGCAGCGTGACTACTTTGGTGCGCATACCTATAAGCGTATTGATAAAGACGGTGTGTTCCACACCGAGTGGTTAGACTAAGCACTAAAAAGGCTTCCCTCGGGAAGCCTTTTTTTACCCCACCAATAAATCCCCGCTCCTGATCTCACTCTCTCCCGCCAGTCGCACCACCAGCATGCCCGCCGTTGCAAACCGTACCCAGTGTCTCGCATACAGAATGCCGCCATGCTCAGCCATGAGTGGTGTGATCTGGTCGGTGACCGGATCAACAATCTCCGCTACTACTTCCCCAGCGCGAATCCTGGCACCCAGTGGTTTGCGATGCAGAATCAGACCGGATACCGGAGAGTGAATGTATTCGCAGCCGGCTAACGGCGATGGCGGATTCTTCAGGGCAGGTGAGGGCGCGGCAGAACCTTCACTGTAGCGCTCTTTAATCATGCTCTGTTCATCCGCCGCTTCGACCACGTCGGGCGCGCTCAGTCCGGTACCGCTTTCGCCAATCGCCACCACGTCTTCGCCACCGGTGGTCACCGATACCAGCTCATCACCACCAATCACCGGTGCAGCCACTTCCACCGACACCGCCGGCTCGCTGTAACCGATGTAGCCGCTTTCCTGTAACGCTGAAATAATCGCGTCCGCATCCTTTTCAGCCTGCTCAGGAGAGACGTCGCGTACGCCACGCAGTTCAAGGGTGACCGGCAGCAAGCCGCGCGGCATCGGAAAGTCTTTGCCGAAACGTTCTGCCAGCGTCAGCCAGGGTTCACAGCAGGCTTCATCGAACGGCTCGCCGCCTGAAATCTGCGCCAGCAGTTGCACTTCACTGCCCAGCCAGCGCGCCAGCGGCTCGATATCCGGCCAGGCATGCGGCGTGGTGTAGAGATGCGGCACGGCTTCCCAGTCACAGTGCAGATCGATCATCAGGTCCGCCTGACTGGCCATCCGCATCAGGGTGTAACGCTGCGCATCCAGTTCGGTTTTTGGCACCGTATCGCGGTAATGGCGATCGATCGCCTCACGGATCAGGGCTTTATTCTGCGCTTCGCTCTGGGTCAGGCTGTTGGCCAGCCCGGCTGCCAGCGTCTCGCCCAGTGAGGGGAAGCGGCGATTAAAATCCTGTCCCGTTAAGGTATGAAAACGACCAAGATGCGTACCGTGCCAGTGCTGGCCCAGCGCCAGCGGATTGGCGACCGGTACCAGGGTGAAAGCGGCCCTTAACTGGCCAGCTGATTCCAGCGTCTGCAGCCGTTGCTTTAAAAACCATGCCACCGCCATGCCTGGCAACTCGTCGCCATGCAGGGCAGCCTGGATATAGACCTGGCGGGCATGGTTTTCCGCAAAATGGAACTGATAATTTCACGTTGGGTGCCTAAAGAGGCGCTTAACAGAGGATGATGTTGTTGATGCATACCGTGTTAATGTCCTGTAGTCGGCGAAGGACGGCAGCACGCCGTCCTGAAAAGGTTAGAGTATAGTGCCGGATCGCATTAAATGACGAAAAAGCCAGCCTGCGATGCTACTGCTGAATAGAGATATCGGTGGCGAAATAACGTTTCTGGATCTGATCGAAGGTGCCATTCTTCTTGATCTCGGTAAAGGCATTATCCAGCGCGGTTTTCAGTTCCGCGTCGCCTTTACGCAGGCCGATAGCGGTACCGGGGCCGATAATCGGGTCCTGCACAATCGGGCCGGCCAGCTCAAAATCTTTACCTTGCGGCTGCTTCAGGAAGCCAATCGCCGCCTGTGCGGCATCGGTGAACACCACATCGAGACGACCGGCAACTAAATCACTTTCGACCTGCGCCTGGTCACTATACGACACCACGTTCACGCCATGCGGTTGCCATTTCGCCAGCGCATAACGCTCCTGGACCGTGCCCTGTTGAACGCCCACCGTTTTGCCTTTCAGTGATTCCGCGGTCGGCAGTACGCCAGCGCCTTTGCGGGCAATCAGCTGGGTGTGAGTATCGTAGAGCGGCACGGTGAAATCGATCTGCTTGAGGCGCTCTTCCGTAATGCCCATGTCAGAGAGGATGGCATCGAACTTACGTGCTTTCAGTGCCGGGATCATGCCGTCAAACTGGCTTTCAACCCAGACGCATTTCGCCTGCATCTGGGTACACAGCGCATTGCCCAGATCGATATCGAAACCGACCAGTTTGCCCTGCGGGGTTTTGGATTCAAACGGGGGATAAGTGGGATCGACAGCGAAGCGGACCTGGTCGATTTTTGCCTGCGCACCGAAGGCACTGCCGGCGACGATAGCCATGATTAACGTCTGACGCAGACGGGTAGTAAAGCGGTTCATTGCCATGTAATGGTCTTCTTTTATCGTGATGAGGGTTCACGCAGAGTAACGTTGACCGATAGTGATGGCAATTACTGGATGATATTCACCACGTTAGCACGGCACAGCGCCCGATAATCTTCTGTGTTGAGGATGACTGAGCGATCCAGCAGACCGGCGTTAAAGGCGATCTCCGGGTAGCGGTCAAACAGCAGCGGATCAACGACCAGGCTTAAATCGGGATGAAAGCTGAACGGTGGAATCGCACCAAACACGCAGCCGGTCAGGGCGTCGGTTTCTGCCGGACTGGCGAGTGAGGCACGGCGTCCACCTACTGCGGCGGCCACTTTGCTCAGGTCTGCCTGCTGATCGGCGGGCAACACCGCCAGCACATGCTGCTTAACGCCATTCCCTTTAACATGGCAGACCAGCGCTTTGGCGCCCTGACCGACGGCTGTGCCGCGGATCGCCGCCACCGCTTCGCACTTACCGGTCGCCTGATGTTCCATTAGTCGATAGCGTGCCTGGTGCTGGTCAAGCAGGGCGATCAATTTTTCATGGGTGGTCATGGTTTTCTCCAGACGCAGTGAGTTGCTGGGTCAGGGGTTGCAGCATATCCGGTTGACGCGGTAATAGTCCTGCCCTGAGACCGAACGGTTTAAAGGCACGATTCAGCGTAGTTAAGGTGGTGTGGTCTCAATGTCTGGGATGCTGGATTTTGATTAAAGCAGCATCCCGCCAGACACCGTTAATACACCACTGGAGAGTTAACATCATCGTGCCTGTTGAGCAATATTTTGCTCAAAAATAGCGCTAAGGGTCCTTTTTGAGAAGGATGCTGCTCAAAATCGTCGACTCACTCTGATTTTGAGCAGCTTATTGCACATTTTACTGATGGCGGGCGCGCAGGTTGTTGATCACCGCGCTGAAGTCGAGGTCCTGATCCTGCAACAGCACCATCAGGTGATAGATCAGGTCAGAGGCTTCATTGGTCAGCTCATGACGATCGTTAACTGTGGCGGCCAGTGCGGTCTCAACGCCTTCTTCACCCACTTTCTGCGCAATGCGCTTGGTGCCGCTGGCATAGAGCCGGGCGGTGTAGGAGCTTTCCGGATCGGCGCTTTTACGCGACGCCAGCAACTGCTCCAGCTGATAAAGAAAGGTCCACTCCGATGCTGCCGGTGAGAAACAGCTGGAGGTGCCGAGATGGCAGGTCGGACCGATCGGGTTCGCCAGCACCAGCAGCGTATCGTTATCGCAGTCAGGCGTGATGCTGACCACCTGCAGAAAGTTGCCGGAGGTCTCGCCTTTAGTCCACAACCGGTTTTTGGTGCGGGAGAAAAAGGTGACGTTGCCTTCGGCAAGGGTTTTCTCCAGCGCCGGCTGATTCATATAACCGTGCATCAGCACTTCGCCTGAGACGTTATGCTGTACAATCACCGGTATCATGCCCTGGGTTTTGTCCCAGTCAAGCTGGGTCAGTTGTTGTTCGGTTAGCACGCGCGAATCTCCACTCCGTTGTCGATCAGGAAGCTTTTCAGCTCACCAATATTGATAATCTGCTTATGGAATACCGAGGCTGCCAGCGCACCATCGACGTTAGCGTCAGTAAACGCCTCCAGAAAATGGGGCATGGTTCCGGCACCGCCAGAGGCGATCAGCGGTACGTGGCAGACTTCACGCACTTTCTTCAGCTGTACCAGGTCGTAGCCATTACGCACGCCATCCTGATTCATCATGTTGAGTACGATTTCACCGGCACCCAGTTTCTGTACTTCCTGCACCCACTCCAGCGTTTCCCACTGTGTCACCCGGGTACGGGCTTCATCGCCGGTGTACTGATTAACCTGATACTTGCCGCTGGCTTCATCGAACCAGGTATCAATACCGACCACAATGCACTGTACGCCAAAACGATCAGCCAGCCGGGTAATCAGCGAGGGATCGGCCAGTGCCGGTGAGTTAACCGAGATCTTGTCCGCACCAAATTCCAGAATGCGCGCCGCGTCTTCCGGCGTTTTAATGCCGCCTGCCACGCAGAACGGAATATCGATCACTTCCGCGACCCGCGACACCCAGCTCTTATCAACGACCCGGCCATCAGACGACGCGGTAATGTCATAAAATACCAGCTCATCGGCGCCTTCTGCAGCATAGCGCTGTGCCAGCGGAACGATATCGCCAATGATCTCGTGATTGCGAAACTGCACGCCTTTCACCACCTGGCCATCACGTACATCAAGACAGGGAATTATCCGTTTTGCCAGCATGAGATAGCCTCCGAAACTGTGAATTTACCTTCCAGCAGCGCACGTCCGACAATCACGCCCTGGACGCCACTGCCGCGCAGGGCCGCAATATCTTTAAGTTCACCAATGCCGCCCGAAGACTGGAAGGCAATCTCCGGGAAGCGAGCGGTCACTTCCTGGTAAAGCGCAACGTTGGAGCCGGTCAGGGTCCCGTCACGTGAAATATCGGTGCACAGCACATGCTTCAGGCCCGCCGGCTGAAAATCGGCAATCACCTGTTCCAGTGTGACGCCTGCCGCTTCCTGCCAGCCGCTGATCGCCACTTCTTTGCGGTTATTAGCATCAATGCGCACGTCCAGCGCCAGCACAATCGCCTCTGCGCCAAACTCGGCAAACCAACGCTTCACCTCGTCAGGCTGCTTTACCGCGGTTGAGCCCACCACCACCCGGCTGGCACCGGCGTCCAATAGCGCTTTCACATCATCACGATGACGAATACCGCCGCCAACCTGCACAATCACGTCGACGCCGTCGAGCAGGGTTTTCAGCAGCGCAATCTGCCGCTTCGCCGGATCTTTCGCACCGGTTAAGTCCACCAGATGCAGCACCGTGGCACCTTCCTGCGCATATTGCTGCAGGCGCGGCAGCGGCGCGCTGCCGTAATCGCGCTGCTGGCCATAATCGCCCTGATGCAGACGGACCACTTTGCCGTCGATTAAATCTAACGCGGGGATAATCATTACATCTCCAGGAAGTTTTTCAGCAACTGCGCGCCCGCTTTGCCCGAGCGTTCCGGGTGGAACTGGACGCCAAAGAAATTATCTTTCTGCACCGCCGCGGTGAAGGCTTCACCGTAGTGACACTGGGCGATGGTGCTGGCATTAACCGGCATGGCGTAGCTGTGGACAAAGTAGAAGTAGCAGCCTTCATCAATCCCGCGGAACAGGTGATTGCCCGCCTGCGCGGTAATCTGGTTCCAGCCCATGTGCGGCAACGGCAGGCCGTGCGTGTCCATCAGCGAGACCGGCTGATCGATGATACCCAGCGTCGGCACGCCGCCATTTTCATCACTGCCGCGTCCCAGCAGTTGCATCCCGAGACAGATGCCCAGTACCGGCTGGGTACAGGCTTTGACCAGATCGATCAGGTCACGCTCCTCCAGCTGGTTCATTGCCGCCTGCGCCGTGCCTACGCCCGGCAGAAACAGTTTGTCGGCGCGCAGCACCACATCGGGATCGCGGCTGACTTCCGGGGTGTAACCCAGACGTTCAATCGCCCATTTCACCGACGAGAGGTTGGCGCAGCCGGTATCCATGATCACCACGTTCATCACAGCACTCCTTTCGAGCTCGGCAGCGTATTACCTTCAACGCGGATCGCCTGGCGCAGCGTGCGGCCAAAGGCTTTAAACAGGCTTTCGACGCGGTGATGATCGTTCTTACCTTTGGTTTTAAGATGCAGGGTGCTCATCATGGCGTAGGAGAGCGAACTGAAGAAGTGCTCAACCATCTCGGTACTCAGGTCACCGACGCGCTGATAGTTGAATTCCGCTTTAAATTCGATGTGCGGGCGGCCGGAAATATCCAGCGCACAGCGTGCCAGACACTCATCCATCGGCAGCACAAAGCCAAAACGGCCAATGCCACGCTTATCGCCCAGCGCTTTGAGTAATGCTTCACCCAGCGCCAGGCCGGTATCTTCTACCGTGTGGTGATCGTCGATGTAGAGATCGCCTTTCACTTCGATATGCATGCGAAAACCGCCGTGCACCGCAATCTGGTCCAGCATGTGGTCAAAGAACCCGACGCCGGTGTTAATTTTGCTGCCGCCTTCGCGGTCCAGCCACAGCTCGACCCGCACCTGGGTCTCTTTGGTATTACGCTGCACCAGCGCATAGCGGTCGCGCTGGGTCAGACGCTGCTGAATGGTCTGCCAGTTCTCGCCGTCCGCGCCATAACGGATCGGCTGAATACCCATGTTCTCCGCCAGCTGCACGTCAGTCAGGCGATCGCCAATCACGTAACTGTTGGCGATATCCAGCGCGCCTTCGGCCAGCCAGGCTTCGACCATTTTGGTTTTCGGCTTACGGCAGTCACAGTGGTCAGCCGGCAGGTGCGGACAGATCAGCACGTCGTCAAACGCGATGCCCTGTGAGGTCAGCACCTGCATCATCAGGTTATGGGGGCCGTCAAAGTCTGCCTGCGGGAAGCTCTGGGTGCCGAGCCCATCCTGATTGGTGATCATCACCAGGCGGTAACCCGCGGCCTGCAGCGCCAGCAGTGCCGGAATGACGTCAGGCTCAAACGCCAGTTTGTCCATCCGATCCACCTGATAATCTTCAGGCGGCTCAGAGATAAGGGTGCCGTCGCGGTCAATAAACAGGGTCTTCTGGCTCATGCTTGCTCCACAGATAAGGCTTGCAGCGCGGCGATTACACGTCCGCACTCTTCATGCGTGCCGATGGAGATGCGCAGGCATCCCGACAGGCCCGGATTTTTGTTCTGATCACGCAGGATAATGCCCTGATCCCATAAGGTTTTGAAGACTTTTGGAGAATCGGTAAAGCGCGCCAGCACATAGTTAGTCTCGCTGGTGAAAACCTGCTCAACGCAGGCGATTTGCGCCAGCTCCGCCAGCAGCCAGCTGCGATTTTCATTAAGCTGCGCCACGTGTTCGCGCATCAGGGCGATACCTTGTTCGCTCAGCGCCTGACCGGCAACATCTGCCACCGGGGTGGCCAGCGGATAGGGGGCGATCACCTTCATCAGCAGATCGATTACCGGTTTGTTAGCCAGCGCAAAACCACAGCGCAGACCAGCCAGCGCAAAGGCTTTCGACAGGGTGCGCAGGATCACCAGGTTTGGATAATCCTTCAGCCAGCTGGTCAGGGTCGCCTGCGGACAGAATTCAATATAGGCTTCATCCGCCACCACCAGCGCTTTGCCAGCGGTCATCGCCAGCAACTCACGGATATCATCCTGATTGATCAGGTTACCGGTCGGATTGTTCGGGCTGCAGAGGTAAACCACCTTCACGCCCTCCAGCTGATCAGCGATGGCGGGCAGATTAAGCTGCCAGTCGGCCAGCGCAGGCACCGTACGGTACTCAATGCCGATGGTTTCCGCACTGACGCTGTACATGCCGTACGTTGGCGGGCAAAACAGAATCGCATCCTGGCCCGGCTCACAAAATGCCCGCATGATCAGTTCAATCGCCTCGTCGGCACCGCGGCTGACCAGCACCTGTTCCGGTTGCAGTCCGGCATAGGCGGCGTAACGCTCAATCACTATTTTGGGCTGGCATTCCGGGTAACGGTTCAGCGTCTGCTGTGACAGCTCAAACGGCACCGGCAGCGGGAATTCGTTGGCATTGAGCCAGACATCACCGTTGCCACCCAGCCGGCGCGCCGACTGGTAAGGCGTCAGGGCGCGAACGTTGGCGCGCGCCAGTTGTTCAATATTCTGGCTCATGCTTGCTCCTTCAGTGCGGCAACGCGCAGAGTGACGGCATTTTTGTGGGCATCCAGCTGCTCGGCGGCCGCCAGCGTTTCAATCGTCGCGGCCAGGTTGAGGAAGCCCTGCGGCGTCAGCTCCTGTACCGTCATACGCTTCTGGAAATCAGCCAGACCCAGGCTGGAACAGGTCGAGGTATAACCATAGGTCGGCAGCACGTGATTGGTACCGGAGGCATAGTCGCCCGCGGATTCCGGCGACCAGTCGCCGAGGAATACTGAACCGGCACTGGTAATTGATTCCACCAGTTGGCGCGGCTGACGGGTCTGCAGGATCAGGTGCTCCGGGCCATACTGATTTGAAATCTCCACACACTGCTGCAGATCGCGCGCCACAATCAGACGGCTGCTCTCCAGCGCCTGACGGGCAGTGGCGGCTCGCGACAACTGCGCCAGCTGCTGCTCAACCGCCTCAGCTACCGCGTCGGCCAGCGTGCGTGATGGCGTCAGCAAAATCACCTGTGAATCGGGGCCGTGCTCGGCCTGCGACAACAGATCCGACGCCACGAAAGCGGGTGTCGCGCCCTCATCGGCAATCACCAGCACTTCTGACGGACCGGCAGGCATATCAATCGCCGCCCCATCCAGTCGCTGACTCACCTGACGTTTCGCTTCGGTTACCCAGCGTTGCCCGGACCAAAAATTTTATCTACCCGCGGAACCGTTTCAGTGCCGAAGGCGAGGGCGGCAATCGCCTGCGCACCGCCAACCTGAAACACCTCTTCGACGCCACACAGCTGAGCAGCATAAAGAATCTCATCAGCAATCGGCGGTGGTGAGCAGAGCACCACGCGACCACAACCGGCGATGCGGGCTGGTGTTGCCAGCATCAGCACGGTAGAGAACAGCGGCGCAGAACCGCCAGGGATATAGAGTCCGACCGATTTCACCGGGCGGGTGATCTGCTGGCAGCGTACGCCGGGCTGGGTTTCAACATCCACCGGCGGCAGGATCTGCGCATTGTGGAAGGTTTCGATGTTGGCCACCGCCACCGCCATCGCCTGTTTCAGCGTATCGCTGAGCCGGTCACTGGCGTCGCTGATTTGCTGCGGCGTCACGCGCAGATTCTCAACCTGCGCCTTATCGAAGCGGGCGCTGAAGTCGCTTAACGCCTCGTCGCCACGGGCCTTCACCTGCTCCAGCACTTCACGTACCGTCTGGGTCACATTCTCTGAGGCGGCAATAGCCGGACGTAACAACAGCGCCTGCTGCTGTTCTGCGCTGCATTGCTGCCAGTCAATCGGGGTAGAAAAGGCCATGGCTTACTCCATCATCTTCTCAATCGGCAGCACCAGAATCGAACTGGCACCCAGCGCTTTCAGTTTTTCCATCGTTTCCCAGAACAGGGTTTCGCTGCTCACCATGTGCATCGCTACACGGCTGACATCACCGGCCAGTGGCAGCACTGTCGGGCGCTCGGCACCGGGCAGCAGGCTGATCACCTCTTCCAGCCGCTCGCTTGGCGCGTGCAGCATGATGTACTTCGATTCACGCGCTTTAATCACGCCCTGAATACGGGTCATCATCTTGTCGATCAGTTCCTGTTTGGCGGCTGGCATTTCGCCGTCGCGCTGAATCAGCACCGCTTTCGAGCGGTAAATCACTTCGACTTCGCGCAGACCATTGGCTTCCAGCGTGGCACCGGTCGAGACCAGATCGCAGATCGCATCCGCCAGACCGGCGCGGGTGGCGACTTCAACGGAACCATTCAGCATACAGGTTTTGAAACTGACGCCTTTTTTATCGAGATACTGCTTTAACAGGTGCGGGTAAGAGGTGGCGATGCGGGCATTATCGAGGCATTGCGGGCCGGTATATTCATCATCAACCGCCATCGCCAGCGACAGGCGGCAACCGCCGAAATCGAGACGACGCAGGGTGAAGTAACGCGGGTCTTCGCCCTGAGCACGACGTGACAGAAGTTCTTCTTCCAGCACGTTCTCGCCAATGATCCCCAGATCGACCACACCATCCATCACCAGGCCAGGAATATCGTCATCACGCACTCGCAGGATGTCGATCGGCATGTTCTCCGCAAACGCAATCAGGCGCTGTTGCTGAAGGTTGATTTTAACGCCGCAGCGCGCCAGCAGTTCGCGTGAATCATCACTTAAACGGCCAGATTTCTGCATAGCTATGCGTAAACGGGTGTTATCTAACATGGTTCCTGTCCTCTTTAAGCCTATTCCAGTAGGCGTATATTGTTGCAGTCAGTCTGGTCACGGACAGTGCGCAACAACCGGAACGTACACGCAGTACGTGAGGATTGTGAGCACTGCCCAGGGCCAGAGTGGCAAATAAAATAGCCTGATGGGATAGGCTACTATTCCTGTCCTGATTGCTGGATTTGCGTCAGCCCATAAAAAAACCCCCGGAAGACGATCTTCCGGGGGTTCTCTTGCGTTCGCACCACTGGAAGATCTTGAAAGTCTTCCAGCACCAATCGCCTGAAAGACTAGTCAGGATGATGGTGGTGGTGATGGTTGAACTGAACGCGTGTCATAGTAATTCCGTCGATGAATGAGTATTCATTTGTGAGGTTTAACCTAGCGAAGATGACCGCGATTGGCAACCCTTTTTTAACCAGGCGGTTCGGAAAGCACTGAAACAGGTTGTTCTGGTTTGCATTCCGGGGGCAAACTACGTTGAAGTCAGGGTTGATGTTTCACGCCAGGAGTCAAAATGAAGAAGGTCGCAATTGTGGGGCTGGGTTGGTTAGGTATGCCGCTGGCTACGGCGTTAACCGCACGAGGCTGGCAGGTCACCGGCAGCAAAACCACGCCGGATGGGGTGGACGCGGCGCGCCGCTGCGGCATCGAAGCCTTTCAACTGGCGCTGACGCCGGAGCTGGAGTGTGATGCCGCCGACGTCGAGCCGCTGTTCAATGTGGATGCGCTGGTGGTCACGTTACCGGCCAGCCGCACCGCAGAAGGGGGCGAAGCCTATCTGCAGGCGGTACAGAACGTGGTGGATAGCGCGCTGGTCTATAACGTGCCGCGCATCATCTTTACCAGCTCGACCTCGGTGTATGGCAGCGAATCTGGTATCAAACGCGAAACCAGCCCGCTACTACCCGAGACCGTCGCCGGCAAAACGCTGGTGAAACTGGAGAACTGGCTGCACGATCTGCCGGGCACCAGCGTCGACATTGTTCGTCTCGCCGGGCTGGTGGGGCCGAAACGCCACCCGGGCCGGTTTCTGGCCGGTAAGCAGGATGTCGCGAACGGCTCACAGGGCGTTAACCTGGTACATCTGGATGACGTGGTAGAGGCGATTACGCTGCTGCTGCAGACGCCAAAAGGGGGACGGGTTTATAACCTGTGCGCTGCAAAACATCCGTCGCGTGATACCTTTTATCCGGCGGTCTCGCGTCAGCTGGGGCTGCAGCCGCCACACTTCGCGCCGGAAACCGGCAACGAGAGTGGCAAACTGATTGACGGCTCACGCATCTGCGCCGAACTGGGCTTTGAATATCGCTACGACGATCCGGTGAAGATGCCGCTGGAGTAAAACGGGCGCTGCTGTTCCGGGCGTGGCGCGCCACCGGAACAGCAATCAGGTCTGACAAAAGCCTGTCATTCATAGTTACAACATACTAAAACATACAATAACTGCCAGAGCCTGCCCCGACAGTACACTTCAGCGGAGCTTGTCGGGCAGGTGTCGCTGCTGCCTCATCACACTCCTAACCGATCGCGAATCGCGTACCACACCGCGCCCATCGCCGTCAGCGGTACCTTAAAGCGTCGTCCGCCGGGAAACGGCAGGTGAGGGAGTCGGGCGAAGGCGTCAAAGCGCTCAGCATCACCGCGCAACACTTCACTGATCAGCTTGCCGGAGAGATGGGTGCTGGTGACGCCGTGACCGCTGTCGCCCTGCATGAAGTAGACATTATTCTCCAGCCGGCCAAACTGCGGCATACGTGACAGCGTTAACAGAAAGTTACCGCTCCAGCTAAAATCCAGCTTTACGTTCTGCAACTGAGGAAACGTGCGGCGCAGCTTTGGCCGGATCAGCGCCTCAATATCGCCCGGTTCGCGTGCGCCATACACCACGCCACCGCCATACAGCAGCCGGTTATCGGCGGTCAGACGGAAATAGTCGAGCAGATAATTACAATCTTCCACGCAATAATTATTCGGCAACAGCGACAGCGCCTGATCGGGGGACAGCGGCTCGGTAGCGACAATCTGTGAGCCGCACGGCATACTTTTACCGCTCAGACGGGGTTCAACCTCACTGGCCAGGTAGGCGTTACCGGCGAAAACCACGAACTTTGCGTTCACCTCGCCGTGCGCGGTTTTCACCCGATTCGGTGAACCATAGGCCACCTTCAGCGCGGCGGACTGTTCATAGATGCGTCCGCCGTGTCGCCGGATCGCTTCCGCTTCGCCGAGTGCCAGATTGAGCGGATGCAGATGGCCGCCACGGCGATCCAGTAGCCCGCCGACGTAGCGATCGGTCGCCACCTCACGGCGAATGCCGCGCTCATCCAGCCACTCCAGATCATGATTGCCATACTGTTGCCATAACGCTTTCTGTTTACGCAGGTGCGCCATCTGGCGAGCATTCAGTGCGGCAAAAATACCGCCAGGCCGATAGTCGCAGGCGATGGCGTAACGATCAATACGATCGCGGATGATCGCTGCACCCTCAAACATCATGCTGCCCAGCATGCGTGCGCTCTCTTTACCGTAACGCTGTTCGATCACGTCCACATCGCGGCTGTAGGAGTTGACCACCTGACCGCCGTTGCGTCCGCTGGCACCAAAGCCAATACGCGCCGCTTCCAGTAATACCACCTCGTAACCCGCTTCAGTCAGATGCAGCGCCGCTGACAGGCCGGTAAAACCGCCGCCAATGATACAGACATCACACTGAATGCTCTCCTGCAATATCGGCCAGGGTTCATGCGGATTGGCGGTCGCCGCGTAATAACTCTCCACGTAATTCATCATTACCTCCTTGATGCGCTCAGAAATTGGCAGGCGTATGGGCACTGACAATGCGGCAGGGTACGTCAGACGTATTGGTAAAACTGTGCGGCAGACCGGTATCAATCACGTAACTTTCACCGGCGTACAGGTGAAAACTCTGGCCACTAATCACCAGGGTAATCTCACCCTCCAGCAGCGTGCCGGTCTCTTCACCAGGATGACGTAGTTTTTCGCCGGTGCTGGCACCGGGTTGATAGGTTTCCAGCAGCATCCCCAGTGAGCGCTGCGGATTGCCGTTTTCAACCAGCTTCAGCGAGACGCCCTGGCTGCCGATTTCCAGTAAATCCTCGGAACGGACAATCGTTTTTGGCGTGGCATCGGCTTTCGGTTCGGAGAAAAACTCCGACAGAGAAAGCCCGTACACTTTTAATAGCTTCTGTAAGGTGCTGACCGCCGGGCTGACCTTATCCTGCTCAATGGTGCTGATGGCGCTGTGGGTCAGGCCCGCCAGTTCGGCAACGCGACGCTGTGACAAACCCAGCGCCTGACGGATCTCAGACAGCCGGCGTCCGGGGGCCAGCGTGACGTCATTCATGATCTTTTTCCTTGTGAAAACGCAGCGCAGCCTGGATAAAACCGTCAAAAAGCTGGCGCGATCCGGTAGCGCGATCCGCCTGCCATTCCGGATGCCACTGCACCGCCAGCGCGAAAGGATGATGTCGCAGGCTGACCGCTTCAATCAGTCCATCCGGTGCGCGTGCCTCAATTCGTAACTGCGGGCCGGGTTCCCGGATGCCCTGATGATGCAGAGAGTTAACCTGCAGTGGCTGGGTGCGGTCGAGCAGTGTCGCAAGCAGGCCATCCGCTTCAATTATCACCGGATGCGTCGGGGCATACTGTTGATCCAGCGGCTGCGTCTCATCTTCATGATGACGCTGAAATTGCGGCGGCTGACTGAGGTCGCGCCACAGCGCGCCACCATTTGCCACCACCAGTTCCTGCATCCCGCGGCAGATACCGAACATCGGCATTTTTCGGCTGGTGGCGTAAGTAATCAGCTGAAAGGCAAGACGATCGCGGCCCGGATCGGCGTGCGGCTCGTCACCAGCTTCACCGTAATGCCAGGGTTCGATATTGCTCGGACTGCCGGTCAGCAGCAGGCCATCCAGCACCGTCATAGCGTTTTCTGATAGATGAGGCGCATTGAGCAGACTGTGGGGCAGGGCAAGCGGCACACCGCCCGCGAGGATCACCGCATCGAGATATTTGTTGTGAACGGTCTGCGTCGGATGGCCACCGATATGGCTCTGACACATCACTACGCCAATCAAAGGCTTGTCAAAAATAATGCCCATCTCACGTCCTCGCATCGCTGTTCGAAATATCTACCGAAAGGGCACGTCTGGCGGTTAAGTGTGCAATATTTTGTCAATCTAGCAATCTGCTGTTTATTCTTCAAACAGAATTGTTACATTTGCACACTTTTTATGTTGGCGCTATGTTAGAGGAGTGGCTGTTATTTTGAGCATTGCGCAAACCGAATAGGGGCGGGTGAGATCATGACTAACCTGGTAGAAGTGGAAGACTTCACGCTTCACAGTGAAGAGAAACGAACCAGCGCGTTTCAGCTTGAGGTGAAAGCCTGGCTGGAGCGCCATCCTGAAACGCAGTATGTCGACATCCTGTTAAATGATTTAAACGGTGTTTTTCGCGGTAAGCGCATTCCAGTCTCAGCGCTGCCAAAGCTGGAAAAGGGGTGTTATTTCCCCGCCTCGGTGTTCGCCATGGATATCCTCGGCAACACGGTGGAAGAAGCCGGGCTCGGACAGTCCCTCGGCGAACCTGACAACCTCTGTCTGCCCGTGTTGGGCACCTTAGTTCCCTCCGCTTCCGATCCTCAGCACATTGCACAACTGCTGCTCACCATGTGCAACCAAGATGGCACTCCCTTTGACGTTGAACCCCGAAATGTCCTTAACCGGCTGTGGCAACAGCTGCGTAACCGAGGTCTGTTTCCGGTGGTAGCGGTAGAGCTGGAGTTCTATCTGGTCGACAAAAAGCGCGATGCCGAAGGCTTCATCCAGCCGCCGTGCGCGCCGGGCAGTGATGAACGCAACATGCAAAGCCAGGTCTATTCGGTCGACAACCTCGATCACTTCGCCGATGTCCTGCGCGACATTGACGATCTGGCGCGTCAGCAGGGCATTCCCGCCGATGGCGCGCTGGCTGAAGCGTCGCCAGGCCAGTTCGAAATCAACCTGCATCATACCGGTGACGTGCTGCGCGCCTGCGATCACGCGGTGCAGCTGAAACGGCTGATTCGTCAGGTGGCGGAAAATCACGGCATGACCGCCACCTTTATGGCGAAACCGTATGAGGAGTATGCGGGCAGCGGTATGCATGTGCATATCAGTATGCTGGATGCGGCCGATCACAACGCGTTTGCCTGTGACGACGGCAGCGACTCGCCGCTGATGAAACGGGCGCTGGCCGGAATGATCGATCTGATGCCCGCCTCAATGGCGCTGCTGGCCCCTAACGTGAACGCCTATCGCCGCTTTGTACCGGAAGCTTATGTGCCGTTACAGGCGTCGTGGGGCCATAATAATCGCACCGTGGCGCTGCGGGTACCTTGCGGTGATATAGATAATCACCGCATTGAATACCGGGTCGCGGGCGCGGATGCCAACCCTTATCTGGTGGTGTCGGCGATGCTGGCCGGGATGCTGCATGGGCTGGATACCCCGCTACCGTTGCCGCAACCGGTGACCGGCAACGGTCATCATGCCGAAGGACTGGCGTTGCCGATCCGGCAGAGCGACGCGCTGTATGAATTCGACAACAGCTATCCGCTGCAAAAGTTGCTCGGTGAACGTTTTGCCCGAGTCTGGTATAGCTGCAAGCATTATGAACTGATGCAGTTTGAACGGTTGATCACCGCCACGGAGATAGACTGGATGCTGAAGAACGCCTGACAATCTTTTTTTGCATCCGGTGCCCCGGTGGCTTGTATTTCTGCCCTGCAATGGGGCAGAATACGCGGCCTGCAAAATCAGACCATAACCGACGCTCACCGCGCCGGTTATTTTTTTGCATCCTGTTTTAACAGATGGTTTTTCGCTGACTTAACCGAGGCCGGGCACGCACCCGGATAGATAAACACTGAAAACACGCGTAAGCGTGAGATTGAGGATACAAAGATGGGGATGCTTTCCACACTGCCAGCTCAGGCTGGTGCGCGCTTTCGTGATGACTACGGCGCCGCGTTGATCACCAACCTTACTCCCTGTCGCTTAATGCGCAGTTGCCCTGTGACCCAACCCAGCCAGGTTGTTGCGCATGGGGGACTGAAGCATGTCGCTTAATACCTCCGCTGCACCACAGCGTGCACAGCTGAAAAAAACGCTAACGTTACTTCCGGTCGTCATGATGGGCTTAGCCTACATGCAGCCTATGACCCTGTTCGATACCTTTGGCATCGTATCCGGGCTGACCGACGGTCACGTCGCCACCGCTTATGCTTTCGCGCTGATTGCGATTCTGTTTACCGCTGTGAGTTACGGTAAGCTGGTACGCCGCTTCCCCTCTGCGGGCTCCGCTTATACCTACGCTCAGAAGGCGATCAGTCCGCACGTCGGCTTTATGGTCGGCTGGTCATCCCTGCTGGACTATCTGTTCATGCCGATGATCAACATCCTGCTGGCGAAAAACTATTTTGAATCGCTGGTGCCCGGCATCCCTTCGTGGATTTTCGTGGTGCTGCTGGTCGGATTTATGACGCTCTCCAACCTCAAGGGCATCAAAACCGTCGCCAATTTCAACAGCGTGATCGTGGTGCTGCAGGTGATTGTCATGATCGGCATTACGGCGATGGTGATCTACGGCGTAGCGAACGGCGTCGGTGCCGGTACGCTGGCGAGCAGCAAGCCGTTCTGGTCTGAGAATGCGCACGTTGTGCCGATGATCACCGGGGCGACGATACTCTGCTTCTCGTTCCTGGGCTTTGATGGCATCAGCTCGCTGTCGGAAGAGACCAAAGATGCAGAACGGACCATTCCGCGTGCGATTTTCCTGACGGCGCTGATTGGCGGCGTGATCTTTATCATCGCCTCCTACTTCCTGCAGCTCTACTTCCCGGACATCACCCGTTTCCAGGACCCGGATTCCTCACAGCCTGAAATCATGCTGTTTGTTGCCGGTAAAGCGCTGCAGGTCGGCATCCTGATCTTCTCGGTGGTCACGGTACTGGCATCCGGTATGGCAGCGCATGCTGGCGTATCGCGTCTGATGTATGTGATGGGTCGTGATGGCGTATTTCCGGAGCGTTTCTTCGGTTACATCCATCCGAAGTGGCGCACTCCGTCGCTCAACGTGCTGCTGGTCGGTGCGATTGCGCTGATGGCGATTAACTTTGATCTGGTGACCGCGACGGCGCTGATCAACTTCGGTGCGCTGGTGGCCTTCACCTTCGTTAACCTGTCGGTGATCGCCCAGTTCTGGATCCGTGAGAAGCGTAACCGCACGCTGAAAGATCACTTCCAGTATCTGCTGCTGCCGCTGCTGGGTGCGCTGACGGTCGGTGCTCTGTGGATAAACCTGGAAGAGAGTTCGATGGTGCTGGGCCTGATCTGGGCTACCATCGGGATTATCTATCTGGCGTTTGTGACCCGCAGCTTCCGTAATCCGGTGCCGCAGTTTAGCGAAGAGATTTAATCGCCCGACACCTCGCCGCCTTCCGCTGTTATCCGGGAAGGCGGCGAGAGCCTCAGCCAGCCAGCACCAGTTCACAACTGCCCGCGCTTAACGCTGCTCGTCCCGTCTCACTCAACTGACTGTCTGTCACCACCAGATCAAACGTCTCCAGCGGCAAGGCCAGAAAGGTCGCAATCTTGTTGTATTTCGAACTGTCGCTCAATAATACCCGTTTACTGCTCACCTCACTGACCGTCTGCTTCACCGTTACCTTATCTTCATCCGGGGTAAACAGTCCGCGTGGCCCCCAGCAGGAGGCGGAAATAAAGGCGATATCAATCGCCAGATGACGCAGGCTGCGCGCCGCCGACTCGCCGACGCAGGAGCGGTTTTCACGGCATACCGTGCCGCCGGTATGGATCACCCGGCAGTGGCTGGCTTCCATCAGCAGATTGGCCACCATAAAATCGTTGGTCACCACCAGCAAATCATCCCGATCCACCACTTCCCGTGCCAGCGCCAGCGTGGTGGTACCGGCATCCAGATAGATGCAGCTATTGCGCGGAATGTGCTGGGCGGCATAACGACCAATGGCGCGCTTCTCATCATTATACAGGCCGCTTTTGGTCAGGTGTGACGGTTCGGCCGCCAGCCGATCCGCCGACCGCACGCCACCCGATACCGACAGCACCGCACCTTGCTCCTCCAGCTTTTGCACATCACGACGGATAGTCATGTGTGACACGCTCAGCCGCTCGGTGAGTTCAGCAATGCTGACTACACCCCGATCGGCGACCAGCGCCAGTATCTGTTGATGACGTTCAACCGGAATCATATTCCCTTCCTGAGATTTATCATTTTTTCACATTGTAAAGCATCAGCCTGTTAACAAGAACAATAATTAACAGCCCACAATTGCCATCTTTTCGTTAACCTGGCCCGTCAGGCCCGATGAGTCTGCGTGAGTGAGGAGTGTTAATAATTGTTCCTGCTCACAGCACAGATGTTTTTTTGTGAGAAGAGACACATTTTTACCGGCATAAAGCTGGCAGGATTAACAGTAACAAACAAATAATCACTTAATTTAACAGTGGAGGCTGACAGTGCCAGTCGAAAATATCTGTGTTATCGGGTTAGGTTCTATGGGCATGGGTGCCGCGCAATCCTGTATCCGCGCCGGTCTTAACACCTGGGGCGTCGATCTCAATCCCGCCGCGCTGGAGACTCTGCGACAGGCGGGCGCGCGTGACGCGCAACCCTCCGCCGCCCGCTTTGCTGACCAGCTCGACGCGGTGCTGCTGCTGGTGGTGAATGCGCAACAGGTCAACGCCATTCTGTTCGGGGATGATGGCCTGGCGGCGAAACTGCGGCCCGGCACGGCGGTGATGGTTTCATCGACGCTTTCGGCGCAGGATGCGCAGCAGATTGAACAGCGGCTGGCAAAACAGCAGTTGCTGATGCTGGATGCGCCGGTTTCAGGTGGGGCCGCTAAAGCCGCCAGCGGGGAGATGACGGTGATGGCATCCGGCAGTGAAGCGGTCTTTACGCAGCTGCAACCGGTGCTGGATGCTGTCGCCGCGAAAGTCTATCGGGTAGGCAGTGAGATTGGCCTCGGCTCCACGGTCAAAATTATTCATCAGCTGCTGGCCGGGGTGCATATCGCGGTCGGTGCAGAAGCGATGGCGCTGGCCGCGCGCGCCGGTATCCCGCTGGAAACCATGTATGAAGTCGTCACCAACGCCGCCGGTAACTCGTGGATGTTCGAAAACCGTATGCGCCACGTGGTCGACGGTGACTACAGCCCGAAATCGGCGGTCGATATCTTCGTCAAAGATCTCAATCTGGTGGCGGATACCGCCAAATCGCTGCACTTCCCGCTGCCGCTGGCTTCAACCGCGCTCAATATGTTTACCGAAGCCAGCAACGCCGGTTATGGCCGGGAAGATGACAGCGCGGTGATTAAGATCTTCAGCGGCATTACCCTGCCACAGGGTAAGGAGAAGAGCTGATGCGTCTTGGAGTGATAGCCGACGATTTTACCGGCGCCACCGACATTGCCAGTTTTCTGGCTCAGAACGGCCTGAGCACGATTCAGTTCAATGGCATCCCCGACAGCGAGCAGGCAGCAGAGGCGCAGGCGATTGTGATCAGCCTGAAGAGCCGCTCCTGTCCGGCCGAACAGGCTGTTTCTCAGTCGCTGGCGGCGCTGGCGTGGTTACAGCAACAGGGCTGCCAGCGCTTTTACTTCAAATACTGCTCCACCTTCGACAGCACCGTGCAGGGCAATATCGGCCCGGTGACTGATGCGTTGCTGGCCGCGCTGGGCGAAACCCAGACGGTGATCTGTCCGGCACTGCCGGTAAATGGCCGTACGGTCTATCAGGGTCATCTGTTTGTCGGCGATCAGCTGCTGTCTGACTCCGGTATGCGTCATCATCCGGTGACGCCGATGCACGACAGCAATCTGCTGCGTCTGATGACGGCGCAGGCCAAAGGCAAAGCCGGGTTGATTCGCGCCGCGCAGGTCGATCAGGGTGCGGAGTCCGTGCGTCAGGCACTGGGCCAGCTGGCGGAGCAGGGCATTAACTATGTGGTGATCGATACCCTGAATGAACAACATCTGCTTACCCAGGGCGAGGCGCTGCGCGATCGGCGGCTGGTCACCGGTGGTTCCGGGCTGGCTATCGGGCTGGCGCGTCAGTGGGCG
>NZ_MLFN01000017.1 GCF_002095315.1 Pantoea conspicua
CGCAGGCCCGCACTCCGGCACGCCTGCCCAAAAAAAAGCTGCCACGTTTGATCGTGACAGCCTTTGCAAAGGTAACCTTAACTGACGAGCATCAGGCACCTGGCGGGATTTTTTTGCGCAATCAGCCGTCAGGCTTTGCGGCTGAGTGTCGCCTGACCTTTACCCATCCCATCCGGACCATAGAAAGCCTGAGTCTGGTGCGGCTTCAGCACCTGCAGGGCATCCTGGGTAAAACGGATCTGATGTTGCAGCAGCATGCCATTATGCACGTTGGCATCCTGCAGGCGGCGGGTATGCTGCTCAATGCGCTGCCAGCGGCTCGCCATCTCGTTCTGACCACGATAAGGTGCCTGAGTTGCCAGACTTTGCTCGGCGGTACGGCGCATCTCATCCAGATAGTTCAGCGTACTGAGCAGCGCGCCTTTATCTTCGGTAATGCGCTGCAACAGGTTGCTGTTAATGTTTCCGGCCGACAGCTGCTGCTGTTCTTCTTCCAGCAGGGTCGACAGCGATGCCAGCACATCCTGCATCTTATCTAATGTGGTCAGCAAGTTACTCATGGGGACTAGTTACCCTCTAAATACGCCTTAGTGTCGGCAATCAGCGCGTCAGCGATCTTGCCGGTATCCATTTTCAGTTCGCCATTACGAATGGCGGTTTTCAGTTGTTCGACCCGCTGGACGTTAATGTCCTGGCTGCCCGGCTGCATCAGCTGTGACTGAGCGCTGCTCAGGCTGACCTGCGCGGCGGCGGGTGTGGTGCTGGCCGCCGGCGTGGTGCTTTGACGCACTTTAGGCGTGGCGGGCTCGCTGGTATCACGGCTCTGTACGGTGCTGGCGGGTTTCAGCGGTTGCGTTCTGTCGATGCTCATATTCAAGCTCCTGTACGGTCAGGGGAGTCTGCCACCTGAATCAGAATAGCGTAATTGCTTAGTTGATTCTTCTATCGGCAGAACAACTGGCTTCTTTAACGCTTTATAGTGTTATAAGAATATTCCCATCATCCCGCACCCGACCGCTGACGATCTGCCCGTTTCCCATCCGTACCCGCACCCACTGTGACTGGGTAGCGTTGTTCAGCGCCTTACCCTCACCGCTGGCGTCGAATCCGTCGCCACTGGCAATCACCATCACATTCTGACCCGCCTTGACCCGCCACGGCTGCCGTAGCATTGATGGATTAATCGGCTGGCCTGGCTGGATATCGCGCAGCACCACCGCATCCGCTACCGCCTCATCGTTGAGCAGCGAGCGCGCTGGCAGAACGTCCAGCCGGCCGGTCTGCAGGCTGAAATCAGCCGTGCTGACGCTGCTGCCCCGCGTTAACAGCCGGTTAGCCACCAGGTAAGACCCGGTAACCTGTACCTGGACCTGAATGTAGCGACGGTTCTCACCGCAGTTTGCCGCCACGCTCATGTTGCCCCACAGGCGGCTATTGCCTGGCAGCGTAAAGGCTGGCGTGTCGCAGTCGGGCCACTGGGCCTGCGGCGTACGGACCACCACCTTCATGCCCGCGGCGTGCTGTGCATCGCGTGCTTTAAAAAATTGTTCCAGTTGCGCACTGAAATCCCCGGCCGTCACCGGCAGGGCGATCAGGACCAGCAGGCTGGCCAGCAGGGTTTGATATCCACGCATGTGCTTTTCCTCACTGATGATGGCAACGAGTGTACGCGCAGCAAAAATTATTCAAGAGTCAAAATAGCGTGGGTTTTTGGCCTTATTCAGACGATCACCTCTTGCTTTTCCAAATTAAGCTGCCAGCTCGAAATTCTCATTCGCGGAGGAACCATGCTCGACAAACTGGATGCGGCGCTGAAATTTGGTACGGAAGCCCTCAACCTGCGTGCTCAACGTCAGGAGATCCTGGCGTCAAACATTGCCAACGCCGATACCCCTGGTTATCAGGCCCGGGATATCGACTTTGCCAGCGAGCTGAGTCGGGTGATGGCCAATGGTCGTGCAGAAGGCAGTAGCATGGCGTTAAAAGTCACGTCAGCTCGTCACATTGAAGCACAGACCAACGCGGCGCCGTCGATGGATATGCTTTATCGCATCCCCGATCAGCCAGCCGCCGACGGCAACACAGTAGATATGGACCGTGAACGTACCCAGTTCGCGGATAACAGCCTGAAATATCAAACCGATCTCACCCTTATCAGTAGCCAGATCAAAGGCATGATGAGCGTGTTACAAGGGCAATAATTATGGCCTTGCTCAACATTTTTGACATTGCCGGCTCAGCGATGACCGCGCAATCACAGCGATTAAACGTCAGTGCCAGTAACCTGGCCAACGCCGACAGCGTAACCGGCCCGGATGGGCAACCTTACGTCGCTAAACAGGTAGTGTTTCAGACCGATGCGGCACCTGGCGCGGCCACTGGCGGCGTGAAAGTGGCAAAGGTGGTAGACGATCCTACCCCGGCGAAGCTGGTGTACGACCCCGGTAACCCGATGGCGGATGCCAAAGGCTACGTAAAGATGCCGAACGTGGATGTGGTCTCTGAGACCGTCAACACCATGTCAGCGTCGCGCAGTTATCAGGCTAACGTCGAAGTGCTCAACACCGTGAAGTCGATGATGATGAAAACCCTGACGATCGGGCAATAACGGAGAAAAATTATGGCTATCGCGGTAGGCGTTAACGAGAAGCTGGACCCCACGGTCCTCAGCTCTTCCGGCACCAGTGGCACCGGCAACAGCGCGCAGGATCTGCAAAACCAGTTCCTCACGATGCTGGTGACCCAGTTACAGAACCAGGATCCCACCAATCCAATGGACAACAGCCAGCTCACCACTCAGCTGGCACAGATCAACACCCTGAGCGGGATTGAAAAGCTGAACACCACGCTGGGATCAATCTCCGGTCAGATCAGCACCAGCCAGTCGTTGCAGACCTCCACGCTGATTGGGCATGGCGTGATGGTCAACGGCTCACAGGTACTGGTCGGCAGCGGCACCACCACCCCGTTTGGTGTGGAGCTGGCGTCGGCCTCAACCGCGACCGCCGCCACGATTAAAGATGCCAGCGGCGCGGTGATTGATACCGTCGACCTCGGCGCACTCAGCGCCGGCGTTCATACCTTCTCGTGGGACGGCAAACTGAGCGACGGTTCAACCGCGCCTGACGGTAAATACAGCGTTGCGATTGCGGCAAGCAATGGCAGCACACAACTGGTGGCACAACCGCTTAACTACGCCTACGTCAATGGGGTAAGTACCGCGAACGACACCACAAAACTGGATCTCGGCACCATGGGCTCCGCTTCCCTTGACGAAGTACGTCAGATTCTCTGATTAACCTGTAGACAGGAGACACACACATGTCATTTTCCCAAGCGGTCAGCGGCCTTGGCGCTGCCTCAAGTAACCTTGATGTCATCGGTAACAACATCGCCAACTCCGCGACAGCGGGTTTTAAATCAAGCACCATCGCCTTTGCCGATATGTTTGCCGGTTCTAACGTTGGCCTCGGCACCAAAGTTGCTGCGGTGATTCAGAACTTTAACGACGGTTCGACCACCACCACCAGCCGTGGCCTCGACGTTGCGCTGAGCGGCAACGGTTTCTTCCGTATGACGGACACCAGCGGCGCGGTTTACTATTCGCGTAACGGTCAGTTCACACTGGATGCCAACCGTAACCTGATCAACACCCAGGGTCTGAACGTGACCGGTTATCCGGCCAGCGGCTCACCGGCCACCATCCAGGCGGGTGCAAACCCGGTAGCGATCAGCATTCCGACCGAGCAGATGCCAGCACGTGCCACCACCACCACCGGCCTGGTCGCGAACCTGAACTCCACTGACACTGCCCCGACGGTCACGACGTTCTCTACTGCTAACGCCGACAGCTATAACAAAAAGACCACGGCGACCGTGTACGACTCGCAGGGTAACGACCATGCGCTCGACATGTACTTTGTCAAAGACACCGCCAGCAACAGCTGGACCGTGCACGCCATCGACGCCAACACCGGCTATTCCGCAGGTGACTTCAAAATGGCGTTCGACACCAGCGGCAAACTGACCAGCATGGATAAGCTGGACACCGATGGCGACGTGGTCAGCAGCACAACCGATGGCACCGTGGGCTTAACCCTTAACATACCGGCGACAGGCCAGACGGAAGCAGCCAACGGTGCAGTGGCTAACCAGCCGATCACCCTGAGCATGCTGGGCAGCCTGCAGCAGAACACCGGTGCTACCACTTTCGGCAGCCCGACCCAGGATGGTTATGCGCCTGGCGATCTGACCAGCTACGCCATCAACGATGACGGCACCATTACCGGCACTTACTCCAACCAGAAAACCCAGCTGCTGGGTCAGATCGTACTGGCAAGCTTCTCTAACCCGGAAGGCCTGCAGTCACAGGGCGATAACGTCTGGTCTGCCTCTAACGCTTCAGGTCAGGCAGCGATTGGTCTGGCGAACACCGGCACCTTCGGCTCACTGACTGCCGGCGCGCTGGAAGCCTCTAACGTCGACATGAGTAAAGAGCTGGTGAACATGATCGTCGCGCAGCGTAACTATCAGGCGAATGCGCAGACCATCAAAACTCAGGACCAGATTCTTAACACGCTGGTTAACTTACGTTAATTCGCTAACAGGATTGCTTTATGGATCACGCGATATATACCGCGATGGGCGCGGCCAGCCAGACGCTGGATCAGCAGGCGGTTACCGCCAGCAACCTCGCCAACGCCTCAACGCCAGGCTTCCGTGCGCAGCTTAATGCGCTGCGTGCGGTGCCGGTCAATGGCTGGTCTCTGCCGACCCGCACGCTGGTGACGGCATCAACGCCGGGTGCCGATATGAGTCAGGGCACCATGGATTACACCGAGCGCCCACTCGACGTGGCGGTGCAGCAGGATGGCTGGCTGGCGGTGCGTACCGCTGACGGCAGCGAAGCCTATACCCGCAACGGCAACATGCAAATCAGCCCGAACGGTACGCTGACGATTCAGGGCAATCCTGTGATGGGCGATGGCGGTCCGATTGTGATCCCGCAGGGATCGGAAATCACCATTGCCGCCGACGGTTCCATCACCGGCCTGAATGCCGGCGATGCACCGAATGCCACTGTCCAGCTTGGTAAGCTCAAGCTGGTGCGCGCAACCGGCCAGGAGGTGCAGCGCAGCGACGACGGCATGTTCCGTCCGACAGCCGCCACGCAGGCCACGCGCGGTGCGGCGTTGCAGGCTGACCCCACCATGCAGGTGATGCCGGGTGTGCTGGAAGGCAGCAACGTGAAACCGGTGGAAACCATGGTCGACATGATCGCCAACGCCCGACGTTTTGAGATGCAGATGAAAGTCATCACCAACGTCGATGAAAACGAACAAAAAGCCAACCAGCTGCTGAACATGAGCAGCTAAGGCGCGAGGATAACAACATGATTCGTTCTTTATGGATCGCGAAAACCGGTCTTGATGCGCAGCAGATGAACATGGACGTGATTGCCAACAACCTGGCAAACGTCAGCACCAATGGCTTTAAGCGTTCGCGTGCGGTGTTCGAAGATCTGATGTATCAGACCATGCGTCAGCCGGGCACCCAGTCGTCAGAACAGACTACGCTGCCCTCTGGCCTGCAGATTGGTACCGGTGTGCGTCCGGTGACCACTGAACGTCTGCATACCCAGGGCAACCTGTCGCAGACCAGCAACTCGAAAGATATCGCGATTAATGGTCAGGGCTATTTCCAGATTCAGATGCCGGATGGCACCTCAGCTTATACCCGTGACGGCGCTTTCCAGGTCGATCAGAATGGCCAGCTGGTAACCAACTCCGGCTTCCCGGTGCAGCCAGGCATCACCATTCCGGCCAACGCCACCAGCATCACCGTGGCGCGTGACGGGGTAGTGAGCGTGACGCAGCAGGGACAGACCCAGGCGACTCAGGTCGGCCAGTTAACCCTGAGCACCTTTATGAACGATGCCGATCGATAGCGTCGGTGAAAACCTTTATCAGGAAACGCAGGCATCGGGTGCGCCGACCGACAGCACCCCAGGCCAGAATGGCGCGGGTCTGCTCTACCAGGGCTATACCGAAACGTCGAACGTCAACGTGGCGGAAGAGCTGGTCAGCATGATCCAGACCCAGCGCGCCTATGAAATCAACAGCAAAGCGATCAGCACCTCCGATCAGATGCTGGCGAAACTGACCCAGCTTTAATCCCCAACAGGGCCAGTTCCGGCTGGCCTGAAGAACAGACACAGATAAGGTCGTGACTCCGTGGCGAAGCAACAGATTCTCAAGCCTGGACATTGGTTAGTCGCCTCGTTGCTGCTAACCCTTAACGGTTGTGCACTGGTACCGCGTACACCGCTGGTAGAAGGGGCGACCACGGCGCAGCCGATGCCGTCCGCGCCACCGGTGGTAAACGGCTCAATTTTCCAGGGCGTTGCGCCGCTCAACTACGGCTATCAGCCGCTGTTTGAAGATCGCCGCCCACGTAACATTGGCGACACCCTGACGATTACGCTGCAGGAAAACGTCAGCGCCAGCAAAAGCTCCTCGGCGAATGCCAGCCGCGATGGCAGCAACAGCTTCGGTTTAAGCGCGATTCCGACCGGGCTGGCAGGGCTGGTGGGTGCCAGTGGCGAAAAAGCCAACTTTGGCGCCGAAGGCAAAAACGATTTCGCAGGTAAAGGCGGCGCCTCCGCCAACAACACCTTTACCGGCACTATTACCGTCACCGTGGATCAGGTGTTGTCGAACGGCAACCTGCACGTGGTGGGCGAGAAACAGATCGCCATTAATCAGGGCACGGAGTTCATTCGCTTCTCGGGCGTGGTTAACCCACGCACCATCAGCGCCAGCAACGCCGTGTTATCTACCGCCGTCGCCGATGCACGTATTGAGTACGTTGGTAACGGTTATATCAATGAGGCGCAGACCATGGGCTGGTTACAGCGTTTCTTCCTGAACATCTCGCCGATGTAAGAGGTTTCAATGAAAAAGTTAACGCTGTTGCGAATGGGAGTGGCACTGCTGCTGGGCGTCAGCCTGCTGGCAAAGGCCGATTTGATTCGCGATTTAACCACCGTACAGGGCGTGCGCGAAAACCAGCTGCTCGGTTATGGGCTGGTGGTCGGGCTGGACGGAACCGGTGACCAGACCACCCAGACGCCATTCACCACCCAGACGGTGAGCAACATGCTGTCACAGCTCGGGATTACCGTACCGACCGGCACCAACATGCAGCTGAAAAACGTGGCGGCAGTGATGGTGACCGCCAAACTGCCCGCGTTTGCCCGTCAGGGGCAGACGCTTGACGTGGTGGTGTCGTCACTGGGTAACGCCAAAAGCCTGCGCGGCGGAACGCTGCTGATGACTCCGATGAAAGGGGTCGATAACCAGGTCTATGCGCTGGCTCAGGGGAACATCCTGGTCGGCGGTGCTGGTGCTTCGGCAGGCGGCAGCAGCGTACAGGTTAACCAGCTGAACGGCGGCCGGATTACCGGTGGGGCGACGGTTGAACGGGAACTGCAGAGTAACTTTGGTTCACAGAACACCCTTAACCTGCAGCTCAACAGCGAAGATTTCTCAATGGCGCAGCGGATTGCCGATGCGATTAACGCACGTGGCGGTTACGGTGCTGCCCAGCCGCTGGATGCCCGAACTGTGCAGATCCGCGTATCGCCGAATAACGGTGCACAGGTGCGGCTGCTGGCGGATATCCAGAACATCAACGTTTCGATACCGGTTGAAGATGCGAAAGTGATCATCAACTCCCGTACCGGTTCCGTGGTGATGAACCGCGAAGTGACGCTGAATCAGTGTGCGGTGGCGCAGGGTAACCTGTCGGTGACGGTCAATCAGCAGCAGAACGTCAGTCAGCCTGATACGCCGCTGGCCGGTGGTCAGACGGTGGCCACTACCCAGACCCAGATCGATCTGCGTCAGACCGGTGGTGCGCTGCAACGTGTCAATGCCAGTGCCAACCTGAACAACGTGGTGCGCGCGCTGAACGCGCTGGGCGCATCGCCTATCGAGCTGATGTCGATTCTGCAATCGATGCAGAGCGCTGGTTGTCTGCGCGCTAAACTGGAAATTATCTGATGACGGATACGCAATCTCTGATGAGTGCGGCTTACGATAGCCGCTCACTGAACGAACTGAAACACCAGGCCAGCGGCGATCCGAAAGGGAAAGCGCTGCAGGTCGCACGTCAGGTCGAAGGGATGTTTGTACAGATGATGCTGAAAAGCATGCGTGAGGCGTTGCCGCAGGATGGAATGATGAGCAACGAACAAACCAAACTTTTTACTTCAATGTACGATCAGCAGATTGCGCAGGAGATGGGCAAACGCGGCCTCGGACTGGCGGAAACCATCGTTAAGCAGATGCAGCCCGCCACCGCACCAGATGAGAAGGCCGGCACGGTGCCAATGAAGCTGGATAATAGCTTCATTCTGAGCACCGTGGGCGCGGTGCAACAGCCGGCGCAGCAGCTGGAGCAGATGGTGCGCAAAGCCATGCCGCGTCTGCCGGTCTCCTCACCGACCGGCCTGCCGACCGACAGCCGCGAGTTTATTGCACAGCTGACGCAGCCGGCACAGGCCGCCAGTCAGCAGAGCGGCATTCCTCACCATCTGATTCTGGCGCAGGCGGCGCTGGAGTCGGGCTGGGGCCAGCGCCAGATCCTGACCCGCGATGGCAAGCCGAGCTACAACGTGTTCGGCATTAAAGCCAGCGGTGGCTGGAAAGGCGAGACTACCGACATCATGACCACCGAATATGAGCAGGGCGAAGCGAAGAAAGTGCGCGCCAGCTTCCGGGTTTACAACTCCTATTTCGAAGCCCTGACTGATTACGTCAGACTGATTACCAACAATCCCCGCTACGCGGCCGTGGCTAACGCGTCAAGCGCCGAGCAGGGCGCGCAGGCACTGCAGGCGGCGGGTTACGCGACCGATCCCAAATATGCACAAAAGCTGGTGGGAATGATTCAGCAATTCAAGAGCATGGGCGACAAAGTCGTTAAAGCCTACAGCCAGGATTTAGGCGACCTGTTCTGATCATTGAGCCTCAAGTTTCACTTAAGCACGCCGATAACACCATCATAAGCCAGATGCGTTTTCGCCTGCTGGCGCCCACTTTGATGACTGCCAGCCCGGTTGACGGGGAATGTAAGGAACCGAGATGTCCAGCATAATTAACTCCGCGATGAGCGGATTGAGTGCCGCGCAGGCCGCCCTGAGCACCACAAGCAACAACATTACCAATTACACCGTGGCGGGCTATTCACGCCAGACTACTATCCTTGCCCAGGCTAACAGTACCCTGCAGGGCAATAGCTACTATGGCAACGGGGTTAACGTGACCGGCGTTCAGCGTGAATATGATGCGTTTATCGCCGCCCAGTTGCGCGGCTCCAGCGCGAACTACAATGCGGTAAACACCCAGTACAGCCAGATTTCTAACATTGACGATCTGTTATCGACCTCGACTACCAGCCTGTCGACGTCGATACAGAGCTTCTTTACCAACCTGCAGAACGTGGTAAGTAACGCCAACGATCCGTCGGCACGCCAGTCAATGCTGAGCAATGCCCAGGGGCTGGTCAGCCAGTTCCAGACCACCTCGCAGTATCTGACCAGCATGCAGAACAGCGTTAACAGCGATATCGGCTCCAGCGTGGATAAGGTCAATACCTACACCACGCAGATTGCGGATCTGAACAAGCAGATCGCCAGACTGACGACCGGCACCGGTACGGCACCGAATGACCTGCTGGACAAGCGCGACCAGCTGGTCAGCGACCTGAACAATGTGGTCGGCGTGACCGTGTCGGAACAGGATGGAAGCTATAGCGTTTCAATGGCAAACGGCCTGACGCTGGTCAACGGCACTAACTCAAACCAGCTGGTGGCAATGACCTCCAGCAGCGATCCGACCCGTACGACCATTGGTTATGTGGATAAACAGGCCGGTAATGTCGAGATCCCGGAAAAACTGATTACCACCGGTTCGCTGGGTGGCCTGCTGGCGTTCCGCTCGCAGGATCTCGATCTGGCGCAGAACCAGCTCGGCCAGCTGGCCGCAGCCTTTACCACCAGCTTTAACGCCGTGCATAAACAGGGCTTTGACAGCAACGGTGATAAGGGCGTTGATTTCTTTAATATCGGCACGCCGACCGTGGTCAGTAACAGCAAAAACAGCACCGCAACCTCGGTCACCGCTGAGTGGACCGACACCAGTGCGCTGAAAGCCTCTAACTACACCCTGAGCTATGACGGCAGCAACTGGACCGCGACCCGCGCGTCTGACGGTGTCTCCGTCGCCATTAACCAGGCAAAGGAGAGCAATGGCGACACCACGCTGAGTTTTGACGGTCTGAAGCTGACCGTCGGCTCAACCCCTGCGCCGGCTGCCAAAGACAGTTTCCTGGTTAAGCCGGTGCAGAACGCGATTAACGACATGTCAGTGGCCATCACCAGCGAATCACAGATCGCCGCTGCCGGTGCAACAGGTGGCGAAAGCGATAACCGTAATGCGCAGAAGCTGCTGAACCTGCAGGACAGCAAACTGGTTGGTGGCAACGCCACGCTGGCACAGGCTTACGCCAGTATCGTCAGCACCGTTGGCAACAAAACCAGCTCGCTGGAAATCACCAGCACCACGCAGGAAAGTGTGGTCAGTCAGCTGACCGACCGGCAGCAATCGGTCTCTGGCGTTAACCTCGATGAAGAGTACGCCAACCTGACAAAATATCAGCAATATTACATGGCAAATGCGCAGGTGCTGCAGACTGCCAGCACCATCTTTGATGCATTGATCAATATTCGCTAAGGGTAGGGGATAGCATGCGAATCAGTACAAATATGATATTTAACCAGCAGGTGCGTGGGATTACCGACTCGCAAGCCTCCTGGCTGAAAGTGGGCGAGCAGCTTTCCAGTGGCCGCCGCGTCACCAATCCGTCAGACGATCCCATTGCCGCTTCACGCGCGGTGGTGTTGTCGCAGACGCAGTCGCAGAGCAGCCAGTACGCGCTGGCGCGCACCTTTGCTGACCAGGGATTATCGCTGGAAGAAAACGCGCTGAAAGGCGTGACCGGCAGTATTCAGGATGCGCAAACGCTGATCGTCAGCGGTTCAACCGGCACGCTGAGTGACGATGACCGTGGCTCGATTGCGACCCAGCTGGAAGGGATCCGCGCCCAGTTACTCAACCAGGCTAACAGCCAGGATGCCAACGGTCGCTATATCTTTGCCGGTTACAAAACCGACAGCGCGCCGTTTGTGGATGGCGCCGGCACTGGCGTGAGCTATGCGGGCGGGACCGATGCTATTACCCAGAAAGTAGACAGCAGCCGCAGCATGACCGTCGGCCATACCGGTGACGGTATCTTCATGGCGATCACCGGCAATGCCACCAAAGAGCCGGACGGCAGCGCCAGCGAAACCAACCTGTTCGCCATGCTGGATAGCGCCATTGCCGCGCTGAAAGTGCCGCAGGATGATGCGGATGCCGCGACCAGGCAGACGTTCCAGGATGCGATGGATAAAACCAACCGCGGTCTGGGCAACTCGCTGAACAACGTTTTAACCGTGCGCTCCGAAATCGGGACTCAGCTGTCGGAACTCGATACGCTGGATGCCCAGGGCGACGATCGTAACGTGATTTACAGCTCGCAGATGAGCGATCTGGTGGATGTGGATTATACCCAGGCGATTTCCAGTTACACCATGCAGCAGACGGCGCTACAGGCGTCGTACAAAACCTATACCGATATGTCTAAGATGTCTCTGTTCCAGCTGAATTCATAATCTGACCTGAAAATTTGAGCGTACTTTAACCGGGTGCGCTTAGTTTCTCCCATCCTCCTGATAAAAGAGGGTGGGATTTTTTTGCCTGCAGGCCAGCTGAGCCGCAGAAAACAGGCATAAAAAACCCCGGCTTGCAGGCCGGGGTCAGGTTCAGAGCAAGGTCAGCGTTATGGCTTAGTCGCGGGTGCCGTGGCCTGATGGGTAGCCGCGTGACCGCCAGCAGAACCGCGGCCATCGAACTGGTACGGAGAACGTACCCAGTCGCTGTGACGTGCAGGTTCTGGCTGCCAGACCGGCGCAGGCGCTTTGGTCATCGGCGCAGAAGCGAAGTGCTTCCAGCGGGTGACATCTGCGGCGACGGCAGGCTCAGCAGTGGCAACCGGCTCAGCAGCAACAACCGGTGCAACCGGTTCTGGCGATGCTGCCACCGGTGCAGGTTCGACGTCACGTGCCGCGACAGGCGCATGAGGTTCAGTGCTTAACACCGTCTCAGCGTCGGCAGCGACCGGGGCATTCAGCACTTCTTCTACCTGTGCTTCAGTTTCACGGCTGACGTCGACCGGTGCCTGCTGAGCCATCTCTGCAGGTTGTGCCGCTTCTTCACTCTGCGCCGCTACCGGCGTTTCGCTTACCGGCTCAGCAGGCTGTGCCTGAGCTGCGATGGTTTCAGCGATCGCTTCAGCCGCAGCCGGGATCACAGAAGGCTGATGATCAACCGGGGCATCGATCGCACGGGTATCGTCAGTGTTTACAACCGGTACCGGTGTTTCTGCCTGTGGTTCAGCCTGCTGTACAGGTGCGTCCTGTGACGTTTCCGACTCAACCGCAGCAGCAACCGGCAGCGCAATGGCGCCTGCAGTCTCTTGACGGCTGTAATCTGGCGTTTCCTGAACCGCATCCTGCACCACCTGCTCTTCGCTGGCCTGGCTTACCGGATAACGTACCCATACTTTACCGGAAGCCATTTCTGGTGACGCGGCTGCAGCCGCCAGTGGCATAGCTGACTGGGTCGGGTAACGCTCATCACGATAACGGCGACGACGCTGACCGCTGACGCGCAGATGACGTGGCGAACGACGTGAGCGACGCGGCATATTGGCGTTATCACGGCTATCGTTATCATCCTGATCTTCCATTTGCGGGGCTTCGGTAGGCAGCACCTCGGCCGCTGGCTGTTGTACTGCATGCGCTTCAGTCGGCACGGCAATATCAGTGGCTTCTGCGGGCAATGGCTGACGGTTGTCGTCAACGCGGACTTTCTGGCTCAGCTGACGCGGCTTACGACGCGGCATCACCTGCACGCGATCGTCTTCCTGCGCTTCAGGGGCTTCAGTAACAGCCTCGGCAACCACTGGCTGCTCGGCAGCTTTCGCAGCTTCCTGCTGGGTGCGTTTCTCTTCCTGACGACGGCGCTGACGTTCAGCACGTTGCTCACGACGCTGTTGCTGCTGCTCGTCGCGCTGCTGACGGGCTTCCTCGCTCAGTGCCGGACGCTCTTCACGCACTTCGTTAGGCTGAGACTGACGCTTGGTGCGACGGTTATCATTGCCTTCACGTGGCTCACGGCTTTCACGCGGTTCACGGCTTTCGCGTGGTTCACGGCTTTCGCGCGGCTCACGCGGTTCGCGGCTTTCACGTGCCTGACCATTTTCACCATTACGCGGCGTACGCTCACGACGGTTGTTATTCCGACGGTTGTTGTTGCGACGATCGCCACGCTGATTTGCGTTCTCTTCTTCGCTTTCCGGCGCTTTCTTCGGTTCTGAAACTTCAGGCGTAGCAGGCGTTGCCGCAGGAGCGTCTTCGCCACCAAACATCTTCTTCAGTCCACCGAACAGGCGGCCAAGGAAGCCGGTACTGACGGTTGCCGGAGCCGCGACGGCTGGCGCTTTCGCTGCTGGTTGCGCTTCAGCGCGCGGCGCTTCGGGTGCCACTTCTACCGGTGCCGGAGGCGCATCAGGCATCACAAAGGCCGCCAGTGCTGGTTGCTCAGGACGACGACGTTCGCCGTGTTCCTCTTCCGATGGCAGCGCCATTTCAGCTTCATGCAGCTTCGGCAGGTGGTAGCTCAGCGTCTGGGTCTCTTCACCTTTGCGCACGCGCAGCACGGAATAGTGTGGGGTTTGCATCTTGTCATCAGGGACAATGATGGCCCGCACGCCGCCCTGGCGTTTTTCAATGGCATTGACCGCTTCACGCTTCTCATTCAGCAGGTAAGAGGCTACCTGAACCGGCACGATGGCGTGCACTTCTTTGGTGTTATCTTTCAGCGCTTCTTCTTCAATCAGGCGCAGGATCGACAGCGCCAGTGATTCGTTATCACGAATGGTGCCGGTGCCGCTACAGCGTGGGCAGACGTGATGGCTGGATTCGCCTAACGACGGGCTCAGACGCTGACGTGACATCTCCAGCAGGCCGAAGCGTGAAATGTGGCTAATCTGGATACGCGCACGGTCCTGACGCACCGCTTCACGCAGACGATTTTCTACCGCGCGCTGATGGCGGACCGGCGTCATATCGATAAAGTCGATGACGATCAGGCCGCCGAGGTCACGCAGACGCAGCTGACGGGCAATTTCGTCTGCTGCTTCAAGGTTAGTGTTAAACGCCGTCTCTTCAATATCGCCGCCGCGCGTGGCGCGTGCTGAGTTGATATCAATTGCGGTTAACGCTTCGGTGCTATCGATTACAATCGAGCCGCCGGAAGGCAGGCGGACTTCACGCTGGAAAGCGGATTCGATTTGCGATTCGATCTGATAGTGGCTGAACAGCGGGATTTCACCGGTGTAGAGCTTAATTTTGCTGCTGAAATCCGGACGGCCCAGCGCAGCGATATGCTGACGCGCCAGTTCCAGTACTTTCGGATTATCGATCAGGATTTCGCCGATGTCCTGGCGCAGATAGTCGCGGAACGCACGTACAATCACGTTGCTTTCCTGATGAATCAGGAACGGTGCCGGGCGGTTTTCAGCGGCTTTTTTAATCGCTTCCCAGTGTTTCAGGCGGAAGCTTAAATCCCACTGCAGCGATTCGGCAGATTTACCGACACCGGCGGTGCGGACGATCAATCCCATGCCTTCCGGCAGTTCCAGCGCCGACAGGGCTTCTTTCAGTTCGGTACGATCGTCACCTTCGATGCGACGGGAGATACCGCCCGCACGCGGGTTGTTCGGCATCAGTACCAGATAGCTGCCCGCCAGAGAGATAAACGTCGTCAGCGCAGCGCCTTTATTGCCGCGCTCTTCTTTATCAATCTGGACAATGACTTCCTGACCTTCACGCAGAACGTCTTTGATATTCGGACGGCCATGCGCGTTGTAGCTGGAGGGGAAATATTCGCGGGAGATTTCTTTTAAAGGGAGGAAACCGTGACGCTCTGCGCCATAATCGACAAACGCAGCTTCAAGGCTGGGTTCAATACGAGTGATTTTACCTTTGTAGATGTTGGCTTTTTTCTGTTCGTGTCCTGGGCTTTCGATATCCAGATCGTACAGACGCTGACCGTCAACCAGGGCAACGCGCAACTCCTCCTGCTGAGTTGCGTTTATTAACATTCTTTTCATCGTGACTTACTCGTTATTCTTTCATGAGTGATTACAGCTGCGGGCATAGTTACCCTGGACGAGTATCAACCGATGGCCCCGTGACTTAGTGCAATGTCGTCAGCCTCACGGCTGTCGACCGCGCGAGGGGCGCAAATAACGTCGGTGGCCTGTTTTCCATAAGGGAAAACAGCACCAGATAGTGGAAATGCCTGAGAGAAATAAAAAAACCCGTGCACTCCATACTGCTGTCCAGGCCGCAACCCGCAGCCCGCTAAGTGCCTGATTTCGCATTACGTCTTACGCCATTGCTGCGTGTCTGCTCGATCCGGCAAAATGACAATTTCGCTCTTTTTCTGCCCTGAAACCCTTCAGGTAAGAAACTTAAGCATTATTCCATTGCTAACCTTCATATAGCAAGGCGACTTTAGCCAGCCTGTGAAGTTTCTTTACATTTAACACCATAATATATCGGGTTAAGCGCCATGTTGTTGAAAAAGCCAGCAGCCGGGGCGCTTATCGCGACACTAACCCCAGAGTTAAGCACAGAAAAAGGGGTGGCGCTATCAGGGGACACTATTTAGAATCGCCGCCATGAAAACAGAGAATCCGGGCGTACACTTTGTCGCCATCACGGCTGAAAATGCCGGACAACGCATTGATAACTTTTTGCGCACCCAACTGAAAGGTGTGCCGAAAAGCATGATTTATCGCATCGTACGTAAAGGTGAGGTGCGGGTGAATAAAAAGCGCGTCAAGCCGGAGTACAAGCTTGAGGAGGGTGATGAGGTCCGTATTCCGCCGGTGCGGGTCGCCGAGCGTGACGAGGATGCGGTATCACCGAAGCTGGCCAAAGTCGCCTCGCTGGCCGATGCCATCCTGTATGAAGATGAATCCCTGCTGGTAATGAATAAGCCGTCCGGCACCGCAGTGCACGGCGGTAGCGGGCTGAGCTTCGGCGTGATCGAGGGATTACGTGCCTTGCGGCCTGAAGCACGCTTCCTGGAGCTGGTTCATCGGCTGGATCGTGATACTTCCGGCATTTTACTGGTGGCGAAAAAGCGCTCGGCGCTGCGTTCTCTGCATGAGCAGCTGCGTGAAAAGGGAATGCAGAAAGATTACCTGGCGCTGGTACGCGGTAACTGGCCTTCACACCTGAAAGTGGTACAGGCCCCGTTACTGAAGAATATTCTGCAGAGCGGCGAACGTATTGTGCGCGTCAGCAGCGAAGGGAAACCGTCAGAAACCCGCTTTAAAGTAGAAGAACGTTTTGACTTTGCCACGCTGATTAAAGCCAGCCCGGTGACCGGACGGACCCACCAGATACGTGTTCATACCCTGCATGCCGGCCACCCGATCGCTTTCGACGATCGCTACGGTGAACGTGAATTCGACAGCCAGCTGGCCTCAACCGGCTTAAAGCGGCTATTCCTGCACGCCGCGGCGCTCACCTTTACTCATCCCGGCACCGGCGAAGTGATGCGGGTGGAAGCGCCGCTGGATGACGGCCTGAAGCAGTGCCTGCTCCGGCTACGTCAGTTGAAAGCGTAACTGCAACGGCATCAGTCCGACAGCGGATTGATGCCGGCTTGCCGTAACATACCGTTAAGCGCGATCAGCGGTAGTCCCACCAGCGTATTAGGGTCGCGCCCCTCTAACCGATCAAACAGACAAATCCCCAGACCTTCACTCTTAAAACTGCCGGCACAGTACAGCGGCTGTTCCTTCTCTATATAGGCGGCAATTTCCGCTTCGCTAAGGTCACGAAAATGCACCATAAAAGGTTCACAACACTGCATCAGCTGCTGGCTGGCGGGATGAAAAAGCGCCAGGCCGGTATAGAAGGTGATGCGGTTACCGCTGGCGGCGCGTAACTGCGCCCGGGCATTCTCCACGTTGTGCGGTTTACCGGTAATCACCCCATCCAGCACGCAGACCTGATCGGAACCGATGATCCAGTGATCGGGGTAAGCCTGAGCCAGCGCCTGCGCTTTCGCGACGGCAAGGCGTAAGACCAGCGCTTCCGCGGTTTCACCGGGCTGCGGGGTTTCATCTACCTCGGGGGCGGCGGTGATAAAGGGCAGGCCCAGCTTATCTAATAACGCCTTGCGAAAAGGCGAGGTAGAAGCTAAAAGAATCGATGTGGTCATTTTTTTCAATAGTGATAGCGAATTGGTGACAGTCATTTTAAACTGTGCGCCGCACTGGATGCGAATAGTGGTTGAAAGATGCTGTTTAACGGCCTTTTTCTTTGACTCTATGACATTACAAAGTTAATATGCGCGCCCTATGCAAAAGGTAAAATTACCCCTGACGCTGGACCCGGTCCGCACCGCTCAAAAACGCCTTGATTATCAAGGTGTCTACACATCTGTACAGGTGGAGCGCGTGGCCGAGTCAGTAGTTAGTGTGGACAGTGATGTGGATTGTGCCATGTCGTTTGCGGTTGACAGTCAACGTCTGGCGGTACTGACGGGTACAGCTGAAGTACAAGTGACGTTGCGTTGTCAGCGCTGCAACCAGACCTTTCCTCATCATGTACACGTAAGTTATTGCTTCAGTCCTGTCTCTTCTGAAGAGCAGGCTGAGGCATTGCCGGAAGCGTACGAGCCGGTCGATGTCAACGAGTTTGGTGAGATCGATCTGCTGGCGGTTGTCGAGGATGAGATCATTCTCGCGCTGCCGGTCGTTCCGGTACATGATTCTGAACACTGTGAAGTGTCCGAGGCGGACATGGTCTTTGGCAAACTGCCTGCAGAGGCGGAGAAACCAAATCCATTTGCCGTATTAGCCAGTTTAAAGCGTAAGTAATAGGAGTAAGGTCCATGGCCGTACAACAGAATAAACCCACCCGTTCTAAGCGTGGTATGCGTCGTTCGCACGATGCGCTGACCACTGCTGCTCTGTCAGTAGATAAAGTTTCTGGCGAAACTCATCTGCGTCACCACATTACTGCGGATGGTTACTACCGCGGTCGCAAGGTTATCGTTAAGTAAGTTTCTTGCTTAGCAAGGCGATACCTTGACACGTTTGACCCTGGCTATTGATGCCATGGGCGGGGACTTCGGTCCTTGCGTGACAGTGCCTGCAGCATTGCAGGCACTGGCCTCTCATTCGCAGCTGTTCCTTCTTCTGGTCGGTAATCCCGACATCCTCACGCCATTGCTTGCCAAAGCGGATTCCTCCTTACTGGGGCGTTTGCAGGTGATTCCTGCCGAATCGGTTATTGCAAGTGATGCGCGGCCCGCTCAGGCCATCCGAAACAGTCGCGGCAGCTCAATGCGTGTGGCGCTGGAGATGGTTAAAGAGGGACGTGCGCAGGCCTGCGTCAGCGCAGGGAATACCGGCGCGCTGATGGGGCTGGCCACGCTGATGCTCAGGCCGCTGGACGGCATTAAACGCCCGGCGCTGATGTCCGTGTTACCGCACCAGCAGCAGGGCAAAACGGTGGTGCTGGATCTGGGCGCGAACGTCGGCTCAGACAGCGCGATGCTGGTTCAGTTTGCGGTGATGGGATCGGTGATGGCAGAGCATGTCCTCGGCATTACCCGACCACGTGTCGCCCTGCTCAATATTGGTCACGAAGAGACCAAAGGGCTGGAAACCATTCGCGACGCGGCGGTAATCCTGCGAGAATCACCGCAGATCAACTATATTGGTTACCTTGAAGGTAATGAGCTACTCACCGGTAAAACGGATGTGATGGTCTGTGACGGGTTTGTCGGTAATGTCACGCTGAAGACCATGGAAGGCGTGGTAAGAATGTTTCTTTCCCTGCTGAAGTCGTCGGGGGAAGGCAAAAAACGGTCATGGTGGCTGAGGTTGCTGGGACGCTGGATTCAGAAACGTCTGGCGAAGCGCTTCGGGCATCTCAACCCAGACCAGTACAATGGCGCTTGTCTGTTAGGATTGCGCGGAACAGTGATCAAGAGCCACGGTGCAGCAAACCAACATGCCTTTACCGTGGCGATAGAACAGGCAGAGCAGGCGGTGCGGCAGCAGATTCCCGAACGAATTGCTGCGCGCCTTGATGCTGTATTAGCCAGGAGTGACAAAGCCTAGATGTATACCAAAATTATCGGTACGGGCAGTTATCTGCCTAGCCAGGTTCGCACCAATGCCGATCTGGAAAAAATGGTGGAGACGTCGGACGAGTGGATTGTCACCCGCACCGGCATCCGTGAGCGCCGTATTGCTGCGCCTGACGAGACGGTCGCCACCATGGGATTCAGCGCGGCTCAACGCGCCCTCGAAATGGCCGGCGTTGAGGCGAACGATGTTGGGCTGATTATTGTCGCCACAACCTCTTCCAGTCATGCCTTCCCCAGCTCCGCCTGTATGATCCAGCAAATGCTGGAGATCAAAGATTGCGCGGCGTTTGACCTTGCCGCCGCCTGTGCGGGCTTTACTTACGCGCTGAGCGTGGCCGATCAGTACATCAAAAATGGTGCGGTGAAGCATGCGCTGGTGATCGGGGCTGACGTGCTGGCGCGCGCGCTCGATCCCGAAGATCGTGGCACCATCATTCTGTTTGGTGATGGCGCAGGTGCGGTAGTGCTTGGCCCGAGTGAAGAGCAGGGAATTATTTCCACCCATTTGCACGCCGATGGTCGTTATGCTCAGCTGCTGACGCTGCCTTATCAGGATCGTGCCCATCAGGATAAACCTGCCTACGTGACAATGGCTGGCAACGAAGTGTTCAAAGTGGCGGTCACCGAGCTGGCGCACATCGTTGATGAAACCCTGCAGGCGAACAACCTCGACCGTGAAATGCTCGACTGGCTGGTGCCACATCAGGCCAACCTGCGCATTATCAGCGCGACGGCGAAAAAACTGGGGATGACCATGGATAAAGTGGTGGTCACCCTGGATCGCCACGGCAATACCTCTGCCGCATCGGTGCCAAGCGCACTGGATGAAGCGGTCCGTGATGGCCGCATCAAACCCGGACACCTTATTTTGCTGGAAGCCTTTGGTGGTGGATTCACCTGGGGTTCTGCACTGGTTCGCTTTTGATTGACAGGAACATAAGATGACGCAATTTGCTTTTGTTTTCCCAGGCCAGGGTTCACAGACGGTCGGTATGCTGGCAGATCTAGCCGCTGCTTATCCGCAGGTGGAAGAGACTTTCCGCGAAGCTTCTGCGGCACTGGGATATGACTTATGGCAGTTAGTCAGCCAGGGGCCGGCTGAAGAGTTGAATAAAACGTGGCAAACCCAGCCTGCGTTGTTAGCCGCTTCGGTTGCTATCTATCGCGTCTGGCAGCAGCAGGGCGGTGAACAGCCGTCAATGATGGCCGGCCACAGCCTGGGTGAATATTCCGCGCTGGTGTGTGCGGGTGTGCTCGATTTTGCCGATGCGATCAAGCTGGTTGAACTGCGTGGCAAACTGATGCAGGAAGCGGTGCCGGAAGGCACCGGCGCGATGCAGGCGATTATCGGCCTGGATGACGCGTCAATCCGTAAAGCCTGTGAAGAGAGTGCACAAGGTCAGGTGGTTTCGCCGGTTAACTTTAACTCGCCAGGCCAGGTGGTCATCGCCGGCAACAAAGAAGCGGTAGAACGTGCGGGTGCGGCCTGTAAGGCTGCCGGTGCTAAACGTGCGCTGCCGTTACCGGTCAGCGTCCCTTCACACTGCGCGCTGATGAAGCCTGCAGCCGACAAACTGGCCGTTGCGCTGGAGTCCATCACCTTCAATACGCCTGCCGTACCGGTGATCAATAACGTCGATGTGAAAGCGGAAACTGACGCTGGCGCGATTCGTCATGCGCTGGTGCGCCAGCTTTACAGCCCGGTTCGCTGGACTGAAAGCGTGGAAGCGATGGCGGCCCAGGGCGTGACCCAACTGCTGGAGATCGGCCCTGGCAAGGTGCTGACCGGTCTGACCAAACGCATTGTGGATAGCCTGACAGCGGCTGCCGTCAACGACAGTGCATCACTGACGGCTGCACTCGGAAAGGAATAAGAGGAAAATCATGAGCTTTGAAGGTAAAGTTGCGCTGGTTACCGGCGCGAGTCGCGGCATTGGTCGTGCGATTGCAGAGACGCTGGCGGCAAAAGGCGCTAAAGTGGTAGGCACCGCGACCAGCCAGAGTGGCGCCGACGCCATCAGTGCTTACCTTGGCGACAAGGGCAAAGGCCTGTTACTCAATGTGACTGACGCTGCATCGATCGAGACTGTTTTAGAGAATATTCGCGCAGAATTTGGCGAAGTGGATATTTTAGTCAATAATGCAGGCATTACGCGTGATAATCTTCTCATGCGCATGAAAGACGATGAGTGGCAGGATATCCTCGATACCAACCTCACTTCTGTCTTCCGCCTTTCTAAGGCGGTATTGCGTGCCATGATGAAAAAGCGCGTGGGCCGTATCATCACCATCGGTTCCGTTGTTGGAACCATGGGTAACGCGGGCCAGGCAAACTACGCGGCAGCAAAAGCGGGTTTAATTGGCTTTAGCAAATCACTGGCGCGCGAAATCGCGTCACGTGGCATTACCGTCAACGTCGTGGCTCCAGGTTTTATTGAGACAGACATGACGCGGGCACTGAACGAAGATCAACGTTCCGGAATTTTGGCGGAAGTCCCTGCGGGTCGTTTAGGCGAAGCGCAGGAAATCGCCAATGCCGTGGCATTCTTAGCCTCTGACGAAGCAGCCTACATCACAGGTGAAACGCTGCACGTCAATGGCGGCATGTACATGGTCTGATAAATCACGAAATCATTTGCATTATTTGCGGTTAAAACCGCAAAATAGCGTAAAATCGTGGTTCGACCAGCCGGGATTTTGTTGCATCTTTTTCACCATTTTATACACTACGAAAACCATCGCGAAAGCGAGTTTTGATAGGAAATTAAATAGTATGAGCGATATCGAACAACGCGTTAAGAAAATCATCAGTGAGCAGCTGGGTGTGAAAGAGGAAGAAGTGACCAACTCTGCATCTTTCGTAGAAGACCTGGGTGCCGATTCTCTTGATACCGTTGAGCTGGTAATGGCTCTGGAAGAAGAGTTTGATACTGAAATTCCAGACGAAGAAGCTGAGAAAATCACTACCGTTCAGGCAGCGATCGACTACATCAATAGCCACAAAGGCTAATGAATATCTTCAGGCGGTCGCTCGACCGCCTGATTTTTATGTTTGTCCCACATAGTTCCCTATTTCCCCTCCCTGGAGGACGAACGTGTCTAAGCGTCGTGTAGTTGTGACCGGTCTTGGCATGTTGTCTCCTGTCGGCAATACCGTAGAGTCTACCTGGAGTGCTCTCCTTGCCGGTCAGAGCGGCATTAACCTGATCGACCATTTTGATACCAGTGCGTATGCAACACGTTTTGCAGGTCTGGTAAGAGGTTTTAATTGTGATGACTACATCTCGCGCAAAGATCAGCGCAAGATGGATGACTTCATCCAATACGGCATCGTTGCCGGTATGCAGGCGATGCAGGACAGCGGTCTGGTTGTGACCGACGAAAATGCAGGCCGCATGGGCGCAGCGATTGGTTCCGGCATCGGTGGTTTAGGTCTGATTGAAGATAATCATACTTCACTGGTCAACGGCGGTCCGCGTAAAATCAGCCCGTTTTTTGTGCCTTCAACCATCGTCAACATGGTGGCGGGTCATCTTACCATCATGTATGGCCTGAAAGGCCCCAGCATCTCTATTGCCACTGCCTGTACTTCTGGCGTGCATAACATTGGTCATGCGGCCCGTATCATCGCCTATGACGATGCTGATGTGATGCTGGCGGGTGGTGCTGAAAAAGCCAGTACGCCGTTAGGTGTGGGCGGATTCGGGGCTGCGCGTGCGCTCTCAACCCGTAACGATAACCCACAGGCAGCCAGCCGCCCCTGGGATAAAGATCGTGACGGTTTCGTACTGGGTGACGGTGCCGGTATTGTGGTACTCGAAGAGTACGAACATGCTAAGAAACGCGGCGCAAAAATCTATGCGGAAATTGTCGGCTTTGGTATGAGCAGCGATGCCTATCATATGACGTCGCCGCCGGAAGATGGCTCGGGTGCAGCAGCAGCGATGATCAATGCGCTGCGTGATGCTCAGCTGACGCCAGAGCAGATCGGCTATGTCAACGCGCACGGCACCTCGACGCCAGCGGGTGACAAAGCGGAAACACGGGCAGTGAAATCGGTGTTCGGGGCAGCAGCCAGTACGGTAATGGTGAGCTCAACCAAATCGATGACCGGGCATCTGCTGGGTGCCGCCGGCGCAGTGGAATCGATCTACTCGATTCTGGCGCTGCGTGACCAGGCTGTACCGCCTACCATTAACCTCGACAACCCGGATGAAGGCTGCGATCTCGACTTCGTGCCGCATACTGCGCGTCAGGTTTCCGGCCTGGAGTACACCTTGTGTAACTCCTTTGGCTTCGGTGGTACCAACGGTTCATTGATTTTCCGTAAAGTATAATCGTTTCAGATTGCTGAAAAGGCCCGCAATGCGGGCCTTTTTTTTATCCTGATTATCCCTCAGCCCTGGCTTCGGCCAGTCACGGCCGCGACAGGAGAAAACCATGTGGATTAACGGCATCGAACAATCAACGCTGGCGGCCAGCGATCGTGGATTACAGTTTGGCGATGGCTGCTTTACCACCGCAGCGGTGCAGCACGGCAAAATCCTGTTACTGGAACGTCATATGCAACGTCTCAGGGAGAGCTGCGCGCGGCTGTTGATCGGCGGTATCGACTGGCTGCAGCTGGAAAATGAGATGCGTCAGGCCGCGCAGCAGCAGACGCAGGCGGTGTTGAAAGTGATCCTCAGCGCCGGCAGCGGCGGGCGCGGTTACAGCCGGAAAGGGGGTGGTGAACCGACGCGCATCGTCTCTCTGGCACCCTGGCCGCAACACTATGCGGATTTACAGCAGCTGGGCGTCTCGCTGGCTATCAGCCCGATTCGGCTGGCGCGCAATCCGCAGTTTGCCGGGCTGAAGCATCTCAACCGGCTGGAGCAGGTGATGATTCGCACTCATCTTGACCAGACGGACGCCGACGAAGCGCTGGTGCTTGACACTGAAGGTTGGGTGGTGGAATGCTGTGCGGCCAATTTATTCTGGCGACAGGGCGCGGAGATTTTTACCCCGGACCTGCGCTGGGCGGGCGTCGATGGCATTATGCGGCGTAGTCTGATGGCGCAGCTTGCAGCAGCAGGGCAGGCTTGCCGGATTGTTCAGTGTGAGCCTGACGCGTTGCTGGCTGCCGATGAAATCGTGGTATGTAACGCCCTGATGCCGGTTCTGCCGGTACGACAGCTGGAGTCGGTGAACTTTACTGAACGTACGCTGTTTAAGCAGTTGTACGCAAGCTGTAAAAAGATAATGGATGCATCATGAGCCGAAGTAAAAAATTCTCGCCAGCCTGCTGGCGATAGTGGGTGTCGCGGCTGCCTTGAGTTACTGGCAGATAAAACAGTTCGCGTCTACCCCGTTAACCCTTCATCAGGAAACGATCTACACGCTGCCTGCCGGTACCGGCCGGGTAGCGCTGGAAGCCCAGTTAGAAAGTCAGAACATTATTCCGCACAGCTTCTGGTTTGGCGCGTTACTGAAGGTTGAGCCGGAACTGGCAACCTTCAAGGCCGGTACCTACCGACTGGCGCCGACCATGACGGTGCGTTCGCTGCTGCAGCTGCTGGCCAGTGGTAAAGAGGCGCAATTTCCGTTGCGCTTTGTCGAGGGCCAGCGCCTGACTGAGTGGCTGAGCGAGCTGCGTAAGGCGCCCTATATCCGTCATACGCTGAAAGACGATCAGTTTGCTACGCTTGCCAGCGAACTGAAGGTTGAACCGCAGCAGCTGGAAGGCAACTTCTTCCCGGACACCTATCTCTATACCGCCAACACCAGCGATCTGGCAATTCTGCAGCGCGCCCATGAGCGGATGAAGAAAACCATCGATCAGGTCTGGCAGGAAAGAGCGGATAATCTGCCCTATAAAACGCCGCAGGATCTGGTGACGATGGCCTCGATCATTGAAAAAGAGACCGCCGTCAGTGAAGAGCGCGCCCGTGTCGCTTCGGTGTTTATCAACCGACTGCGTACTGGTATGCGACTGCAAACCGATCCTACGGTGATTTATGGCATGGGCCAGGCCTACAACGGCACCCTGACGCGTAAAGATCTGGAGACGGCAACCGATTACAATACCTATATGATTAATGGTCTGCCGCCAGGGCCAATTGCGATGCCGGGCAAAGCGTCGTTACAAGCGGCGGCCCATCCGGAAAAGAGTCATTATCTCTATTTTGTGGCGGACGGGAAGGGCGGCCATACCTTTACCACCAATCTGGCCAGCCATAACCGGGCGGTGCAGGTTTACCGGCAAACGCTGAAGGAAAAAAATGAACAGTAAGTTTATCGTCATTGAGGGCCTGGAAGGCGCCGGTAAAACTACCGCGCGCGAGGCGATTGTCGCCACGCTGCGCGAACGCGGGATTGAAGATATGGTCTTCACCCGTGAACCCGGTGGGACACCGCTGGCGGAGCAGCTGCGGCTACTGGTCAAGCAGGGCATTGAGGGCGAGCAGGTTACCGATAAAGCGGAGTTGCTGATGCTCTATGCAGCGCGTGTGCAGCTGGTTGAAACGGTAATCAAACCGGCGCTGGCCCGTGGTGCCTGGGTGATTGGCGATCGTCACGATCTCTCTTCACAGGCTTACCAGGGGGGCGGGCGCGGGCTTGACAGCGAACTGATGCGTACCCTGCGCGATGCGGTGCTGGGCGATTTTCGCCCCGATCTGACGCTCTATCTTGATGTCACGCCAGATATCGGTCTGCAACGCGCCCGGGCGCGCGGCGCGCTGGACCGTATTGAACAGGAATCGCTGCGCTTTTTTGAACGTACCCGGGCGCGCTATCTGGCGCTGGCGGCAGAAGATCCTACTATTCTGACCATTGATGCAACCCAGTCGCTGCAGCAAGTGACAGCGTCACTTCAGGCCGCTCTCAAGGGCTGGCTGGCGGAGCAGGCGAGATGAACTGGTATCCGTGGCTGAATCAGCCCTACCGCCAGCTGATTGCTCAGCACCAGGAGGGTCGCGGTCACCATGCGCTGTTAATTCAGGCGATGGCCGGAATGGGCGATGAAGCGCTGGTATGGGGCGTAAGCCGCTGGCTGATGTGCCAGCAGCCTGACGGACTGAAAAGTTGTGGTCAGTGCCACGGTTGTCAGCTGATGCAGGCTAACACCCATCCGGACTGGTATCGGCTGGAAGCGGAGAAAGGCAAAAATACCCTGGGCATCGATGCGGTGCGGCAGGTCACGGAAAAAATGTACCATTTTGGTCAGCAGGGCGGTGCCAAAGTCGTCTGGCTGCCCGACGCGGCTCAGCTCTCTGAGGCGGCCGCCAATGCCCTGCTGAAAACGCTGGAAGAGCCGCCTGCCAATAGCTGGTTCTTTCTCAGCAGCCGCGATCCTTCGCGTCTGCTGGCGACGCTGCGCAGTCGCTGCATGACGCTGAATCTGTCGCCGCCGGACGAAGGGCAGAGCCTGCACTGGCTGAAAAAGCAGTCAGATCAGGATGAAGCGATGCTGGTGACGGCGCTGCGCCTCAGTGCCGGTGCGCCTGAAGCGGCGCTTAATCTGCTGTCAGCAGGCCCATGGCAGGCGCGACAGAAACTGTGCGATGCGCTGCCCGCGGCACTGCAACAGGATATTCTGCACCTGTTGCCGGCACTCAACGCCGACGACGCGGCGGTGCGTATTGGCTGGCTGCTCTCTCTGCTGCTGGATGCGATGAAATGGCAGCAGAATGCCGGTCAGTGGCTGAGTAACGTTGACCGTCAGGACGTGGTGGTGCTGCTGGCCGAACACTTTACCTCTACTGCGCTTAACAGCAGCGCGCAGGGCTGGATGCGCTGTCGCGAGCAGTTGTTGCACGTGGCAGCGGTTAACCGCGAATTATTGCTGACTGACCAGCTGCTGAGCTGGGCTGATAACATGAAGCCAGCGCTGATCGGCTAACCCTTTTTGAGAGTAACTATGTTTATTGTTGATTCCCATTGCCATCTTGATGGTCTGGATTATGAGAAAAACCATCGCGATCTTGATGATGTGATTGCCAAAGCCGCGGCGCGCGATGTGAAATTTATGCTGGCAATCGCCACCACGCTGCCCGGATTTCATACCCTGAAAGCGCTGGTTGGCGATCGCACCAATATTGCGCTCTCCTGCGGTGTACATCCGCTCAATCAGGAGGAGGCCTATGACGTTGATGAATTCCGCCGTCTGGCCGCCGACCCACAGGTGGTGGCGCTGGGCGAAACCGGGCTGGATTATTACTACCAGCAGGAGACCAAAGCACAACAGCAGGCTTCTTTCCGCGAGCATATCCGCACCGGCATTGCCCTGAATAAACCGATCATTGTGCATACCCGTGATGCGCGTGAAGACACGCTGGCGATACTGCGTGAGGAGCAGGTTGAACGTTGTGGCGGTGTACTGCACTGCTTCACTGAGGATCAGCCTACCGCAGCTAAACTGCTGGATATGGGATTCTATATTTCGTTCTCCGGCATCGTCACCTTCCGTAATGCGGAGCAACTGCGGGAAGCGGCGCGTTACGTTCCGCTGGATCGTATGCTGGTTGAAACCGATTCGCCTTATCTGGCGCCGGTCCCCTACCGCGGCAAAGAGAATCAGCCTGCTTATACCCGTGATGTGGCAGATTATCTGGCGGTGCTGAAAGGCGTGGATATCGACACGCTGGCAGCTACCACGACCCGTAACTTTTCTGAGCTGTTTCATATTCCGATGAGTCGGCTGGGTATCTGATTCGACTGTTTATTTCAGACTGTGTAATTAATCTGTAATCTGCGCATATGGCCTTGTTTTCGCAACAAGGCCAGCGTTTTATTGCCGATAATTCGTGCGGGTCAGTAAGATATTTCGTAATGTGCACGGCTGAGATTGCCGAAACGTGATAACCATCAAAGTAACAAACAGCGAATTATTTTACCCTTCGTAATAAATCAAAAGGCGGATACCGCCAACCGGTAAAGAATCCTCCCTCTTTACCACGCGCACTGCGCGAAACATGCACTCATACTCAGGAGCTTTACGCTATGTTCAAAAATGCTTTTGCCAACCTGCAAAAGGTCGGTAAATCGCTCATGCTACCGGTATCGGTTCTGCCGATTGCCGGGATTTTGTTAGGTGTCGGTTCGGCCAACTTCAGCTGGTTGCCTGCAGTGGTTTCGCATGTGATGGCAGAAGCGGGCGGATCGGTGTTTGCCAATATGCCGCTGATCTTCGCCATCGGCGTGGCGCTGGGCTTTACCAATAACGACGGTGTATCGGCGCTGGCAGCCGTGGTCGCTTACGGCATCATGGTGAAAACCATGGCGGTCGTGGCGCCATTGGTGTTGCATCTGCCTGCGGCAGAAATTGAGGCGAAACACCTGGCTGATACCGGGGTGCTGGGCGGCATTATCGCCGGCTCGATTGCCGCATACATGTTCAATCGTTTTTACCGCATTAAGTTGCCGGAATATCTGGCTTCTTTGCCGGTAAGCGTTTTGTGCCGATTATTTCCGGTCTGGCAGCTATCATTCTCGGCGTGCTGCTCTCCTTTATCTGGCCACCGATAGGTTCCGCGATTCAGGAATTCTCGCAGTGGGCTGCCTATCAAAACCCGGTTGTCGCCTTTGGTATTTATGGCGTAATTGAACGCGCGTTGGTGCCATTTGGTCTGCATCACATCTGGAACGTTCCTTTCCAGATGCAGATCGGTGAATACACCAATGCGGCCGGTCAGGTGTTCCACGGCGATATCCCACGTTACATGGCAGGTGACCCTACCGCAGGCAAACTCTCCGGTGGCTTCCTGTTCAAAATGTATGGTCTGCCAGCCGCAGCGATTGCTATCTGGCACTCCGCGAAGCCTGAAAACCGTGCCAAAGTGGGCGGTATCATGATCTCCGCTGCGCTGACTGCGTTCCTGACCGGTATCACCGAACCGATTGAATTTTCATTCATGTTCGTTGCGCCGATTCTGTACGTAATCCATGCGCTGCTGGCTGGTCTGGCTTTCCCAATCTGTATTCTGCTCGGAATGCGTGACGGTACCAGCTTCTCGCACGGTCTGATCGACTTTATCGTACTGAGCGGTAACAGCAGCAAAATCTGGCTGTTCCCGATTATCGGTATCATCTACGGTTTGATTTACTACACCATCTTCCGCGTGCTGATCGCTAAACTGGACCTGAAAACCCCAGGCCGTGAAGAGACCAGCACCGAGCAGTCCACGGCGACCGGCACCGAAATGGCGGGCAAACTGGTTGCAGCATTTGGTGGTAAAGAGAACATCACTAACCTTGATGCCTGTATCACCCGCTTACGTGTCAGCGTGGCTGACGTGGCGAAAGTGGACCAGACCGAACTGAAAAACCTTGGCGCGCGTGGCGTCGTGGTAGCCGGTTCAGGCGTTCAGGCGATTTTCGGTACCAAGTCCGATAACCTGAAAACCGATATGGATGATTACATCCGCAGCATGTAATGGCTGCTGAGTAACAAAAAAGCCCCGCTCAGCGGGGCTTTTTTTATGGCCAGGATTTAAAGGTAAACGCGCAGATACTCGGTCAGGCAGAGCAGCGCCATCGCCTGGCCGTAGGGCATGGAGGTCAGCGGCACGTTGCGATAATAGTCCAGCTCGCTGCCCATCGCGGTACCAAACGATACCTGCTTCAGTTCACCGTCGTCATCGATGTTGGCAATCACGCCACGCAGCGCCTTTTCCGCCATCTCCCGGTACTCCGCCGGCAGATAACGCTTGCGTACCGCTTTCAGAATGCCATAGGCAAAACCCGCGGTGGCCGAGGCTTCCGGATAGCTCTGTGGATCGTCAAGCAGGGTATGCCAGAGGCCGCTGCTGTGCTGACACGCCTGCAGGGCTTTCACCTGTGTTTCCAGCACCTGCTGCAGGAAGCGGCGGGTCGCGTGATGCTCAGGCCAGTTCATCATCTCCAGAAAATCAGGAATAACGATGGTCAGCCAGCTATTGCCGCGCGCCCAGCGCGCATTGGCAAAATTATGGCGGCCGTCAAAGTTCCAGCCGTGGAACCACAGGCCGGTTTCCCGATCCATCAGATACTGGGTATGCAGCAGGAACTGGTAACTGGCTTCCTCGACCCACTCGTCACGCTTTAGCAACTGGCCGATTTTTGCCAGCGCCATCACGCTCATCATCAGGGTGTCATCCCACAGCTGCTGGGTGTTTTCGTTGTTATAAACGATGTGTTGCAGGCCACCCTGTTCGGTGCGCGGCATTTCGTACATCACCCATTCTGCCCAGCGCTCCAGCACTGGCAGCCATGCGGCGTTGCCGGTCTCTTCGTAGCGGTAAGCCAGGGTGAGGAACGGGCAAACGGTATTCACATTTTTGGTCGGCGTTCCCTCTGCCAGCCGCTCAGCAAACCAGTTATCAATGATCGCCAGCGTCTGCTGGTCGCCGGTTTGCTGATAGTAGTGCAACATGCCATACAGGCCAATGCCGTGTGTCCATTCCCAACCCGCCCAGCCTTTGGTATCAATCACCCGGCCATCGTCGAGTCGCAGCAGAAACTCGCCGGTTTCATCGGTGATATTGACCAGATTTTGTGTCAGCTTTTGAATCAGCTGTACCAGTTCGCTGCGTGGCAGCAGATGTTCAGGTTGGCACAATAACGCGCTGTGTTTAACGGGAAATACAGTCATGGTTTATTCCTGTCACTTTAAGGTCGGGTTTATAGATGAGAGTAAAGGGCGCTGCGTGGCTAACTTTGGCGCAGCAGGCTTCATTCGGTTCAGGAAGCCAATGTTGTTGTTGCCCCACAGGTTTTCATAGGGCATACCCGCCAGCGTTTCGACAATCTGTCGTGCTTCGGGGGTGATTTTTTCCGGCACGATACGTCCCGCTTCCCGCATCTTCAGCGTCTCTTCACGCAGCACGGTGTGAGTCTGCAGATTCAGCTTGAAGCGTAGTGAAACCAGGAAGCCGCAGGTGAGTACCGCCACGGTACCCAGGCTGAGGATCACCAGAATCGTGTGGCTGACGCCCGGCAGCTGAGTTGCCTGGCCGGAAACAAAGCCCGAGAGCTGCAGCACGATGCCGACCAGCATTACCGCACCGGCCTGCGATGCCTTGCGGGTAAGGGTCATGATGCCGGCGAAAATACCTTCACGACGCTGACCGGTGATCACCTCATCAACATCAGCGATGTAGGTATAGGTGTTCCACGGCACATAGTTAATGCCGCCGCGTCCCAGACCCGCCACCGCGGAAATCAGTAACAGTAGCGCAAGGTTATCGTTCATTCCGGCATACCACAGCAGGGCATACGAGAGTGCTGCCATCCCGAACAGCACCGCCACCAGACGATAGGCGGGCGCCGGCCCCATGCGGATACAGAGCGGAATCATCCCCATTACGGCGATAAACTGTAACACCGCCATGGTGCCCATCAGGTTCGAGGCAACCTGGGCGCTCTGCATCAGGACAAACACCACATACCAGGTGAAGACGGCGTTAAAGACGTCCTGAGCGATGTATCCGCCGAGATACATGCCAAGGTGCTGGCGGAAGATGCGAATACGTAAGGTTGAGGTCAGCTCGACCTGCAGCCGCTTGAGGTTTTGCATCAGCGTCAGCTGCTGTTTCTCCTGTTCTGCACGACGTGACTCGGCAGAAAAATCATCCGGGTGCCGTTCCCAGGTAAAGAACCAGACCAGCGTCAATACCAGTGCGCAGATGATGGAAAAGACCAGACTGGCGTAGAAAAAGGAGTGCGGATTGTCTTTACCGAGCGCGCCCAGCAGGATACCGGGTAAAAACGCCGCCAGAATAGCGGAAAGCTGGGCCAGGCCGATGCGTGCGCCCGAGAAGCGGGTTTTCTGTTTGAAATCGTCGGTCATCTCAGGAACCAGCGTTTCGTAGGGCACCAGAATCATGGTGTAGATGATATCGAACAGCAGATAGGTGCCGAGATACCACCAGAAACTCATGTCGCTGATCCACATCAGGCTGTAACTGAAGACACAGGGTATGCCCAGCAGGATAAAAAAGCGGCGGCGGCCAAAGCGTTTGCCCAGCCAGGTTGAACCAAAGTTATCGGTCAGGAAGCCCATCAGCGGGCTGACGACGGCATCCAGTACGCGGGCAGCAGCAAAAATCAGGGTCGCCTCAATCGGGGTCAACCCACAAAAAGTGGTATAGAAATAGAGCAACCAGGCGGCGGTCAGCGCCGTGGTGCCCGCCCCAAGAAAATCCCCGGAACCGTAGGCCAGATAATGACCAAGACCAATCTTACGTGAGCGCATGGTGCGTGCTCCTTGATGGTGAATGTCGGTAAATCCCTCATAACGACGCCGGGCATCTCAGCCGGACTGAATAGCAAAGTAGAACTGCGACGGCGGGTTAACCTTCGTGATTTGGCAAGCGTCCGGGGTGAAGTGGCAATGATACAAAGAAAAGGGCGGCGAAAATCTAATTTATAAAACAGCGTTTCATTTTTGTGTTGTCGCGCCCATCAATATGCGTGATTCGGAGCGAGGTTGAGTTGGTGCTGAGCAGCGATGCTGTAAAGAGAGGCGAACAATGCAAGAAAAGTGGACCTGAGGTTGAAAGAAAACAAATTTCTCCCGCATACTGCTTGATTACGACTCAGGCTCAAGGAATTGCACCATGGCTGAAGAAACCATTTTTAGTAAAATTATCCGCCGCGAAATCCCCGCTGATGTGGTTTATCAGGATGAACTGGTCACCGCATTTCGCGATATCTCGCCAAAAGCGCCAACCCATATTTTGATCGTGCCGAACGTGCTGATCCCGACGGTGAATGAGGTTGAAGCGGCGCATGAACATGCGCTGGGCCGCATGTTCACTACCGCCGCGAAGATTGCCCGGCAGGAGGGCATCGACCAGGATGGCTATCGTTTGATTGTGAACTGCAACAAACATGGTGGTCAGGAGGTGTATCACATCCATATGCATCTGCTGGGCGGCGAGCCGCTTGGGCCGATGTTGTCAAACTGAACCTCTTACGGAAACGTGCTATGCGATCCTGGCTGATTGGCCTGCCGTTCCTGCTTAGCCTGGCCGGCTGCAGCAGTGATAAACCGATGATCAACACCTCGCAGTCACTGGTGATGGAGTCGTCTGTCTTATCCGCGGGCATCATTACCGATGAACCGACGCTGGATGAGCACGATGGACAGAAGCGTGCCGCCAGCGTGCTCTATAATCAACGCGAAACGCCGGTGATTGTGCACTATCGTTATTACTGGTACGACGACAAGGGGCTGGAAATCACCCCGCAGGAACCGGTACAAACCGTCAGCGTGCCGGCACAGGGCAGCATTGTCGTGATGTCGCAACTGGGTAACCTGAGCGCCAGCAAGGTTCGCCTTTATCTCTATCTTTAAGGATTGTTTACGTGATACGCAGTGTTAATCGTACTGGAGCGCTTCTGATGGCGCTCATTCTGACCGGTTGTGTGGTGAAACAGCAGCAGCCTGCACCGGTCGAACCGACGCAGCCGCCTGAACCGGTTCAGCCGGTTCCGCAACCTGAACAGGTACCGCAACCGCAGCCGATTCCTCAGCCGCCGAAGCTGAAAACCATTAACTGGGATGCCAGCGTTCAGCCATTAGTGGCGCAGATGGTCAGTGCCGCCAGCGCAGAGCCAGGCAGCGTACTGCTGGTGGACCGGATTAAAAACAGCACTAACGGCGCGCTGCAAAGCGAGAAAGCGACCGCCGCGATTCAGAATGCCCTGAACAACAATGGTAAGTTCACGCTGGTATCCACCGAACAACTGAATCAGGCCAGGCAGACGCTGGGTTTATCACCGGACGACAGCCTTAATTCGCGCAGTAAAGCGATCGGTCTGGCGCGCAACGTTAACGCTCAGTATGTGCTCTACAGCAACGCGCAGGGTGACGTGAAAGCGCCGACGCTGCAGATGCAGCTGATGCTGGTGCAGACTGGCGAGATTATCTGGTCCGGTAACGGCGTTGCTCAGAATTAATCCGGCTTTCCAGCGGATTATTCAGCAGGCCATCGGTGAGACCGCGTCAATGACCGTCACGCCGCTGGCGGGCCTGACCGGCCAGAGCCAGAAAATTGTCACGCCACGCGGGACTTTTATCGCGCGGCCCGCGCCCCATCCCGCTATTCCGTTTGTCGATCGGCAGCGTGAATTTCGTCTGTTAAGCAAACTGCAGCCGGGTGGCCTGGCGGCACGGCCGATCGCGGGCAACGCTCACGGCGTGTTGCTGGCATGGTCGGCTGGCGAACCGCTCGACAGCGCGGGGTTCAGCCAGCAACGTCCGGCGGTCGTCGCACTGCTTCGACAGTTACATCAGCAGCCGCTGACCGGCTATCGCCTGCTGTTGCGGCCGCTGCTGTGGCACTACTGGCAGGCGTGTCAGCAGCGGCATCACCGCTGGCAGCGTGCGCTGCAGAGCGTCACCCGGCAGGGCGAACCCCGACCGCTGAGGCTGGCACCGCTGCATATGGATGTCCACGCCGGCAATCTGATTCAGGATGCCCGGCAGCTGCGTTTAATCGACTGGGAATATGCGGCGGATGGCGATGTGGCACTGGAACTGGCTGCAGTGTGCGCGGCCGATCCGCAGCATCAGGCTGACTGGCTGAGAGAGTACGCTGACGCGGCACGACTGCCGTTAAGCACGCTGCAGCGACAGGTGGCACGCTGGCAGCCGTGGCTGCGGCTATTGATGGCCAGCTGGTATCAGCTGCGCGCCGAGCAAAGTGGCGATGAAACTTTGCAACAGATGGCTCGACAGAGCTGGGAACAGATTTAACTGCGTTGCGCAGCGACGCAACGCTACAGGATTCAGGTTATGACATCACATTTACCCGGCCCATTGATGCTCGACGTCGAAGGCTATGAGCTGGACGGCGAAGAACGCGAGATTTTGCAGCATCCGCTGGTTGGCGGGCTGATACTGTTTGCCCGTAATTATCACGATCCGGCGCAGCTGGCGGAGTTAGTGCGACAGATTCGCGCGGCATCGCATACCCGGCTGGTGGTGGCGGTCGATCAGGAGGGTGGACGGGTACAACGTTTCCGGGAGGGTTTCACCCAGTTGCCGGCAATGCAGTCCTTTGCTGCGCTCCATGACCAGACCACCGCAGGCGAGCTGGCGCAGCAGGCGGGATGGCAGATGGCCGCCGAGATGATCGCGATGGATATCGACATCAGTTTCGCACCAGTGCTCGACATCGGACACATCAGCGCAGCGATTGGCGACCGGGCGTTTCATGCCGATCCGGCGATTGCGCTGGCGGTCGCCCGCCGTTTTATCGCCGGCATGCACGAAGCCGGCATGAAAACCACCGGGAAACATTTCCCTGGCCACGGGGCGGTCAGCGCCGATTCACACAAAGAGACGCCACGCGATCCGCGCGATGAAGCCACGCTGCGCGAACATGATATGGCAATCTTCAGTACGCTGATCGGCGAACAGGCGCTGGACGCCATTATGCCGGCGCATGTGATCTACACTGAAATCGATCCGCTACCCGCCAGCGGTTCGCCTTACTGGCTCAAAACAGTGTTACGCCAGCAACTGGGCTTTGATGGCGTCATCTTCTCCGACGATCTGTCGATGGAAGGGGCTGCCGTGATGGGGAGCTATCCGGAGCGTGCGCAACAATCACTGACTGCCGGCTGTGACATGATTCTGGTTTGCAATCAGCGTCAGGGGGCGATCAGTGTGTTAGATAACCTGACCTTGATCGGGGCAGAGCGCGTAACGCAGTTGTATCATCGAGGCACTTTTACCCGCGACAGCCTGCAGGCAAGCCGTCGCTGGAAAAGCAATGCGCAGCAACTGAGTTCACTTCAGGAACGCTGGCTGGCTTATAAAGCGTCGCGGTAAGCAGTGACTGCCCGGCGCTATCTCTACCTTGAGGATTATCATGATCATCTATCTGCACGGTTTTGATTCCACCAGTCCGGGTAATCACGAAAAGGTGCTGCAACTGCAGTTTATCGATCCTGACGTCAGGTTGATCAGTTACAGCACCCGTCATCCCAAACATGACATGCAGTTTCTGCTGAAGGAGACCGATAAAATGCTGAGCCTGTGCGACGACGATCGCCCGCTGATTTGTGGCGTAGGGCTGGGCGGTTACTGGTCAGAGCGCATCGGGTTTTTGTGCGGCATCCGTCAGGCCATTTTTAATCCTAACCTCTATCCGTTTGAGAACATGGAAGGAAAAATTGACCGCCCGGAGGAGTATCAGGATATCGCGACCAAATGCGTCAGCGATTTTCGCGAACGCAATCGTGACCGCTGTCTGACCTTTCTTTCGCGACAGGATGAGGCGCTCGACAGCCAGCGCATCGCCGATCAACTCCATCCTTTTTATGAAATTGTCTGGGATGAGTCCGAAGGGCACAAATTCAAAAATATCTCCCCACATCTTCAGCGGATAAAAGCTTTTAAAACATTAGGTTAAACGGAATGGCACCGCGAGGTGCCTGTTTTCTCTGCGTAATTCTCTGAGTTTTATCTGTCTGCTTTGATGTATATCAATTTTCTTATGTTCTCCTGTTCACGCCATGCTATTCTGCCCTCAGATTGCGATTTTCACTTCGCCAACCCTATGTTTATTAAGGTTTAATTTAACCATTGATTAACTTTTGGTTCACAATTTGAGGGGGTCCTTGTTGACTACGTCTGTTAAGAAAATTGTTATCGTTGGAGGGGGCGCTGGCGGCCTGGAAATGGCGACGCAGCTGGGTCATAAACTCGGTCGTAAAAAGAAAGCCGAAATCATTCTGGTGGATCGTAACCACAGCCACCTGTGGAAACCGCTGCTGCATGAAGTGGCAACCGGCTCAATGGATGAAGGTATTGATGCGTTAAGCTATCTGGCGCATGCCCGCAATCACGGATTTGAATTTCAGTTTGGCTCGCTGACCGATATCGATCGCACCCGCAAAGTGATCCAGCTGGCAGAAGTACTGGATGCGAATGGTGAGGTGCTGGTGCCACAACGCGAAGTGGCTTACGACCAGCTGGTGATGGCGCTGGGCAGCACCTCCAATGATTTCGGCACGCCAGGCGTCAAAGATCACTGCATTTTCCTCGACAATCCGCATCAGGCTCGCCGTTTCCACAATGAAATGCTCAACCTGTTCCTGAAGTTCTCTGCCAGCGAAGGCAAAGTAGAGAAGGTGAATATCGCCATTGTCGGCGGCGGCGCAACCGGTGTCGAGCTGTCGGCGGAACTGCATAATGCGGTAAAACAGCTGCACAGTTATGGCTTCAAAGGGCTGGGACGTGAAGCGCTGAACGTCACGCTGGTTGAGGCGGGCGAGCGGATTCTGCCCGCGCTGCCGCCGCGCATCTCAGCGGCCGCCCATCAGGAGCTGACCAGGCTGGGCGTGCGGGTGTTGACGCAGACCATGGTCACCAGCGCTGAGCGCCACGGCCTGAATACTAAAAACGGTGAGTTTATTGAGGCTGACCTGATGGTATGGGCCGCCGGCATCAAAGCCCCTGACTTTCTGAAAGAGATTGGCGGGCTGGAGACCAACCGTATCAATCAGCTGGTGGTGAAAGAGACGCTGCAAACCACGCTGGATGATGACATCTATGCGATTGGCGATTGCGCCTCCTGTGCCTTGCCGGGTGGCGGTTTTGTGCCGCCGCGTGCACAATCGGCACACCAGATGGCATCACGCGCCATGGAAAATATTCTGCTGCAGCGCCAGGGTAAGCCCCTGAAAGCCTACGTCTATAAAGATCACGGCTCGCTGGTCTCGCTGTCACGCTTCAGTACCGTAGGGAGTCTGATGGGTAACCTGATGCGCGGATCGATGATGGTTGAAGGACGGATTGCGCGCTTTGTTTACATCTCGCTCTACCGTATGCACCAGATTGCACTGCACGGCTATTTCAAAACCGGACTGATGATGCTGGTCGGCAGTATTAATCGGGTGATCCGCCCGCGGTTGAAACTGCACTAATCTCCTGACGCCCGCGACTCAGCATACTGTCTGCTGTGTTTTATCAAGCCCCCGCATCAGGGGCTTTTTTATCTGTTGCCCGGACACCTCAGAAGCCTCACGCACGGCCAGCCTGCATCCGCAAGCATGAGGCATCGAGCTCTGCAGCAAAGCAGGGGCAGTGAGCCGGGCAAACGCGACCTCATTATTCCGATCATCCTTCGCGGCCAGACCCGGCGAAACCGCGCTGCTCTTGTTGATTCTGTGTTTCTCATCCCTCTGCATTACGCAATTTCACTGCCGTTTTTTTCGCCTCAGAACTCTCCTAAAAGCTGGCCCTGTTGCCGGAGTGACCGTTTTTCCTCCATTTATCTGATGTTGCAATTTCGGTCCATCTGTAAAACTTCATCTCAGGAAACACGGCGAGTCGCGCACGCCGGTCTGCCTCAGTTGAAGAGGATGCTTCAGCGGCAGGAATGCGCGGTAACACTTTCAGGAGGAACGTCCTGTGAATAAATCAATGTTAGCGGGTATCGGTATTGGTGTGGCAGCGGCCTTAGGTGTTGCCGCCGTGGCAGGCATGAATGTGTTTGATCGCGGTCCACAATATGCACAGGTGCTGGCTGCAACACCCATCAAAGAGAGCATCAAGCAGCCGCGTCAGGAATGTCGTAATGTGACGCTGACGCATCGTCGTGCGGTACAGGATGAAAACCGTCTGGCTGGCTCGGTATTAGGTGCAGTGGCGGGTGGAGTATTAGGTCACCAGTTCGGTGGCGGTCGCGGTAAAGATGTAGCAACCGTAGCAGGTGCAGTCGCAGGTGGTTATGCCGGTAATCAGGTCCAGGCCGGCATGCAGAACCGTGATACCTACACCACTACCGAACAGCGCTGCAAAACGGTATACGATAAACAAGAGAAAATGCTGGGATATGACGTGACCTATAAAATAGGCGACCAGCAGGGCAAAATCCGCATGGAAAACGACCCTGGCACACGTATTCCACTGGACCGCAATGGTCAGCTGATTCTTAACAGCGACCAGGCGTAATTGGGCAAAGCTTTGCCGCGTTAGCGGCCACACAGCACAGTAGTAAACAAAAAGGCGCATCTCAGGATGCGCCTTTTTGTTTTGACATTCACCTTGCCGCACGCTGCAGTGAAAGGGCACTCTAGGCCCGATTTTCAGCCAGTTGCGATACAAATCCCTGCACCCATTCCATGCGGACTTTCCTTTCCGACAGTTCACGGGTAAAGCGTAAGCGAGTCGGACCTTCCAGCTTCCACTGTTTAGGATCTTTCTGCAGCAGGCCAATCAGCCAGGCCGGATCAACACTGTTGTTGGGCGCAAAGTCGAAATAGCCACCTTTATCGCTGGCTTCAATCTTGCGTACGCCCACAGCCCGTGCTTTAAGCCGCAATATCGCCACGTCCAGCAGGTTACGCGCCGGATCGGGCAGCAGGCCAAAGCGGTCGATCATCTCGACCTTCAGCTCCTGCAGCTCATCCTCGCTCTCCGCGCTGGCGATGCGTTTGTACAGGGAGAGGCGCGTGCTGACATCCGGAATAAACGCTTCCGGCAGCAGGGCGGGCATCCGCAGCTCGACTTCTGTCTGGTTGCTGGTGAGATCTTCAAGCGATGGCTCGCGACCCTCTTTCAGTGCATCCACCGCATTTTCCAGCAGCTCCATATAGAGCGAGAAGCCCAGCGTCTCCATCTGGCCGCTCTGTTCCTCACCCAACAGCTCACCGGCACCACGAATCTCCAGATCGTGCGTCGCCAGCGCAAAACCGGCACCCAGATCTTCCAGCGACGCAATCGCTTCCAGTCGCTTCTGGGCATCGGCAGTCATCGCTTTAGGATGTGGCGTCAGCAGCCATGCGTATGCCTGATGATGGGAGCGGCCGACGCGTCCCCGTAACTGGTGCAGCTGCGCCAGACCGAAGTGATCCGCACGCTCAATGATGATGGTATTGGCGGTTGGAATATCGATGCCGGTTTCGATGATGGTGGTACACACCAGCACGTTAAACCGCTGATGGTGGAAGTCATTCATCACCCGTTCCAGATCGCGTTCACGCATCTGACCGTGACCAATAGCGACGCGCGCTTCCGGCACCAGCTCGGTTAAGCGCTGTGCCGCTTTCTCGATATTTTCGACGTCGTTGTAGAGGTAATAGACCTGACCGCCGCGTAATATCTCGCGCAGGATCGCCTCCCGAATCACCAGATTGTCGAACTCACGCACAAAGGTTTTCACCGCCAGACGGCGCGCCGGCGGGGTCGCTATGATCGAGAGATCACGCATGCCGCTCATCGCCATATTCAGGGTACGCGGAATTGGCGTAGCGGTCAGGGTCAGGATATCGACATCAGCCCGCATCGCTTTAATCCGCTCTTTGTGACGTACCCCGAAGCGGTGCTCCTCATCGACGATCAGCAGGCCGAGATCGCGCCATTTGAGATCGCTCATCAGCAGCTTATGGGTGCCGATCAGAATATCGATCTTGCCTTCGCTGGCCTGCTCCAGTACCTGGGCCTGCTCTTTGGCGGTACGGAAGCGCGACAACATTTCAATCCGCACCGGCCAGTTCGCGAAACGATCGCGGAAATTATCGTAGTGCTGCTGCGCCAGCAGGGTGGTCGGCACCAGCACCGCCACCTGCTTGTTGTTTTCCACTGCCAGAAACGCGGCGCGCATTGCCACTTCGGTTTTACCGAAGCCCACATCACCACATACCAGACGGTCCATGGCCAGCGGCTCGCACATATCACTTAACACCGCATTGATCGCCTGCGCCTGATCGGGCGTCGTCTCAAACGGGAAAGATTCGCAGAACAGCTGATACTGCTCACGATTATGTTTAAAGGCAAAACCGGTTTTGGCGGCACGCTGAGCATAGATATCCAGCAGTTCTGCCGCCACGTCACGCACTTTTTCGGCGGCTTTCTGCCGGGCGCGTGACCAGGCATCGCTGCCGAGCTTATGCAGCGGCGCATTATCGTCGGCACCGCCAGCGTAACGGCTGATCAGATGCAGCGAGGAGACCGGCACATAGAGTTTGGCGTCGTTGGCGTAAGAGAGCATCAGGTATTCCGCCTGAATGCCGCCCGCTTCCAGCGTCGTCAGGCCAATGTAGCGGCCGACGCCATGCTCAAGATGGACTACCGGCTGGCCAGGATGCAGCTCGGCCAGATTACGAATCAGAATGTCAGGATTAATCGTGCGGCGGGTATCCTGGCGGCGGCGACTGACACGCTCGCCCAGCAGGTCGCTTTCACAAATCAGCGCCCGGTTGCCCTGCGTATCGATAAAGCCGCGCTCGCTGGCACCCATCATCAGGCTGAAACGTTCTTCGCCGGTTTGATCAAAGCGTTTGACCACCTGAGGACGGAGTTTAATGCGCGCCAGCAGCTCCTGCAGGCTTTCGCGGCGACCCTCACTTTCAACCGAGAACACCACCGCGCCGCTGAAGGTTTCGATGAACTGACGCAGATGATCCAGCGGCGCTTTAGCCTGCGCCTGCACCGTCAGGTCGGGCAGGGGCTGATAACCCAGATTGGTGTTGGCAGCTTTCGCGGGCAGCTGCTCATTGGTCATCTGGATACGCGGCCAGCTTTTCAGCTCGCCCATTAATGCATCAGGCCGTAACCACAGGCTGGTGGGTTCCAGCAGCGGACGCATCGGATCAACCCGGCGGTTTTCATAGCGGGCCTCAGCATCCTGCCAGAAGCGGGTTGCGCTCCCTTCCAGATCGCCGCAGTTAACAATCAGCGTATTGTCAGGCAGATAGCTGAACAGGCTGGGCAGCGGCTGTTCAAAAACAGCGGCTGCCAGTATTCGATACCGGCGGGCAGCGTCCCTTTGCTGACCTGCTGATAGACATGCTCCGACTCGCGGCGCACATCAAAAATTTCGCGCCAGCGGCTGCGGAACAGCTCAATCGCCGCTTTGTCGCTGGGGAATTCATGCGCCGGCAGCAGATTGATTTCCGCTACCGCTTCCAGCGTACGCTGGCTGTCGACATCAAACAGGCGCAGGCTGTCGATCTCATCATCAAAAAAGTCGATGCGATAGGGCTGGTCGCTGCCCATCGGGAACAGATCCAGCAGCGCACCGCGCGTAGCGTATTCGCCGTGTTCCATCACCTGATCGACATGACGGTAGCCCGCCTGCTCGAGCTGATCGCGCAGCCGATCGCGCGACAGTTTCTGGCCCTGTTTCATCACCAGCGCATGGCCGTGCAGGAAGCTGTGCGGACAGACGCGCTGCATCAGGGTATTGACCGGCATAATCAGCATGCCGCGCTGCATCACCGGCAATCCATACAGCGTCGACAGACGGGCGGAAATAATATCCTGATGCGGTGAAAAACTGTCGTAGGGCAGCGTTTCCCAGTCGGCGAGATGCGCCACCGGCAGATCGGTAAACTGGCGGATCTCATCCAGCAGACGCAGGGCGGTTTGGGTATCGGGCGTAATCATTAACACCGGACCGGCATGTCGCTCGGTAATGCTGGCACACTCCACCGCGTGCGCAGCGCCAATAAGCTGGCCGAGCTGACGGTGATCGCCGGATTTAACGGGCAGGGTATAGCGAGTCTGTTCGGACATGGGATCTCGGGGTTGCTCCATTTTTACCAGGACGTAATCATTCCATATTACGTCATGGCGATCACCTCTGCGGCACAATTTTCCTGCGGCAGCGAGCGGAACCCGCGGTTCAGGCAGGGAGAAACGAGCGTCAGCGTTGATGGCAAACAGAGAAGAGGGGCGAGAGAAAACCACCGTCGCACGGTGGCGACGGGGTAAACAGCCGGACAGGGCTGAGGGTTATTTTATGGATTGCTGTGTGTAATACATGCGCGGGCGGTCAATGTTCGCCCAGGTTAATTCCTGCTCAGAATGATAGCTATGATTGCCATCATCCCATTTAACGTAGTAGCCGGCGGGCGCGTCTCCCTGTTCGAAGACGTTGATCACTTCGCCTCTGATCTCCCCGGATTTATGTTTTACGATGCTGCCTTTGGGAAATTTAAACATGGTCGCTACCTCTTACCGCAGTGCGATAACGTCACGCTTTATCGTCTTACTGATTGTAGTCTACCCCGATCATCGCGGGATAATCCGCCAATAACCCGCTGCTTTAGCCGCTATACTGGCGCTTTGTCGTGCAGAGTGACCTGTTCTGATACAACTTTGCCGCCGACTCAGAGGGTTAGAGGTTTCATAAAGGCAGCGGCTCCTTTATCATCCCCCTACCTATTTTCAGGCAACGGCTTACTGGATTCCATGTATCAACCTGTCGCGCTATTTATCGGTCTGCGTTACATGCGCGGACGCGCATCGGATCGCTTCGGTCGCTTTGTCTCCTGGCTTTCTACTATTGGCATTACGCTTGGCGTGCTGGCGATGGTGACGGTTCTGTCTGTCATGAACGGCTTCGAACGTGAACTTGAAGGCAACATTCTTGGGCTGATGCCTCAGGCGCTGGTGACCAGCGACAAAGGCAGTATCAACCCGCAACAACAACCGGCTTCCAGCCTGGCGTTGCAGGGCGTTAGCCGCATTGCGCCGCTGACTACCGCCAACGTGGTGTTGCAAAGCCCGCACAGCGTCTCGGTCGGCGTGATGCTCGGCATTCAGCCGGATGAAAAGGATCCGCTGACCCCTTTTCTGGTCAATACCCAACAGAGCGTGCTGCAACCCGGACAATATAATGTGATCCTCGGCGAGCAGCTGGCGTCACAACTCGGCGTGAAGCGTGGCGATCAGCTGCGTCTGATGGTGCCGTCTGTCAGCCAGTTTACCCCGATGGGGCGGGTCCCGAGTCAGCGTCTGTTTACCGTGGCGGGTACCTATGCTGCCAACAGTGAAGTCGATGGCTATCAGATTCTGGTCAATCAACAGGATGCATCACGCGTGATGCGTTACCCGGCCGGAAATGTTACCGGCTGGCGCTTGTGGCTGGATAAGCCGCTGCAGGTTGATAGCCTGAGTCAGCAGACCCTGCCGGCCGGGCTGGTATGGAAAGACTGGCGTGAGCGTAAAGGCGATCTCTTCCAGGCGGTGCGGATGGAGAAAAATATGATGGGGCTGCTGCTGAGCCTGATCATCGCCGTTGCCGCCTTTAACATCATTACCTCGCTGGGCCTGCTGATTATGGAGAAGCAGGGTGAGGTAGCGATCCTGCAAACGCAGGGGCTGACGCGCCGGCAGATAGTGGCGGTGTTTATGGTGCAGGGCGCCAGCGCCGGCATTATTGGCACCTTACTCGGTACGCTGTTGGGCGTGCTGCTGGCCAGTCAGCTGAATAATCTGATGCCGCTGATCGGCCTGTTCCTTGATGGTGCCGCGCTGCCGGTCGACATTAATCTGTGGCAAGTGGTAACCATCGCCCTGAGCGCGATGGTGGTGGCGCTGCTTTCTACGCTCTATCCTTCGTGGCGCGCTGCCGCCGTTCAACCCGCTGAGGCTTTACGTTATGAGTAACTCTCCTTTGTTGCAGTGTCGCGACCTGTGCAAACGCTATCAGGAAGGCAGCGTGCAGACCGATGTGCTGCGCAATGTGGCTTTCAGCCTGCAGCCTGGTGAACTGACGGCCATCGTCGGCAGTTCGGGATCGGGCAAAAGTACCCTGCTGCACCTGCTGGGCGGTCTGGATGCGCCGACCTCGGGCGATGTGATATTTGATGGTCAGTCACTGAACGCCATGTCCTCCTCGGCTAAAGCGGATCTGCGCAACCGCGAGCTGGGCTTCATCTATCAGTTTCATCATCTGTTGCCCGATTTTAGCGCGCTGGAGAATGTGGCGATGCCGTTGCTGATTGGCAAAGTTGCCAAAGCTGAAGCGCAGGACCGCGCCCGCGAGATGCTGGCCGCCGTCGGACTCGACCACCGCGCCGCACACCGGCCATCAGAACTGTCGGGCGGCGAACGTCAGCGCGTGGCGATTGCCCGTGCGCTGGTCAACCGTCCTCGTCTGGTGATGGCCGATGAGCCAACCGGTAACCTCGATGCGCGCAACGCCGATGCGATTTTTGCCCTGTTGGGTGAGCTCAACGTGCGTCAGGGCACCGCGTTTCTGGTGGTGACCCATGATTTGCAACTGGCGAAACGCATGTCGCGCCAGATGGAGATGCGTGACGGTCAGTTAAGCGAACAGCTGAGCATGGCAGGAGCGGTGTAATGGGATCGTCGTTATCGCTGCTGTTAGGCCTGCGCTTTAGCCGGGGCCGTCGCCGTGGCGGCATGGTATCGCTGATTTCGGTGATCTCAACCATCGGTATTGCGCTGGGCGTGGCGGTGTTAATCATCGGCCTGAGCGCGATGAACGGGTTTGAACGTGAGCTGAATAACCGCATTCTGGCGGTGGTGCCGCACGGTGAGATTGAAGCGGTGAATCAGCCATTTCAGCGCTGGCAGTCGATGATTGCACCGATTGAAAAAGTCCCCGGCATTGCGGCGGCGGCGCCTTATATCAATTTTACCGGGCTGATAGAAAGCGGTGCACGGCTGGAAGCGCTGCAGGTTAAAGGCGTCGATCCGGCGCAGGAGCCGCGTCTCAGCGCGCTGCCGCAGTTTGTCGCCAACAACGCCTGGTCCGCTTTTGCCGCCGGTAAACAGCAGATCATCCTGGGCGGTGGCATTGCAGATACGCTGAAGGTTAAACAGGGTGACTGGATTACCATCATGATCCCGAATAACGACGGGGACAATAAGCTGCTGCAGCCGAAGCGTATCCGGCTTCAGGTCAGCGGAATCCTGCAACTGAGTGGTATGCTCGATCACAGCCTGGCGCTGGTGCCGCTGGCCGATGCACAACAGTATCTGGATATGGGCAACAGCGTTACCGGCATTGCGTTAAAAATGAATGACCCGTTCCAGGCAGTGAAACTGGTGCGTGATGCCGGTGAAGCGACCCGCTCGTATGTATATATCAAAAGCTGGATTGGCACCTACGGCTACATGTATCGCGACATCCAGATGATTCGCGCCATCATGTATCTGGCGATGGTGCTGGTGATTGGCGTTGCCTGCTTTAACATCGTTTCCACGCTGGTGATGGCGGTCAAGGATAAAAGCAGTGACATTGCGGTACTGCGCACCCTTGGTGCCAAAGATCGCCTGATTCGCGCCATCTTCATCTGGTACGGTCTGCTGGCAGGCCTGCTCGGCAGCGTCAGCGGCGTGGTAGTGGGCGTGCTGGTGTCACTCAATCTGACGCATCTGGTGCACGGGCTGGAATCACTCACCGGCCATCATCTGCTGGCAGGGGATATTTACTTTATCGACTTCCTGCCGTCGGAACTGCACTGGATCGATGTGTTCTCCGTTCTGATTACCGCCATCGTGTTGAGCCTGCTAGCCAGCTGGTATCCAGCCAGACGCGCCAGCCGCATCGACCCGGCTCGGGTATTGAGCGGACAGTAACGACACGCGGCGCGAATTCACCCTTCGCGCCGCGCACATTTTCGGCCTCTGCTGCATGGCGCTGTCATGCGCAACCGTTATTATCGGGTGAGTTCAGCCCAGAATTTGTTTATAGCGGCTCGCCGAAGCCGCTGCTCCAGGAGATTTTATGCGTACACCACGTCGCCGCATACGACTTGCCCGCCTTAAAAAGACCAGGAGAAAGGTGCATCAGCGCTTTCGCCAGCGAATTTTCGAGCGTGATCGTCAGGCCGAACTGGCCGCCCATCCGCAACCCCATGTGGTGGTGCTGACCGGCGCTGGCATTTCTGCTGAGTCCGGCATCCGCACCTTCCGCGCCGCTGATGGCTTGTGGGAAGAACATCATGTCGAGGATGTTGCCACACCGGAAGGCTTCCAGCGCGATCCTGCGCTGGTGCAACGTTTCTATAATGCCCGTCGTCAGCAGCTGCAACAGGCGGAGATTCAGCCCAATGCCGCCCATCTGGCGCTGGCTGAACTGGAACAGGTGTTGGGTGATAACTTCCTGCTGGTGACGCAGAATATCGATAATCTGCATGAGCGTGCCGGCAATGCGCGGGTACTGCATATGCACGGCGAACTGCTGAAGGTACGCTGTGTCAGCAGCGGCCAGGTGATTGAGTGGACCGGTGATATCACCCCGGACGACCGCTGTACCTGCTGCCAGTTTCCGTCCGCGCTGCGCCCGCATGTGGTGTGGTTCGGTGAGATGCCGCTGGGCATGGAGCAGATCTATCAGGCGCTGGAGCAGGCCGACTACTTTATTGCTATCGGGACCTCAGGCCATGTCTATCCGGCAGCGGGTTTTGTGCATGAGGCGAAACTGCAGGGCGCGCATACCGTCGAGCTGAACCTGGAACCGAGTCAGGTTGGCAATGAGTTTGCCGAGCGTCACTACGGCCTGGCCAGCGAAGTGGTGCCGGAATTCGTGCATACGCTGCTGCGCGGTCTGTACAAATAAAACGGGCGGCAGTTGCCGCCCGCTTATCAGGCTTAACGGCCCGCTTTTAACTGCTGGAACAGCGTCTCATACTGCACGCTGGCGTCGCCGACATCATCCTGCCATTCGCCGTGCTGAATGATGTCATCGGACGGATAGAGTGACGGATCGTTCGCCACCGCCGCTGGCAGCAGTTTTCTGGCGGCCAGATTTGGCGTCGGATAGCCGATGGTCTCTGCCACTTTTGCCGCCACGTCGGGGCGCAGCAGGAAGTTGATCAACTTCAGCGCGCCCGCTTTGTTCTTCGCGTTAGCAGGAATGGCCAGGTTATCCATCCAGAAGATGCCGCCTTCTTCGGGCCAGACGATCTCCAGCGGCGTTCCCGCCTGACGGGCCACGTAGGCCGAGCCATTCCAGATCATCCCCAGATTCACCTCACCTTCCATATAAGGGTTGCCCGGATTGTCAGAGTTGAACGCCAGCACGTTTGGCATCAGCTTTTTCAGTTCCTGATAGGCCGCCTTGATCTGCGCCGGATCGCGGGTGTTACCGGAGTAACCGAGCTTACGCAGCGCCATCTGAAACACTTCCCGCGCATCGTCGGTCAGCAACAGGCTCTGCTTATATTCCGGTTTCCACAAATCGGCCCAGCGGGTCACGCTCTTAGGGTCGATCTCGTCACGGTTGACGCCAATCGCCGTTGCGCCCCAGATATAAGGAATGGAGTAATCGTTATTGGGATCGAACGGCTTGTTCAGCAGGTTCGGATCAAGATTGCTGAAGTTACTCAGCTGGCTCTTGTCGATCTTCTGCAACATGCCTTCGTTGCGCATTTTCGCCACGAAGTAGGTTGAGGGCACCACCAGATCGTAGGCGCCATCTTTCCAGGTTTTGAGCTTGGCATACATGCTCTCATTGGATTCATATGTCGAGTAGATCACCCTGATGCCGGTCTCTTTGGTAAACTGTTCCAGCAGACCCGGCGGGACATACTCGGTCCAGTTATAGAAGTAGAGCGTTTTGCCGTCGTCTGCCTGAGCAGACTGCATCCCCAGTGCCAGCGCGCCAGCCGCCAGCCAGTGAGACCATTTTTTCATTATCATTCCCCGGTTATTAATTTCTGTCACGCAGTAACCACTGACTGCCGGCTACCAGCAGCAACGACAGCAGCATCAGAATGGTGGCGAGCGCATTCACCTCCGGTGAGACCCCCACCTTGACCATTGAGTAAATCTTCAGCGGCAATATTTCAAAGGTTGGGCCAGTCACAAACGAGGAGACCACCACATCATCCATGGAGAGGGTAAAGCTCAGCAACCAGCCGGCCGCGACGGCGGGCATCGCCAGCGGCAGGATAATTTTGCGCAAAATCGTGGTCTCGCTGGCACCCATATCTTTCGCCGCCTCCAGCATCCGCACATCAAAGCCTTTCAGTCGCGAGTAAACGGTAATCACCACAAACGGCAGACAGAAGGTGATATGTGAGAACAGCAGCGACCAGAAACCCAGCGAGATCCCCAGCAGCATAAACAGCACCAGCAGCGAAATCGCCATGACAATATCCGGCGACATCATCACCACAAACAGCATACCGCTGACGAAGGGCTTGCCGCGAAAGCGGTAGCGATAGAGCGCCACGGCGGTAAGCGAGCCGATCAGTGTCGCACAGCTGGCTGACAGCACCCCCATGATGAGTGAATGCTGCGCCGCCTGCAGCAGGCTGTCATTATTCAGCAGCAGGTGATACCACTGCGTTGTGAATCCCTGCCAGTTAATGCCGAACCGCGAGGCGTTAAACGAATTGACGATCAAAATCACAATCGGAATATAAAACCAGGCGTAAATCATCGCCATAAAACTGCCGCGTAACAGGCGTGCCATCATCCTAAATCCACCTTGTTATTCAGCAGACGCGCAACGCGCCAGTAAATCAGCAGCAGCAGGCCCATTAACAGCGTCATCACAATGCTGGTGGCAGCACCAAATGGCCAGTCGCGGATATTCAGGAACTGACTTTTGATCACATTACCAATCAGCAGATTTTTCGCGCCGCCCATTAAATCGGCCACGTAGAACAGCCCCATCGCCGGGATCAACACCAGCAGGCAGCCAGCAATGATGCCCGGCATGGTGAGCGGCAGAATGATGCGAAAGAAGGTCTGTATTTTTCCGGCTCCCAAATCACGCGCCGCTTCCAGCAGCGGCTTGTCCAGCTTTTCCAGGCTGGAGTAGAGCGGCAGCACCATAAACGGCAGCAGAATGTAGATCAGGCCAAGTACCACCGCTTCCGGGGTGTAGATTATCCGAAACGGCTTATCGATCAGGCCGAGTGTCAGCAGAAAATCATTTAACCAGCCACGGGTACTGAGGAATATTTTCAGGCCATAAATGCGGATCAGTGAGTTAGTCCAGAAGGGCACAATCAACAGGAACAGCATCAGCGGACGCAGGCGCGCCGGCAATTTCGTCAGGCACCAGGCGAACGGATAGCCCAGCAGCAGGCAGCAGAGCGTGGCAATTGTTGCCATGTTGAGCGAATGCAGCAGCACTTCGGCATACAGCGGATCAAGCAGGCGCGTGTAGTTGCTGAGGGTAAATACCGCGCTGACAAAGTGCGCATCATCGCGCGTCAGAAAGCTGGTGATAAAGATCATCAGGTTAGGCAGAAAGACAAACAGCGCCAGCCAGCCGACGATCAGCGCAATGACACTTTTCTGAAAACCGTTACGCATCAGCTTCATACGGCAATACCACCTCCCAGCTGGGCACCCAGTTCACCGCCATTTTCTGGTTCAGTGAGTGGTCAAAGTCAGGATCGTCTTCATTAAAGAACTCGCTCACCGTCACCAGCTTGCCGTTCTCCAGTTCAACGGTCGATTCCAGCGTCATGCCTTTGTAATTACGCTCACGGACATAGCCGATCAGGCCATCAACTGCGCTGTCACCGTGAATCTCTTCCACGCGTAAATCCTCCGGACGCAGCATTACATGCAACCGGTCACCTGTCCGGACCGGGAAAGCACAATGAATATCGCACTCGCGGCCTTCCACCCTCGCCCGAATCCGCGGGGCATTATCGCTGGCAATCACTTCAGCATCAAAGACGTTAATCTCGCCGATAAAGCGGGCGACAAACAGATTATCAGGCTCTTCGTAGATCTCACGCGGCGTGCCGTCCTGCACAATTTTTCCGTCGCGCATCACCACGATGCGATCGGACATGGTCAGCGCCTCTTCCTGATCGTGGGTGACAAAAACAAAGGTAATACCCAGCTTACGCTGCAGCGCTTTCAACTCGTTCTGCATCTGCTTACGCAACTTATAATCCAGCGCAGAGAGCGACTCATCCAGCAACAGCACTTTTGGCCGATTGACCACCGCTCGGGCGATAGCAACTCGCTGCTGCTGTCCGCCCGACAGCTGATGGGGACGACGATCGGCAAAACTCTCCAGCTGCACCATCGCCAGCGCATCAGTGACCCGGGAGGTGATTTGCGCCGCCGGTGTTTTTTGCATCCGTAAACCAAAGGCAACGTTCTCGAATACCGTCATATGCGGGAACAGTGCGTAGCTCTGAAACACCGTATTGACGTGACGATGTTCAGCGACGGTGGCGGTGATATCCTGATTATCCAGCAGGATGCGCCCGCGATCGGCCTCTTCCAGCCCGGCAATCAGGCGCAGAATGGTGGTTTTGCCACAGCCGGAGGGGCCAAGCAGCGTAATAAATTCGCCGTGGTGAATAGTCAGATTAAAATCATCAATGATGGTTTTGCCATCGAAAGCTTTACTGATGCCAGAAAGCGTAACCAGCGCCTGCTGTGCGCGTGTTTGCGTCATTTTAGTCTCAGTCTGTCAAAGGTCGAACAGGTTACAGCATAGCCGCCTACCGCAGCCAGCCAGCAAGAAGGGGCGGATGATACCTGAAAACGGTGTCATTGCCATGTTTTGAGCACGCCGGGCAGCCGATAATCGGGATTATTAACAACGCATTGCGAGACCTGCCGCAATAATCTCATAATCCTGTTTTTTTTCGACGTGATCGCTTTCCCAAAGGGGATCGACAGCGCTAACCTGTCAGCTAATGATTTGACGCAACGTTGCGTCCGGCTGGTCTGTGAATAATAACGGACAGCACTTTTAAAGGATGGGATATGGAACAGTTACTAGAGCGTTTTTTGAGCTACGTCGCAGTCGAAACCCAGGCAAAACCGCAGGCGCGTCAGGTGCCGAGCAGTGAAGGGCAGTGGACGCTGGCGCGTCAGCTGCAGGAAGAGCTGCTGGCGTTGGGCTTTGCTGACGTCACGTTAAGCGATCACTGCTGTGTGATGGGCACCTTGCCCGCCAATGTCGACTGGCCCACCCCGGTGATCGGTTTTATCTCCCATATGGATACCTCGCCTGACTTCACTGCGAAGCACGTTAATCCACAGATTATCGAAAACTATCGCGGCGGTGACATTGCGCTGGGCAATGGCGATGAGATTCTGTCGCCGGTGATGTTCCCGGTGCTGCATAAGCTGATCGGCCATACGCTGATCACTACGGATGGCAAAACCCTGCTGGGCGCGGACGATAAAGCGGGTATTGCCGAAATCATGACGGCGATGGCCCGGCTGGCTGGCAGCGATATTCCGCATGGTGCCATCCGCGTGGCCTTTACGCCCGACGAAGAGATCGGTCGCGGCACCTCGCATTTTGATGTCGAAGGTTTTGCCGCTGACTGGGCCTATACCGTCGACGGCAGCGATCTGGGTGAGTTTGAGTATGAAAACTTTAACGCCGCCTCAGCCACGGTCAAAATCGTGGGTAACAATGTCCATCCTGGCTCAGCCAAAGGAGTCATGGTGAACGCGCTGGATCTGGCTAATCAGTTTCATGCCGCCGTGCCGGCCAGTGAAAAGCCGCAGTACACCGATGGATATCAGGGTTTTTATCATCTGCACCAGATAAAAGGCACGGTTGAACACGCTGAATTGCACTATATTATTCGCGATTTTGAAACAGAGAGCTTTGAGCAGCGCAAACAGACGCTGTAGCAGATTGCGACGGAGATGACGAAAAATCTGCACAAGGATTGCTCAGTGACGGTCGAGATTACGAACAGCTATCGTAATATGCGCGAAAAGGTTGAGCCGTTCCCACACATCATGGAACTGGCGCTGCAGGCGATGCGCGACTGTGGGATTGAGCCGGTGGTGAAACCGATTCGTGGCGGCACGGATGGCTCAGCGCTGTCATGGAAAGGCTTACCCTGCCCGAATCTGTTTACTGGCGGCTACAACTATCACGGCAAGCATGAGTTTGCCTCGCTGAATATCATGGCGAAGTCGGTGGATGTGATTGTGCGGTTGTCGGAACTGGCAGCGCAGAAGAAAGCGTAACTCTGCCGGGCGGCTGAGTTGCCGAAGCCAGCGGCCATTGCAACAGACTTTTATCGAAACAGAAATGTATCGTAGAGACCTGGATCGAACCGGCCTGTATCGAAAAAGACCACGAAACAGATGACGAAAAAGGCTCTCTGCCGCAGTGGCATGAGAGCCTGTTCAGAATGCCAGCGCCGCCGCTGGCGACGGGCATTGTCAGCTGCGGTCACGATTACTCTTCGCCAAAATACCAGTAACCGGCATTTACCAGCCCGGCGATCTGCGCCAGTACGGCCGGATCGTCCAGCGCATCACCCAGATCCTCCAGCGTAATACGGTAGTGGTGTGCCAGTACGGCCATGACCTCAGGATGCGAGCATTCAACCCGCTCTCCGTTAACGTAAACGGCATCACCAATCGTCAGCACCCGCAGGCCACCCAACCGGCTCAGGGCATCACCCTGTTGCAGGGCGTCATAGATCTCATCGGGCTGGTAAGGCGGCTCTGGCGGCGCAACATCCAGCTCGTGACGCGACTGTGAAATAAACTCGCCAAACCACTGCGCAAAATGTTCCGGCTGGTTAATCACGTCCAGCATCACCTGGCGCACGCCTTCAATCTCCTGTGGCAGGATCTGCGACGGGCAATCGCGCGACGGCACGTCGGGATCGCTAAAGCGCAGGCTACCCAGCTCATTTGCCAGCGTGTAATCGGCAAAGCCGCTGATCAGTTCACGGCCGCTAGGCGCGCGGAAACCCACTGAATAGTTGAGCGCATTTTCCAGCGAATAGCCTTCATGCGGGAACCCGGGTGGGATATAGAGGATATCGCCCGGCTCCATCTCTTCATCAATGATGGCGTCGAACGGTTCTACCTGCAGTAAGTCAGGGTGTGGGCAGTGCTGTTTCATCGGCACTTTTTCTCCGACACGCCAGCGACGGCGACCACTGCCCTGAATGATGAACACGTCATATTGATCGAAATGCGGTCCCACGCCGCCACCCGGCACGGCGAATGAGACCATCAGGTCATCAATACGCCAGTCAGGCAGAAAGCGGAAAGGGCGCATCAGGGCGGCAGAAGGCTCATGCCAGTGATTAACCGCCTGCACCAGCAGGGACCAGTTATTCTCGCCCAGATGATCGTAGCTCTCAAACGGTCCGTGACTGACCTGCCATTTGCCATCCTGATGACTCACCAGGCGGCTATCCACCTCGTTTTCCATCGCCAGTCCGGCCAGTTCATCCGGAGAGAGAGGGTCGACAAAGTCTTTGAAGCCACGCTTCAGCACCACCGGGCGTTTTTGCCAGTAACGTTGAATAAAATCGGGCCAGTTGAGATCGAGCTGATAGTCCATACAAGGGTTCCGCTTAGGGCTGTAAATGCCAGCAAGTATAACAGCCCGGGCCGGTTTCTACTCGCGGCGATGTTCGACTTGCTGGCGCTGAAACACCACTTCCATCCGGGTACCGCCCAACGCACTGCTGGAGGCGATGACCTTACCCGCATATTGCTCCAGGATATCCAGTACCACCGCCAGCCCGAGCCCCTGACCCGGACGCAAAGTATCGGCGCGCTGACCGCGGACAAACACCAGATCGCGCTTGCTCTCCGGGATGCCGGGACCGTCATCATCGATATAGAGATGCAGCGCTTTCTCACTCTGGAAAGCGCTGACTTCAATAAACTCCAGGCAATATTTACAGGCGTTATCCAGCACGTTACCCATGACTTCCATGAAATCATTCTGGTCGCCAACAAAAGTCAGCTCCGGTGAGATATCCAGCGTAATCGCCACGCCTTTACGCTGATAGACTTTATTGAGTGCCGAACAGAGGCTGTCAAGCAGACCAGAGACGGAATGCAGATCGCGCTGCAGTGGATTGTGATCGGCCTGCATACTGGCGCGATGCAGATAATAACCGACCTGCTGCGAGATACGACTGATCTGCTCAAGCATCACCGGCTCAGCCTGTTCCACCGTCAGCTCTTTGCCGTTGCGCAGCGATCGCAGGGTACTCTGCAACACGGCCAGCGGCGTTTTCAGACTGTGGGTCAGGTCAGAAAGGGTGGTGCGATAGCGGGTATAACGCTGCCGCTCATTGGTCAGCAACAGATTGAGGTTGCGAACCAGACTGCGCAGCTCTTGCGGCGGATTATCCGCCAGATTTTCGCGCTGACTGGTCTCCAGTTCGCGCACCTGCTGTGTCAGCGCGCCAATCGGCCGCAGACTCCAGTGCGCCGCCAGCCACAGTAAGGGAATAATCAGTATCAGGTTGGCAGCCAGCACATAACTGAACCACGACCAGACCACATCGGAATGCTGCAACTCCTGTGGGATTGAGTCGACTACCACAATGGTCAGTGCAGGCAGATTCGTGGTGGCATCGTAACGGTTAACGGCGACCGAATGGGTAAAGGTATCATTGTTGTCATTGTCCCAGTCGTTGAGTCGTCGCTGAGCATTCAGATTATTGCCCATCGCCACCATGCTGGTACGGTTGCTGGTATCAATCTCGTAGAAATCGGGCTTCAGCAACCATTCACTGTGGATCTTTTTACGGATCTCTGGCACATCGCGTTGCTGCCACAACAGCCTGCCTTTCTCATCGTAAATAAACACCAGCGTCGGGAAGTTGAGCGTCATCCGTTCTGGCTGAGCGATGGTGAGCTTGTTGTCATGCCATTGCGCCAGCGTAAAGAACAGGTTGCTCTCGCCACGCATCACACGGTAGGTATTTTTATCGAAACTGACGACATAGCCAATCACCGCGACCATACCGTAAGAGAGTGAGAGGAACAGAACTATGGCTGCGGAGGCCAGAAGAAAGCGGGCGCGCAGCGAAATAGGGCGATAACGATTAAACCAGGACATGGTCAGAGATCAAAGCGATAACCCTGGCCACGCACGGTGGCGATCACGTCGGTAGGATGCAACGCTAAGATCTTTTTGCGCAGACGGCCCATCAGAACGTCGATGGTGTGGCTTTCGCGCAGCTCAGCGTCGGGATAGAGTTGCAGCATCAGCGAATCTTTGCTCACCACTTTGCCTGCGTTGCGAATCAGCGTCTCGACAATGGTGTACTCAAAGGCGGTGAGCTTTACCGGCTGTTCATTTACTGTCAGTTCACGGCGAGAGAGATCAACCTGGAACGGCGACATATCAATAATTTGCGAAGCATGACCGCTGTTACGGCGCATCAGCGCCTGCAGACGTGCCGCCACCTCTTCAATGTGAAACGGTTTGGTAACGTAGTCATCAGCACCGGCTTCCAGCGCTTCAACTTTGGCCTGCCAGCCTTCACGGGCGGTCAGCACCAGAATCGGCTGACGTACAGCATCGCTGCGCCAGCGGCGAATCAGAGACATACCATCTTCATCTGGCAGGCCGAGATCCACCAGCGCGATATCAGGCAGATGTTCCCGAAGAAAATAGTCGGCTTCTTTGGCGTCTTCGGCGGCATCAACCTGATGGCCCATGTCACGTAACTGGACGGCGAGATGATGGCGCAGCAGGGCATTGTCTTCAACAACCAGAACACGCATAGAAATTCCTTACACTCTGTTTGAGTCAACCTGCAGAAAGTATACGCGAAATGTATTAAACCAGATGTTAACGCAGACCGGACTGAGCCGGTCTGCGGCGGGCATTATTTCAGATCGTCAACCATCTGAATAGCGCGACCAATATAGTTTGCAGGCGTCATCTTTTTCAGACGCACTTTTTCCTCTTCCGGCAGCGCGAGGCTGTCGATAAAGGCCTGCATGCCGGCGGCATCCACGCGTTTACCCCGTGTCAGTTCTTTTAGCTTCTCATACGGCTTCTCAATACCGTAACGGCGCATCACTGTCTGGATCGGTTCCGCCAGCACTTCCCAGTTATGATCCAGCTCGTCCAGCAGACGATCGCGGTTCACTTCCAGCTTCGAGATGCCTTTCAGCGTCGCCTGATAGGCGATCAGCGCATAACCGACACCCACGCCAAGGTTACGCAGCACGGTAGAGTCGGTCAGATCTCGCTGCCAGCGTGAGACCGGCAGCTTGCTGGCCAGATGCTGCATTACGGCATTCGCCAGGCCCAGATTGCCTTCGGAGTTTTCGAAGTCGATCGGATTGACCTTATGCGGCATGGTCGATGAGCCGATTTCACCCGCAATCGTCTTCTGTTTGAAATGGTTCAGCGCCACATAGCCCCAGATATCGCGGTCGAAATCGATCAGGATGGTGTTAAAGCGAGCGATACAGTCGAACATTTCGGCAATGTAGTCGTGCGGCTCAATCTGAGTGGTATAGGGGTTCCAGGTGATCCCCAGCGAGGTAACGAAGCTCTCGCTCAGCGCATGCCAGTCCACTTCCGGGTATGCGGCGATGTGGGCGTTGTAGTTACCGACCGCGCCGTTGATTTTACCCAGCACCTCAATCTGTTTCAGCTGACGTAACTGACGCTCCAGTCGATAAGCGACGTTAGCCATCTCTTTACCCATGGTCGACGGCGTAGCGGGCTGGCCGTGGGTACGGGAGAGCAGCGGAATATCACGGTATTCACTGGCGAGAGCCTTCACCGCATTAATCAGCTGCTGCCAGTAAGGCAGGATCACCTCACGACGGGCCGTTTCCAGCATCAGGGCGTGCGACAGGTTGTTGATATCTTCAGAGGTACAGGCGAAGTGGATAAATTCAGAAACAGCGTGAAGGGCAGGGAGATCAGCGACTTTCTCTTTCAGGAAATACTCGACCGCTTTCACGTCGTGGTTGGTGGTGCGCTCAATGGTTTTAATGCGTGCTGCATCTTCTTCTGAAAAACCGGCGACAATGGCATCAAGGAAAGCGTTTGCGTCGGCATCAAATGCAGGAACTTCCTTGATCTCTGCGGTCGCGGCCAGTTTTTGTAACCAGCGAACTTCAACCTCAACGCGGAATTTCAGCAAACCAAATTCGCTGAAAATCGCACGCAGCGGGCTGACTTTATCGCCGTAACGACCATCGACAGGTGAGACGGCGGTCAGAGAGGATAATTCCATCAGTGCAACTCCTGAATCATTTAGCAGTGTTTTGCCGCACCGACTTAGTAAGTCAGTGGCAGCCGGGATAAGAGGGTTTTCGCTTCACGTAGCAAGCGCTGACGCGAGAACATCAGTTGCAGACGGCCACCGCCGACCTGCTGCCACAATACGGCGGCACGAATGCCGGCTAACAGTGTGGCACGAACTTTACTCTGCAACTGCGGGTTCTGCAGCACGGTAGGTGAACCGGTCACCTGGATGCGCGGACCTAACGGGCTGATGACGTCCACGTAGATGCCCGCCATGGCGCTGAGAATAGTATCTGACTCCAGTTCATAATGCGCCAGCTGACGATCGAGCTGGCTGATACGCTGGGCCAGCGTCGCCATCGCGGTTTTATTGGCGCTGAGCTTACGCTCCAGCACCATCATGCTGAGAGTGTAACGCGTCAGTTCTGCCCCTGCGCCCTGACGACTGCTGCTATTAAGCACCGCCATCAGGGTTTCAAGGCCGAGGCGCAGGTTGGCTTCGTTATTGCCGAACACCGCCAGCGTCGAACTGGGGTTGAGATCCAGTACGCTGCGCAGCGTGACGGTAAACGCCTCCGGCTGACAGTGACCCTGCTGGGCCAGCTGCTGCACCAGATGGGCTGACTGACAGATGCCCGCCAGCGCCAGTGTGATTTCCTGATAATTCTTCGCCACGGTAACTCCTGATTACGCGTCCTGTGTGCCGGGTCAGGGCAGTTTATTTTGCCACTAACGGCAGACGCTCTTCGATGATGCCGCCACCCAGACAGATGTCGCCGAGATAGAACACTGCAGACTGTCCAGGCGTAACTGCCGCAACAGGTTCATCAAAACGGACCTCAATCCGGTCTTCGCCGTGCGGAATGATCTCACACGGGATGTCGGTCTGACGATAGCGGGTTTTTACCGTACAGCGCAGTGGAGCGGTGATGGGCTGGCGGTCGACCCAGTGCAGCTGCTGTGCCATCAGGCCAACTGACATCAGCCGCGGATGATCACCGCCCTGCGCGACAATCAGGCGGTTACGCGCCACATCTTTGTCCACCACATACCAGGGATCATCTTTGCTCTCTTTCAGGCCGCCGATGCCCAGACCTTTGCGCTGTCCCAGCGTATGGTACATCAGCCCCTGATGCTCACCGACGATCTGGCCGTCCACGGTCTCAATCTCACCGGGCTGCGCCGGCAGATAACGCGCCAGGAAGTCGCGGAATTTGCGCTCGCCGATAAAACAGATGCCAGTGGAATCTTTCTTTTTCGCGGTAATTAAATCCAGCTGTTCGGCGATGCGGCGCACTTCCGGTTTTTCCAGTTCGCCAACCGGGAACAGGCTCTGAGCAATCTGCTGATGGCTCAGGGTATAGAGGAAGTAGCTCTGATCTTTGTTGCCATCCAGACCACGCAGCAGCTGACTCTGGCCGCCGACGTCGTGGCGACGCACATAGTGGCCAGTGGCGATGAAATCCGCGCCGAGGTCTTCGGCCGCGAACTCAAGGAACGCTTTAAATTTGATCTCTTTGTTGCACAGGATATCGGGGTTCGGCGTACGACCCGCTTTGTACTCTTCGAGGAAGTGCTCAAAGACGTTGTCCCAGTATTCGGCCGCAAAGTTCACCTTGTGCAGCTTAATACCCAGCTTGTCACACACCGCTTGCGCATCCGCCAGATCGTCCGCGGCAGTACAATATTCCTCGCCATCGTCCTCCTCCCAGTTCTTCATGAACAGGCCTTCGACCTGGTAACCCTGCTGCTGCAGTAACCAGGCGGAAACGGAAGAATCGACGCCGCCGGACATACCGACGATCACTTTTTTTCTGGCTGTTGTCAGACATGACACGCTCGCATAACGATAAAAAAACAGGCGGCGCATTCTACCATGCAGAAGACGGGCGCGCACCCTCATGAAACGGCCACTGGAACGGGCTGACCAGATGTAACGGGTAGCGCGTGCCCTGTTGCCACAGTCGTACACTTTCAGCGACCAGCGGTGAACGCAGGTTAGAGGCAGTGAGAATCTGCTCTGGCGTCAGCCACCAGCAGCAATCAATGTCACTGTCCTGCGGCTGGGTTGGCGGTTTTTCCGTCAGATCCAGACCAAACAGAAAACGCACAAAAGGCGTACTGTCAGGGGCGATCCACTGGTGTATCGCGATGAAATATTGCATCGGTGCCGCAATGCCAGTCTCTTCATAAAGTTCCCGCTCTGCGGCTTCCAGCAGGGTTTCATCTGCTTCAAGATGGCCAGCAGGCTGATTCCAGGTGGCACGACCCTTGATCGTCTCTTCCACCACCAGTAATTCACCTTCTGCCTGAACCAGACAGGCGACAGTAACATGAGGTTTAAACATCACTTCTCCGCAATTGTTAACCTGAGGTTATAAAAAAACCGATTTTTCAGGCAGGGCCATCGCTGAGTTCGCGCCACTTGCCTGGAGCCAGATCCCCGAGTGTATAACTGCCCATGGCGTAGCGAATTAATCGCAAAGTGGGAAAGCCAATATGGGCGGTCATCCGGCGTACCTGACGATTGCGGCCTTCATACAGCGTGACCTTCAGCCACTGGGTCGGGATGTTTTTGCGCTCACGGATCGGGGGCTGACGTGGCCAGAGCCACGCCGGCTCAGGCACTTTTTCCACGCCAGCGGGCAGCGTCAACCCATCTTTCAGATTAACCCCATCGCGCAAGGGCTGCAGATCCGTCTCCTGCGGCACGCCTTCCACCTGAACATAGTAAATTTTTCCGGTGCGTTTGCCGGGCTGGGTCAGCGCGGCCTGCAGGGCGCCGTCGTTAGTCAGCACCATCAATCCTTCGCTGTCGCGATCGAGGCGACCTGCGGCATAGACCTCTGTGACGCTGACAAAATCTTTCAGGGTGCGGCGTCCCGCTTCATCGGTGAACTGCGGCAGAACGTCGAACGGTTTGTTAAACAGAATCACACGGCGAGGCGCCGCAGGGCGGGCAGGCGTACGTCGCGCATCACGTGTCGGGCGGCTGAATCGTTTATCCTGGTGAATTCGTTGAGAAGTTTTTCGCATGGGCTTTGCAGTCAGAAACATTCGGCGCATTATAACGTGAAATTGCGGTGATTGGCGTGGCGGAAATATTCAAGTAGTATTGACGCGCATCTTACAAATCATTAACAAACGCCCAGGAGAGGTTAATGGAAAGCAAAGTAGTTGTTCCGGCGGAAGGTCAAAAAATCACCCTGAATCAGGGCAAGCTGTCAGTGCCAAACAATCCGGTCATTCCTTACATTGAGGGTGACGGTATCGGTGTTGATGTTTCCCCGGTAATGCTGAAAGTCGTCGACGCGGCGGTAAAGAAAGCCTACAACGGCGAGCGCAAGATCTCCTGGATGGAGATTTACACCGGTGAGAAGTCAGTTGAACTTTACGGTCAGGATGTCTGGCTGCCACAGGAAACTCTCGACTTAATCAAAGAATATCGCGTTGCCATCAAAGGCCCACTGACCACGCCGGTCGGCGGCGGTATTCGTTCACTGAACGTCGCTCTGCGTCAGGAACTGGACCTCTACGTCTGCCTGCGCCCGGTACGTTACTACAAAGGCACGCCAAGCCCGGTTAAACGTCCTGAAGAGACCGACATGGTGATCTTCCGTGAAAACTCCGAAGATATCTACGCCGGTATCGAGTGGAAAGCGGGCTCTGCCGAAGCAGACAAAGTGATCAAGTTCCTGCGCGAAGAGATGGGCGTGAAGAAAATTCGCTTCCCTGAGCAGTGTGGTATCGGTGTTAAGCCGTGCTCGGAAGAGGGTACTAAACGTCTGGTCCGCGCGGCAGTGGAATACACCATCACCAACGATCGTGATTCACTGACCCTTGTTCACAAAGGCAACATCATGAAGTTCACCGAAGGCTCTTTCAAAGACTGGGGATACCAGTTAGTGAAAGAAGAGTTCGGCGGCGAACTGATCGACGGCGGCCCGTGGATGAAGTTCAAAAACCCGAACACCGGTAAAGAGATCATCGTTAAAGATGTGATTGCCGATGCGTTCCTTCAGCAGATCCTGCTGCGTCCGGCTGAATATGACGTTATCGCCTGTATGAACCTGAACGGTGACTACATCTCTGACGCCCTGGCGGCGCAGGTTGGCGGTATCGGTATCGCACCAGGCGCTAACATTGGTGATGAGTGCGCACTGTTCGAAGCCACCCACGGCACAGCACCAAAATATGCCGGTCAGGATAAAGTGAACCCAGGTTCCGTCATCCTGTCAGCAGAAATGATGCTGCGTCACATGGAGTGGTTCGAAGCGGCTGACCTGATTGTTAAAGGTGTTGAAGGCGCTATCGCTAACAAGACCGTGACTTATGATTTCGAACGCCTGATGGATGGCGCTAAACTGCTGAAATGTTCAGAGTTTGGTGACGCGATCATCGAAAATATGTAATCGGCTTTCCGTAACATACAGCCGACACGAATGTAAAAATCGTGTTGGCTTTTTGTTTCCTACTATTCTTCGCCAAAACCCCACTAAAACTCTTCACCAAAACTGTTCAAAAAACGATCTTCATACGGCCACAATAATCCAATCTTTGCCCCGGTCATCGTTGTACCGATCCGTCATTTTTTGAGATTTATGGCCCAACAATTTTTGGGTATTTAGACCCTGCTCTCGATATAGACGTTCCGACAACGAACGCTGCTCATGAAAGGTGGGTGCTGCACCTTTAGCCCAGGTCAGTCCACAGTGATTCCGAGCCTTTTTGAACGTTGTCGTTATAGAGCTGGCAGAAACCTTATCACCCCTGACGGCCTGCGAAGTGGAGTGACGGAAATGGACCAGATATTTACTCACAACAGCGTCCCGGCATTGAGCGATAACCTCTCTGAGTGAGATATCAATGGCCATACACCTCAAGCTCAGAGGGATGGCAACACGGCAGCCGGTTTTCTCCTGGGTAACATGCAGCATGTCATCCCAGATATCCGAAAATTTCATTTTCGATATATCGCCTATGCGCTGGCCAGTGACCAGAGCCAAAAGCATTGCACACTGGAGATAGGGTGGGTGATCCTCTGCAGCGCTGAATATTGCCTGCCACTCGTCCAGTGACAGACGCTGACGTACAACCCGGTTACGCGGCTGTTTAGTGGCCTGTGCTGGGTTGTAGCCGGGGGGAACGTGCCCAGCGTGCTGGGCCTCTTTGAACACATCAATGATCGCCATTCTTACTACCTGAGCCATTCGGTTATGGCCTTCGGCTTTAACAGCATCGGCTATCTCCGCGACCTCTAACGCCCCAACGTCCTTTAAATACATCATCCCGCAATTTTGGCGAAATAATTCGACCCGTATCATTCACTGAACCGCAAATATCTGGAACTGCAGGAGGAGTACAAATCTCTTCGCAGATATTTCGGCGTCTCAGTTGCGGTTCCTTACACAGACGTATGGGCGCACAAACCGGTTCAGTATTACCCCGGCAAACACCCCTGCGAAAAACCTGCCGACATGCTAGAGCAAATTATTAACGGCAGCAGCAGGCCGGGTGTTGTAGTCGCTGATTTTTTCATGGAGTCAGGGTCAACGATAAAAGCGACCATAAAGCTGGGGCGCTCTACAATTGGGGTTGAGCTGGAGGAAGAGAAGTTTTTGCAGACAGCAAAAGAAATTTTCGAAATTATTGAAAGGCCAGTGGGCGGAACACAATAGTCAAGCACCAAGTGATTTAGTTGCCAGATGATGCGTTAAAATAAAGTAATTATTTACATTAGTGTTACAAAATTTAAAAATAACGTGTTAGACCTCACGTTTAATTGATTTTTTCTGGATTTTTATCAAATGTATTTAAGTTTAATTCCTGATTAAAAATTCAATCTTAATGTAACTAGCTGTTTGTGCGGTTTATTTTTTTCTTCTTAATCTCCAGAAGTGTTTATTGAAAACTTTAACCGTGAATGGGC
>NZ_MLFN01000018.1 GCF_002095315.1 Pantoea conspicua
TTAATTGGAAAGCCCTGACTTAACGGTCAGGGCTTTTTCCATTGGTGCGAATAACGTTGGCGAAGTTGCGCAGCGCTGCCGTAAAGCCACGCCAGCGCAAATACGATCGGGCCAGTTAAGGTAATTCTGCAGTCGAACGATCCTCGATCCGCCAGGGTTGATCGGCAGTCCACTCACTGAGAAAATCGATAAACGCGCGCACCCGCTGACTCACGCCAGTGTCTCTGTAATAAACGGCATTAAACGGCATCTCGACCGGCAAACGCTGTTCTGCCAGCAACTCAATCAATTTCCCCTCGGCAATTTCCCGATCGATCATATAATCAGACAGGCAGGCAATACCGTTACCGTTCAGGCACAATTGCTTGATGGTTTCGCCGCTATTAGACGAAATTTCCCACCGGATATCGTAAAGTTCACCATTTTCCTGAGAGACAGGCCAGCGGTTGAGTCGTGAGGGATCAGCGAAGCCGAGACAGTGATGTTGAGCCAGATCCGCTACCGTTTTCGGTATGCCATATTCAGCCAGATAGCCTGGCGACGCAACCAGCTTACGGAAGCTATTGAACAGCAGTCGCGCGCGCAGCGTTGAGTCCGTCAGATTGCCTGCGCGAATGGCCACATCAACTTTGCGTTCAATAAGGTTGATAAAGCTCTCTGAAGAGATCAAAGAGATCGTAATTTCCGGATAGCGCGCACGGAACGGTTTGATCATCGGCATCAGTAAATGCAGGATCACCGGCGTTGCGGCATCAACACGTAACAACCCACCAGGTGCCTGCAGGCTTTCAATCAATTCGCTTTCCGCACTGGTCATCTCTTGCAAAAAGCGTTGCACATGGCGGAAATAGCGCTCGCCCTCCTGAGTCAGTGCCAGTTGACGGGTAGTCCGGGTCAGTAATGCAATGCCCAGTTTACCCTCAAGCTTTTTTATCGTCCGGCTGACAGCAGAGTTAGCCATCTGCATCTGCTCAGCAGCACGACTGAAGCTGCCACTTTCTACTACACTGACAAACACTTTCAGTTCGTCGGAAGACGCCTTCATGACTCCTCTCCGTATGGTGACGTGAATCGGTTACCGGGCCAATATACTCTGTGGCGTGAGGTCATTATTTGTCATCATTATAGGGGGTTGATGGCCCTCTGGCTGAATTGCGCGATACCTTTTACCGCGAAACTGAGTCAGACCGGATAAAAAAGGCGGATTTGCAGATGAAAAGTGGCATGGATTCCGACAATGCTCAGCATCCATTGAAACCCCGGTCTAAAATCCCTATAACAGATCAGTGTTATCTGTTTTTGAATCATCAGCCAGGCGGGAAAGTGCGCAAAAAAACTTATGCAATGCGATATGTTGCGGGACAACCAGCGGAACAGATTTTTCCGCCGGGCGCGATGCTACATCTCGGTCAGGGACTGCCACCCGGCGCGCCATTGCCCGCTCATCCCAACCTGAAAGTTCTGGTATGGAATATCTTCAAGCAGCAGCGTGCCGACTGGATGTCAGTGCTGGAAGGATTCGGCAAAGACGCTCATCTGGTGTTGTTGCAGGAGGCGCAGACCACACCGGAGCTGGTACAGTTCGCTACCAGCAATTATCTGGCTGCCGATCAGGTGCCCGCCTTTGTGCTGCCTCAGCACCCCTCAGGCGTGATGACGCTGGCCTCAGCTCACCCAGTCTACTGTTGTCCGCTGCGCGAGCGTGAGCCGCTTCTCAGGCTGGCAAAATCGGCGCTGGTCACCGCCTACCCGTTACCGACCGGCGATATGTTGATGGTAGTGAACATCCATGCGGTTAATTTCAGTTTAGGCATCGATGTCTACAGCAAGCAGCTGGGACCGATTGGCGAACAGATCATGCACCATCGCGGACCAGTGATCATGGCGGGTGATTTCAATGCCTGGAGCCGTCAGCGTATTAATGCGCTCTATCGCTTTGCCCATCGGATGAAACTGGAGGAGGTGATGTTTACCGCCGATCATCGCCGCAAAGCCTTTGGCCGCCCACTGGACTTCGTATTTTATCGCGATCTGGCGGTGAGTGAAGCCTCGGTGCTGGTCACGCGTGCGTCTGACCATAATCCGTTACTGGTGGAGTTTAACCCGAGAGGCTAATCGGCGCGGAAGAATGAGTTAACCCGGCTGGCGCGGAAGGGCAGGGGAGGGCGAAGAAGCGGGGCAAATAAAAGAAAAAGGCTGACATTTGTCAGCCTTTTCAACGTATCAGGTATCAGGATTCGCGTTATTATTCACAAACAGCGTTAAGTTATCGCCGGGCTGAATATTTTTCGCACTGTCCAGCACACTGTTCCAGCGCATCACGTCTTTAATATTGACGCCGTGATGCCGTGCAATACTGGCAAGAGAATCACCTTTACGTACGCGATAGGTGATGCTGTTGCCGTTATCAGCCAGTCGGGTGCCATTCGAACCGATAGTCAGGGTCTGACCCGGTCGGATATCAGCACCGCGCAGGTTGTTATCCTGCTTCAGTGTACTCACGCTAACGCCAAGTTTCGAGGCAATCCCTGACAGGGTATCACCCCGTCGCACTTTGTAACCGCCACTGGCGCTGGCTTTCGCCAACTGAGTCGGTTGCACCGCTGCGATATCACCGGATGCCAGTGAGTTACGCAACTTCGCGACGTTGGACTTAGGCACCATAATATAGTGCGGTCCGTTTGGCGCTGTTGCACCGCCTTTGTAACCGGTATTGAAGCTCTTGAGTTTAGTGAGCGACATACCCGCCATTTCTGCGGCCTGCGTCAGTTTAATCTGCTGACCCACTTCCACGCGTGCCAGAGCGCGGCTTTCGTTCGGGGTCGGCAGTTTGATACCGTAACGCTTGTTATTTTTGAGCAATTCACTCAGAGCTAACATTTTCGGCACATACACCGTGGTTTCGCGTGGCAGCGATAAGTGCCAGAAGTCAGTCGGCTTACCGCGCGCCTTATTCTGCTTAATCGCTTTGAGCACCCGTCCTTCACCACTGTTATAGGCGGCAATAGTCAGTAACCAGTCACCGTCAAACATTGTGTTGAGACGCTGCATCATATCCAGCGCAACCTTAGTGGATGCAACGACATCACGTCGCCCATCGTAATATTGGTTCTGTTTCAAACCATAGTTTCGACCCGTTGCCGCAACAATCTGCCAGATACCAGCGGCATTGGCGGATGAGGTTGCGCGGGGGTCAAAAGCGCTCTCCACTATGGGTAGCAGTACCAGTTCCATCGGCATTTTACGTTTCTGTATCTGCTCGACTATCCAGTACATGTACGGCTCTGCCCGTAATGTTACATCGTGGAGATAGCTCTTATGTTTTAAAAATTTACTTTTTTTGTTCGCGGATTGCCGGGTTTTCCGGAATCCCCATCTTCAACTCGTCACTAATGAAACTCCAGAGATCTGCGTCTGCTGCGAGGCCAGTTCCATCTTCCTGCCAACGCGGCGACAAAAACTCGTCTCCGTACTTTCCATTTTCACCTTGACCAGCTGAAGACAGACTCTGGGCATGCTGTTCGGGGATATTGGCGTCATTCCGTGATGCCTGACATCCCACCAGCAAGACCGAGGCGAGTAATATCGCTTTAGCCTTCATGTGTGTGTCAATAGTTCGCTTAAAAGACGAGCAACTATACGTGACGACTTTTCACAACACAACCCGAAAAATCAAAAAGCGTCTTTCTTCTCGCGTAGAACGGCAAATGTTTGCCATACCGGCTCTGCAGGCGAATTAACGCTTAAAGCCCTTTGCAAATCAGGATCTTGCGTACGGAGAAATAAATTTATTGACCGTTCGTGCGCCAGTTTTGTTGGCAAACTAATGCCATTTTCGGCGCGTAAGTCCTTAATTTTCTGATATTCAGCCGTTATTTGCGGGTCATGGGGCAGAATAGCCGCAGCAAACTTCAAATTGGATAAAGTATACTCATGTGCGCAGCAGACCAGAGTCTTCCCTGGTAACTGATTAAGCTTTTGAAAGGAATGGTACATTTGCTCAGCGGTTCCTTCAAAAAGACGTCCACAGCCGCCTGAAAACAGCGTGTCACCACAGAAAAGATAAGGTGCGCTGTAATATGAGATATGTCCTAAAGTGTGTCCCGGTGTGGCGATCACCTCAAAGGACAAACCCATTACCTCGACCCGATCACCTTCACGAACCCGGGTTTTCGCCCCTTTACTGGCGGTTTCCTCTGGACCGAAAACCTCAAGCTGCGGGAACTGCTCACACAGCGCTTTTACCCCACCGGTGTGGTCGTTATGGTGGTGGGTTAACAGAATGGCGACCGGTTGCCAGCCGTTGGCGGCCATTTTTTCTAACACCGGTTGTGCTTCGCCGGGATCGACAATCAGGCATTTCCCGTCATCATCTGTCAGTGTCCAGATGTAGTTATCCTGCAACGCAGGAATACTGGTAAGATTCATCATCACCTCTCGCAGGCCATAGGAAAAGGAAGAGGGTAAAGCATGAAGCCCGCTAAAACACGCCAGATTCTGAATGCGCCGCTCTCATGGCGCGATATGCCATGGGGAGACTATTTTCGTGACGCGCTGACGCAGCAGCTTCAGCCTTACCTCGGAAAGCTTTATGGCTTTCATATGCTTAAGCTTGGCAACCTGAGCGCAGAAATCAACACCGAAAACTGCGCTATTTCACATCAGGTTAATGTCGGCAGTGAAGGCGAGCTATTACAGGTGCTGGCAAACCCCATGCAGCTGCCGTTTGAATCGAAATCCATTGATGCCTGTTTACTGGCCCACACCCTGGCATGGAGTCAGGATCCGCATCGGGTATTACGTGAAGTCGATCGGGTCTTGATTGACGATGGCTGGATGATCATCAGCGGCTTTAATCCCTTTAGCCTGCTTGGCGTCAGTAAATTTGTGCCGGGTCTGCCACGTAAAGCGCCGTGGAGCGGCAGGATGTTCAGCCAGATGCGATTACTCGACTGGCTGGGGCTGCTCAATTATGAAGTGGTCTACCGCACCCGCTTTCAGGTGCTGCCGTGGCACCGGCAGGGCGGAAAATTGATCAGCGCCCATCTGCCGGCGCTGGGATGCCTGAATATTGTGGTGGCGCGTAAGCGAACATTCCCGCTGATTCCGACACGGGCGAGGAAAAGCCTCAGTACCAGTAAAATTCGTCAGACGGTCAACGCCACGCGCCAGTTCCGGCAGAAAGAGGATCAGGATTCGGTTTTATAACCGATATCCTCAAAGGCAGGATTCTCAGCGGCACTGCGCGCCAGTTCATCACAGCGCTCATTCTCAGGATGTCCGGCATGGCCTTTAACCCATTCCCACTCAATTTTGTGGGTGCTGAGCGCCAAATCGAGACGCTGCCAGAGATCGACATTCTTCACCGGTTTTTTATCGGCCGTTTTCCAGCCGCGTTTCTTCCAGTTGTGGATCCAGCTGGTAATACCCTGACGGACATACTGACTGTCGGTGCTGAGCACCACGTCGCACGGCTGCTTCAGCGCTTCCAGTGAGACAATCGCCGCCATCAGCTCCATCCGGTTATTAGTGGTAAGGTGATAACCGGCGCTGAAGGTTTTCTCATGCTGGCCGTAACGTAAAATGGCACCGTAACCGCCGGGGCCGGGATTTCCAAGACAGGATCCATCGGTGAATATTTCTACCTGTTTGCGCATCTCTGGTAGACTTCCTCTCAAAAACGCCAAGTCTGACATAAAACGGGTCTTATGAGCACTGCAAATAACCGCCAGATCGTACTCGATACTGAAACCACCGGCATGAACATGATCGGGGTGCATTATGAGGGGCACCGCATCATTGAGATTGGTGCGGTCGAAGTGATTAACCGCCGCCTGACCGGTAACAATTTTCATATGTATCTGAAGCCCGATCGGCTGGTGGATCCGGAAGCCTTTGGCGTGCATGGCATTGCGGATGAGTTCCTGGCCGACAAGCCTGCGTTCAGCGAGATTGCGGATGAGTTTCTTGATTACATTCGTGGTGCTGAATTAGTGATCCATAACGCCCCGTTTGATATCGGCTTTATGGACTACGAGTTTTCAAAGCTGAACCGCGGCATTGAGAAAACTGAAACCTTCTGCAAAATTACCGACAGCCTGGCCCTGGCGCGCCGGATGTTCCCGGGCAAGCGCAACAGCCTTGACGCGCTGTGTTCACGTTATGAAATCGACAACAGCAAACGAACCCTGCACGGCGCACTGCTCGATGCCGAGATCCTGGCTGACGTTTTTCTGACCATGACCGGCGGGCAGACTTCACTCTCGTTTTTATCAGAGAGTGAAAGCGCCCGCCAGGCGCAGGGCGAAAGTATTCAGCGCATCGTGCGTCCGGCGTCCGCCTTACGGGTGGTAACGGCCAGTGATGAGGAGATCGTTGCGCATGAATCACGTCTCGATCTGGTGATGAAGAAGGGCGGCAGCTGCCTGTGGCGCAGCTGAGATCGGCGATTTTGCGGGTAAAATCAACGAGAAGGTGAAAAAACCAGCAAACGATTTCCGCCACCGGAAAAAGCGTTGACGTGTTAACAGCCTGCCATTAATATTCGCCTCGTTCTCGACGGGGAACAAAGCGCGGAGCGGTAGTTCAGTTGGTTAGAATACCTGCCTGTCACGCAGGGGGTCGCGGGTTCGAGCCCCGTCCGTTCCGCCAATCTCTTTAAAGAAGCCGATTCAGAAATGAATCGGCTTTTTGCTGTCTGCGCGCCAGGTCTGTCAGCGTGCTTAATCCTTCTGCACTGCCACGTGATTGCGCCAGGCTGCAACCTCTTCTCCTTCACGCTCGTCACGGGCGATAAAGCGATAACAGCCTGCCGCCAGACCCGCACCGATAAACCAGCTAAAGTTCGCGACCTCATGCAGTGACGGAATAAAACTGATTACCAGACAGATCGCCACCGACGGTAGCAGGGCGCCAATCGCTTTCGGATTAAAGCCGCCGCGATACCAGTAACGGCCTGCCGGGGTATCATTGAACAGATCGTCGACATTGATACGTCCACGCTTAATCAGATAAAAATCGGTCAGCAGAATACCGAACAGTGGTCCGATAAAGGAGCCCAGTACGTCGAGCGTGTAGTGAATCAACTCCGGTGACTGGAATAGATTCCACGGCGTTAACAGTACCGACCCTACCGCGGCGATCATCCCGCCCGTGCGGAAGCTGATTTTTTGCGGCGAACAGTTGGAGAAGTCGAAGGCGGGTGAAACAAAGTTGGCGACGATATTGATGCCGATGGTAGCGATGATCATGGTCAGCAGGCCAATCGCCACTGCCAGGTCATTGCCGACCCGGCTGACCGTTTCGATCGGGTCGGTGATCATTTTGCCGAACAGGGACTGCGTACCCGAGACAATCACCACTGTCACAATCGAAAACAGCAGGAAGTTGAACGGTAAACCCCAGCGGTTGCCGCGACGGATCTCCGACATGCTTTTACCGTAGCGTGAGAAATCACCAAAGTTCAGTAACGGACCGGAGAAGTAGGAGACCACTAATGCGGTGGCGGTAATCATCTGCCACGTCTGCTCGCCAGCCGACAGCGACTTGCTGGCAAGGGTAAACGAGATACCATCAAAACCGGTCTTGTATACAATCCAGCCTGCCAGCGCCACCATCACCACATAGACTGCCGGTCCGGCAACATCAATAAAGCGTTTAATGGCGCTCATGCCGTGCCAGAACACCATGGCCTGCAGCAGCCACATAGTACCAAAGCAGCACCAGCCCAGCAGCGACAGTCCCAGCCAGCTGCTTTCGGTCATGGACGACAGCGATGGCACAAACTTCAGCAGGACCAGCATCAGGGCATTGGCCGCTAAATAGGTCTGAATGCCATACCACGCAAAGGCGATCAGGCCACGAATCACTGCCGGAATATTGGCGCCAAACACGCCAAACGCCTGACGGCAGATCACCGCATAAGGCACGCCCGCCATCTGACTCGGTTTCGCCACCAGATTGGCGCAGAGTTGCACAATACAGATGCCGACCAGCAGACACAGCAGCACCTGCCAGCTGGCTAACCCCAGTGTAAAGAAGCTGGCCGCCACCACATAACCGCCCATGCTATGCACATCTGACATCCAGAACGAAAAGATGTTGTACCACGACCAGTTCTGGTCGCGGGTGGGTGCCAGGTCGTCGTTACACAGCCGGGGGCTGTAGCTGGCGTTGGCTTCAGAGGCCTTGCTGGCCACCGTTGAATGATTTGGCATGAAACCTGCTCCTCTACCCGAGAGTGAAATGAATAATTGCGTGAAACGCTATTGCAGGATTCAGGCCAGATTTGTTTTCTTGTATACAAAAATTATTGTTCACGTATACGATACGTTGCGCACAGCCACCGACCGGAGCGGGTAATGAAGAGTGAAACAGGCCAGAGACAGGCTGCCGAACTGCATCAGAAAGATGAGGCTATTTACCAGGCGTTAATGAACGCTATCGTTGAACATCAGCTGCCGCCCGGCAGTAAATTACCTGAAGAGGCCCTTTCCGCGGTGTTTGGCGTCAGTCGCACCGGGATCCGAAAAGTGCTGCAACGCCTCGCGGCAGTGCAAATGGTGACGCTGACGCCCAAACGCGGTGCACAGGTCACGACCCCAGGCGTGGATGAGGCGCGCGATATTTTTCGTACCCGCAGCTTAATAGAGTGCGCCAATCTGCCTGCGGTGCTGGCGCATCTGCAGGCCCCGCATCTGGCGGCGCTGGCACAACTGATTGAGCAGGAGAATCAGGCGCACGCCGATCGTGACGGCGCAGCCGCGATTCGGTTGTCGGCGGCCTTTCATATACAGCTGCAGGCGATTTCGGGTAACCAGGTGCTGACCGGGATCGTAACCCGCCTGACACAGCGCTCATCGCTGGTGATTGCCGCCTATGGCGCCCCGTGGCAGCACGGCTGCCGCTGCGACGATCACAGCCGGTTGCTCAGCCTGCTGCGGGATCGCGCCTTAGCGCCGCTGACCCAGGCCCTGCAGCACCACTTTGATCATATCGTCTCCAGCCTGCACTTTGAGCGCAGCGGCGAGACGCTGCCCGATTTCAGCCGGCTGTTTGGCAGCGACAAAGGAAACGCATCATGAGCCTGATTCAGGTCATTAACCCGAATACCAGTCTGGCAATGACTGAAACCATCGGCCAGGCGGCCCGTGCCGTAGCGGCACCGGGCACCGACATTCTGGCCGTCTGTCCGGCGCACGGCGTACCGTCAATTGAGGGTCACTTCGACGAAGCGATAGCCGCTATCGGCGTGCTGGAGCAGATCAAACTGGGCAAAGCACAGGGTGTCAGCGGCCATGTCATCGCCTGCTTCGGCGACCCGGGCTTGCTGGCGGCGCGGGAGCTGGCCAGCGGTCCGGTCGTCGGCATCGCAGAAGCGGCGATGCACACCGCGACGCTGCTGGCGACGCGGTTCTCGATTGTCACCACGCTGCCACGCACCCTGGTGATTGCGCGTCATCTGCTGCAGCAATATGGCTTTACCCATCACTGTGCGGCGCTGCATGCCATCGATCTGCCGGTGCTGGCGCTGGAAGATGGCAGCGGTGTTGCGCAGGAGAAGGTACGCCAGCGCTGCATCCAGGCGAAGCGTGAAGATGGCAGCGGGGCGATTGTGCTGGGCTGTGGCGGCATGGCAACGCTGGCCGCTTCGCTGACGCAGGAACTCGGTTTGCCGGTGATCGATGGCGTGGGCGCGGCGGTAAAAATGGTGGAGTCGCTGGTGGCACTGGGTTTTGGCACCAGTAAACATGGCGATCTGGCCTGGCCTTTGCAGAAACCTCTCTCAGGTGCGTTTCAGCATCTAAACTAACGGAACTCTCCCGATTGATCACAGGAAGCGAGTAATGACTGACGCTGCAGAGAAGAAAGAGTACAGCTTTAACAAAAACTATCCGCGCGATTTAATCGGTTATGGCGCTAACCCGCCGCACGCCGCCTGGCCCAACAACGCCCGCGTGGCGGTGCAGTTTGTCCTGAATTACGAAGAAGGGGCGGAAAATAGCGTGCTGCACGGCGACGCTGGCTCGGAGCAATTTCTTTCCGACATCATTGGCGCGGCCAGTTACCCGGATCGCCACATGTCGATGGAGTCACTGTATGAGTACGGCTCACGCGCGGGCTTCTGGCGCATCCATAACGAATTTCAGAAGCGGGATCTGCCATTAACTGTGTTTGGCGTGGCGATGGCGCTGGCACGTCATCCGGAAATTGTTGAGGCGATCAAACAGGCGGATTATGACGTGGTGAGCCACGGCTGGCGCTGGATCCACTATCAGGGAATGGATGCAAAAACCGAACGCCAGCACATGCAGCAGGCGGTGGACGTCTTGCTCGACCTGTTTGGCAAAGCGCCCACCGGCTGGTATACCGGCCGTGACAGCCCGAATACCCGTCGTCTGGTGGTGGAGCAGGGCGGATTCAGTTACGACAGTGACTACTATGGCGACGACCTGCCATTCTGGACCCAGGTCACCTGTCAGGATGGTACGGTCAAACCGCACCTGATCATCCCTTATACTCTGGAATGCAACGACATGCGCTTTGCTTCGCCACAGGGCTTCAACACTGCCGAACAGTTCTTTACCTACCTGCGCGATACCTTTGATGTGCTGTATGAAGAGGGCGAAACCGCACCGAAAATGATGTCGGTGGGGATGCATTGCCGCCTGCTGGGACGTCCGGGGAAATTCCGTGCCCTGCAGAACTTCCTCGATCATATCCAGCAGCACGATGACGTCTGGATTTGCAGCCGTCAGCAGATTGCTGACCACTGGATCAAAACGCATCCGGCACCCGACGCGCCCTGATGACTGCAAGGCGTTTCATTCAGCCGTCAGGCCGGATGAAACGCCTCGCCAGCCCGCTTAACTCATCAGGCTTACCTGCGCCGCAACGATGCACCAGCCGTGCGGCAACCGCACCCAGGTTTGCTGCTGGCGGCCGATTTTATCGCTGCCGGCGCGGGTAAACTCGGTGCTGCACACCGCGTAATCTTCGCCAAAGGTGGTGATCACCGTGTTGCGCAGCGTCCGGTCCAGCCCGGCGGAAGGGCGGGCCGCCCGGAATGCGCGGATCTCATCAATGCCATACAAATTCTCACCGGCACCCAGCCGCACGGTACGGGGATCATGCCAGAACAGCGCATCCAGTTCGGCGATATCGTTGCCGATCAGCGCCTGCTCGTAGCGGGTAAACTGCGCCGTCACTTCACTGACTATCTGCGGTAAATTGATCTGTTGAATATCCATCAGGCTCCTGCCATGTTGATTTGCGCCACGGTGAACCCTTGCTGTTCCAGCAGCCAGGCAGCACGCAGTACGGCGGCTTCATTAAAGGGACGGGCGATTAACTGCAGGCCAATCGGCAGACCGCTTCGGGTTGCCAGCGGCACGGTACAGACCGGCAATCCCAGGAACGAGATCGGCTGCGTCAGCATACCCATGCTGGCTTTGGCGGGCAGTTCCTCCCCCTTTATCGTGATAGTTTGCTGACCAATGGTGATTGCGCTGCACGGCGTCGCCGGGGCGATCAGCAGGTCAAATTCGCTGAACAGCGGCAGTACCTGCTGCTGGAAATGGCGGCGGAAACGCTGCGCCTGCAGATACCAGACACCGGGCATCATCGCCCCCGCCAGTAATCGCTCGCGTGAGTTGGGCTCAAACTGTTCCGGCATCTGGCGCAAGGCGGGCAGGTAAGCGTTACCGCCTTCCGCCGCCGTCATGATAAAGGCCGCGGAGCGTGCCAGTTCGGCTTCCGGCATCATCACCTCGTCCTGCGCGTTGAGCGCGGCGGCGACAACCGCCACCGCAGCCCGCGCCTCCTCATCACACCATTCACTGAAAAAGCCGCCCAGTACGCCGCAGCGTAGGCCTTCCAGACCGCGGGATAAGGTTGGCAACGTTGCGGCCGCGGGACGGCTGGCCTGAAACGCATCGTTGCTGTCTGCGCCCTGTAGCTGGTCATAGACCAGCGCCAGATCGTCGACCCGACGGGCAAAGGGGCCGATGTGGTCGAGGCTGGCGACAAACGGATGGCTGCCGCTACGCGACAGGCGGCCAAAGGTGGGCTTCAGGCCAAAGGTGCCGCACAACGAGGCAGGCACCCGAATCGAGCCGTTGGTGTCGGTACCAAGCGAAAAATGGACCAGACCGGCCGCGACTGCCGCAGCCGATCCCCCCGAGGAGCCACCGGCCACGCGGCTCAGATCGCGTGGATTATGGGTGGCACCGTAATGGCTGTTTTCGGTGGTAAAGCCATAGGCGTAGGCATCCATATTCAGCATGCCCGACAGCGTTGCGCCCGCCTGTCGCAGCCGGTCGATGGCAAACGCATCGGCACGCGCAGCGGGCCGCTGGCTGAACAGACTGGCACCGGCCAGCGTGCTATAGCCTGCAACGTCAAACAGGTTTTTTACCGCGTAAGGAATACCCGCCAGTGGCGGCAGATCTTCACCGCGCTGCCGCCTGGTATCGATACTCTCTGCCTCTTTCAGCATCCGTTGCCCGGTCACCTCAGTCCATGCATTGAGCTGCGGATTGTATTGCTCAATCGCCTGCAGTGTGGTTTCAGCCACCTCTCTGGCGCTGATCTCACCGTTGTGGATCGCCAGTCGTAATGCCTGAATCGAAACGTCGCTCAGTTTCATGCCTGATACACTCCCGCGACATCCAGTCGATCGTCCAGCGGATAGGCCATCAGCGGCTCCGCCATCTGCGCAATTCGCGTTAGCTGGGTTAATAACTCTGCGCGCCGGGCATCATCCAGCTCCAGTTGCAGCATCTGCTCCATATGAGCGATGTAGTGGGTCCAGTCGGGTGGGTTCATGGTGGGCTCCTGTTAAAAACCGGCGGCGCTGCCGTTGCTGCGTGGATCGCTGGCGCCTTCAAACATGCCATTGCTGTAGCGCACGATAGCGCCCGCATGGCCGACAAATTCACTGAAGGCCGGCAGCAGCTCGACCTGATGTCCCCACTGACGCAGCTGCTCCACCGTTTCCGGTGCGAGGCGGCTCTCCAGTTTGAGCGAGTCGGAAGACTGACCCCAGGTGCGGCCCAGCAGCCAGCGCGGCGCGCTCACCGCCTGTTGCAGTGGCAGGCCCTGAATCACATGACGGGTAAAAATTGCCGCCTGGGTCTGCGGCTGACCATCGCCTCCCATCGAGCCATAGACCAGCGTGCGGCCATCTTTCAGGCGCGCGGCTGCGGGGTTAAGGGTATGGAACGGCTGCTTGCCGGGGGCCAGCGCCAGCAGGTGCTCGGGATCGAGACTGAAAGCCGCACCGCGGTTCTGCCAGGTGATGCCGGTGCCGGGCAGTACCACGCCGCTGCCAAATTCGTGATAGATACTCTGAATAAACGACACCGCAAGGCCACTGCTGTCCATTACGCCCATCCAGACGGTGTCGCCTGGCCCGCGGCCGTTGCCCCAGGGCGCCGCCTGGCGATCGTCGATCTGACTGGCGAGCGTGCAAAGATGATCGCTGTCGAGCAGCGCCTGCAAATCTTCGGTAACGTGACGCGGATCGGTGATGTATTTATCACGCAGCGCAAAGGCTTTTTTGGTTGCCTCAACGATGCGGTGGATGGTCTGCGCTTCAGTGGCGTTGCCCATCTCCAGTGCGTCGGTGATGCCCAGGATCGCCAGCGACACCATGCCCTGGGTTGGCGGCGTCATATTCCAGATATCACCTTCGCTGTGTGACAGATGCAGCGGCGTACAGCGGCGGGCGCGCTGCTGTTGCAGATCTTCAAGGGTGATTGGCATACCCAGCGCTGACAGCTCACTGGCCAGGTGGCGAGCCAGCGGACCGCGATAAAAACTGTCGAGCCCCTGTTCCGTCAGCTGGCACAGCGTTTGTGCCAGCGCCGGCTGGGTAAAGCGGCTGCCCGGCTGCGGCACGTCGCCATCAGGCATAAACGTGGCGGCAAAGCCGGGCTGATGCTGTAACTCATTGCGGAATGTCGTCGTGGCGGCCGTCTGCGAAGCGGTCACCGGAATACCATCGGCGGCGTAGCGAATGGCATCGCGCAGCAGACGCGCCAGCGGCAGCGGCGTACCGCCCAGCTCCGCGCCCAGCTGTAACGCTTCCTGCCAGCCGCTGACCGTGCCGGCGACGGTTAATGCGGCTTTCGGACCCCGGTGCGGGATCTGGTGATGATCGGCATAAAAATCGAAATGGGCCAGCGATCCGGCTGCGCCACTGGCATCAATCGCGACAGGATCGCCGCCTGGCGGCATAATCAGCCAGAAGCCATCGCCGCCAAGGCCATTCATGTGCGGATAGACCACGGCGATGGTTGAGGCTGCCGCCACCATCGCTTCAATGGCGTTGCCGCCGTCACGCAGCACCGCCAGCGCACTTTCACTGGCCAGATGGTGCGGCGTCACCGCCATCCCCTGCGGGGCCATATTGCTTTGAATCATGCTTTTCTCGTTCTGTGATCGGGTGACAGAACGGTATACAAAGCAAGAGCTGTTCCAGTTTTCATTCCGGCCGCCATTACAGCCGCGTTAACCTGGCGCAAATTATGCTAGCTTCAGCTGAAACAAAAGTTACAGGACCTGTTATGCAACAGCTTGATGAACGACTCAGAAGCCACTATTCCCAGCTCTCACCGCAAGAGCAGCGTATTGCCGACTTTGTTTTTGACCATTTTGACGATCTGATCAGCTACAACAGCGCCGAGCTGGCGCGGCTCAGCGGCGTGTCGAAAGCCACCGTCAGCCGGTTATTCAAACGTCTGGGCTATGAAAAGTACAAAGAGATGCGCGATGAGCTGCGTACTCTGCGACAGAGCGGTATGCCGCTGACCGATAACCGTGATGCGGTGCAGGGCAACACCTTGTTGTCGCGGCACTATAAGCAGGAGATGGCTAACCTGACGCAATGGGTCAATAGCCTGGATGCGCAGCATTTCGGCGAGGTGATCCAGCAGCTGGCGCAGGCAAAACGGGTGTTTATTATTGGTATGCGTAACGCCTATCCGGTAGCGCTGCACCTGCGTCAGCAGCTGATGCAGGCGCGGCCGCAGGTGCATATTCTGCCACAGCCAGGCCAGACGCTGGCCGAGGAGCTGGTGGATATCACGCCGGACGATATGGTGGTGGTGATGGCGTTCCGCCGGCGCACCCGGATGATTCGCCCGCTGATGCAGCAGCTACAAACCGCCGGCATCCCGCTGCTGGCGCTGTGTGAGCCGCAGGCGCAAACGGTGATTGCGCTGGCACGCTGGCAGCTCTGCGCGCCGCTCGACAGCGTCTCGGCCTTTGACAGCTATGCCTCGGCAATGAGCCTGATCAACCTGATCGCCAACGCGCTGCTGCATGAAATGCTGGCGCAGGGTCGCCAGCGTATCCATCAGATTGCCGACCTTTACCAGCAGTTTGACGAGCTGGAGCACCGCTAACAGGCACCGTTTTGGTGCTTTGCCCCCTTTTAGTTCAGCCTCTCCCAATAGCGAATTGCGGCGGGTAACGCCGCTTTCCTCACAATCTCATTACCGTTCACCCCTTTTCTTCCCGCTGCGCTGATTGGCACATTAGTTGCAGATTGGATTCTAAAGAATCTTTTGTTTCACACAATCTCACCGGGGTGCATAATGAAAAAAGTTTTGATGGCGGTTGCGGCAGCGGCATTACTGATGGCTCAGGCGGGCAGCGCGCTGGCCGATCAACTGCAGGACATTCAGCAGCGTGGCGTGATCCGCGTAGCCGTGCCGCAGGATTTCCCGCCGTTTGGTTCGGTCGGCACGGATCTGCAACCGCAGGGTTACGACATCGACATGGCAAAATACCTGGCGAAGCAGATGAAACTTAAGTTACAGCTGGTGCCGGTCAGCAGCGCTAACCGGGTGCCCTATCTGCAGACCGACAAGGTTGATCTGGTGATCTCCAGCATGGGCAAAAACGCCGAGCGTGAAAAAGTGATCGATTTCACCCGCGCTTATGCGCCGTTCTTCCTCGGCGTATTCGGGCCGAAAGGCGAAGAGATCAAATCGGCGGCGGCACTGAGCGGCAAATCGATTGGCGTTACGCGTGGTGCAGTGGAGGATATGGTGCTCAGCGAAGTGGCTCCCAAAGATGCACAGGTGAAGCGCTATGAAGATAACAACACCACGTTATCTGCGTATCTCTCCGGTCAGGTTCAGTATGTCGCGACCGGTAACCTGGTGGTGGCCGCTATCGCCCGTCAGAACCCAGGTAAAGCACCGGTGGCCCAGTTCATGCTGAAAGATTCGCCCTGCTTCATTGGGCTGAAGAAAGAGCAGCCGGCACTGAAAGCGAAGATCGATGCGCTGATTGAGCAGGGTATCAAAGATGGCACCCTGAATAGCCTGTCAGAACAGTGGCTGAAAGCCCCGCTGCCCGCCAGCCTCGGCGCCTGAGGAACGGATAATGATCGGGCAACTTAACTTTCCCGCCCTGTGGCCTTACTGGCCGGAGCTGCTCTCCGGCCTGTGGATCACCATCCAGTTGACGCTGCTGGCCACTGTCGGCGGTGTCAGCCTCGGCATTGTCGGCGCGGCATTGCGCAGCGGCAAACCGAACTGGATGAGCCGTCTGTGGGGCGTCTACGTCGAGCTGATCCGCAATACGCCGTTTGTGGTGCAACTGTTCTTTATCGTGTTTGGTCTGCCTAATCTGGGCCTGAAACTCACCGCCGGCGAAGCGGCGCTGCTGGCGATGCTGATCAACCTTGGCGCCTACAGCACCGAGATTATCCGCGCCGGTATTCAGGTGACGCCGAAAGGGCAGTGGGAAGCGGGCCGGGTACTGGGTTTAACCCGCAACCAGACATTTTTGCGGGTGGTGCTGCCACCGTCGTTGCAACGCATTTATCCGGCGCTGGTGAGTCAGTGCATCATCGTGATGCTCGGATCGTCGGTGGTGTCGCAGGTTTCCTACGAGGAGCTGACCTTCGCCGCTAACCTGATCCAGTCACGCACCTTTTTGAGTTTTGAGGTCTATCTGGTGACCACGTTGATATACCTGGCGTTGTCGATTGCGATGCGTCAGCTGCTGCTGGTAATTGGCCGTAAATGGTTTGGAGTGCAGGCATGATGACAACCTTCACTGAGTGGGACATCGTGCGCAACCTGCTGCTGGCGGCGCGCTGGACCCTGCTGCTCTCTCTGGTGGCGTTTGTCGGCGGCACGCTGGTAACCCTGCCGCTGCTGTTTATGCGGCTGCTGCAGCGTAAATGGCTGACGCGCTGGGTTCGCGGCTATACCGCGCTGTTCCAGGGTACGCCGCTGCTGATGCAGCTGTTTCTCGCCTTTTTTGGCGTTGGCCTGTTCGGGATTGACGTCGCGCCCTGGACGGCGGCCTCGCTGGCGCTGACCTTCTACACCAGCGCCTTTCTGGTCGATATCTGGTACGGCAGTATTCGTGCGTTGCCGAAAGGGCAGTGGGAAGCGTCACGCTGTCTTGGCCTGAGCTTCGGCCAGACCCTGGCGCGGGTAATTGCGCCGCAGGCGATCCGCATCGGCATCGCCCCGACGGTGGGCTTCGCCGTGCAGGTGATCAAAGGCACGGCGCTGGCGTCGATTATCGGTTTTATCGAGCTGACCAAAGCCGGCACCATTCTGAACAACGTCACCTACCAGCCATTCAAAGTCTTTGGGCTGGTGGCGCTGGGTTACTTCCTGATGTGTTATCCGCTGTCTCGCTACAGCCAGTATCTGGAGAAAAAATTCAATGCCGCTCATCACCATTAATCAGGTACAAAAATATTACGGCGACAACCATGTGTTGAAAGGCGTGGATCTGGATATCGACATGGGCGAGGTGATCTCGATCATCGGTCGCAGCGGATCAGGCAAAAGCACCTTGCTGCGCTGCATCAATGGGCTGGAAGGCTATCAGGAAGGCAGCATCAAACTGGGCGGAATGACGATTACCGACCGCGATTCGCAGGCCCGCGAGATCAGCCGTTCAGTCGGCATGGTATTTCAGAGTTTCAACCTGTTCCCGCACATGACCGCGCTGGAAAACGTGATGCTGGCACCGCGTCGGGTATTGAAAAAGAGTGAGGCGGAGTGCCGGGCACTGGCGGCGCAGATGCTGGAGAAGGTCGGGCTGGGTGAACGCCTCGATTACTATCCCGCCAGCCTCTCCGGCGGCCAGCAGCAGCGGGTGGCGATCGCCCGGGCGCTGGCGATGACGCCGAAAGTTTTACTCTGTGATGAGATCACCTCCGCGCTCGATCCTGAGCTGGTCGGCGAAGTGCTCAAAGTGCTGGAGCAGCTGGCAGCAGAAGGAATGACGCTGATCCTCGTCACCCATGAAATGAACTTCGCCCGCGACGTGGGCGATCGCGTGGTCTTTATGCATCAGGGGCGCGTCTGGGAGCAGGGCGACAGCAAAACGCTGTTTGCACAGCCGCAATCGCCAGAGCTGAAACAGTTTATCTCCTCGGTCCGCCTGTAAGTCTTTAACAAGGAATTTATCATGGATATCACTCGCTACCCGCAACTCAATCCACCGCAACGTCTGCTGATGGGGCCAGGACCGATCAACGCCGATCCGCGCGTGCTGCGTGCCATGTCGAGCCAGCTGCTCGGCCAGTACGATCCCGCCATGACCCACTATATGAATGAGGTGATGGCGCTCTATCGCGGCGTGTTTCGTACCGAAAACCGCTGGACTCTGCTGATTGATGGCACCTCGCGCGCCGGCATCGAAGCGATTCTGCTCTCCGCCATCCGGCCCGGTGACAAAGTGCTGGTGCCGGTGTTTGGCCGCTTTGGTCATCTGCTGTGTGAAATCGCCCGCCGCTGCCGCGCCGAGGTCCACACCATTGAGGTGCCGTGGGGCGAAGTCTTTACCCCGGATCAGATCGAAGATGCGATCAAAAAAGTGCGGCCACGACTGCTGCTGACGGTACAGGGCGACACCTCCACCACCATGCTGCAACCGCTGGCGCAGCTGGGCGCGATTTGCAAACAGTATGGCGTGCTGTTCTACACCGATGCCACCGCGTCGCTGGCCGGTAATGCGCTGGAAACCGATGCCTGGGGGCTGGATGCGGTCTCAGCCGGGATGCAGAAGTGCCTGGGCGGACCCTCTGGCACCTCGCCGATCACCCTGAGCGAACAGATGGAAGCGGTAATCCGCAAGCGTAAGTGTGTCGAGCAGGGGATCCGCACCGCCGCGCATCAGGATGGCGAAGAGGAGATGATCTACTCCAACTATTTTGATCTCGGCATGATCATGGATTACTGGGGCCCGGAGCGGCTGAATCATCATACAGAGGCGACCAGCGCGCTGTTTGGCGCCCGCGAATGTGCCCGTCTGATCCTGCAGGAAGGGCTGGATAACGGCATCGCCCGCCACAAACTGCACGGCGAGGCGCTGCTGAAAGGCATTCAGGGCATGGGGCTGGAGACCTTTGGCGACCTGCAACACAAGATGAATAACGTGCTGGGCGTGGTGATCCCGCCAGGCATCAATGGCGATCAGGTACGTCAGCTGTTGCTGAATGATTTCGGCATTGAGATTGGCACTTCGTTCGGTCCGCTGCACGGCAAGGTGTGGCGCATCGGCACTATGGGCTTTAACGCCCGCAAGGATTGCGTGATGCAGACGCTGGCGGCGCTGGAAACGGTGCTGACCTATCTGGGCTATCGCACGCCGCAGGGCGCTGCCGCGCAGGCGGCCTGGGACTACTATGGGAGCCAGGCATGATGATGAATGCCAGCGAAGCCCACGCCGCCGCACAGCGCGTCATGGCGCGCTGTGATGCGCTGGCAGCGATCAGCGAAACGGCAGAGGGACTGACGCGCGTCTACCTGTCGCCGGAGCACCTGCGCGCCAACGCCTGTGTCGGTGAGTGGATGGAGGCCGCCGGAATGCAGGTGTGGCAGGATGCGGTCGGCAACATCTGCGGACGCTATGAAGCGGCACAAGCGGGTGAGCCCGCTCTGCTGCTGGGCTCGCATCTCGACACGGTGCGTAACGCCGGGCGCTATGACGGGATGCTGGGGGTGCTGAGCGCTATCGAAACCGTGCAGTGGCTGCATCAGCACCAGCAGCGTTTGCCGCTGGCGATTGAAGTGATCGGTTTTTGCGATGAAGAGGGCACCCGCTTTGGCATTACGCTGCTCGGCAGTCGCGGCATTACCGGCAGCTGGCCGCAGAGCTGGGTAACCCATCCCGACGGCAACGGCATTACCGTGGCGCAGGCGATGGCGGATATCGGGCTCGACAGCCGCGAAATCGCGTCAGCCGCGCGTCGGGTTGAGGATATCGTCGGCTACCTTGAGTTGCACATTGAGCAGGGACCCTGCCTTGAGCAGGTTGATCTGCCACTGGGTGTGGTGACGGCGATCAACGGTGCGCGCCGGCTGAACTGCCGTTTCATCGGCGAAGCCGGTCATGCGGGCACGGTACCGATGGCCCACCGCAAAGATGCGCTGGCCGCCGCTGCCGAATGGATGGTGTTTGTTGAGCAGACCACCCGCGAGCAGGATCCCCAGCTGGTGGCGACAGTCGGCACCCTGACCTGCGCGCCGGGTGCGGTGAACGTCATCCCTGGCGAGGTATCGCTGTCGCTGGACGTGCGCGGGCCGCAGGACAATCCGCTGGAAGCGCTACTCTCCAGCCTGTTAACCCAGGCAGAGGCGATTGCGCTGCGTCGCGGTCTCCACTTTGAGGCGAACGAATATTACCGCATCGGGGCCACCGCCTGTGACTCCGCGCTGCAACAGGCGCTGAGTCACGCGGTGGAAACGGTACAGGGACGCAGCCTGTCGCTGCCGAGTGGCGCCGGCCATGATGCGATCGCGATTGCTGAACGCTGGCCGGTCGGGATGCTGTTTGTGCGTAATCACCGCGGCATCAGCCATCATCCGGCGGAGTCGGTGGCGGTGAACGACGTCGCCCCGGCGCTGCAGGCCTATCTGCAGGCGGTCTGCCTGATTGCTGAACGGAGCTGAGCATGGAATTAACCCCCTTTAATCAGTTACCGGCGGAGCAGGCGCTGGCGGCGATTGCCCACTGTGTGGCGATCCCACACTGGCAGCAGGCGCTGGTGGCGGCGCGGCCCTATCCTTCAGTGGCGGCGCTACTCGCCACCGGCGACAGGCTGGCGCGTCAGTGGCAGAGCGAAGATTTACAGGCGGCGCTGGCTGCCCATCCGCGTATCGGCGAGCGGGCCAGCGGCAGCGACAAACAGGCCACCCTGTCGCGCGGTGAACAGTCCGCTATGCAGCAGGCCGATCGGCCGCTGCAGCAGGCGATGCAGCAGGGCAATCAGGCTTATGAGGCGCGCTTTGGCCGGGTGTTTTTAATCCGCGCCAAAGGACGGAGTGCAGAGCAGATGCTGGCGGAATTGCAGCGTCGGTTACAGAATGATCAACAGGCTGAGCAGCAGGAAGCGCTGGATCAGCTGCGTGAAATTACCCTGTTACGCCTGGAGGAGAGTATTGAATGAGCACCGTCACCACCCATATTCTTGATACGGCGCTAGGCAAACCGGCCAGCGGCGTGGCGATTTCGCTGGAGCAGAACAGCCCGGAAGGGTGGTTCCCGGTTTCTCAGGGCGAGACCGACAGCGACGGTCGTCTGAAAACCCTGACCCCTGAACCGCTGGCGCCAGGCCACTATCGTTTAACGGCGGAGATTGGCGACTATTTTGCCGCCGCCGGACGGGATGCGCTCTACGTCAGCGCCCAGATCGATTTTGTCATTGCCGAAGCGGGCAGCCATTTTCATCTGCCGTTCCTGATCTCGCCGTGGTCGTGGTCAACCTATCGCGGCAGCTGATCGCTGCCGGCCAGACTTCAGCGACAAACTACAGCGTAAACGGATCCGCATCCTGCCAGGCCGGGAAGCGTTCACGGTATGCATTGAGCGCCTCCAGCGACAGCTCCGCATCCAGCCGGGCGCGCTGAAACGGCTCGGCGGCACTGAGGATCTCACCCTGTGGTGAAATAATCTGGCTGTCGCCGCGGTACTGATGCTGGTTGCCGTCACTGCCGACCCGGTTACAGCCCGCCACGTAAGTCTGATTTTCAATCGCGCGTGCCAACAGCAGCGCCTGCCAGTGCAACGCCCGCGGCGCTGGCCAGTTGGCGACGTACAGCGCCAGATCGTAGTCGTTGCGGTTACGCGAAAAGACCGGGAAACGCAGGTCGTAACAGATTTGCGGCAGAATGCGCCAGCCGCGCCATTCCACTATCTGACGCTGCTCGCCAGGCAGATAGTGATGATGCTCGTCCGCCATGCGAAACAGATGCCGCTTGTCATACTGATGCAGCGTGCCGTCCGGCTCGACCAGTAAAAAGCGATTTACCGCGCCGTTTTCGGTCTGGATCGCCGCACTGCCGCCGATCAGGGCGTCAGCCTGCCGGGCGTGCTGCTGCAGCCACTCCACCACTTGTGCCTGCGGCAGCGAGCTTTTTGCCGCCTCCATCGCAAAGCCGGTGGTAAACATTTCCGGCAGCAGAATTAAATCGCGTCCGGTGATGCCAGCCAGTTGCTGATCAAAATGGCGCAGATTGGCTTCGCCATCCATCCAGCTCAGTGTCTCCTGCAATACGGTAATGTTTAAAGCTGACATAGGCGCTTCGCGGCGGCATCTAACGTCGCCGGCTGTTTAGCGAAACAGAGGCGAATCAGTTTATGAGGGAAAGGGTCGGCGCAGAACACCGACAGCGGTATCGCTGCCACACCCACCTCTTTGGTCAGCCACTGGCAAAAGCTGACATCGTCCAGATCGGAGATCGCGCTGTAGTCCACCAGTAAAAAATAGGTGCCTTCGCACGGCAGCACGTTAAAGCGGCTGTGCTGCAATCCGGCAATCAGCCGGTCGCGGCGCGCCTGATAAAACGCCGGCAGCTCGCGATAATGTTCCGGCTGGTGGCGCAGCATATCGGCAATCGCCAGCTGCGCCGGGGTATTGACCGAAAAGGTCAGATACTGATGTACCTTGCGCACTTCAGCGCTGATCGCTGCAGGCGCAACGCAGTAACCCACTTTCCAGCCGGTCATATGGAAGGTTTTACCAAACGAAGAGACGGCAATGGCGCGCTGACGCAGTTCAGGATGGGCCAGCACGCTGGCGTGACCGGCCGGATCGAAGCAGATATGCTCATACACTTCGTCGCTCAGCACATAGACCGGTAGTGCAGCGATCGCCTGCCACAGCGCAGCATAGTCCTCGCGCCGCCAGACGGTGGCCGACGGGTTGTGCGGCGTATTCAGAATCACCAGCCGGGTTTTCTCACTCAGCAGCGCACTAAAAGCCGTCCAGTCAACGCGGAAAGCCGGTGGCTGCAGGGCGATGCGCTTCAGCACGCCACCCGACAGTTCAACCGCCGGCGCATAACTGTCATAGCTGGGGTCGAAACAGATCACCTCATCGCCCGGCCTGATCAGCGCAGTAATCGCCGCGTACAGCGCTTCCGTCGCCCCGGCCGTGACCGTAATCTCCTGCTCCACGTCCGGACGATAGTCATAAAGCTCAGCCGTTTTCTCCGCGATCGCCTCGCGTAACGGCAACGCACCGGCCATCGGCGCATACTGGTTTGCGCCCTGGCTAACGTGATACGCCAGCCGCTGCTGCAAATAGTCCGGTCCGTTAAAATCAGGGAAGCCCTGAGAAAGGTTGATGGCATTGTGCTGCTGTGCCAGCGCACTCATCTGGCTAAAAATAGTGGTCCCAAGCGCCGGAAGTTTGCTCTCAGGAATCAGGTTGTGCTGCGTCATGGTTATCTGGCCTTCAGCGCGAATGTCGAAGTGGAGTCACCCGGTGTTTGTGCCACTATAAACAGGATGGTAGTATTTGGCAATCGAGACGCTTAGACGGCTAAATGCGTCATGCTCCGCATCTCAGCGGTGTTGGCTGCGCTTGCTTACCCCGGTCACTGACTGATGTCAGCTCCCGGGGATGCGCGCACTTGCCGCCTTGCTGAGATGCGGATCATTTAGCATTTGCATGCGTCATGCTTCATATGGCAGCGGCGTTGGCTGCGTTTGCTTACCCCGGTCACTGACTGATGTCAGCTCCCGGGGATGCGCGCACTTGCCGCCTTGCTCCTGCCGTCATGCTCCGCGCGTCAGCGGCGTTGGCTGCGTTTACTTACCCCGGTCACTGACTGATGTCAGCTCCCGGGGATGCGCGCACTTGCCGCCTTGCTGACACACGGATCATTTGGCAGGGGGCGTGAGTCTTACTCATTAAGAATGTAGCAAACATAACCTGTTGTATTTTAGAGGCCGTTACCGTTATCTGAGTCACCAGACATCACATTCCACCGCAAGGAAACTCTATGTCGGATATTCACCCGTTAGATCAACTGGTCGCCGCCTGTCACTGGATTGGCGCGAAGGGCTGGGCACCCGCGACCGGCGGTAATATGTCAGTGCGTCAGGATGCGCAGATCTGTCTGCTGAGCGAATCAGGCAAAGATAAAGGCACGCTGACGCGTGATGACTTTATCCAGGTCGATATTGCCACCGGTCAGGCGTTGTCAGGGCGTAAGCCGTCGGCGGAAACCGGGCTGCATACCCTGATCTATCGGCTCTTCCCCGAGGCAGGCGCGGTGCTGCACACCCATACGGTCAATGCGACGGTATTGTCACGGGTCGAGCAGGGCGCAGCGCTATTGCTGCACGGCTATGAGATGCAGAAAACCCTCACCGGTCAGCATAATCATCTCGATACGGTGGCCATTCCGGTGTTCGACAACAGCCAGGACATTCCGGCGCTGGCATCGGAAATTGAAGATTACGCCGCCCGGTTTCCACTGCGCTATGGCTTCCTGCTGCGCGGTCACGGCTTAACCTGCTGGGGCCGGGATGTCAGCGAAGCGCGTCGCCAGCTGGAAGGGCTGGAATTTTTATTTGAATGTGAACGTCAACGTCGCCTGCTGGAGAACGCATGATCCGCGCCATTGTTACCGATATTGAAGGCACCACCAGCGATATCCGCTTTGTCCATAACATCCTGTTTCCGTACGCGCGTCAGCATCTGGCGACCTTCCTGCGCGACCAGCAGCAGCAGCCAGAGGTGCAGGCTGCGCTTCAGGCGGTGCGGGATGAGGTCGATCAGCCGCAGGCCGATCTCTCTACCCTGACGCAGATCCTCTTCAGCTTTATGGATCAGGATCGCAAATCTACCGGTCTGAAAGCGCTACAGGGGATGATCTGGCGCGACGGCTATCTCAACGGCAGTTTTACCGGTCATCTCTATCCCGATGTGCTGCCTGCACTGACCGCCTGGCAGGCGCAAGGCCTTAAACTCTATGTATATTCCTCTGGTTCGGTGGCGGCGCAGAAATTGTTATTTGGCTACAGCGACGAAGGTGATATTACTGGCTTATTCAGCGGCTATTTCGATACCCATGTCGGCGCGAAGCGTGACGTCGCGGCGTATCACGCGATCGCCGCACAGACTGGCCTGCCAGCCGAACAGCTGCTGTTTCTGTCAGATATCCATCAGGAACTGGATGCGGCTGCTCAGGCCGGCTGGCATACCCTGCAGTTGATACGTGGTGAGGCGGATGGCGAAAGCCGCCACCGTCAGGTCACTGATTTTTCTGAGATTAAACCGGAGTCGATTTAGAATGAGTGCACTGACTATTTTTACCGACAGCGAAGCCAGCCAGCCGATATGGCACAGCACCGATGCAGAAGCGATTCGTGAGCGACTGAATGCCAAAGGCGTTCGCTTTGAACGCTGGGAAGCCGATCGCGATTTGGGTGAAAATCCGGATCCCGAAACGGTGATCAACGCCTATCAGCACGCCATCGATCGGCTGGTGGCGGAGAAGGGCTATCAGAGCTGGGACGTGATCAGCATGCGGGCCGATAATCCGCAGAAAAACGTGCTGCGCGAAAAGTTTCTTTCCGAGCATACTCACGGCGAAGATGAAGTCCGTTTCTTTGTTGAGGGTGCCGGACTCTTCTGCCTGCATCTGGATGGCGAGATCCTGCAGATCCTGTGCGAAAAGAACGATCTGATCTCAGTGCCGGCCGGCACGCCACACTGGTTTGATATGGGATCGTCGCCGCATTTCACCGCGATCCGGATTTTTGATAATCAGGAAGGCTGGGTGGCGAACTTCACCGGCGATAAGATTGCGGATGCCTATCCGCGTCTGGCGTAATCGGTCAGATCCTATCGGTGACCCCGCTGAGCACAGCAGGGTCACCGGCTGACTTACTGTGGCTGGAAGATCCCCGCCTGAACCTGCTCAGGTGTCACCACGCCGGTGTCCAGCACCCAGCCGCTGATCAGAGCAGCTGGCGTCACATCAAACGCCGGGTTATAGACGTTCGCCGCTTCAGGCGCCCACTGTACGCTGCCAAAACTGCCCGCCACGCCGGTCACTTCGCTGGCGGCGCGCTGCTCGATCGGGATCGCTTCGCCATTCGGGCACCCGCGATCCAGCGTGGTGTGCGGTGCGGCAACGTAAAACGGGATCTGATGGTAGTGTGCCAGCACCGCCAGGCTGTAAGTGCCGATCTTATTGGCGACGTCGCCGTTGGCGGCAATCCGGTCTGCGCCGACCCACACCGCGTCCACCTGTTTAGTGGCCATCAGGCTGGCGGCCATGCTGTCGGTAATCAGGGTATAAGGAACCGCCAGTTCGCCCAGCTCCCACGCAGTTAACCGGCCACCCTGTAACAGCGGACGGGTTTCATCGACCCAGACGTTGTTAATCCGGCCCTGCTGATGGGCGCGAACAATCACCCCCAGCGCGGTGCCGACGCCCGCTGTGGCTAGCCCGCCGGTATTGCAGTGGGTCAGCAACTGGCTACCAGGTTTCACCAGCGCGCTGCCTGCGGTGGCAATTGCTTCGCACAGCTGTTTATCTTCTTCGACCAGCCGCCAGGCCTCTTCTGCCAGTGCGGTCGCGAACGCCGGCTGCGCCAGCGCCTGTTTCATCCGATCAAGATTGTTCATCAGATTGACGGCGGTAGGGCGGGCGGCACGCAGGATCGCCAGCGACTCTGCCAGTTGCCTCTGGGTCTGACCCTGTTCTGCCAGCAACGCCAGCAGCAACGAGGCGGAAAGGCCAATCAGCGGTGCACCGCGTACCCGCAACGCGTGAATATGCTCAACCAGCTGCGCGACGCTGTGCGCCGGCAGCCAGTTCTTTTGTTGCGGCAGCGCCTGCTGATCGAGTATCCAGAGCTGATTGTCACGAACCTGTAAGCTGGTGGTCTGAAGAGTCTGCATGGTGGGTTAAATCCCTGTTGCGTTAATGTCGGGTATTGTGCCAACATGCTCGGCGGATGTATAGACGTCTGAACGGCTTTTACACCGGGATTATTCCGCCTTTGAATGATGAGGAACAGGCAATGTCGCAATACCGTACCTTCACCGCTGCTGATGCGGTGGACTATGCCCGACAATTTGGCGGTCTGGACGATCCCTCCGCCCTGAGCCGTGCCGAAGAGATTGGTGACGGCAACCTCAACCTGGTGTTTAAAATTTATGATAACCGGGGCAACAGCCGGGTGGTGGTTAAGCAGGCGCTGCCCTACGTGCGCTGTGTCGGTGAATCCTGGCCTCTGACGCTGGATCGGGCCCGGCTTGAAGCGCAGACCCTGGTCGAGCATTACAAATATTGCCCGCAGCACACGGTACAGATTACCCATTACGACGCGGATCTGGCGGTGATGGTGATGGAAGATCTCTCCAGCCACCGTATCTGGCGTAGCGAGTTAGTGAAGGGCGTCTACTATCCTGACGCGCCACGGCAGCTGGGTGAGTATCTGGCACAGACCCTATTCCACACTTCCGATTTCGTGCTGCACCCGCATCAGAAAAAAGCGGAAGTGGCGCGCTTCATTAATCCGGAAATGTGCGAAATCACCGAAGATCTCTTCTTTAATGATCCCTACACCGATCATCCTCGCAACAGCTATCCCGAAGCGCTGGAGTCGCTGGTTGACAGCCTGCGGCACGACGATGCGCTGCGTATTGCGGTGGCTGGCCTCAAGCACCGTTTCTTTGCCCACGCCGAAGCCCTGCTGCATGGCGATATTCACAGCGGATCGATTTTCGTCGCAGACGGCAGTCTGAAGGCGATAGATGCGGAATTTGGCTATTTCGGACCAATAGGCTTTGACGTCGGCACCGCGCTCGGCAACCTGCTAATCAATTACTGTGGCTTGCCGGGCCTGCTGCCACCACGTGAAGCGGCTGATGGGCGCGAACAACGCCTCAGCGATGTGCATAGCGTCTGGACGACCTTCTCCAGCCGTTTCCGGGCGCTGGCCACGGAGAAAACCACTGACGTGGCGCTGGCCTATCCCGGCTATGTCGAGGCGTTTCTGCGCAAAGTGTGGGCGGATACTATCGGTTACTGCGGAACCGAACTGATTCGCCGCACGGTGGGCATGTCACACGTGGCGGATATGAAGCTGATTGCCGATCCGGCGATGCGCACTGACTGTCTCCGTAACGCGATTAACCTGGGACGCACGCTGATTCTGGCGGCCGATCACGTTGAAGATGCCGATGCGCTGATTGCCCGCATTCGCCAGGCAGGATAAAAAAAGACCGACGTGAAGTCGTAATGCTCGTCAGTTAAGCGGCAGGTGATAACGCAGTCTGGTGCCGCTCAGGGGCTGGCGGTCCTCGCGCCGCTGCGCGGTACCTTCACTTCATTCGCCTGCCTGACGGACCGCCGGGGATGGCACATCCTGTGCCGCCCCGCCTTTCGCCCGCGTCCTGCGGGCTCTCCTGGCTGACTGATTCTGTTCAGCGCTGCGGATTACCTGCCCCTGATCGGCCCCCGCCTGCTCTGAAACTTCAGTGCGTGCAGTTTTAAAGGGCACGAGAGCAGAGGCCTGAGCGCCTCTGCTGCTGAGAGGGCTATCCGCAGCGCTGAGGCGTGACGGTGGGCGAGAACTCCACGCCGGGAAGCGTGGAGAGTTCGGGGCCGGCCAGGGAGGGCCGATCCCCGAACGGTTCGTCGGCCCGACGTCAAAGCCGAAGGTACAGCGTGAGCGGCGCGAGGACGGCCCGGCAGCAGCAGAGGTGCGCTGGCCCGCACTCCGGCACGCCTGTCCAGACAAAAAAGCTGCCACGTTTGACCGTGACAGCCTTTGCAAATTTAACCTTAACTGACGAGCATTACGACGTGATGTCGGCCTTTAGATAAAACAAAGATTTTGTCGGCGATGAGGGGGTGCCAGCGCCGGAAACACGATCAGATTAAACGTTAAAGCCATCCCTGACTCGCGCTGAGCGTGCCGGGGATAGCATTTTTGCCTCTTTACGGAGGGCGTATGCTCCCTGAGCCTGCGCTGAATTAACGGGCCGACATTACATCGGCCCTGAGCCTTATGCCGCCTCGCTGGCGCGTGGCGAAGCGGGTTGAGGTTTTTTCTCCGGCACCGGCACTGCCAGCGCATCCGCTTCAAACTCATCCACATTGATAGAACGCAGGCGGCTGGTTTCGGCGCGGCGCAATATCTCTGCTTCTTTATCGTCAATCCAGCCCTGCTCCAGCGCCCGTTTTGCCAGCTCATCCAGACGGGTAAAGGAGAGATGCTGCTTGTTCTGTTTGCTCAGCCTGTCGTGAATCACCTCTGCAGCCATCACATCCTGCAACGCCTGTTCCAGCTGACCGGCCGGATTGTTTTCCACCGGCGCCAGATACTGTCCGCGTCCCAGACGCGTGCGAGTGGCAGACGGCAGTTGCAGGATTTTTGCCAGTTGATGATCCAGACGATCGGATGGCGCCGGGCAGTGGTGGCCACCGGCAAAAATCACCAGACGTAACGCACCCGCCACCATCCGATTAGGGAAATTGCGCAGCAGGTCATCGATCGCCACTTCCGCCTGATGCAGCGCATCCTGAACGCCCCAGTGCACCAGTGGCAGGTCAGCTTCATTGCGGCCTTCGTCGTCGTAGCGTTTCAGGGTGGCAGAGGCCAGATAGAGCTGACTCAGCACATCACCCAGTCGCGCCGAAATGCGTTCACGGCGTTTCAGGCTGCCGCCCAGCACCGCCATTGAAACATCCGACAGCAACGCGAGGTTAGCACTGATGCGGTTGAGCTGTTGATAATAACGGCGCGTCGCATCGCGGGTTGGGGTCGCGCTGGTGCGTCCGCCGGTTAAGCCGAGCCACAGGCTGCGCACCTGATTACTGCCGACGTGGCCGATATGGCTGAACAGCGCCCGATCAAAGGCGTTAACGTCGTTACTCGCCGCGGCCGCCATCTCCTGCAGCACATAAGGATGGCAACGAATAGCCCCCTGACCGAAGATGATCATGCTGCGGGTTAAGATGTTGGCCCCTTCAACGGTAATGGCGATCGGTGCACCCTGATAGGTGCGCGCCAGGAAGTTGCTGTTGCCGAGCATAATGCCTTTTCCCCCGGCAATATCCATCGCGTCGATGATCGCCCGCTGACCACGATGGGTGCAGTGATATTTCACAATCGCCGACAGCACCGCCGGTTTTTCGCCCTGCATAATGCCGGCGGTGATCAGCGTCGCCGCTGCATCCATCACGTAGGCGTTACCGGCGATACGTGCCAGCGGCTCTTCGATCCCTTCCATTTTACCGATCGACAGTCTGAACTGACGGCGGATATGGGCATAGGCACCGATCGCCAGCGCCGCACTTTTCAGGCTGCCGGTCGAGTTAGACGGCAGGGTAATGCCGCGGCCCACTGACAGACATTCAACCAGCATACGCCAGCCCTGACCGGCCATCTCCGGTCCGCCGATGATGTAATCGATCGGCACGAAAATATCCTTGCCGCGCGTCGGGCCGTTCTGGAACGGCACGTTGAGCGGGAAGTGGCGATGGCCGATCTCGACGCCGGGGGTGTTAGTCGGGATCAGCGCGCAGGTAATGCCCGGATTGGTGTTGTCACTGAGCAGATGATCGGGATCGGAGAGTTTAAATGCCAGACCCAGCACGGTGGCGATCGGTGCCAGTGTAATATAGCGTTTGTTCCAGGTCAGCCGCATACCCAGTACCTGCTGACCCTGCCATTCACCCATGCAGACCACGCCGGTATCGGGAATCGCACCGGCATCTGAGCCCGCTTCCGGGCTGGTCAGGGCGAAGCAGGGTATCTCTTCACCCCGCGCCAGCCGCGGTAAATAGTGGTTTTTCTGTTTTTCTGTACCGTAGTGCTGCAACAGTTCGCCCGGACCGAGTGAGTTCGGTACGCCGACGGTAATCGCCAGAATGCCCGATACGCCCGCCAGTTTCTGCAACACGCGCGCCTGAGCGTAGGCGGAAAACTCCAGCCCGCCATACTCTTTTTTGATAATCATCGCGAAGAAGCGATGCTGTTTCAGATAAGCCCACAGTTCCGGCGGCAGATCGGCCAATTCATGGGTAATCTGGAAATCATTCGCCAGCCGGCACGCTTCTTCAACCGGGCCATCCAGGAAGGCCTGCTCATCTGGCGTCAGATGTGGCTGCGGATAGTTATGCAGCTTCTGCCAGTCTGGCTTGCCCTGAAACAGATCGCCTTCCCACCAGGTGGTGCCGGCATCGATCGCCTCTTTCTCGGTGCGTGACATCGGCGGCATCACCTGCTGAAAACGCTGCAGCATCGGTTTTGAGAACAGGTTGCGGCGCAGCGAGGGCAGGTTAAACGGCAGCAGAATAATCGCCAGCGGCAGCAGCAGCCACGGCGTCCAGAGATGTGCGGCCGCCATCGCCGCGGTCCACAGCAGCAGAATCAGGCTGCTCAGCCGCATCGACAGGCGGTGATAGAACAGGGCGCCAATCAGCACCACCGTGGCAAGTATCGAAACAACCATCATAATGAACCACTCCATAAGAAGTAAGAGGTCTGACCTGTTATGAGTAGAGGTTTAGAATAGTTGGCTGTTTTTATCAATTCGTTTACATCGCAATTACAACCTGACTCACAAAATCAATTTTTCGACCCGTTTCGCTTCCTGCTGTGCAGAGATAATACCAGTGGCAGAGGGGTGAGGATGGCGTGATGCTTTGCGCTGCCCGGCCATTCCGTTAAACTTGCTGCGATTAACCTCTCCTAAAAAAGGACATCCCTATGTACCAGGACATCATCCGCTCTGAGCTTAATGAAGCCGCCGATACGCTAAATAAATTCCTTAGCGATGACGCTAATATCCATGCGATCCAGCGTGCTGCGGTGCTGCTGGCAGACAGCTTTAAGGCGGGCGGCAAGGTGCTCTCCTGTGGCAACGGTGGATCGCACTGCGACGCGATGCATTTCGCCGAAGAGCTGACCGGCCGCTACCGTGAAAATCGTCCTGGCTATCCGGCGATTGCCATTTCAGACGTCAGCCATCTCTCCTGCGTCAGTAACGACTTCGGCTACGATTATGTTTTCTCACGCTACATTGAAGCGGTAGGCCGTCCGGGCGACGTGCTGCTGGGGCTCTCCACCTCGGGTAACTCTGCCAACATTATCAAGGCGATTGAGGCGGCGCGGGCGCAGGGGATGAAAGTGATCACCCTGACCGGCAAAGATGGCGGTAAGATGGCGGACAGTGCCGATATTGAAATCCGGGTGCCGCACTTTGGCTATGCCGATCGTATTCAGGAGATCCACATTAAAGTGATCCATATCCTGATGCTGCTGATCGAAAAAGAGATGGTGAAGTAACACGTTAGCCTCTCGCCTGGCGGGAGGCGTCTGACTCTAAGGCGGTGGCTATGTGCGAATTGCTCGGGATGAGCGCCAATGTCCCCACGGATATCTGTTTCAGCTTTACCGGCCTGGTGCAGCGTGGCGGCGGAACCGGCCCACATAAAGATGGCTGGGGCATTACCTTTTACGAAGATAAAGGCTGTCGTACCTTTAAAGATCCACTGCCGAGCTTCAACTCACCCATCGCGCGGCTGGTGCAGGAGTATCCGATCAAATCGCATTCAGTGGTGGCGCACATCCGCCAGGCGAATCGTGGTCAGGTCTCGCTGGAGAATACCCATCCGTTTACCCGCGAACTGTGGGGCCGTAACTGGACCTATGCCCATAACGGACAGTTAAAAGGCTACCGTCAGCTTGAGACCGGCACCTTTCGCCCGGTCGGCGAGACCGACAGCGAAAAGGCGTTCTGCTGGATTCTGCATCAGCTGGCGACGCGTTATCCGCGCACGCCGGGCAACTGGCCCGCGGTGTTTCGCTTTATCGGCGAGCTGGCGGGCAGCCTGCGGCAGAAAGGAGTGTTTAACATGCTGCTGTCGGACGGGCGTTATCTGATGGCCTTCTGCTCCACCAACCTGTTCTGGATCACCCGGCGTGCGCCGTTTGGCCGCGCGCAGCTGCTCGATCAGGATGTCGAAGTTGATTTCCAGCAGCACACCACGCCACATGACGTGGTGACGGTGATTGCGACGCAGCCGCTGACGGCCAATGAAACCTGGCAGCGGATTGTGCCAGGTGAATGGGCGTTATTCTGCCTTGGAGAGCGCCAGGAATGAGCGAGAAGCAGCTTCGGGATTGGTCACGACCGGGCTGCTGTTCATCACATACTTACCGCTGGCGACATTCACCGTCGGTGGCTGGTGATACTTCGCAAAATAAGCGTAACCCGGCTGCAACTGCTGCCAGAAACTGGCGTAGGTGGAGTAACGGTGACGCTGCATATTGCTGTCTGTCATGCGGAATGGATAGATACTGATGCTGATATCCTGCTGGCCATTACGCAGCGCCGCATTCACATAAGTAAAGATCTCATCCATATAGGCGTTGGTCATGGCATAGCAGCCAATCGACTTGCAGTCGCCATGAATCATCAGGTAGTTACCGCTGTAGCCCTGATTGCGATCGTACTGATTCGGAAAGCCGATATTGATCGCGCGATAAAACCGGCTATCCGGTTTCAGCTGGTTCAGCCTGACGTTATAAAATCCTTCCGGGCTTTTGAAATCGCCTTCACGACGTTTCGGGCCGAGGCCGCCAGAAAAATTACAGATGCGGTAGGTATCCAGCAGGCGGTATTCGTTACCAATTTTGCCGTACAGTTCGAGGGTACGCTCTTCCTTGAAAATCTGGATATAGACCGGCGTGCCGAGTAACTGTTTCTTTAATTCTTTACTGACCGGTGCCGCTTGCTGGGCGGGTTCGGGGGTCATTGCCATGCTGAGGGCTGGCAGTAAAATCATCGCAAACAGGAGTGCGATTTTGCCCATGCTGTGTGTACCTTGAGGTGAAGAGAACAATGACGCGAATCGTGCGTCTCTGCTTGCATTATCGGAACTATCCGCTACCGCAGCGCAACATTAAACACTGTCTGTTTTTTTAGCAAGACAGCACGCCAGAAATTCGCAATTTCCTGAACAGAATACGGCCAGAAATTTGTAAACTTTAATGCCGGTCGCGACAAATATTGCAGTTACCTTCGCCAACTGTATACTTATCCAGTGCTGGAGGGGGTATGCGTAAAATCATTCATGTCGATATGGACTGCTTCTATGCGGCGGTGGAGATGCGCGATAATCCCCTGTTGCGTGACATCCCGATTGCCATCGGTGGCAGTCGCGAACGTCGCGGTGTCATCAGTACCGCTAACTATCCGGCGCGCAAATATGGCGTGCGCAGCGCCATGCCGACCGGGATGGCGCTGAAGTTATGCCCCCATCTGCGGCTGCTGCCCGGACGCTTTGATGCCTATAAAGAAGCCTCGGCGCAGATCCGTGAGATCTTCTCCCGCTACACACCGCTGATTGAACCGCTGTCGCTGGATGAAGCCTATCTGGATGTGACAGACAGTCCGCACTGTCACGGCTCCGCCACCCTGATCGCCCAGGAGATTCGCGCCACCATCCTGCGTGAAACCCGGCTTACCGCCTCGGCCGGTATCGCCCCGATTAAGTTTCTGGCGAAAATCGCCTCCGATCTGAATAAGCCGGACGGGCAGTTTGTAATCACGCCGGCGGAGATGTCCGGTTTTTTACTGACGCTGCCGCTGGCGAAGATCCCTGGCGTGGGCAAGGTGTCGGCAAAAAAGCTGGAAGAGATGGGGCTGGTCACCTGTGGTGATGTGCAGAAGGCGGATTTAGCCCAGTTGCTGAAGCGCTTTGGTAAGTTTGGCCGGGTGCTGTGGGAACGCAGCAACGGTATCGACGAGCGTGGCGTGGTGGTTGAGCGCGAACGCAAATCACTTGGGGTGGAGCGAACGCTGGCAGAAGACATTAACGACTGGGACGCCTGCCTGGAGATCATCGATTTTCTCTATGCCGAACTGGATCGCCGGCTGGGCCAGATTCGTCCCGATAAGCAGGTCGCGCGGCAGGGGGTGAAACTCAAGTTCAGCGATTTTCAGCAGACCACGCAGGAGCATATCTGGCCGGTGCTGAATAAAGAGGACATGATTGCGATTGCCAGAAAAACCTGGGATGAACGTCGGGCCGGACGGGGCGTCAGGCTGGTGGGCTTGCACGTCACGATGCTCGATCCGCAGCTGGAACGGCAGCTGCTGCTGGGGTTATAGCGCGGCGTCTGATGGCGGTCAGCCCGGCATGTGCGCCAGGCTGGCCTCCAGCCGTTACTTGTGGTTTTTCGCCGCCAGCGTGGCAAACCACGGCGCGACGAAATCTTCATTACCGCCCCAGCCGGGCACGATTTTATTCAGCGAGGCAACGTTCACCGCACCGGGCTGGCTGCTGAGCTGCTGCTGAGAGATCGACGCAGCCTTAAACTGATATGTGGCTGGCGTCGCTTCACCGGCAATCTTTTTCGCCACCAGACGCATGTTCACCGCGCCAATGGTTTTCGGGTCTACCGCCACGGTCTGGACCCACGGACTGTTCTTCTCACGCATCAGCTGCAGATCCTGGTTCGACACATCGATGCTGTAGAGCTTGATCTCGGTACGGCCATTCTCCTGCAGCGCTTTATAGGCACCCTGGCTGAAAGCATCCCACGCGCCCCAGATCGCATCGATTTTGCCTTTCGGGTATTTGGCCAGAATGGCGCCAATCTTGTTGGCGGTATCGCCCTGTACATCGGTGGAGACGGCGCCAATCGACTCCAGCTGATGAATGCCTGGATTCTCCTTCAGCAGTTTCTCGTACACCACCTGACGGCGTTCCATTGGCGGGAAACCAGCGACCCACAGTTTGACGATATTGGCTTTGCCGTTGAAATCCTTGATTAACTGGCCCAGCGACAGCTGCGCCAGGGAGGCATCATCCTGCGCGGTGACGGTCACACCCTCAATCGGGCTATCAACCGGGGTATCAAACACCGACACTTTAATGCCTGCGTCGGCGATGCGTTTCACCAGGCCGCTGGCGTAGGGCGCTTTGCCGTGCGACAGCACGATACCGTCATACTTCTGGCTGATCGCCTGGTTCACGAAATCCTGGAAACGGGCATCATCACCGTTGCTCAGAAAGGTGCTGACCTTAAAGCCCAGCTGTCGGCCCTGCTGAATCGCACCGGCGACAAACTGGGTGGTGTTATCGTCAGAACCGAGGTTACGGATCACCGCGATGCGGATCGGGCCGTCGTGGCTGGCGATGGCAGCCGGTACCGGGGTGACGGTATCCGCGAAAGCGGCGCTGGCGTTCAGCAGGCTCAGGGCCAGCAGCGAGAGCGTTATTTTTTGCATTATTATCAACTCCGGGTAATGCGCCTTAGCGGCGCTGGATATAGGTCATGGCCAGTGCAAGAGCCAGCACCAGTCCTTTAATAATGTCCATGGCGTAATAGGGGACAGAGAGCATCACCAGGCCGTTCTGTAACACCCCGAGGATCACCGCGCCGACCAGCGTGCCGAGCGCATTCGGTTTACCCGATCCCGCCAGCGAGAAACCAATCCACGCCGCTGCCACCGCGTCCATCAGATAGCCGCCGCCAGCGTTAACCTGCGAAGAACCGATACGCGAGGCGAGCAGAATGCCACCCAGCCCCGCCAGCAGCGAGGCGATCACATAGGCCAGCACGCGATAGCGGGTGGTGCGGATACCGGAGAGCCGCGCCGCTTCAGGATTGCCGCCCAGCGCATACATCCGGCGGCCATGTTTGGTCAGCGACAGCGCCAGCTGCGCCACCACCGTGACCACCAGCATAATAATGACAATGGTCGGCACCTGACCCAGCAGGCCAAACGCTGCCGGAATGGTGCCTTCCGCCATATCGCCGCTCGGCAGCACCATGTTTTCGGTGATGGAGCCGCCAAAGCTGTAGGTCATCGCCACGCCCTGAATCACAAACAGCGTTGCCAGCGTCGCCAGCATGTCGGGTATCCGCAGGATCACAATCAGGAAGGCGTTAAACAACCCGACCAGGGTGCAGAGCGCCAGGGTGATCAGGATCGCCTGGGTGGTGTCCATGCCGTACCAGACAAACAACGAAATCACCAGCGCGTTGGCCAGCGAAGCGGTCGAGCCGACCGACAAATCGAAGCCGCCGACGGTGAGTGAAATCGATACGCCAACCGCGATCACCGTGACAATCGCAATCGATCGCAAAATATTGATGATGTTGTTGGGTTCGAGAAAACTGTCTGAGGCCAGGCCAAAGGCAGCGATCAGGATCACCACCGTCAGCAACATGCCCCATTTATAGAGGAAATCGAACAGTTGATGACGCCACGACGTGGACGGCAGATTCAGGCTGGTTTCTTTGCTGCTCACGCAGGGGTTCCTCCGGTGGAATAAAGCAAAAGCGTCTCTTCGGTGACGTCGCGCGCGGCCAGTTCGGCCACGATGCGTCCATCCCACAGCACGCAAATCCGGTCGCATAAGCCGACCAGTTCAGAAAATTCACCTGACGCGTAGATAATGCCTTTGCCTTCACGCGCCAGGCTGTCGATCAGGGTGAAGAGTTCGGTTTTGGCTTTGATATCGACGCCTTTGGTCGGCTCATCGAAAATCAGGACATCGGCGTTGTTGCGCAGCCATTTCCCAATTGCCACTTTCTGCTGATTACCGCCGGAGAGGCGACGCAGTGGCTGGGCCGGACCGGTGGTGCGCACCTGAAGTCGCTGAATGACCTGTTCAGCCCAGCGCCACGCCTGGCGATGCCCGAACAGGCTCCAGCGTGAAAAACTGTCGTCCGCGCTGACGCTGAGGTTCATCGCTACTGACTCATCAATAAAAATGCCCTCTTTACGACGCTCTTCCGGCACCAGCGCCATGCGCCGACTGACCGAATCGTGCGGGGATTTCGGTCGCCATGGCTGGCCGTGCAGCTCGCCTTTAGTGATGCGGCTTTTACTGGCACCAAACAGCGCTTTACACAGTTCGGTTTTGCCGGCACCGGCCAGTCCGGCGATGCCGAGAATCTCCCCTTTGTGCAGCCGCAGCGAGATATCCTGCAGCAGATGTTCATCATGCAGCCCGTCAACCGCCAGCAGCAGCGGCTGCGATTGCGATTGCGGTTCACGCCGGGCGGGATAGATATCGGTGAGCTGATGCCCAAGCATTTTTTCCACGATCTGCTCGCCACTCAGCGCCGCCATCGGGCCGCTCTCAATCAGCCGGCCGTCGCGCAGCACCGTCAGGCGATCGCAAATCGCTTTCAGTTCGTGAATACGGTGCGAGATAAAAATCACGCCGATGCCGCTGGCCTGCAGGCGACGCACCACGGTGAACAAGCGTTCGCTCTCATGCTGATCCAGCGGGGCGGTCGGCTCATCCAGAATCAGAAAGCGGCAATGATGCGACAGCGCACGCGCCAGCAGAATCTGTTGCTTTTCAGCCAGGGTGCAGCGCTCGACCAGCCGGTTAACGTCCAGCGTCACCTCCAGCTGTGCCAGCAGAGCGCGCGCCTGGCGACGGATCTCGCCCCAGTGATAGCGGTGGCCCGGCTCCGCCAGCCGATCCAGCAGAATGTTTTCCGCCACGCTGAGCTGCGGCACCAGTGCCACGTCTACTTCCTGCTGAACCAGATGGATACCGAGCTGTTTAGCATCACGCGGCGTGCGGATGGAGACCGGCTCACCATCCAGCAGGATCTCGCCGCTGTAGTGGCTGTGCGCACCGGACAGTATCGCCATCAGGGTCGATTTTCCTGCGCCATTCGCGCCGGTCAGCGCGTGAACAGAGTGGCCTTCGCTGACAAAATCGACCGAGGTGAGCGCGGCGAACCCGCCAAAAGCGATAGAGATGTTACGCATCTCAAGGCGTTTTAACGCAGCCATGTCACCATTCTCCTGAAGAATCACTGGCCGCATTTTTTCCTGAAGCTTCAGGTGCGGCAACGACCGAAAGCGCATAAGCTAGCACGAAACGGTATTAGCCATCCAGACATCTGGACATAACGGCGGCTAAAACCAGCGAAGCGCAAAAGCGTGGCGGTTTCAGGTGGAGAAGGGCGTTTACGGTGGTGAATTATGCTGTTGGGGTACGGCAGGTATAAAAAAACCAGGCCGGGGCCTGGTTTACTTTTTTGTGACAGAATTACTTTTCTGGCACCACATTCAGCAAGGTGGTCAGCAATTTCCAGTAAAGGCCAACGCTTTCAATATGCACCTGCTCATCCGGTGAGTGTGGACCGGTGATGGTCGGACCGATCGACACCATATCCATCTGCGGATAAGGTTTTTTGAACAGACCGCACTCCAGACCGGCGTGAATCACCTGAATGTTTGGCGTTTTGTCGAACAGCGCGATATAGGTCTGACGGGTCAGCGCCATGATCGGCGAATCCGCGTCTGGCTGCCAGCCTGGGTAGCCGCCTTTCGCTTTGGTCTGCGCGCCTGCCAGCTGGCCCAGCGAGGTCAGCATCTGCACCACATAATCGCGTCCGGTGTCGATCAGCGAACGGATCAGGCAGTTGATTTCGGCTTTATCCGCGTCCATCGTCACTACGCCGATATTCAGCGAGGTTTCGACCACGCCTTTTGCCACATCCGAGTTGCGGATCACGCCGTTCGGCGTGCTGTTCAGCAGATTCAGGAAGCGATCGCGGCTGTCAGGGGTTAATGCCTCACCCTGATGGGCCAGCGGTTCGGTGACCAGCGCGATGTTCGGCTCTTTAATGCCGTGCTCGTTCTGGATGGCGGTCAGGAAATGCGCCGCAGCAGATTTCAGCGCATCGGCCTTGTGGCTCTCGACGGCAACGGTCGCAAAGGCCTCACGCGGAATGGCGTTACGCAGCGTACCGCCGCTGAAGGCCAGCAGACGCAGGTCCAGTTCAGCAGCGTGTGCCGCCAGGAAACGCGCCAGCAGTTTGTTGGCGTTGCCGAGGCCCATATGAATGTCGGCACCGGAGTGACCGCCACGCAGCCCTTTCAGCGTCAGCTTCAGGGTCTCGAACGCAGCAGGCACCGCTTCACGGGTCAGTGGCAGGGTGGTGACGAAGTCGATACCGCCCGCGCATCCCATGTAGATCTCACCTTCTTCTTCCGAATCGGTGTTGATCAGGATGTCAGCCTGCAGCCAGTTCGGTTGCAGACCAAAAGCCCCGTCCATGCCGGTTTCTTCGGTCATGGTCAGCAGCACTTCCAGCGGACCGTGGGTCAGGCTATTGTCAGCCAGCACGGCCAGCGCCGAGGCCATACCGATGCCGTTGTCAGCACCCAGTGTGGTGCCGCGCGCTTTCACCCACTCGCCATCAATCCACGGCTGAATCGGATCTTTGGTGAAGTCGTGTACGGTATCGTTATTCTTCTGCGGCACCATATCCAGGTGCGCCTGCAGCGCGACCGGCTTGCGGTTTTCCATCCCGGCGGTGGCGGGTTTACGAATCAGGATATTGCCGACCTGATCGCGCTCACACCAGAAGCCTTGCTCTTTGGCCCAGCCGACGATGTAACTCGCCAGCGCTTCTTCATGAAAAGAGGGGTGAGGAATGGAGCAAATCTTAGCGAAAATATCCCACAGTGGCTGTGGAGAGAGTTGAGACAATTCAGACACGACAAGTCTCCTGTGTCAGTGCGCCGGACCAGCCGGACATCGCGAGTTTCCAGTGAAAGATCGCCGCCAGAGAATCTGGCGAGATGGCCTGAGAATATCACTGTTTTTCGTCGGGTGCGCATTCAGACGCGCTAAAAAACCGCAACCGACGCGCGGGTGCTGGTTTTTAGCGCGTCAACTCCTTATAATCTCGCGCAACCTTTTCCCCGTTGCACATTTTTAAGCCACTCCGGTTGGCTGGGATTCCTATTCTATGAGCGAAAAATACGTCGTTACCTGGGACATGCTACAGATTCATGCCCGTAAACTGGCTCAGCGCCTGCTTCCTGTTGAACAATGGAAAGACATTATTGCAGTCAGCCGCGGCGGTCTGGTACCGGCTTCGCTGCTGGCGCGTGAACTGGGGATTCGCTACGTCGATACCGTCTGCATCTCCAGCTATGACCACGATCATCAGCGAGAAATGAAAGTGCTGAAGCGCGCCGAAGGCGATGGCGAAGGCTTCATCGTGATCGATGACCTCGTCGATACCGGCGGCACTGCGCAGGCGATCCGCGAGATGTACCCGAAAGCCCGCTTCTGCACCATTTTGCGAAGCCGGCCGGACGCCAGCTGGTGGACGATTACATCGTCGACATCCCGCAGAACACCTGGATCGAGCAGCCGTGGGACATGGGCGTGGTTTACATTCCGCCAATCGTTAAAAACTGATTGATGCGCCTCAAACAACGCCCGGTTTTCCGGGCGTTGTGCTTTCTGCACCTCGCACCCAGAACTGGCGTACAGTAGACTTAGCCATCGCCGTTTCTGCTGCAGGAGAAGTGAGTATGTCGAGCAAAAATCTCAGCGAGGAGTTGTTCAAACCCCGCTTTAAACATCCTGAAACCTCTTCTTTGGTTCGTCGCCAGCACCACGCGACGCCCGATCTGCACTCCGCCCTTGATGGCGACAGCCAGCGCGGCTGGTATCGCATGCTGAATAAGCTGATGTGGACCTGGCGCGGTCTCACGCCGCAGGAGATCAGCGAAGTGCTGGCGCGCATCGCCATCAGCAACGTAGAGCATACCGACGAGACGTTGCTGGATACAGTGATCGGTTTCCGTGGCGGCAACTGGAATTTTGAATGGTGTCGCCAGGCGGGCATCTGGCAGCAGAAAGCGCTGGAGTGCAGTGACGACAACGAAGCGGGTGAGTACTGGCTGCATGCAGCCCATCTCTACAGCGTGGCCGCCTATCCCTATATCAAAGGCGATGAGCTGGCCGACCAGGCGCAAACGCTGGCGAATCGCGCTTATGAAGAGGCGACGCAGCGGCTGCCGGGTGAGCTGAAACCACTCACTTTCGCCATCAGCGGCGGCAGTCCGGTCAGCGGTTTCCTGCATATGCCCGCGGACGTCGAGGCGCCTTATCCCACCGTGCTGTTCTGCGGTGCGCTCGATTCCCTTCAGAGTGACCACTATCGGCTGTTCCACGATTACCTCGCGCCGCGCGGTATCGCGATGCTGACCATTGATGTGCCCTCCGTCGGCAACTCGGTGAAGTGGACCCTGAATCAGGACACCAGCTTCTTGCACCAGCAGGTGCTGCGTCAGCTGGAAACCGTACCGTGGATTGATCACACCCGCGTGGCGGCCTTTGGCTATCGCTTTGGCGCCAACGTGGCGGTGCGGCTGGCTTACCTGGAGTCGCAGCGGCTGCGAGCGGTGGCCTGTCTCGGCCCGATTGTGCATGCGTTGCTGACCCAGACGGCACTGCAGGATGAGATTCCGGATATGTACATGGATATGCTGGCGAGCCGGCTGGGAATGGCTTCCTCGTCTGACCGTTCCCTGCGTACCGAACTCAACCGCTATTCGCTGAAAACCCAGGGACTGCTGGGCCGTCGCACGCCGACGCCGATGCTGTCGGGCTACTGGCAGAACGACCTGTTCAGCCCGGAAGAGGAGAGCAAGCTGATTGCCAACTCCTCGGCAGAGGGCAAGGCGTTACTGATCCCGGTGAAACCGATGATGGCCAGTTTTGACCGGGCGCTAAATGAAATTTGCGACTGGCTGGAGAAGCGTTTAAAAAGGTAACTGGCAAAATTTACAGTATTTGCTACAACTATTACCTGAATTATTCCGACTGCGGTGCCGCACTTCACTCACCTCAGGCTGTGATGCCGACGACATGGCGTGGAGCAGACGGCGACAGTCCGGATGATTGAGGATCGATATCGGTCAAAACCTATGGAGAATTAGCATGACGTTACCGAGTGGTCATCCCCGCAGTCGCCTGCTTAAGCGCTTCACTGAGCTGGGGCCGTATATTCGCGATGGGAAATGTGGTGAAACCCGTTTCTTTTTCGACTGCCTGGCTGCCTGCGTCAATGTGAAACCGGCACCGGAGCTGCGTGAGTTCTGGGGCTGGTGGATGGAGCTGGAAGCGCAGGCCGATCACTTTACCTACGTCTACCATATCGGTCTGTTCGATAAAGAGGGCGACTGGTCGGTGGCAACCGTAAAAGGCAAAGAGAACACGGCGCGCGTGGAAGAGACCTTACGGAATTTCCATACCCGTCTGAAAGCGATGCTGCAGGAATTTGAGCTTGGTCTGATTCCGGCCAGCGATTTCGATGAGAAACCGGTGAAGCTCAGTGCCTGATCGGCGGGTTAAATAACAGAAAAAGGGCGAGTTGAAAAACTCGCCTTTTTTTATGCAGACACATTCAGATTAAGGGTAACGCACTGCGTACCCGCGTCCGCCACAGCAATCAACAGGGACGGCGCGGGTACGACAGAGATCAGAACTGGTAGGTCATACCCACGGCAACCACGTCATCGTTGTTGATTGACAGGGCGTTATCGTCATCCAGCTGGTTGATTTTGTAATCCACAAAGGCGGACATGTTTTTGTTGAAGTAGTAGGTGGCACCCACATCGATATATTTCACCAGATCCGCATCGCCGATGCCGTTCTCGATGTCTTTGCCTTTGGTCTGGACGTAGCCGATAGACGGACGCAGGCCGAAATCAAACTGATATTGCGCCACCAGTTCGATGTTCTGTGCTTTGTTAGCGGCACCGGCCACGGCAGCACCGGTGTTGCGGTTGGTGCCGCTGATTGGCGTCATGTTACGGGTGTCAGTATAAATCGCCGCCAGGTAAACGCTGTTGGCATCATACTTCACGCCTGCGCCCCAGGAATCTGCCCGGTCACCGCCGCCGTAAGCACGCGCCTGCTGCTGGTTGGTGCGGTCAGAGGAGGTAATGGCACTCATCAGACTCACGCCGGTATCGCCCAGGGTATAACCGAGTGACGCACCATAGCCATCGCCGTTCTGGCGGTTGATGTCGGTACGGCTGTTGGCGCTGCTGGCGTCATTTTTGCCCTGATACTGCAGCGCAAATTTCAGACCATCCACCAGGCCGAAGAAGTTATTGTTACGGTAAGTCGCCACGCCTGTCGCACGCTGGGTCATAAAGTTATCGGAACGTGCCGTACCGTCACCGCCAAACTCCGGGAACACATCGGTCCAGGCTTCAACGTCATACAGCACGCCATAGTTACGGCCGTAGTCGACAGATCCATACTGCGAGAATTTCAGACCGGCAAAGCCGAGGCGGGTTTTGTTACCGTTGTTGGCATCGCTGCCTTCGGAGTTGTTGACGTTGTACTGATATTCCCACTGACCGTAACCGGTCATCAGGTCGTTGATCTGCGTCTGGCCTTTGAAGCCGATACGCACGTAGGATTTGTCGCCATCTGAGCCGGCATTATCGCTGAAGTAATGTTCAGCTTTCACTTTGCCGTAAAGATCCAGTTTGTTGCCATCTTTGTTATAGACTTCGGCAGCCTGTGCGGTAGACGCCAGCGCCAGAGCGGAGATGATCATTGCCAGTGTGCTTTTCTTCATTTGCTATCAATCCCAATGTGTACGTCAAAAAGTTGTGAAAGTTTTTGTAAAACACCGACTTTTTACCGGCTGGTGATGAACTTTTTATGACACTTTCCGTGATTTCTTGTTAACCGTGAACTTTTGGTCTACACCCTTGTCCGCGTAAAATCGTGCTTTTCCCCCGCTGGCTGTTGGCTTCCTTATCCACTCCTGTTAAAACGTCCTTTCGTAAAAATTTTTACTACGGCAGGAAATATGAGTGGCAGTCAGACCTTAGTGGTCAAATTGGGTACCAGCGTTCTCACCGGCGGGTCACGCCGGTTGAATCGGGCGCACATGGTGGAGCTGGTGCGTCAGTGTGCTCAGCAGCATGCTGCAGGCCACCGTATTGTGATCGTCACCTCCGGCGCGATGGCGGCCGGACGCGAACATCTGGGTTACCCCGAACTGCCGCCGACCATCGCCTCAAAGCAGCTGCTGGCTGCGGTGGGGCAGAGCCGTCTGATCCAGCTGTGGGAGCAATTGTTCTCCATCTATGGCATTCACATCGGTCAGATGCTACTGACCCGCGCCGACATGGAAGATCGCGAGCGTTTCCTGAATGCCCGCGACACGCTGCGCGCACTGCTCGATAACCACATTGTGCCGGTGATCAACGAAAACGATGCGGTGGCAACCGCCGAGATTAAAGTCGGTGACAATGACAATCTGTCGGCGCTGGCGGCGATGCTTGGCGGCGCGGACAAACTGCTGCTGCTGACCGATCAGCAGGGCCTGTTTACCGCCGATCCGCGCAGTAATCCCGACGCTGAGCTGATCAGTGACGTGCATGTGATTGACGATGCGTTACGCTCATTAGCGGGCGGCAGCGTCTCCGGGCTGGGCACCGGTGGGATGTCGACCAAGCTGCAGGCAGCCGATGTCGCCTGTCGTGCCGGTATCGATGTGATCATCGCTTCAGGTAGCCGCAGCGGTGTGATCAGCGATGTGATCGACGGCAAGCCGGTCGGCACCCTGTTTCACGCTCAGCAGTCGCCACTGGAAAACCGCAAACGCTGGATTTTCGGGGCGCCGCCGGCCGGTGAACTGACGGTGGATGACGGCGCGCTGGCGGCGATTATCGAACGGGGCAGCTCGCTGCTGCCGAAAGGGATCCGCGCCATCCAGGGTAATTTCTCCCGCGGTGAAGTGATCCGTATCCGCAGCCTGCAGGGGCGGGATATCGCTCACGGCGTGTCGCGCTACAACAGCGACGCGATGCGAATGATTGCCGGACACCACAGCCAGCAGATCAGTGAAATTCTCGGCTATGAATATGGTCCGGTGGCGGTTCACCGCGACGACATGATCGTCAGTTAAGGAGCAGACAATGCTTGAAGAGATGGGAAAGGCAGCCCGCGCAGCAGCCTATCGCGTGGCCGATCTGTCGACCGCAGAGAAAAACCGGGTCCTGATGACCATTGCCGATCGTCTGGAAGCCGAAAGCGCCGATATCCTGGCCGCCAATGAACTGGATTTAGCCGATGCGCGCCAGAATGGCATGAGCGCGGCCCTGTTAGATCGGCTGACGCTGAACCCGCAGCGGCTGAGCGGCATCGCCAGTGACGTGCGCCAGGTTTGTCAGCTGGCCGATCCGGTCGGGCAGCTAATTGATGGTGGTCTGCTCGACAGCGGGCTGCGTATCGAACGCCGCCGTGTGCCGCTCGGCGTGGTGGCGGTGATTTATGAAGCGCGCCCCAATGTAACGGTAGATGTCGCCAGCCTGTGCCTGAAAACCGGCAACGCGGCGATTTTGCGCGGCGGGAAAGAGACGTGGCGCACCAACGCCGCCACGGTGCGCGTTATCCAGAACGCCCTGCAGCAGCACGGTCTGCCGGCGGCGATTATCCAGGCAATTGAAAATCCCGATCGTGAACTGGTGAATCAGTTGCTGAAGCTGGATCGCTACGTCGATATGCTGATTCCACGTGGCGGTGCCGCGCTACATAAACTGTGCCGCGAAAACTCCACCATTCCGGTGATCACCGGCGGTATCGGCGTCTGTCATATCTACATCGACGAAACGATGGAGATTGAACCGGCGCTTGAGGTGATCGTTAATGCCAAGAAACAGCGTCCCAGCGCCTGTAATTCGCTGGAGACCTTGCTGGTGGATCAGGCGATTGCCGACCGGTTCCTGCCCGCCTTCTGCGCCCGGATGGCACAGGAGAATATTGTGCTGCACGCTGACAGCAACCTGCTGGCGCAGTTGCAATCGGGCCCGGCCCAGGTGATGCCGGTTAACCCATCACAGTATAATGATGAGTGGCTGTCGCTCGATCTTAATGTGAAGCAGGTGGCCAATATGGATGAAGCGATCGACCACATCCGGACCCACGGCACCCAGCATTCCGATGCCATTCTGACCCGCAGCACCCGCAATGCCACCCGCTTTGTTCGCCAGGTCGACTCGTCAGCCGTCTACGTTAACGCCAGTACCCGTTTTACCGATGGCGGACAGTTTGGTCTGGGAGCGGAAGTCGCCGTCAGTACCCAGAAGCTGCACGCACGCGGCCCGATGGGATTAGAGGCGCTGACCACCTACAAATGGATTGCCTGGGGCGACGACACGCTGCGTCCATAACCCCCTATTTTTTTAACAAAACGGGAGTCTTTCACAGACTCCCGTTTTTTTTACCGGCCGCTTTCGGTCCAGTCATAGATAGAGTTTCTCGCCTGTAAGATAATTTTCCGTTACTGTCGGAGCGCTTCAGCGAATAAAGCTGACTGAATTTCACGCAATTCCTTACGGAAGATTCCTGAAAGCCGGGGCTATGCGCGGCCTGAGGCAATATTTTTTGTTCAGGTGCAAACGGCAGAGGATAATGATAATTAGAAATGCTTGATAAAGCGGTTAGGTAGTAAACGGACGGTAATATAAAATGAACTGGTAGCAATAATGAAAATAACATCCAGTACCTCCTCTATGGCTGATTATTAACTAATGGTTAAAAAAGAAAGTACAAGACAAGCTTTCACCGCCAGGCTGATCGCGGCCTGTGAGAGTGCTGGCATTGTCGGACATGGACGAAACAAACAGGTTGCTAAAGCCCTGCAGCAGCAAGGCTGTAAGATTTCAACGCCGGGGGTGTGGAAGTGGTTTAACGCCCAGTCAGTGCCTGATGGTGGCAATTTACTGGCGCTCAGTCAGCTGCTTGGCGTGCGCGTCGAGTGGCTGCAGTACGGTATGGATCGTCCGGCTGAGCCGGTGACGTTAAGCACGCTGACCAGCCATAAAAACGTATTTCGCGTTGATAGCCTCGATATCGGCCAGAAAAGCGCGGCGGGCGTGCCTGCGCGCGATGAGTTTGTCGAAACCATCCAGGCGATCGAATATGGTCAGGATGAGGCGCGGGTGCTGTTCAACGGCCGCCCGGCAGAAAATATCCGATTAATTGCGATCAACAGCGATTCAATGGCGGACACCTTCGCTCCGCGTGACCAGCTGTTTGTCGATATCAGCGTGCGGATGTTTGACGGTGACGGCATCTACATTTTCACACTGGACGAGCAACTCTACCTGAAACGCCTGCAACTGCAGCATAAGAAAATTGCTGTCATATCAGACAACAAGCGCTACGAAACCTGGTATCTCAACCACGATGACGTAGCCAGCCTCAAGGTACTCGCCAAAGTCATCATGAGCCAGGCACGACACTATCAGATCCTCGGCTAAGCCCGTTATCAGCGGTCCGGATCAGATTGCCTGCAAAAAAATAATCGACATAAATTCAAAAATTTAACCAGTGGTAAATAAAAAATTAACCAACAGTGTTTGATAATGCATAAGAACCTGTTAATAATTTGAACATGGATGAACGAAGCAGTTCTTTCAGGGATGAGCCGCTCTTAAACAATTGAGGCGCTGCACAAGCGCGAATCAAACCACCCAAAAGTCAGTGAACTTTGGGATGGGGTGGATGCGCAAAATGCAGCGTCGTCAGATGCCGTTTATTCCCCTTCGCCTACTTTCCACCTGGCTGCTCACGCAGCCGGGCGGTGAGTGTGCGAGCGTGAATCGCGACATTCGGGCCCGTTCGGTTCGCCGAAAGCTCGCGCCTGCCACCCCATCGCCAAAGACTCATTCACAGGAGGAGTTATGGCGATAATTCACTATGGCAAAAGCGTTTTCATGGGCAACGCACGTACTCGTCGCCATCGGCGGCGCCAACCTCTCAGCAGCCTGAAACAGAGCATCGACCAGGCCCTGAACTTCCCACCAGAAACACTCACCCTGCGGCGAGCGGAACAAATCTGCCAGCGTCAGGTTACCCCGCGCGTCGATCGCGCTATCACAGCACCACGCGCTAAAAATCAGGAGGCGCCCAGCTTTGACAACTGCTGTCTGCCGCATGTGCATCTCTACGCAGTGCGCTGAATAGCATCAGTAATCCCCCTGTTTTATCCGCCGTTCCCTGTCTGCCACCTCTATTTTTAACTGGTCGTAATCCGGTTAATTACTGTTCAGTTTTGCTGCAGGGTTAACCCTGCCTGCGGCGGGCGTGGTGGTGGCCATTGATCAGCGGGCGTTATGTATTTCTTTTCACAGGACTGAGTCGCTCTGACCCGTCATTGAGGAATCGTTATGAGCCAGATAATTGCAATGCTGAATTTTGAAGAGGGGTATGCCGACGTGCCTTATCTCGACACGCTGGGCTTCCCGACCGTCGCGGGCGGGATCCGCATCGGCCCGAAAGGGGCCTCGCTGAGTAACTACGCGTTTCGGGTGCCGCGACGCGTCGGGGATGTCTGGAAGCAGTGCATTGTGGAAGGCAAGGTGCAGGAGATGCAGAGCCGCGAGCTGCTGCGCAATGCGCTGGCGAAATGTAATGACGCCCGCACTGATGTGCTGCTGAGCATGGCTTATCAGCTGGGCGTCGATGGCGTCATGCAGTTCAGAAATATGCTCAGCGCCATCACCAGTGAAAATTTTAATGAGGCGGCTGACGCCATGATGAACAGCCTGTGGGCACGTCAGACGCCGGGCCGGGCCAGACGTCATGCTGAAGTGATGCGCAGCGGCACCTATGCCGTTTATCGGGGGCTGCTATGAGATGGCTCATGTTTCTCATCGCCGTGCTGACGGCGATCATTATTCTGCTGCTGCTTCAGCGCTTTACCACACTGCAATTTGTCTCCCATGCCCGTCTGTTATTCAAAACCTGGTCAGTCTGGCTCGCGTCGCTGGGGTCGATGCTCAGCGCCTGGGCGCAATCCTTTCCCTCTGCGGCGGTGGATGCCTGGAACGTGCTGCCGGAGGACGTCAAATCGATACTGCCGCACAACTACCTCGGACTGGTCGGCGCTTTCATGGTGGCGATGGGTGTCATTGCCCAGTTTGTTCGTCAAAAAAACCTGCTGAATGAAAAGCAGCAGGTGGAGGTAACCAAACCATGACCCTGTTAACCACCTTACTCGGCGGCAGCTGGCACTGGATCGCGGCGCTGGCTGCGGTAATTGCGGCACTGGGCGCCAGTTATTTTGGCGGAAAGAAAATCGGCAAAGTGCAGCAAAAAGCCCGTTCTGACGTCGATAACGCGCAACAACAGGCGTCCCGCGTCGAAGCGGTCGCACAGCAACAACAACATAATCGTGAGGAGGCCAATCGTGTGGCGACTGACAATCACAACCTTGATGACGCTGCTGCTCGCGACAAGTTGCAGCAGTCGAAATACCACAAACCCTGAACCGGTGGCGATAACCGATTCAGCCTGCGTGCTGTTTTCCCCTCTTTATACCTACGGCGATGACGCACAAAAGATGGACGTTCGCACCGTGCGTGCCATCAACACCCACAACGACATGTGGGACACCCTCTGCGGCCACCCGGCCATTACAAAGTAACCTGCTGATAATCAGCGCCTTAACTAAGTCATCCTGAGGAGGATACTATGATCGAAGTTAACTCTTTTGCTGAACTGCGCACCACAGTCCCGTCAAAATCAGGTGAAGTTGCGATTCTGAAACGCTACTACGATAAAGACTCCAGCTTCCGTGGCGGTGCTGACTTTGTTGGTTTTCTCAGCAGCACCGTCCTGAAAGACGATGGCGGTACGGTGGCAGTGGGCAACGGTTTTTACTGGAAACGCACCATTAACGATCCCACTGAAGTGAATATTCTGCACTTCGGTGCGAAAGGGGATGGCGTCACTGATGATACGGATGCGTTTAAGCGGATGCTGGCGTGGACCCAGACTTACAACACCTACGTCAAAGCCCTGCCGGTACGTTTTCCTGGTGGTCGCTTCCGGATTTCACCTATCGATCTTAGCGCCACAGAAATCCCGTTCTTTGGCCTGTTAGGCGACGATCTGGAGCTGGGCTCGCTGCCGCGCACCACCATTATTTCCGATAAAAGCCCCAATACCGTGTTTAAAGTAAAGGCTCGCCGTACCGCGATCAAAGGCATCGTCTGGAACGGGCAGGCCAGCGCCGATACCACTGCCAAAGTCACCATTTTACCCGAGCAGTGCAGCAACAATCAGCCGTTCTTCGAAAATACCTGTATCGAAGGACAAACCGTCAATATCAGCTGCTTCCGGGCGCAAAGCACCGGTGGCACGGTATTTAAACTGCAGGATACGCTCGACAGTAAGTTCGACCAGATCTACACCACCAGCACCTTCTCGCGGGTGTTTGATGTCGGCTGGTCTAACTCACCGAATGGCGTCTGGGATCACTCGACTGCCATTGAGTTAAGCAATGCCAACTTCCAATCCGGTTATGGTGACGCCACGCTTTATATGCCGCGTATGACCCAGGGGATCCTGCGTAACGTCTGGATTGAGCATACCCGCAATCCTGGGGATCTGTCGGACGGTGGCTGGACCATTGATACGCTGAACATTGAAGATTGCGGTACGCCGCTCAACCTCAACAATGCCCGCGTCATCATGCGTCAGATTAACCTGCAGGCCGGGGCGAAAATTACTAACGATCTGGCCGCCGGGAAGTGGTTATCGACCTTTGAATATGGTTACCGTCGTGATGAAAACCACGGCAGCTATTCAACCGGTTCGATGCGCGTCGGCTATTTCAGCGGATATAAGGTGGTGAACAACACCGATACCGATAACTGGTACCGGCTGGGTCAGCTCTACTTCCCGGCGCCTAACCAGGCGTGGGTCATGGAACTGATCGGGAAAGCGGATACCACGACGCCCTCCGGCACCGCAGGGTCGCCGGTTAACCTGCCGGGCACCGGTAAAACCCTGATCAACCTGCAGCGCCTGGAGACGGTGTGGGCGGATGCGCATCACATGGGTCAATCCTCGGTGCTCGATATCCGTTATAACCGGGTCGGCACCACCTATGCGGTGGTATGGGTCAAGCTGAGGGCTAACAGCGGCGAAACCATGTTTAACCTCAAGACCACCGGTCCGACCCGTTTCGATACCGGTTCCTGCTCGCTGTTTCAGTCCGATATGTCGGTGGTGACTGATATCACCAAAGTCGGGACGCTGAAACCAGCTGCGCGCTTTGGCATGCATAACGGACTGGCGGGTATTGGTGCCAATGAAAAAGGGGTGGTGACGCTCGCAACGGCGGCGGGAACCCCGGCTAACAAAACGGCGCCGACCGGTTTTGTGCTGATCAATATCAACGGCGTTGACCGTAAGGTCCCTTACTACGATTGATGATCGGCACTTTTTGGGCGAGGCAGCTGCCTCGCCCTTTTTTTGTCTGAGACTTGTATTGCGGCAGTCTCATTCTGGCATGAGGCGCTGCGAAAATCCGCAGTTGAATGGCCGCTCTCTTGACGCATTTCCGCTTTTTTCTAAGGTATTTCCCCGCTAATCCCCCCCGTTTGCCGGTATAGCTCAGTTGGCAGAGCAGCGCATTCGTAATGCGAAGGTTGGAGGTTCGACTCCTCTTACCGGCACCAGTTATCTCAGGCAATTACCTTCCACGCGTACCTTCACTTTTTATCCTGTACAACCGATCCTCAACAGCTGTTTTCCCGCTTCTGTTAAGGGTGCCGTGAACATTGCAGCCAGACTTCGTCGGCTGATATATTCAGCCCAACCGCGCGTGCTGGCTCTCAGCCCGTAGCGCTGATGGAGTGATGCAGTGATGTACCGGACGACCATCGTCCGACGTCTTAAGCATCCGAAACGAGGAAACGGAGATGAAAAAAATCCTGCTGGTCGTTGCCCTGACGATGGGGTCATTTATTGCGAATGCAGCTGACAAGCCTTACCTGTTTGATTTTATTCAGGCTAAAGAGAGTGGGGCGGCTTATAACAGGCTGGTTGAGCGCTACAGGTTACCTTCATGGGTCAGAAATGGCGGGACCAGTTTTCCGGCCGATGAGGTCGTGATTAAAGGCGTGAAGTATCAGGTTCTTTCAGGTTGCAAGCCTCATCACTGCCCGGTGCAATCTATCGCCATCCTTTATTCACCTGATAACGGGGCGATTCATGGTCTCTTCTCTGAGTACGATATGAAAAGCGACCGCCAGACGCTCAGCTGGATGAACCTTAATCCGACCGATTCTGCAGAGATGCGCAGCATTCTGTTTAACCGATTGAATGGTGGCGCTTCACACTGAGGCGCCTGCGGGCCCTTTGCGACCACGGTGACGGCGATTCAATTAAGGGTTACTGACGATTAATTTAAATTGCTGCTTGCGTCACCCGGCGAAGTGTGGCTTAATGAATCGTCGGTTTGATTAACAGACACTATCAAAGTAAGTATCCAAAGCAGTTCTCATCTCTAAGTTTGTCGCGAGACATCCCTTCTTTTTGAGTCTTCTCTTACGTTCTGATTAAAATCTGTTCTCAGGCCATTATGCCGGAAGGCTCGATATATTAAGGATTTAAGCATGTCTAACAAAATTCGCGGTACCGTTAAGTGGTTTAACGCAGAGAAAGGCTTCGGTTTCATCTCTCCTCAGGACGGCAGCAAAGATGTATTCGTACATTTCTCTGCAATCCAGGGCACTGATTTCCGTTCATTAGATGAAGGTCAACAAGTTGAGTTTACAGTAGAAAATGGCGCCAAAGGCCCAGCTGCTGCAAACGTTGTTGGTCTCTAAGGACTGAAAATTACATTTAAATGTCCTCACTGTAATGGCTCACAGTTTCGTACATCACACTTTGATGTTACAAGAGCCAATCCGCATGGAGCGAAATGCATTTTCTGCAAATCTGTCGTTGTTCAGGTGAACGCGGCGAGGATTGCACTTCAGAACCAGCCTCGCGCTTTCTGATTTAAGGCTAACTGAGCTTTATAGCGTTGTTGCATTGACTGTAATGAAAGGCTGCCCCCGGTAGCCTTTTTTGTTTCTGTCATTCTGCTTCTGCTTCTGCTTCTGCTTCTGCTTCTGCTTCCTCTGATGTTCCCGCCATTGCGTTCCTTATCCATGGATGCGCCTGTCGCTGGCGAACGTTCTGACGTCATCGCTTCTCAATTCACCAGAGATTAACGCAGGCTCAGACGCTAACTCGTCCGTCATACCAGCAGGACTACACCGTTACGGCCCGCCGTAGCAGGCCGCTGGAGCCACTTCGCTACTGATCAGATACGCTATCAGGCATTGTGCGCGGCGTTCAGCGAAAGCTGTCCTACCTTAAACACGCTCATCGCCTGCGCCATCCGTTCAGCCTGATCCTGCAACGCCTGTGAGGCCGCTGACGCTTCCTGCACCAGCGCGGCGTTCTGCTGCGTCACCGCTTCCATCTGGGTAATCGCCATATTGATCTCACTGATGCCGCTGCTCTGCTCGCTGCTGGCGATAGTGATTTCACTCATGATGTTCGCCACACTTTGTACGCTGTTGACCACTTCGCCAATGGTTGATCCCGCATGGGTCACCAGTTTGCTGCCTTCATCCACCTTCGCCACTGAATCCTCAATCAGCACTTTGATCTCTTTGGCGGCAGACGCAGAACGCTGCGCCAGATTACGCACCTCAGAGGCAACTACCGCAAAGCCGCGGCCCTGCTCACCGGCACGCGCCGCTTCGACCGCCGCATTGAGTGACAGAATGTTGGTCTGGAAGGCGATAGAGTCGATCACGCTGATAATATCGACAATTTTCTTCGACGACAGGGCAATGGCCTCCATCTTCTCGATCACCTGCTCCATGACCACGCCACCTTCGCGCGCCACGCTGGAGGTGCTCGCCACCAGCTGGTTAGCTTCACGGGCGTTATCGGCGTTGTGCTTAACCGTTGAGGTCATCTGCTCCATCGCCGAGGCGGTCTCTTCCAGCGAACTGGCCTGCTGCTCGGTGCGGGTTGAGAGATCAAGGTTGCCGCTGGAAATCTGGTTCGACGCCACCGCAATGGTATCGGAACCGGTACGCACTTCGGTCACAATAGAGAGCAGGTTATCGTTCATTCGTTGCAGTGCCTGCATCAGCACACCGGTCTCATCGCGTGACGTCATCTGAATTTTTGAACTCAGATCGCCAGCAGCAACGCGTTCGGCCACATCCACCGCAGCCACCAGCGGGCGCACAATCGAGCGCGTCAGGAAAATGCCCAGCAAAATGGAGGCCAGAATCGCCAGCGCAGAGAAAATCAGCGTGATGGAAATCGCTGACTGACCATTCGCCACAATGCTCTGTCCTTCGCTGCGCAGTTGTGAATCCTGAGAATTGGCAAACGCGACAGCATCATCGAGGAATTTGTTCTGAGTCGCGGTCATCGACTTGAGTACATAGGTGCTGGCAGCATTAAAATCACCGGTTTTCACCAGGGTGATCAGCTCCGCTTTGACCTTTTCGAACGCGTCGGCAGAGGCCAGCAGACCGGCAATTTTTTTCTTACCGACCGCGGTAACCTGAATATCAGCGATCTTTTTCATGGCGGCGTTAGTCTGCTGAGTCGCTTCGTCCAGCTGACCGTAACGTTTCACGTTCATTTCCGGTCGATTGGTGTCGATCACAATGCCGCGCAGGTATTTGATCTGATCGTTGACACCATCGCGCACATCAAATGCCAGTCGCACTTTTACGTAACGATCGTCCACGATCGACGCAATAGCGGTGTTAATGCTGTTAATTTTCGTTATGGATGTCACACCAATAACAATCAGTAACGTCACAACAATACCGAAGGCTGCGGCGAGCCGCATACCCACCTTCATATTCTTGATACTGACCATATTCTTTCCCCGTTTTATTATTTTTCACTGTGTTATCAGCAATCAGGTTCCTTGCTGTTGTGCGCGTTGCACATCCTTTAACCCGCATTGTGTCGCGGGAAAAAAGATGATCTCGCGCACACTGTTATCGGAGCGTTAAGCTTTACCTTTAATTTTTTTGAAGTAACAGGCAGGGGAAAGCGCACAATTAATCGCATCGATTAATTGTGTTTAACGAAACGGCTCCGATAAAAGCGGAAAGCCGGATGTGCCTGGCCGGGCTGACAGTCACAAAACTGGCAGCCTGAACCCTACGGGATGAATGAAATTAAAAGACTAAAAAGTAGAGGCCGACCCAGAACATCAGGCTGAGGATCACGGCGGAAACCCAGGCAAGCTGACGCAGTCGGCCACGCAGCATATTGTGACGGGAAGTAACGGGTAAGGTTTCGCTGTGCATGGATAAGATTCCTGGCTAAGTAAAAACACAGTGCGAAACAGGCAAGGGCAGCAGACCGACCGTAAACGCGTCGGCCTGCATTCGCTTAGCGGGCTGCTTCGAGAACGTTAAAAATCACGTCAGAGAGTTCGTTTAATTCGAATTTGGCGACATAACCGTCGGCACCCACTTTACGTACGTGATCTTCATTGGCGCTGCCAGAGAGTGAAGAGTGGATCACCACTGGCAGACGTTTCAGCATCCCGTCACGCTTGATGTTTCGGGTCAGCGTGAAGCCATCCATTTCCGGCATTTCCAGGTCGGTCAGGACAAAGGCGATTTTATCGTGAATCGACTCGCCGGCAGCCTGCGCTTCCTGGCTCATCAGCTTGAGTTTTTCCCACGCTTCCAGGCCGGTGTTAAACATCAGTGACGGAATCCCCATGCTCTTCAGGCCCTGTTCCAGCAGCTGACGCGCCACTTTGGAATCTTCCGCCACAATGGCGACGGCGCCGGGTCGATAGTTAAATTCACGCGCTCTGGTTGCTTCCGGTTCAACACCGCGAACCGAAGGAATGATGTCATACAGAATTTGTTCAACATCCAGCACCATCGCCAGATCGTTACTCTGCTGGTCAGTATTGAGGCAGGCGATACTGGTAATGTTGCGGCCACCGATACCCGCTTCTGCGGTATGCACCTGGTTCCAGTCGAGACGCACAATATTCTCAACTGACTCCACGGCAAACGCCTGAGTATTACGCGCATACTCGGTGACCAGCAGCAGATTCAGGCCGGTTTCTGGCACGCAACCGGCGACCGCTGGCAGATCGATAACCGGGATGAACTGACCGCGAATGCTGGCCATACCCAGCAGCGGTGAACGCATACCGGCGGCTTTGGTGATGGCGGGCATCGGTACAATTTCACGCAGCTTGAACACGTTAATGCCAAACAGTTCGGACTTGCCTTTCAGCTGATCAGAGCCTAAGCGAAACAGCAGCAGTTCAAATTTGTTCGATAACGCGAGGTTTGCTCTCTCATCAATCTCTTTTTGAAAATTATCCATCGTTGCCTCTGCATTAACGCAGCTGGTGAAATAGGGTGTGAACAGGTTATCGGCAGCAAAAGGAAAAAGGTGAGAACAGAAGGGTGAAATAAAACGGACGCCAATTATTGTGCCAGGCTTAACGGTGAAGGTTCAACATGGACACCTTTCCAATAAAGGAGTGTGAAATGAAAAAAGTAATTTTAGCGTCACTGTTGGTGGTAATGAGTGCGGGCGTGTATGCCGAAGAGGGGGGATACAAAGCGGGCGAAGCACCGCCGCCGCAACACAAACAGGATGCAGGTTATAAAGGTTCGGAAGATACCGGCCAGACACACATCGACCAGATTCGTGATTTCCGCCCGGGGGGTTATGTGACGCTGGAAGGCTACATCGTGAAAAAACAGCAGGGCGATACTTATCAGTTCCGCGATAATACCGGCACATTACCGATTATTGCGCCAAAGAAAACCTTCGATGGTAAAACCTACACCGCTGAGGATAAGGTACGCGTTAGCGGTAAGGTGCAGGGTAAAGGGGACAAAACCACACTGCACGTTACACAGATCGACAAGCCGTAACAGCAAACAGGGCGAGGCAATCGCCTCGCCCCTGATACTTAATCCTTCAGCAGAATCGCCCGGCAGGCTTTCCCTTTGATTTTTCCCTGCTTGAGTTTCACCAGTGCCCCTTTAGCCTGAGCCGCGTCAATCGCGACGTAGGCGTGGGTCGGCGTCAGCACAATCTTACCGATCTGGTCAGCACGATAACCCGTTTCACCGGTCAGTGCGCCGAGGATATCGCCCGGACGGATCTTGGCTTTGCGGCCACCATCAATGCACAGCGTCATCATTGCGGCAGGCAGGGGTTTACTGTTGCCTTTTTTCAGCGTGCTGGCGGCAATCCACGGCAGCTTCTGTTGCAGAAAATCTTCCAGCGCATGGGCGCGCGCCATCTCATCGGCCGCAACCAGGCTGACCGCGACGCCGTGCTCGCCAGCGCGTGCGGTGCGGCCAATGCGGTGAAGATGCACTTCCGGGTCCCAGGCCAGCTGATAGTTCACCACCATTGCCAGCGATTTAATATCGAGTCCGCGCGCGGCCACGTCGGTTGCCACCAGTACCCGCCCGCTGCCGTTGGCGAAGCGGATCAGTACGCGCTCACGATCGCGTTGCTCAAGATCGCCATGCAGCGGCAGCGCGCTGATATCGCGCGCATTCAGCGCCGCAGCAATCTCATCGCATTCACGGCGGGTATTACAGAACACCACGCATGACGCAGGCTGGCGCTCGCTCAGCAAGGCGATCAGCAGCGATAACTTTTCACCGTGGCTGGCCTCAATGAACTGCTGTTCAATCGACGGCAGTTCGCTAACTTCTTCCGTCACCACGCTCAGCGCATCTCGCTGGAAGCGGCTGCTGATGGCGGTAATGCCCTCGGGCCAGGTGGCGGAAAAAAGCAGCGTCTGGCGTGACGCTGGCGTCGCCTCAATAATGGTTTCCATATCGTCGCGGAAACCCATCTCCAGCATCCGGTCAGCTTCATCCAGCACCAAAGTGCGCAGATTTTCCAGCTTCAGGTTTTCACGTTTGATGTGATCGAGAATACGACCCGGTGTACCCACCACAATATGCGGCGGATGCACCAGCGAATCACGCTGGGCGCTCATCGGCTGGCCGCCACACAGAGTCAGAACTTTAATGTTACGGGTGAAGCGTGCCAGCTGACGCAGCACGTTGCCGACCTGATCCGCCAGTTCACGGGTCGGGCAGAGAATCAGTGCCTGGGTCTGAAACCGGGCGCTGTCGATATGGTGCAGTAAGCCAATACCAAAGGCGGCGGTTTTCCCGCTGCCGGTTTTTGCCTGCGCGCGCACGTCACGACCCTGCAAAATGGCGGGCAGCGTGGCGGCCTGAACCGGCGTCATGCTGGTATAGCCTATCTCGCGCAGGTTATCGAGCTGGCTGTCGGGAAGCGAATTGAGGGTAGAAAAAGCGGTCACGGGCGCGGCCTCTGAGGCTGAAAGTGGAGGGCAGTATTGCGCGCGCAAGTCTGGCAGAAAGCACGCCTGACAGCAACGGTAACCTTGAGGTTAGCAGTATGAAACAATTTATTGAGGAGTGACTAAGAATTAACCGAAGTTGCGTTAAAATTGGTGTTTTTTTTTAATACTTTGTCGCAGGTGAAAGAACGACCTGCCGCTGCGTTTATTCATTAAGGCCAGACATTAGTTTATAACTCGGCGTTTTTAAAAAAATATTTCATTGTTAATCAGATAACTCCTTAATGCTGACTACAGCAAAAGAATTAATCATTAAAAGATATCGCCCTTGATGCCGATAAAAATCAGGAGCTAATTGCTTTATATTTAGCGCGCCATATTCCTGGTACAACGACCGGTAGAGGGTATTTTCATTGAGTAATAGCATCCAGGGACCACATGAGAATGTGCTTAAAATAGTAGGCCGCGCCGTACTGACACTGCACGTTCATGGAGAGAGCTTATCAGCCGATAAGATCGCTTCTATGATCGGCTGTTATGCGGAAGATGAGCCCTGTGATCAGGAAGATCGTCGCTTATATGCGCTGGCAATGGAATTAATGTCGAACAGTAAATGGGCTAAAACCGCCTGACGGTTTGGTCCATTCAGGTAAATGCAGAGCCTCCGATCCGGGGGCTCTGTTGTTTCAGGCGGAGGTCAGCATAAATACCGGTTTGCCGCGAGAGAAGGTTGCGACGACCGGTGAAATGCGGGCTACGGCTTCTGCAGAACAGCTTGCCGCCACCAGCATCATGCTGGCCTCATCACCCGAATTCGGCCACTGACGCTCCCCTTTAGCCGACAGCGGCAGTTGACCATCGGTTGCGATTGCCAGCGTCCGTGACAGCGAAAATTCATCTGACCCCCGATAAAGCTGCGCATACAGATTCGCTTTCTCCAGCATGCTGCCGGTGCCAAATGGTGACCAGTGATCGATAACACTGTCGGTGCCGGTCATGACCTTAATGCCCGCGGCCTGCAACTGTGGAATCGGCATAGTAAGTTTGCCGATCGGCAGGGTTGAGGCGATGCTGAACTGTTGCTCAGCCAGCGCCTCAATCATCCTGTTCAGTGCGCTGCCCTCCAGCGTCGCCAGCGCAAAGCCGTGACTCAGCGTTACTTTGCCCTTCAGTGCCGGGTTACGGGCCACGGTATCAATCATGTACTGAATCGCTGCCACGCCTGCTGCGGACGTTTCATGCAGGTGAATATCCACGCCGCGCTGATAGTCGAGTGCTATCAGGAACATCGCATCCAGTGACTTTTCCATCGCGCCATCCACATTAGTGGGATCCAGCCCGCCCACATACTGTACGCCGCGCTGCATCGCCTCGCGCATCAGGCCATCGACCTGGGAATGCAGCAATCCGTGCTGAGGAAACGCCACAATTTCGCAGGGAAAATCGGGGTGATTCGCCAGCGCGGCCTGCAGGTGATCGAGGCTTTGCAGGCCGCTGACCGGATCGATATTGCAGTGGCTGCGGGCGCGGGTAGTGCCTTTGGCGTGTAGCAGCGCAATCAGGCCCTCGGCTCGTGCCTGGGAATGAGGCAGCAACTGTGGGATCAGCACCTGTTCCCGGGCGATCATATCCATGATGGTTTTGCCCTGACGCGGACGCGGCGCCTGCCACGGTCCACCATAAAAGGTCTTATCAAGATGGATGTGCATATCCTGAGTCGAAGGCAGCAGCAGCGCACCCTGGGCATCCCACGTCGGTAACATGCTGTCGCCCTGGCCCGGCGGTTGCAGCCGATCGATTTTTCCGTCACGCACGCTGATGTCATACAGCGCAGTCCGGGTGGCAATAACTTCATCGCCCTCACGTTCAAATCCTTCTTCCAGCCGCACATTACGCAGCAGGTAGTGATCCTGCTGCGGCAGGGCAGCGGCGCGGTCGGGGGCAGTGGATACGGCACTGGCCGCTACGCTGACCTGGCTCATGCCCGCGGCCAGTAAACCACCGGCCGCAGTCCAGCGTACGCTCTGGCCGAGAAAGTCACGACGGCTCGGAGAAGGGGAAGTGGGCATCAGAGGCTCCTGCAAAATGAATAAGATCCTAATCTGACAAACGGCAGCCCGGCTTGCTGCGCTATTTTCCACTGCTGGCTATTCGAAATTTCACTGCCAGCGTAACTGACCAAATGCCACCAGCGCCTCAGCCAGTTCACGCTGTAACGGATCCTGCGGCTGACGGCAGAACAGCGCCAGCTCGAAGCTATCGATCACCGGCAGTCCCTGTTCGCTGCCCAGCACCCGATGCTGCGGCAGGCGACAGCTGGCGGGCAGCAGGGTCAGACCGAGCCCCTCGGCGCTGGCGGCAGCAAGCGCCACCAGACTGGCGCTGCTGTAACTGATGCGCCAGCCGCGGCCCAGCGCGTCGAGCGTCTGGCAGACCTCATCGCGGTACAATCCCAGCTGCGGAAACAGCACCAGCGGCACTGGCGTCTGCTCAAAGCAGGGGGACGCGGCGCTGTCGAGCCACAGCAGCGGTTCCGGACGCGACGCCAGCGGCCGCTCGCCATAGGTCTGTTTGATCAGCATGATATCCAGCTCTTCACGCTGCCAGGCCCGCCGCAGCTCCACCTGCATCCCGCTCATTACATCCAGCCGCAGCTGAGGATGGGCGCGACTGAAATGCGCCAGCAGGCCCGCGGTCGGTGCGGCGAAATCCTCTGGCACGCCGAGACGCAGCACGCCCTCGCGCCATTGATCGCTCAGCACGTCGTGCGCTTCACCGTTCAGGGCGATAATCCGGCGGGCATAGCCCAGCAATTTTTCACCCTCTTCGGTGATCTGAACCTGATGTGATGAGCGCACCAGCAACGCTTTACCCACCATCTCTTCCAGCCGCCGCACCTGCTGACTGACTGTGGATTGCGACAGATGCACCCGCTCAGCGGCGCGGGTAAAGCTGGCCGTTTCACACACTGCGACAAAGCTCAGCAGTTGCTGCGGCGTAAACATCGGCTGACGATTCATTTTCCCACTACCTGACAGAGTCATATTTCATTTCCAGATAGTAGCGATGCGTGTCAGGCTGGCAACTTTTAATTCTGCGGATTTCAGATGAACAGAGAAAATAAGCTGCTGCTGGCGGCGCTGGTGCTGGCCGGACTAAACATGCGACCGCTGATGACCTCGGTCAGCCCGCTGCTGGAGCAGCTGCGACAGAACATTGGCCTGTCGCCACTGGCGGCGTCGCTGTTGCCTGCGGTGCCGATGATGATGATGGGCGCAATTGCGCTGACCAGCGCCCGGCTGATGCAGCGATTTTCGGTGCGTAACCTTTTACTGGGCGGGTTGTTTCTGCTGCTGCTGGCGCTGGTGAGCCGACTGTTTGTCAGCGACGGCCGCTGGCTGGTGCTCAGCACGATACCGGGCGGAGCGGGGATTGGCGTGGTGCAGATGGCGATGCCGGGTCTGATCCGTCAGCGCTTCAGCCGTCAGAGCGCGCCGGTGACCGGCCTGTGGGCGGGCGCGCTAATGGGAGGCGGCGGGATCGGCGCGGCGCTGACGCCGTGGCTGAATGCGCATTCGGCTGGCAGGGCGCGCTGAGCAGCTGGACGCTGCCGGTGGTGCTGGCGCTGCTGCTGTGGCTGTTTATTCCGACCGCACCACCGGTAAAAGCGGCGGCGGTGGTGCTGCCTGCGTTATGGCGTAAAACCCGCGCCTGGACGCTGGCGCTGAGCTTCGGGCTGGTGAACGGCGGCTATGCGATCTGCGTCGCCTGGCTGCCGGATTTCTATCATCAGCTGGGCTGGAGCGCGCAAGCTGGCGGCTCGCTGCTGGGCATGATGATCGGTTGTCAGGTGGCAGGCGCACTGCTGCTGCCGCTGCTGGCACGCGGCAGCGATCGCCGGCCGCTGCTGTTGCTGACCCTGGCACTGCAGCTGTGCGGGATGCTCGGTTTCCTGCTGGCACCGCA